>JAUXMV010000004.1 GCA_030683155.1 Bacteroidales bacterium
ATTATGGAGAAAGAAGTTACTGCATGGCAGACCCATCGAAATAATAAAACAGCTAAGATAAACTGGCAGTTTACAAATACAGATGCTCGAATTAAATTAGCTCGGCTATATCCGACAATTATAGATTGACATGACACTAGAACAATTAGTTGTAATATCAAAGTTGCTGCCGGTTACTATATTTATAACCAATCGAACTCTTGGGTTAGACTTATTGGTAACTATTCAAACTCAGGGACATCTACCTCATCCTTGTCTGGGATTCTATGTCAGCAATGGGTATCAATTGGAGAAAACAAAGACGGAAATGGGCACTTTGATGGATACAATGCTTGGGCAGATACTCCATCAACTGATCCTGTATTACTACAATGTAACACATATTTAGTTCCATAATTAACTAAGATAATATTTCAAAGCAATGTGCTTTTGAAAGGCACATTGCTTATTTTTGATCAAAAAATAGAATTTTTATGCGCTGTACCATTCTGTTGATAATGCTATTCCTGTCAAGCTGCAGGGAAAAGGTTTATGATGACTTTCCTCCATTTGATAAAGTGCCCACAGTAAACAGCTTTCTTACCCGCGACAGTGTGATTGCCGTTCACGTGTCAATGGCAACAAAGATCGAAAAGGGCTCCATCGATGGAGTTGACAATGCCATTGTGCGTGTGTTCTCTGACAATGGAGTTGATATGGCATTACTACCTGAAGGAGATGGTTGGTACAAAGCCAGTTTGAGTGTTGAAACAGGTGAAACCTATCATTGTGAAGTGACTGTGCCTGGTTTTTCTACTGTTTTTTCCTCTACGCAAATACCCTCTGAACCTGTATTCCTAAATCTGCAACACATCGCCATTGCCGGCAAAGATGAAGAAGGTACCACCTATCCTGCAATCAATTTCACGTTTAATAACAATCCCAATGAAGTTGCTTATTATGAGGTTGTTATAAGACTCGCGAACAGTGACAAAAGTGCCGAATTATTGAATATTGTTGATCCTGTTCTATTGGAGGAAGGTTTGCCAATAGCGCTGTTTAGCAATGCTACAATAACGGGCAACAATTATACGATGGTATTAAATTATACAACAGGAAGTGCAGGCAGTACAGGTGTTGACGGTGAATGGCGGACAACCCTATATCCTTTTGTTTTTGAACTTAGAAAGGTTAGTAAATCATATTACTTGCATAAGCGCAGCTTAAAGCTATATGAAACAGGAAGATACCCTGAGTTTGCTTTAGGCGGAAACCCTGTATTTAACGTTTATTCAAATGTTGAAAACGGTTATGGGATTTTTGCGGCATATTCTTCAATTCTATCAGACACCATCTATCCATCCTATTAGGCAATGAAGACTTTGATTCCATATTTTACTGCTTTAATTTGTCTTCTTGGCATTGTTGATGTTCATGCACAAACAAGTATCTCAGGAGTGATACGAGATCAATCAACAGGGGAATGTCTGATTGGAGCAAATATTGCAGATAGCAGCTATACTTTTGGAACAAGTACAGACAACAACGGACATTTTATGCTTGTTTTGAAAGCCCCTGCGCAACTTGGCATTTCTTTTATTGGTTATCAAACACAATTTATTTCCATTAGCTCCCATAGGGATACCATATTACAAATCAATATGATACCCGGAAAACTGTTGTCTGAAATTGTGATAAAATCCGACATATTTAGAAAAAGTGATGTCATAAAAATTAGTTCGGACATCTTGCAACGAACCCCAAGCATAAGTGGTAAACCAGATGTGATAAAAGCTTTACAGCTAATGCCCGGTATTATGCCACAAAGCGAGGCCTCAAGTGTAATGTTGGTACGAGGTGGAAACCCGGGAGAAAACAGCTACCAACTTGATCAGGTGCCAATGATTTACGTGAACCATCTTGGCGGTTTCATGTCAGTGTTTAACCCTGACATCATAAATTCCCTTGATTTATACAAAAGCAATTTTCCTGCACGTTATGGCGGCAAACTATCATCAATACTTAATGTTACCCAAAAAGAAGGTAACAATACCGCCTTAAAAGGAAATATGCAATTTGGCATAACGGATGTTTCATTTATGATTGAAGGGCCGCTAAAGCGAAACACAACCTTCATTTTTACAGGCAGAAAAAGTGTTTTTGATCTTTTTATGCTGGCAGCCTCTGGTTTAAGCGATGGAATGGGCGCAATCATGTTTTATGGCTTTTATGATATCAATACAAAAGTTTCGTGGAAGCCAGACTCGAAAAACAGCCTGCATTTAAGTTTTTACTACGGAGATGACTACCTCAACTACTACGCCAAGAAAAGTAATCAAAATCCGGCCAACAAAAATACTCTAACCAATATCTGGGGTAACATTATGGGTTCAATGGGCTGGAAGTACGCGCTTTCTCCAAAAATATTTTTGGAGAGTCATATAGCATACAACAGATACCGTCTCCAGGAAAAGCAGTACTTTAACTACGCTGATGATCTAAACCTAAATCTATTTCAAAGCCAGTTTCTATCACGGGTTAGCGTCATAAACCTGAGTACAGTGGGGAAATGGCAGGTTAACCGCTCGATTAAAATGGAGTTTGGAGCCAATAGTTTGTTTTCAGCTTTACTACCTGCATACTCCGAAAATTCGAGAGATATCGCTACCATTGAACCAATCAAGTCTTTTACAAATGAAACAGCGCTTTTCGCTGAAGGAAGCATTGATTTACCCCTAAAGTTCAGATTTGTTCCGGGTGGCAGGCTAACGTTTTATAAAAATGCGACTTATTCAGCAGTGCTTCCCGAACCACGTGTGACGCTTCAAAAACAACTCGGTGATAATCACCAGATCATCATAGGCTATATGCGTGTACATCAGTTTACACTATTGCTTTTCACATCAGGTTCGATCTACAGCAATGAAGTTTGGATTCCGGCCGACAATAAAGTTGCGCCTGCATCTTCCGATCAGCTAAATATCGGCTGGTCAAGCGATCTGGATAAACAGGGCTTACGTTTTGACTTAAATCTCTATCACAAATCGTTAAACAATCTAACCACGTATAAAGAAGGCATTTCAAACTTGAAAGGCAATACACAATGGTACTCAAAACTAGAAAACAAGGGTTATGGTGGAGCTTATGGTTTGGAAATAATGGTTAACAAAAAAATAAATGGCTGGAATGCTACTGCCTCTTACTCCCTGAGCAAGGTGTGGAGAAGGTTTCCGGGGATTAACAAAGGTGAAAAATATACCTTTGAATTTGACCGTCCACATGCGCTATCAGTGCTTATAGATAAACAGTTAAACCCCCGAATGACACTTTCTGCCGCCTGGATATTTCAATCAGGACTCCCATATACACCAATTGCAGGGCGTCACCTCTCTGCTATTCTCGATGATGAAGGCAACACAACACTCGAAGAGGTTCTCATCTATGGTGAACGCAACAGTTCACGGATGAAGCATTATCACAGGCTTGATATTTCACTTACGGTCAACAAACTCAACAAAAACAATCTGGTGTTTTCATCCTGGACTTTTGGTTTGTACAATGCCTATAACAGAAGAAATCCGGTTTACTATTATTTGGTGGATGATCAAACTAAAGACTTTTTTCATCCATCACAGTCAAATACAGCCCATATTGATCCGGCAATTTATCAACTGAGCTTATTCACAATTATTCCAAATATTTCGTATAAACGAAACCTATGGGTTGCCGGAGCCAGACCAAAGAAATCTTTAAAACAAAAAATCAGCAAACTTTTTTATCATGAATAAATCCATTTTTCTAATACTGATATTTATTCTGGGTGTAATAACTCTTGATGCACAGGAAACAAATGCTTACGCCAAATTTAGGATCAGAGTTTCAGGATGGCCTACCTACTCTCCAAAGGCACATGGAAAAAAGTATGGCTATATTAATTCTGAATTTAGCTATCGGTTTAATAAGCTTTTTGAAGCAGGTTTTTCCACAGGGATTTACCAAGACTTTAAATTTGAAAAGGATGCAGCCGGAAACATCTTCGCCAACAAACACTTATTGATGCATTTTGGCCCTCATGCAAATTTACACCTCATCCCATTTTTTATTAATAACCCCAAACTAAGATTTGATTTCTATTTGGCAGGAAAAGCAGGGTGGAAACAGTATTATCCAGCTTTTGAAAATCTAAAACTGGCTAATTACTACTTTATTGGTGCCGGCGCAAGCTATTTTTTCACCAGAAATCTTGGTTTGTATACAGAATATGGCTTCAAAAAAGCCAACGTTCAATGGATTAATGGTAATGACGCTTCCGAATTAAGGCTGGGCTTGGTTCTTAAGTTTCTTTGATACAATGCAACTTACCATTCCAGTAAGTTGAAATTTCTGAAGGTGTCAATGGACAATTCTTTAATTGGACTTTATTGAAGTTATGCTATTCCAATTGTTGGACGAAATTATTAGTTTGAATAGTATAGGGTATTTCTCTATCCTTGTTTAACTTTTATTATTTTGATTTCTAACACTTATATTTGACGTGCAAACGAAGGTGTTGTGGGCAAGCTGGAGCACGAAAAGGTAGTGCTCACAAAGGTGGTCGGTCTGGTAGATTATTTCAGGCTTCAGTTGCAAAACGACGGAACAATTGGTGAAATCACCACCTCCATCCATCCCGATGGGAAGCATGTGTATATTGGCACTTCAGTGGAAGGAAATTCGGATAATATTTCATGCATTGGCATCATCGCCTTGCTTGACGAGGGCAAAGTGTATGTACTGAACGGAAAGAGCAGGCTGGTTAAATCAATGGATATGAATGGGACGGGAAGCCCAACCTTAAGTTGCAAGGGCGAACCCTGTGCTGCCTGTTCAGTCAGTTTTATCGAAACAGCTCCGTTTGTAAAATGTGATTGCAGCAGCCCGGATTGTAAAGATTGCAACTGCAATATGACCATCAGCATGAAAACGGATATGGATTTGGAATAGGTTGCTTTTGCTGCAGAAGGTATACCTGTTTTTTTTTGATCAAAAACCGTAAATGTATTGAGTTCCATAAGCTTTGTATGGAGCTAATGGTTTATCTTAGAATATGTTGTCTAATAGCAACTCTTTTCTTAATGCTCTTGTTTGCTCAACCCGGCAAGAAGTGAAGTGTTTCATTATTTCCACTATCGTTCTTAAATCAAAAAAAATACAAGATCGAATTCAATAGCTATTTTTTTTAACATAATCTATATCAGGTACATAAAAAATTATTTTCAAAAAAAGTCAATTTTTTGGATGCGTTTTTGACTGCTCAGGATATTAATGAATCGTTAACGGTGTAACTTTGGTCTTTGTCATATAGCTAGTCAATTCGTTAACTTGAAGACGCATTTTAAATTGAAACCTCATAGAAAAAATGGATCAATAACATTAAAAAACTTAACGACAATGCAACAAAAGAAAATTTGGATGCTCTTTTTGATTATTGGGACTAGTGTTATACTCATCAGTAGACAAAAACAAATAGAATGAGGGACATGAAAAATTGGTTAATTGTTTTATTGATTATTGTTGTAAGTCTTGTTATATCATTGCGGGCAGGTGCATTAAACTGGATCAATCAATTGGCGATATGCGGCATGGTTTATTTTGTGGTTGGACTAATTTATGGGAAAAAATTGGGTCTTTCACGCTTATTATATGGAGCTATTACTGTTTTACCCTTTTTGGCCATTTATACAGTATTTGTTTTGCGACATGATCTCGTGCATGTGTATCCCATTGCATTTTTACCATTAGTAACCATTTCTGCCGGATTGCAGATCAATAAATGGCAAACCAACGGAGTGATTAAACCCAAAATAATTGCAGCTGTTTCAACAGGCTTCGTTATCATACTTCTTTTGGGGTATCTTGGTATGCCAAACTGGCTCGCATATGCTTTTAGCAATAAAAATCATGTTAAATATCCCGCACCTTCAATTATGTTGCAAAGGAGTGACGGTTCGGTTTTCCAACTGGACGATCAACGTGGTAAAACTCTGGTACTTGATTTCTGGAATATAGGCTGTGGCATCTGCTTTCAAAAATTTCCAGATTTCGACAAGCTGAAGCAAAAATATGCCGCGAACCCGGAAATAGAATTTTATGCCGTTAATTTAATTCAGCGCAAGCAAGGATTGGGGCAAGTTAAAAAAGTGACAGATAAATTTTCTTATGGTTTTGACAATTTATACGCCGACAGCCTCGCGTCACAACAATGCCGGAAACTTCTTTATATTGAAGCTGTTCCGGCTATGATCATTATCAATAAAAATGCTGAGGTTGTGTACAAAGGCAATATGAATACTGAAAAATACATCTTCATTGACAACATCAACCGTGCAATTGCAAGCGCATTAAATGCGGAGTGATGTGTTGAGAATATAGCTAATTGAAATTTTAATCTCATATATGGAATGAATCACAAACCATTAGCGGGGAGTATCAGTTTGCTAACTTATTTACCTCCCCAGATACCAGAGGGTATTATGATTTATCAGGGAATTACCTTGGATTGCAATTTTCAGCAAGCTTGAAAAAGGGTTGGGGTAAACGTTAAGCAGTTTTTAAACAATCCTCGAATTGGAAATCATATCATGATTAAAAATAAATTGTTGATTATTCCACACATTTGCATTGCTTTTGTGGATAATATTCAACAATAAGCGATGCGTACGAAAAAGCAAATCTTGTTTCAACAGCATCAGAAGATCATGGAGCAAGTAGGTGAAAACATCAAACTGGCACGAAAACGAGGGAACAATTGGTGAGATCACCACCACCTTCATCCATCCCGATGGGAAGCATGTGATTTTTGGCTTTTGGGATTAAAAGCCAACATATTCATTCAATGATATACTTTCTTCTAAATAGAGAAAAAACTTCCATAACCACATCTTCCACAATGACTTAAACTACGTTTGTAGTGAAGTTATTTTTCACTTATTCTATGCTTTAAGTCCATTTGCTCGTGAAGGATTCTTACTATTTCAACTTCGTTGGCTTCAATAATCCTGTAAAACAGGACGTGTCGGCCTGATTTGAAACCCAATAAGTTTTCAGTAACACCTGAATAATTTTTGCCTAATTCTGGTTTACATGCAACTTTATGACAATTCTCAATAAGCATATGATAATAGTTGTCTGCTTGTTTTTCTGACCACTTAGAAAGGGTGTAATTCCAAATCTGAGTTAAATCATCAACGGCTTTGTTTGTAAACCTAAATTCAGCCATTCATTTTTCTGTTTGCTTTTATTTTTTCAAGATGGGTTTCAGGGTTAAAGTCATGAGCAATTCCACTTTCTATCCCTTGCTGAATAGCTTCCCGAAGTGCAATAAGCTTATTCTCTTCTTCTTCCAATAGCCTCAGACCCGCTCGTATGACTTCGCTGGCATTTTTATAGCGTCCTTCAGAAATTCTGCTTTTAATGAAATTGTCAAAATAGGTCCCTATTGATATTGATGTGTTTCTATTCATAACTTATCGCTTTTTTTGCAAAGTTACCAATTTTTGGTAAAAACGTCAATAACTATGTCATTTTTAATCATCCCACATAATGCCTGTTTTTGAAATGTGAATGCAGTACACCGGTCTGTTTGAATTACAACTGCAAGGTGACTATGATTGTATAAATTGAGGTGGATTTTGAATAATTGAAACAAGAATAAAATAGGGAACTACATTTTGAGTACCCCTAAAACCCCCTTCCAAACATCTTCCAAAACATAATCTCCATCTCCTTCCAGTGTTGAACGGTGGAGGCGGCAAAGTCTTTCGAGAAGCGATTAAGCTCTTGGATGGCTTAGGCGCTTTCTGCTGAAACCTCCATTCTCCGGAGTTTTATATAAAATTCATCCGTTCGAAACAAGACACTGAAACACTTCCCTTCTTCACCGGGTCGGGTGGGTAAGCCCTGCGCGAACGGCGGGGCGGCGCATTGTTTGTGCCAAGTTCCTCCAAAGGCGGACAGGTTTTTGGTACTTTTGATCAAGCAAAAGTACAAGAGAAATGAGTATTATTGAGCTCCGGAACACATAGCATGGATACTTTCCTGTTCGATGCTATGGGCTTTTTTTTTTATAAAACAATTTTGCCTGAACATGTGTGAATAATACAAATCATGCCAACAATTGTGTAATGCTTTCACCGGTTAATTGATTCATATTTGTACCTCTGTAATGCGTTGTCAAGGTTTTGTGAGTTATACATTCAATAAGCCTTCAAAAATGAATTGCAGAGCCTGAAGGTGATCGTATGTTTTATGAATAAAATGTCTATTTGTGATCTTCGAAGTCACTTTCAGCGCAAACGAAAAGGAAAATTAAATAGCTGAGCATGACAATTGCTTCATCAGTATCTCATTTTTGAAGATGAATAGATTTGGTGCTTTACTGAAAAAAATGTTGAAGGTGACCGTCTGGATCGCTCTTGGCTTTGTGGTGCTGTTTATTCTGCTCGCCTTGCTGATTCAGTTTCCTGCCATTCAAAACAAGATTACCGGCTATGCTGTCAACTTTGTCAGCAGCAAAACACATACAAGGATTGAGCTGGAGAAGATTCGCATCTCCTTCCCCAAATCAGTGGTTATCAAAGGGCTTTACCTTGAAGATCTTCAACAAGATACGCTGCTTTATGCCGGTGAAGTCAAAGTCAACATCGGGTTGATTGCACTGCTCAAAAACAAGATTGACATTAATTCTTTTGTGCTTGAAGATGCTGTCATCAACCTCCGCCGCATCGAATCCGATTCCATGTTCAATTTTAATTTCCTGCTAACAGCATTCAGCGATACAGTCAGTCAAAAAGTTGCAGAAGCTGAAAAAAGCAGTAAATGGATTATCAATGTAGATAAGGTTGTGTTGAAAAATACTCGTTTTCTCTTTGATGACCACTATGGCGGAACACATGCAGCGCTGAGCCTGAAGCAATTAAAGCTGACCATGGACAGACTCGATCTGGCAAATTCAATTTATGCCATTGATGAAGTAACGATCGAAAAAATGATTGCTGATGTATTGATCAATAAAGTCTCTGCGTCAACAGATGAATCGAAGCAAAGCACTTTGCCGCAAATATCAGCCAATAAAATACAGATCAGCGATGTCCGCATCACCTACGGAGATTCTGTAAGCAGGCAGTCTGTTTTTGCCGCTGTTAACCGTCTGGAACTGAAATATTCAGCCATCGATCTGAATCAGCAAAGCGTATCATCGGCCAAGCTGCATTTATCTGAAAGTGATGTTCGGTACAAGTCAATCGAAAAGGTTTCGCCAGCCGAAGAAGCCATATTGGCTGATAACATCAAAGCAGAACACAGCGACTGGAAGGTATCAATCGGAAACATTGAATTGAGCAACAACACCTTGGCATACAATGTTTTGAATAAGCCTGTACTGAAAAATACTTTCGATCCAAATCACATGATTTACAGGAATCTAATACTGAAAGCCACCGATTTCTTCTGGTCACAGGCAAAAACAGCAATCACTGTAAAGGAATTCTCCACGATGAATCAGCATGATTTTTCAATCAGTCAATTTGAGACTGACTTCAGCATGGATACACATTCCATAACAGCAAAGAAACTAAAAATCAAAACAGCCAATTCTGCCATAGATGCTGACTTGAACATCCGTTTTTCTTCGCTTGCTTCGTTGAAGGATTCACTGCCATTCATGATTCTGAATCTGGATATGCGAAAAGTAAGCGTTAGGAATTCCGATATTGTCTATTTCAATGCAGCACTTTACAATCAGCCATTTTTCAAAAATGTGATGAACACAACGACCGTTTCAGGAAGCGTCAAAGGGCCGGTCAACAACCTGAGCGGAAAAAACTTTACAATCAAAACGGGAAGAAGCACCAACCTCAAAACAAATTTTACCGTCAAGGGACTGCCCGAGCTGGAAACAGCCTGGTTTAATTTTCCGGATCTCATAATCAATTCAGGCAGAAAAGACATAAAAATGATGGCAGGTGACGCAATCCCTGATAGCATTTCGCTTCCTGAAATCATCGGGTTGCGGATAAATTTCAAGGGTGAGATGAAATCTTTTGTCACAACAGTGGCCATGAACAGTAGTTATGGGTCGGCAGATGTTTCGGCTACAGTGGATAAAAGCGAAAATTTCAACAGCAAAATAAGCCTGTTGAATTTCGATGTCGGACAGTTGCTGATGGATACCGCACTTTTTGGACCTGTGTCGCTAACAGCCGAAACCATTGGAAAGGGTCTTGATAAAAATACGGTCAGGGCAGCAATCAAGGCCGATGTTTCTCAGCTTTACCTGAATAGATACAACTACCAAAACCTTCTGATTGATGGCAATATCACAGGCCAGAAATTCGAAGGACAAATCAAGCTCGATGATCAATATGCAGCTTTCGATTTTGATGGGATGGTCAACTTGAATCCAGGCGAAGAACAATATAAGTTCAACCTGAACCTGAAAGGTGCCAACCTTCAAAAATTGAAAGTTACCGAAAAAGATATACGGATCAGCTTGCAGGCGGTTTCAGACCTGAAAGGAAAAACAGCGGACGAAATCAATGGAACAGCAGGAATCACAAAGATTTACATCGCCCACGAAGACAAGGAATACCTGCTTGAATCCTTTATGCTTGCTTCTATCAACGAATCAAAAAAGAGTGAATTGACGGTTAGCAATGCGCTGGTAGGCATCAAATACAAAGGAACTTTCTCACCGGCATTTCTGGCAAGTGAGATCAAGAAATTCCTGAACAACTATTTCCCTTTTTCAGAACCCGATCCACCTGCAAACGGCCAGGATCACCAGAATTTTGAATTTGAAGTACAACTTCACAATCATCCCATTCTGACAGATTTATTCGTGCCACAATTGAAGGAATTCGAGCCCGGACTGATCAGGGGAAGCTTTGATAGTGAGAAAAACGACCTGAAACTGAATGCCGAAATGAAAAAAATCGTTTATGGCACAACTGAAGTCAGAAACCTTGTACTTGAGGTAAGCTCAGATCCTAAGGCGCTGAACTATAAAGTCACCAGCACCAGCATTTCGAGCCCGCAATTCAACCTCGACAACTTTCAGATCGGTGGAAAACTAGCCGATTCAACCATTGTCGCAACAGTTTCATCCATTGATGCCAGGCAAAACAAAAAACTGCTGATCAATGCACAGATTGTCAAAAAGGACGCCAATTACAATCTTACACTCGATCCCAAAGAATTCTACCTGATGAACGAGCGCTGGGACATAGCTGCTGATAATTATATTGCTTTCGGGGAGATGGGATTTTTAATCCACAACCTACATCTTGAGAAATCGGGCAGCCAGATTCAGGTTCATTCAGTAAATGATGTCTTTAATGACGACCTGAGCATTGCAATCAATAATTTTGACCTGAACGACATTTCCGGGATTGTTTCTAAAGATACCAGTCTGTTACAGGGCACTGTGAATGGGAAAGCAATGCTGATCAGGGTTAAAGAAGCTTACGGCTTGGTTGCTGATTTGCAGATAGCTGATTTGATTGTTCGCGAAATAACCATCGGAAACCTGACCATAAATGCGGACAATCCAAGCTCGGAAAGATTTGACATTGAGGTAAAATTATCGGGTGCAGAAAACAATGTGTCGGCCACCGGGTATTTTATCCCAAAAGGTGGTGACAATTCTGTCAGTATAAAAACTGACATCACCTCACTTTCGCTGAAAACCTTTGAAGCATTTTCGATGGGAACCATCACGGAGGCATCCGGGAATCTTACCGGAAGCATCGCTGTTGAAGGCAATGCCAGTTCACCTGAGATTACCGGACAGCTTACTTTTAACAATGCTTTTATCAAACCCTCAGCGTTGAACAATATGCTGCAGTTGAAAAATGAAACCATTCATCTGAAAAAGGACGGACTTTATTTCAATTCATTCACTTTGCTTGATCCGAAAGGAAACACTGCGACCATCGATGGCATGGTTAAGATGGAAAAATTTCAGAATTTCATTTTTGCATTGGATGTCAAAACACAAGACTTTATGCTGTTCAATACAACATCAAAGGATAACAAAGTGTTTTTTGGGCGCATGATCATCGACAGCCGGATCAGCGTTAAAGGGCCGATGTCGCTTCCTGTGATAAACGCCAGAATAAAAATGAAGGATGGCTCTAATTTCACCTTTGCAATTCCTGAAGATAAACTGACCACCTACAAAGGGGAAGATGTTGTGATCATCGACAACAAGCATAAGATTGATCCCATCTTTTACAGAGACGATAAGCAGCAAATACAGGAGTCGGGCTTCACCGGCTTTGACCTCTCCTCCATCATCGAGATAGATAAAGAAGCGACACTCAGGTTGATGATGGATCCAACTTCATCCGACTCATTGGTAGTAAAAGGCGAAGCAGCCTTGAATCTTTCCATTGACCGCAGTGGTAAAATGAGTCTGACAGGCGCCTACAATCTGAATGAAGGCAGCTATATCGTTACACTTGAATCCATTGTAAAAAGAAAATTCGATATCGATCCGGGCAGCACGCTCATCTGGAATGGTGATCCATTGGACGCCGACATCTCCATCAATGCCATTTATACCGTCAGGACTTCCCCCATCGATCTGGTGGCCGATCAGATCGCCGAACTAAGCGAAGCCGATCAAAACACCTATAAACAGCGATACCCCTTTTTAGTCTATCTGAAACTGCGGGGTGCAATCATGAAGCCTGAAATCAGTTTCGATATTCAGCTCAGGGCCGAGGATAAAGGAATTTTTGGAGGGGCTGTAAACTCCAAGCTGAATATGCTAAATGAAGACCCATCAGCATTGAACAAGCAAGTGTTTGCGTTGCTGGTACTGGGCAGGTTTATTCAGGAAAATCCTTTGCAATCCGGGGCAAATATGGGAGCTTCAACGGTGGTGCGTTCCACAGTAGGTAAGTTTCTATCCGCCGAATTAAACAAACTAAGTGCAAAACTAATACCCGGAGTTGAACTAAACTTTGATGTGCAGTCATACGACGACTATGAATCAGGACAGGCAGAGGGACGAACACAGGTGGACATCGGGGCAAAAAAGCAACTCTTCAATGAGCGCTTGTCCGTTCAGGTGGGCGGCGTGGTTGATGTTGAGGGCGAAAGGGCAAAGCAGAATTCGGCCAGTAATATTACCACAGATGTTACCGTAGAATACAAATTAACAGAAGATGGCCGCTACCGTCTGAAAGGATTTAGTCACAACCAGTATGAAGGCGCCCTTGAAGGGCAACTGGTTGAAACCGGCATTGGTGTTGTGTATGTGCGCAACTTTAACAGATGGAAACAATTCTTCAGGGCTCCATGGAAAAAGAGAGATTCAACAAAAACACAAAAGCCATGAAACGCATTGTTTTGAAGAAATATTTTCTGGTTATCCTTTACCTGCTCCTGACAGCATGTAGTGGGACAAAACATTTGCCAAAAGGTGAAAAACTTTATGCTGGCGCAGATGTCATCATAGAATCGAGTGACAAAATTGACAAGAAAAAAGTTCGTTTTGCAAAAAAATCCGCAGAAAGTGCCTTGTATCCAAAGCCCAACAGTAGCTTTTTGGGGATGCGCTTTAAGTTATGGAGGTATATGGCAGCCGGCGATACGGCGGAAACCAAATTGAAAAAATGGATGAAAAAAACCGGGGAAGCCCCTGTTTTCATCGGTGACATAAAGCCTATGGTTACGTCTTCGGTTATCGATGCGAAACTTTACAATATTGGGATATTTAAAAGCAATACAATACACAGCATTTCAGAAAAAAAGCACACTGCTAAAATAATCTATACCAGCTATATACATCAGCCGTTTAAAGTCAAAGAATTGAACTATGCTGTTTTTGACAGCGGTTTAAGTCGTATTGTCATTGCTGAAAAAGAGAAATCACTGATCAAACCAGGAGAAGATTATAGTTTGGACAAACTTAAAAACGAAAGAAACCGGATTGATTTTTTACTCAAAAACAGCGGCTACTTTTACTTTGATCCTGATTTCTTGCTTTTCATAGCTGATACTTCGGAAACTGACAAATCAGTCACGTTCCGACTCACCCTGAAAGACAGTGTGCCTCAGCAGGCTTTGACTGTGTACCGGATTAACAATGTTTTCATAGATCAGGCTTATTCATTGAACGAAAGAGCTGTCACCAGGGTCAAAGACACTCTGCAATACGACGACATCTTGTTTCTGGGCAAAGAAAGACAGTCGTTCATCAGGCAATCTGTCATCAGCAGATCGGTTTTTTTAAAGAAAAATGAAGTCTATTCCAGAAAGAACCATAACACCACGCTCAACCGACTGATGTCGATGGGCAATTTCAAGTTTGTGAGTATTAAATTCACAGAAAGCGACACCACTGCGCCCGGATTTTTGGATGTAACAATTTTAATGACAGCGATACCAAAATATGCCTTTAAGGCAGGTTTAGACATCGTTTCAAAATCAAATAACTATTCAGGCCCTAGGATGAATGTCAACGTGCTCAACAGAAATGCCTTCAAAGGTGCTGAACTGCTGAACTATAGTCTGGCCGGCTCCTGGGAAACACAGCTGAGCGGCAAAAACAAAAATCTGCAATCCTACTCCCTGAATCCAAAGATTGAATTGATTTTTCCAAGGTTTATTGTTCCATTTAATCTGAAGCAAACAAGCAGCATTTACCTGCCTAAAACACGGTTGTCGCTTTCATACGACTATCTGAAAAGAGGCAATTACTTCGACATGAACTCATTGCAGTTTATATACGGTTTTAAATGGAAAGAAGATATTCGTAAAGACCACGAATTGAATCCGGTTAATGTAAGTTATACGGCTGTAGGACACAAATCAGATGCCTTTAATGCCTTGCTGGAATCCAACCAATTTCTGAAAAAGAGTTATGAAGATCAGTTTATTGCCGGGGCCAACTATATTTTCACTTTTAATGAACAAGTATTGCCTGATAAAACGGTTCAAACCTATTTTCAGCTCACCACTGAAGTTGCAGGAAATGCCTTTTCGTTGGCCAATGTCATTGCAGGAAAAAAGATTTCTTCTGAAAACCCCACACTCATTGCAAATGCTTCCTATTCGCAGTTTGCAAGAATGAGCCTCGATGGCCGGACGTATTACAATTTCCCAAACAAAAATAAATTTGCTTTCCGGGCTTATGCAGGGCTGGCAATACCTTACGGAAACTCTTCAACTTTGCCCTATATTAAACAGTTTTTCAGCGGTGGACCAAACAGCATCCGTGCGTTCAGCATTAACACTGTGGGGCCGGGCATATACAACCAAAATACTGACAGTCTCGGATTTCTTCGGCTGGGAGGTGATGTGAAACTGGAATTGAACGCAGAGTATCGGTTCAATATCTTTCGGTTCCTTAAAGGAGCCATTTTCACCGATGCGGGCAATGTGTGGCTGCTCAAATCAAATCCTTCCACCATGGGAAGCCCGTTTTCATTCTCCGGTTTCGCCAAGGAGATTGCCGTTGGTGCCGGCTTTGGCCTTCGGATAGATGTTTCCTTTTTCCTGCTGCGGTTTGATCTGGCCATGCCGTTGCGAAAGCCATGGCTGGAAGGAAACAAATGGGTGATGGATGAAATTGACTTTGGAAGCCCATCATGGAGAAGCGAAAACCTGATTCTGAATGTGGCGATCGGATATCCTTTTTAGTAAGGTAAATACCAAAATCTATGAGAATGGCCAGCACATCAGTTTCACTTTTATTTCTGAAGAAAATGAAAACAGATTTTAAGCAGACTAGCTTAATTCTAAAAATCTGCCGCATTTCATAAACCATTGACTTATTTACCAAAAAACCCATTCGAAGGGGTAGTTCTGAAAAAAATAATTCAAAGTGAGAATTTAAGCTCGGGTATATATGAACTTAACTACTTAAAAACAATTCCAAAGAATATTTTCAAAGTTCAATTTTGTAAAAAGGAGAATTCAAACATGGTTTTTTTCAGGAATACCAAAGCACCCTATTAACATAGTATATACAGGCATGCAAACAGCTATTGAATTCAATTCTGGTCGATATTATATAATAAATTGATAATTAGTTTTTTAAACGTTATACACAGCTGTTTTCCATGAATTGATATGTCAATGTATATGTAATGTATATGCATTGTTAATGAACAGGTTAAATATAAAGCAAGCTATCTTTACAACACCTTTTTTAGCCTTTAATAATCGTCATCGTGTAGTATTTACATCAAAAAGAAAAAGTGTATGAGACAAATTATTTTTTTACTGATTTTTTTCGGGTCTTCCTTCGCTCTTTTGGCACAAGCTGACAAAATTGTGATCGAAAATGATGAAAACGGGATGAAACTCGTGGTCAACGGGAAAGATTTGATGATAAATGGAATGAATTGGGACTATTTTCCTATCGGAACCAATTATTCCTATAGTTTATGGAATGAGTCAGACAGTTTCATTGAAAAAGCACTCGATGATGAAATGTCTCTGCTGAAAAACATGGGTGTTAATGCCATCCGTGTATATACGGGGATTCAAAAAAAATGGATTAAACACATCTATGAAAAATACGGCATATACACGATGCTCAATCATTCATTTGGCCGGTATGGCCTCACACTGGATGGTGCATGGGTTGCAAACACTGAATACGATGACCCAAGGGTTAAGGAATTGCTGCTGAAAGAGGTAAAACATCTCGCAGAAGAATACAAAGACACTCCGGGCCTGCTCCTTTATTTATTAGGGAATGAAAACAACTACGGGCTATTTTGGGGAGGTGCTGAAACTGAGGACATTCCGAAGGAAGACAGAAGCTCGACAATGAGGGCTGTTCACATGTATAAATTATTCAATGAGGCGGCCATCGAAATGAAATCAGTTGATCCAAAACATCCTGTATCTATCTGTAATGGTGATTTATTGTTTTTGGATATTATCGCAGAGGAGTGTAAGGATGTCGATATTTTCGGTATAAATGTTTATCGGGGGGTTTCATTTACTGATATGTTTGACAGAGTAAAAAATGAATATGGAAAGCCTGTGCTGCTGACCGAATTTGGTGCTGACGCATTCAATGTCATTACAAATGAGGAAGACCAAAAATCTCAGGCTTATTATTTATTAGGCAATTGGCATGAAATATATGAAAATGCTGCCGGTTTCGGAAAAGCCGGAAATTCACTCGGTGGTTTCACTTTTCAGTTTAGCGATGGCTGGTGGAAATATGGTCAAACAGAATTTTTAGATGTACACGACACCCATGCTTCCTGGTCAAATGGCGGATATACAAGTGATTTTACACCTGGTGAAAACAACATGAATGAAGAATGGTTTGGCATTTGTGCTAAAGGTCCAACCAACGGACAAGGATTTTATCAGTTGTACCCAAGAGCCGCCTATTACGTTTTGAAAGATGTCCACCAATTGAATATCTATGCGGATGGCGTTTCTCCAACTTCACTCAAAAAACATTTCGATGGCATTCATATTGTTGATGCCACATTGAAAGCAAGAGGAGACAAGGCCGCTCTGGAAAGTGAGAAAACCAAAAAAATAAGTCTCAGTCGTTTCACTTCAGAGTTTACTACTTTCAATACAGGTGGTAGTTTAATCACTACACCTGATAACCCTTCAAAAGATGTTAGAAACTACCCAAATCAGCTGGGCTTCGATCATATGCAGTCATTCTATATTGGAGTACAAGCCAATCCATCGCCCAACTTCAGGGCAAACGTTGAATTTAATGTTTTGGGCAATGTGGCCTTAAATCCAATAGATGAGATCTTTTACGAAAACCGTGGTCGTCCGGTGGAGCTTAAAAGCAACGATGGAGATCTGAAAGTTGAATCATTAAACAGGGTACAGGTTTACAGAGCTACCTATCAATGGAATCATAAATGGTTCGATCTGAATGGATTTTATCGCACAGGTCATTATCACTGGGGTTATGAAGGCGATTTCTTTGGTTTATATCCCGAAGCCAACTACGGCCCAAACATCGACATCTATAACGGTATCGCGCCTTTTGGCTTTGAAATGGAAGGTAAAAAACAACTCGAAGGATTGAAACTCGCTTTTGGTCCACAACTTTGGTGGGGAGCCAATCCTGCTTTTTTACTGAAATACAGCAAGGCTGTTGGTAAATTCAAACTTACTGGAATCTATCATGAAGATCTTGATCAGCTTGGACTTACCGAAAGTTCTTTTGCCATTCCGCAACCAAAAACCAGACGACTTACATTTCATGCAAACAGAACCTTTGGCAAGTTTGGCATTGATTTAGGCGGTATCTGGGCAGGACAACCACTCGAAGGAAGAGAGTTTCAGGTTGTCAGAGGAGAGGAAGGAAACTATAGCGTTTATAAAGATCAAATCAATTCTGATGACAATTTCGGAGGAAAAATAAAACTATCCTATGCAGGAGGCAATTTTAACTGGTATGCACAATCTGCTGCAATGGGACTTGTTGCCAATGGCGGAGCAGATTATACCAAAACATTTACGGGATGGAGATTAAAAGACAGTGGAAGCGGAAATCAATATAATTTCCTGACAGGTCTCACTTACACTGTAGGTAAACTACAGATTGCTCCTAACTTCCTCTGGCAAAAACCAATCGAAGGTGCTATACCGAATGATGTTGCTGCACCGGGAAGACCAAGAAATATTCTGGAAGATCCTTTTGTTGTGAGATCAAACAGAGAGACAGTCGCCGGAGAAATTCTTTTAACCTACGACCCTACACCAGGCACGTGGATGTATGACTGGGACAGTGACAAATCCGAAGATTCGGAGCTTGCCATAAGTGCAGGACTTGTTTACCGTCATTTGCCTACTATTATGGATGCTGCCATTGGTATTTTCCCTGATGGCCGCACAACATTTGCTTTTCCGGGTTCAGCTCCGGCCACAGATTTGTGGGAGGTACATGCAAGACTGGTTTCAAAACTTAACAGCAATTTTGGCTTTATTGCAAACATCTATACCGGTGATGCACAGGCAAACGGCAGTGATGCCCGCACCATTCGTCGTTTGGGTGTCGATTTGAGAATGGTGTATAAAAAAATCAAAATCAATTCATTTGTCAGAGCCAACGATTGGGGGCCTTATGACTATCATCGCGACTTCAACCTAACCTTCCCGCTGCAAATGATGGCAGATATTTCGACCACATTGGAAAGACCAGATTGGCTTGATATACCATCAACACGCATTGGAATCCGCGGCACATACCGGACACTCGACAAATATTCGCCCCGCTATGCTCCTGTAATGATGGTTGATGCAAGTGGAGCTTTTGTACCAGATCCCAATGCTGTTGGTTTCGACAATGGCAATGAATGGGAAATCAGAACTTACGTACTTATAAATATTGGTAAATAAAAAAATAATTAAAATGAACACAAATATTTTAATTCGTTTTATAAAGCATTTATCCTTAGCGGTTCTTTTAGTGATAGCATTCGGATGCGAACGCGATTTAAATGATCTGAAACCGGTGACCTACCCAACAAATCCTGAAGTTTTTATCGACGATTTCAGCGCGGGATTAAATTACGCAGCTTTTGGCGGCTCTGACCCTAAAGCATTTAGTGTAGACAAGGAAGTGACCTACAACAATTCCATTCAGTCAATGCGCTTTGAAGTACCCGATTTAAATGATCCAAGGGGAGCCTATGCAGGTGGTGTCTTTTATTTGGAGACAGGTAGAGATTTATCAGGATATGATGCTTTGACATTTTGGGTAAAAGCTTCCCAAGCGGCTACGATTAATATTGTTGGATTTGGAAACGACCTCGGAGAGTCAAGATATCAGGCCTCCGTTTCTAATCTGCTTGTCAACACCAACTGGAAAAAATTTATCATTCCAATTCCGGATCCATCAAAGTTAAAGATGGAAAGAGGTATGTTTTTCTATTCAGAAGGACCTGAAAACGACAGAGGTTATACTTTTTGGATCGATGAAGTGAAATTCGAAAAACTTGGTACAATTGCTCATCCTCAACATGCCATTCTGAACGGTGAAGACCGTGTAGAATCTTCTTTTGCAGGTGTTTCAAAAGCCATTGACGGCCTGATTTCAATTTACAATTTACCTGATGGAACAAACAGAGCGGTGAATGTAACACCCGCATATTTCAAATTCATATCCTCAGATGAATCAGTTGCTACCGTTGATGACTTTGGAAAAGTAATGATTATTGGGTCAGATACAGCCGTAATAACAGCAACCATGGGCGGTATAGCAGCAGATGGCTCGTTAACAATTCAATCAATGGGCGCTTATTTGAATGCGCCTACTCCAGAACATGCTCCTGAAAATGTGATTTCACTTTTCAGCGACGCCTATACCAACGTTCCTGTTGACTATTACAATGGCTACTGGCAACCATGGCAAACAACTTTATCCGCTGATTTTGAAGTGAATGGAGACCATGTGCTCAACTATACAAACTTTAATTTCGTTGGGATTCAGTTCAGTTCTCCAACCATCAATGCCACGCAGATGACACACTTACGTGTAGATATGTATATTCCAAATCCAATCAATGCAGGCACAGTATTTAAAATTCAATTGGTTGATTTTGGAGCAAATGGCGCTCCCGGAGGAGGTGACGATACTTCTTTCACACTCACTTTTAACAGTGCGTCGTTGATTTCGCAGGATTGGAAAAGTTTTGACATTCCTTTGTCGAGTTTTACCGGCTTGAGCAGCAGAGCCCAGCTGGGACAAATAATTTTTGAAGGCACAAACCTTCCAAATTTTTACGTAGACAATATTTATTTCCGCAAATAATATATCAAAATGAATACTATAAATACATTCAGTTATATGCGCCTTATCAGCTTTTCATTATTATTTCTGATCATCACTTTTGGATGCAAACGCGATGAGTTCCAAAAATTGGATCAACGAAGCTGGGAATTGACATGGAGCGATGAATTTAACGGCGAGGAAGGAGAATCCCCCGACACTTTGAAATGGGCCTTTGATATCGGAACAGGTGAAGGTGGCTGGGGCAATCAGGAATTTCAATATTACAGCGATCGTCCGGAAAATATATCGATGGATGGCGAAGGAAATATGGTCATTACCGCAAGAAATGAACCATTTGCAGGCGCAGCTTTTAGCTCCGCAAGAATAAAAACGCAGGGTTTGTTTGCTCAGGCCTATGGTCGTTTTGAAGCGAGAATGAAAACACCTTATGGCCCAGGTATATGGCCCGCTTTCTGGTTGCTTGGATCAAACATCGAAACTGTTGGATGGCCTCAATGCGGCGAAATTGATATCATGGAACTAAGAGGACAAGAACCACATATTATTCATGGCACCATTCACGGACCGGGATACTCAGGAGGCAATGCAATTACAAAAAGTAACGCATTGATTAACAATCGCTATGACAAAGATTTTCATGTTTTCGCCATAGAGTGGGATAAAGACAAAATAGATTTCTTCGTAGATGATTATTTGTATCAACGCATTGAAAAAAGCGATGTAAATGGTGAATGGGTTTATGACCAACCGTTTTTTATTCTGCTCAATGTAGCTGTCGGAGGCACTTATGTAGGTTTCCCAACATCTCAGACACCGTTTCCACAAACAATGGTGATTGACTATGTAAGGGTCTACAAAGAAAAAATCTAAGAATTTGCATTAAAGAATGATTTTAAAATCCAGATAATTGTATATATTAATGAATAAAACATCTAACGTCAAGTCTGACAAAAAAGGCAGTAAAGTGGTAGATATGTGCATGGTAGAGCATGAAAACGAAAGCTATTACAAGATTTCGAATCATGATGAAATGCGTCCTTTTTTTATGAACATCGTGAGTAATTCAAACCATTGGATGTTTATTTCATCCAATGGTGGTCTTACAGCAGGCAGAAAAAACCCTGAATTTGCTTTATTCCCTTATTATACGGATGATAAAATAACCGAATTTGCTGAGATAACAGGCAGTAAAACTATTTTTCAAATTCATCATAACGATGAAATAAATGTCTGGGAACCCTTCTCAGAAAGGTATGATGACAAATATGATTTAAGCAGAAATCTGTATAAAAATATCTACGGAAATAAAATCATTTTCGAAGAAATAAATCATGATTTTGGATTGACCTTCAGGTATCAATGGAACTCAAGCAATTTATTTGGATTTGTAAAAAAAGCAGCGCTGATAAACGCTTCGGATAACGATTATCACATCAGATTATTAGATGGCATTCAAAACATAATGCCTTATGGTGTAGGCAGTTATTTGCAAATGGCAACAAGTAATCTGGCTGATGCCTATAAAAGAAGTGAATTGCACAAAGCGTCCGGAATGGGAATGTTTTCGTTGAGTGCCATTATTGTTGACAAAGCCGAACCAAGCGAAGCATTGAAAGCCAATATTGTATGGTCGCTAGGACTTGAAAATCCTGTTTACCTGCTTTCGTCTTTGCAACTGAAAAATTTCAGAAAGAAACAGGACCTAAAGGAAGAACTGGATGTTAAAGGCGAAAAGGGAGCCTATTTCGTTTCTTCGGAAATTATTCTGGCAGGCAATTCGGACAAAAAGTGGAATATAGTTGCCAATGTCAATCAAGGTCATTCGCAAATAGTTAGTCTTTGTAACGCAATAAAAGACAGCATCAACCTCGAAAAGCAAGTACAGGAAGATATAGATGCAGGAACCAAAAACCTGATTCAACTCGTTGCAGGTGCTGATGGTCTGCAATTTACCGCGGATCAGCCTAAGGACACAAGGCATTTTTCGAATGTGCTTTTCAACATCATGCGTGGAGGCACTTTTGATAACAATTATCAAATAGAAAAAATCGACTTTGTAAAATACTTAGGCAAAGCAAGCAAAGAGGTTTCCAACAGAAACATGGATTTTCTCGACAGGCTGGAAGATGTATTTACAAAATCAGCACTTGACAAACTATTATCGCAGTGTGAAGACAATGATCTTAGAAGGCTCAGTATTGAATATCTGCCCTTGAAATTCAGCCGCAGACACGGCGACCCTAGTCGTCCATGGAACAGATTTTCTATCAATACACACAGCGAAACTGATGGTTCCAAAATTCTCGATTATGAAGGAAACTGGAGAGATATTTTTCAAAACTGGGAAGCCCTGGTTCATTCGTATCCAGATTTTATCGAAGGGATGATTTTTAAGTTTTTAAACGCCACTACCTTTGATGGATATAATCCTTACAGGGTTACAAAAGACGGTTTCGACTGGGAAACTATCGAACCTGACAACCCCTGGTCATATATTGGGTATTGGGGAGATCATCAGATTATTTATCTGCTCAAATTTCTGGAATTTATTGATAATCATCAGCCTAAGAAACTAATAAAGCTGTTTGACAAAGATTATTTCGTGTACGCCAATGTGCCATACCATATAAAATCATATCGGGATATCCTCAAAGACCCAAAAAATACGATCGAATTTGACGAGAAGTCAGACCGTATTATCCGCGAAAAAATTGAAAATACAGGTGCAGACGGCGCTTTGAAAGGAAGCGATGAAAGCGAAATTTATCATGTCAATTTTATTGAAAAAATATTGGCCACATTATTGGCAAAAATTTCCAATTTCATCCCTGAAGGTGGCATTTGGATGAATACACAACGGCCGGAATGGAACGATGCCAATAATGCATTGGTTGGAAACGGTGTTTCGATGGTTACCTTGTTTTACATGCGTAGGTTTTTAAGGTTTTTTGAAAAAATTCTGGCGCAATCCACTGTTGACAACGTCCATATTTCGGAAGAGCTAGCAGTTCTTTTTGGAAGAATAGCCGTTGTTTTGGAAGAAAAACAATATCTGCTTTCAGAAAAAATTAGTGACAACAGCCGAAAAGCAATCACCGATGGCTTGGGACAGGCCGGAAGCGATTATCGTGATACCATTTATAAAAATGGATTCACTGGAAAAAAAACAACGCTGACTTTAAGTCAATTATCCGGTTTTGTAGAAACGAGTCTTAAATATTTTGACCACACCATTCAAGCAAATCAAAGACCTGATCAGTTGTATCATTCCTATAACTTATTGACTGTTAGCGAGATTGAATTTGCAATCTCTCATTTGAGCGAGATGCTCGAAGGTCAGGTGGCCGCCATAAGCTCAGGATATTTGAGTGCAAATGACACTTTAAAGTTGTTGGATGGACTTCGTAACAGCGCATTATACAGATCAGACCAAAATAGTTATTTGCTTTATCCAAACAAAGAATTGCCTCGTTTTCTGGAAAAAAACACCATTCCCAAAGCATCCGTTGAAAAATCATCATTGTTGAAAAAATTAGCAGAAGATGACAATCTGGAAATCATCAATAAAGATATTGCCGGAGATTATCATTTTAATGGAAATTTCAAAAATGCCAGCGATCTAAAAACAGCTTTAGAGAGCTTACTATCAACGAAATACAAATCTCTTACAGAAACAGATTCGACCTTGGTACTGGAGATTTTTGAAGAAGTTTTCAATCATAAAGCATTCACCGGAAGGTCGGGAACATTTTTCGCTTTCGAAGGCCTGGGCTCAATTTACTGGCACATGGTTTCAAAACTTCACCTGGCAGTAAATGAGGCCTGCATTAAAGCCATTGCTAATGAAGAAGATGCTGAAATCACCCATCGTTTGATGGAACACCACAATGAAATCGGTAAAGGGATTGGGGTTCACAAATCACCTGCATTGTATGGTGCATTCCCAACCGATCCATATTCTCACACCCCCCAGCACAGAGGAGCACAACAGCCCGGAATGACAGGTCAGGTGAAAGAAGACATTTTGGTAAGGTTTGGCGAGTTGGGTGTTGGTGTCAAGGATGGAAAATTGTATTTCAATCCATGCCTGCTCAGAAAAGAGGAGTTCCTAACAGACATCAAATCCTGTGAATATTTCAGCATCGATAATGAGCTTATCCAATTAGAACTGAAGAAAAACTCACTTTGTTTCACCTGCTGTCAAATTCCTGTTATCTACAAAATAGCGGACAAAGATGGTTTGGAAGTTGGCTTCAGTGATGGTACAATGTCAGCGTTTGACTCATTAAGTCTGGACAAGGAAACAAGCCGGCAGATATTTGACCGGACAGGGAAAATAAAACAAATTACTGTCTCGATCGAAGAAACACATTTAGTGCATGTATAGAAAATAGATTATGATATTTAAAATAACATAATATGAAAAGATTGCTTCCATTTCTGAGTTTATTTTTCGCTGTGATGCTGATGACTTCTTGTAATCTAGGATCTGGAAAAGCATCAGATTCCTTGAATAAAACCGCAAAAGAAATTTTAGGCAATCCAAAATATCAGGCAATTTCCTATGGCGGTTACCGTGAAATAAGCAGGGATTTGGAGCCCACAATATCCGAACTGAAAGAAGACATGAAAATCTTGTCTGCAATGGGCATCAAGCTTATAAGAACCTATAATGTTACATTTCCGCAGGTAGCAAATGTCTTGAAAGCCATCAGCGAATTGAAGCGAGCCGATCCCGAATTTGAAATGTATGTGATGCTGGGCGCATGGATTGACTGCAAAAATGCATTCACAGAATCCCCCATTCGCAACATGGAAAGTGAAAAAAATGAAGGGGAAATTGAAAGGGCTGTTGCTTTAACCAAACAATATCCTGATATCGTGAAGATTATCGCTGTTGGAAACGAAGCTATGGTGAAGTGGGCGTGGAGCTATTATGTGGAACCCGGAATCATTCTCAAATGGGTGAATCATCTGCAAAACCAGAAAAAAGCCGGCAAATTACCTGCAGACCTTTGGATCACAAGTTCTGATAATTTTGCCTCCTGGGGTGGTGGTGGCGATGAATACCATGTAGATGATTTAAATCAACTGATTAAAGCAGTGGACTTTATATCCATGCACACCTATCCGATGCACGACACGCATTACAATCCGGATTTTTGGGGAGTCCCTGAAAGTGAAGAAAATCTGTCGGATCTGGAAAAAATTGATGCCGCTATGCTTCGTGCAAAAAATTATGCCATTTCTCAGTACGAAAGTGTCGTAAACTATATGAAAAGTCTTGGAGTAGATAAACCGGTTCATATCGGAGAAACAGGCTGGGCGACACAATCCAACGAGTTTTATGGAGTTGATGGTTCCAGAGCAATCGACGAATACAAGTCAGCTGCATTTTATAATCATATGAGGGATTGGACAAATGCAGCGGGAATAACGTGCTTTTATTTTCAAGCTTTTGACGAACCTTGGAAAGATGCCGCAAATCCACTTGGATCAGAAAATCATTTCGGACTGATCAATCTACAATCGCAGGCCAAATATGCTTTGTGGGATTTGGTTGATTCCGGCAAATTTGAGGGATTGACAAGAGCCGGCAAACCCATTACAAAAACATATAATGGTGATTTGGAAGCATTGATGAATGATGTGAAAGTTCCTCCTACCGCCCTGGAAATCAAAGCAAACAAAAATAAATAATCGCAGCTTATGAAAACACATGCCATTTATATCGCAATGATCCTTCTTTCAATAATACTTCTCAAAGCTTGTAATCAGCCAAAATCAATGGATGTGGAAGTTTATGAAACATCTGAAAGCGGCAACCAACTTAGCGGACTAACTGAATTTCCTTCAACTGAAAATATATTGGAAATTACCATCCTGCCGCAAGAAAAATTCCAAACGATCATAGGATTCGGTGGTTCATTTACCGAAGCCTCTGCCTATCTTTTGAATAATCTTAGCAAAGAAAACCGCGACAAAATTATTGAGGCTTATTTTGGAGAAACAGGCGCCAGATACTCTTTGACACGTACACACATGAATTCCAGTGATTTCTCTCTTGGAAACTACTCATATGCGCCGGTTGCAGGGGATATGGAACTCACTAACTTTTCTATCGTGGAAGACCTTGATGACATTGTACCAATGATAAAAGATGCCATAGCCGTTTCCAAAGAGGGCTTCAAAATCATATCCTCGCCCTGGACAGCGCCACCGTGGATGAAGGACAACAAAGACTGGCGTGGCGGAAAGCTGTTGCCGGAATATTATGACACCTGGGCTTTGTTCTTTTCAAAATATTTAGATGCCTACAAAGCAGAAGGAATTGATATTTGGGGTTTTACGGTTGAAAACGAGCCATTAGGAAATGACAGTAACTGGGAGAGCATGCATTTTACGCCGCATGAAATGAATGATTTTGTAAAAAAACATTTAGGACCAAAACTGAAGGCCGACGGGCATTCCGTTAAGCTTCTGGGGTTTGATCAAAATCGTGATGAAGAGATGAAGAAGTGGGTAGATGTCATGTTTGATGACACTGTAGCCAGAGAATACTTTGATGGAACCGCCATTCACTGGTATGCAAGTACTTATGACTATTTCCCAGAAGCGCTGCAATACGCACACAACAAAGCTCCTGACAAACATTTGATACAAACAGAGGCTTGCATTGATGCTCAGGTTCCCAAATGGGAAAACGACGCATGGTATTGGTCGAAAGAAGCCACTGACTGGGGTTGGGATTGGGCGCCGGAAGAGCATAAATACCTTCATCCCAAATATGTACCTGTGTTCCGGTATGCCGGAGATATTATCGGATGCTTAAACAATTGGGTTGACGGATGGATCGACTGGAACATGGTTTTAGATAAGCAAGGTGGACCAAACTGGGCAAAAAACTGGTGCATAGCTCCGGTAATAGTTGATCCGGTAAAAGATGAAGTCTATTTCACTCCCTTGTATTATACCATGGCCCATTTCAGCCGTTTTATCAGACCTGGTGCAGTACGAATCGGTTTTGAAAATGCCGATAAAGACCTTAAGGTTACTGCCGCTCAAAATCCAGATGGCAGCATCGCTTTGGTCATCTTTAATCCGACTGAAGAAACAAAAGGTATCCGGGTGAATTTGAATAACGGCTCCACTGAATTCGCCATTCGTGGGAAAGCTATTCAAACTGTTGTAATTCCAAATGACAAAACAAATCTCACCAGTAAATAAGTTTAAATAAAATTTAAAGTAATGTCAGAACATTTAGCATTAAAAAGAGACAGAGTTCCAATTGGGCAAAAAGCAGCCTTTGGAGCAGGCCATTTAGTCAATAATCTTTTGCCGGGAGCTTTAGGTGTTTTTTCATTCTTCCTGCTTACAGCTTTTGGGATGGATCCATTCCTGGCCGGACTGCTTGGCGGATTGCCGCGATTATTCGATGCTATCACCGATCCTATCATGGGCTATATAACTGACAACACGAAATCCAGATGGGGACGCAGAAAACCTTATATTTTCGTTGGTGCCATTTTGAGTGGGACGTTGTTTGCCGTGTTATGGCAACTAAATCCAGAAAATTCACAGATGTACAATTTTTGGTATTTCCTCATATTCTCCATGATATATCTGACAGGAAATACAATATTCTCCACTCCACTTATCGGATTGGGCTATGAAATGACTTCCGATTATAAGGAACGTACGCGTTTAATGGGATTCTCCCAAACACTCGGACAGATTGCATGGATGATAGTACCCTGGTTTTGGGTGTTGATAGCCAACCCAAATTTGTTCGAATCGCAGGCAGTAGGTGTTCGAAGTCTTTCAATAATTGTAGGTGCAGCATGCGTCGTTCTGGGAATTATGCCGGCATTATTTTGCAAAGAAATCGATCAAAGCAACCTGACAAACAGAGCTGAAATAACTTTTAAAACACTTCTCAACAATTTGAAGGGGCTTTTCAAAAACATGGTTCAGATTTTTAAAAACAAGCCTTTCGTAAAATTATGTACAGCTACTTTTCTGGTTTTTAACGGCTTTCAGATGGTGGCTTCTTTTAGTTATTTTATCATCGTATTCTACATGTTTAATGGAGCGTATGAGGCTGCAGGAACCTGGCCTGCATGGTTTTCTACTGTAAGCGCTTTATCAACAGCATTTTTGATCATCCCGGTTATTACTTGGATATCCAATAAAATGGGAAAAAGGAATGCATTTATCATTGCAACATTCATTTCCATTGTTGGATATGCATTGAAATGGTGGGGCTTTAACCCTGAAAATCCATGGATGATCTTTATGCCGATTCCTTTCATGGTTTTTGGTATCGGAGGTTTATTTACGCTCATGATGAGCATGACAGCCGATGTTTGTGACCTTGACGAATTAAATCATGGAATGCCCAGAAAAGAAGGAACTTTTGGCGCTATCTACTGGTGGATGGTGAAGTTGGGACAAGGACTTGCACTAGTGCTTGGAGGTCTGGTTTTGAAATTGGTTGGTTTTGACCAGAATTCAGCAATACAGACTGCTGACACGATCAGAAATTTACGTATTGCAGATATTGTAATCCCCGCAACCACAGCTGCATTGGCTATCTGGGTGATGTGGAATTATGATTTGACTGAGACAAGAGCCAACGAAATCAGTGAGGAACTGGTTAAGCGCAGAGGAGAACTTTAACAGAAAGATTAAGATAATAATCAGATTTACCCATTCAAATAAATCAACAGATGTCATATAGAAAAGAAAAATATTTAAACTTCAGTGAATCAGTCTTAATTCCAAAAGAGCATTTCCTGGAAGATAAATCTGATGAGGATATCAGAAACTTATTCCTGGAAATTCTATACGGTGGCGTTCATGGCTTCTGCTTCAGTCTTTACGAAGATGGACAAAAACCCGGCGATATTATTTCGGAGGAGCAAATAAGAAGAAGAATGCTCATCCTGAAGCGCTACACCCGCTGGATCAGGTCGTTCTCATGCACTGACGGTAATGAGTTAATTCCAAAAATAGCCAAGGAATATGGTCTCAAAACATTGGTTGGCGCATGGCTTGGAAAAGAAGAAGACAAAAACCGTGTTGAAATTGAGAATTTAATTCAACTGGCAAAAGAAGGATATGTAGATGTTGCAGTCGTTGGCAACGAAGTTCTTTACAGGAAAGATTTGACTGAAGATGAACTAATTAACTACATCGAAAGTGTCAAAAAGGAAATCCCCGGAGTACCTGTTGGCTACGTTGATGCCTATTATGAATTTGTGCAAAGGCCAGAAATCACCGAAGCTTGCGATGTGATTTTATGCAATTGTTATCCATATTGGGAAGGCACCGAATTCAAAGAATCGTTGCAGCATATGCGTCAGATGCATCATCAGGCCAAAGTCGCCGGAAAGGGAAAAAGGGTCATCATAACTGAAACAGGCTGGCCAAGCAAAGGTGAAAGTTTAGGCAATGCTGTTCCTTCTCATGACAATGCGATGAAATATTTTATCAACACACAGCTCTGTGCAATGGATGACAGTATTGAAGTTTTTTATTTCTCATCCTTTGATGAATCCTGGAAGGTTGGCGCAGAAGGAGAAGTTGGAGCCTATTGGGGAATTTGGGATAATACAGGTAAATTAAAGTTCTTCGATGAATCTGTTTGAAAATTTAGGTATTGAAAAAGGAAAAGCGATTTGCTATTCCGGCTTCAGGGAAGGTCAAAATCCAGGAGGTGTTTACCCTGATTATGCACAGGTGAAAGAGGATCTTTTGCTGCTGCAAAATCATTGGAGATATCTCAGAATCTATGATTGTGACCAACTGGCTGAAACTGTATTAAATGTGATCAGCAAAGAAAAACTGAACTTCAAAGTGATGCTCGGTGCCTACATTAATGCTGAAATGAATAATTTTAACTGCCCATGGAACGGAGGTGTTTACACAGAAGAACAGTTAGAGAAAAACTGCATCAATAACCAAAAACAAATTTACAAGCTGATTGAATTTGGAAATCAGTATCCTGAAATAGTTTTTTCGCTTTCTGTTGGCAATGAAGCCTGTGTGGACTGGACTGACCATTATGTGCCTGAAAACAAGATATTAAAGTATGTAAAACAGGTAAAAGGAAAAACAAAACAGCCTGTAACCTATTGCGAGAATTATGTTCCGTGGCTTTTCAAACTGGATAAGGTAGCAGCAGAAACTGATTTCATTTCCATTCATACTTATCCCGTATGGGAATACAAGCACATTAAAGAATCGCTGGATTATTCCAAGGAAAATTACTATTCAGTAGCGAAAAAATTCCCAAACAAAGCAGTAATAATAACAGAAGCAGGCTGGGCAACCAATTCGAACGGAAGAGGAATAAACCCGGAGAACGTCAATGAAGAATACCAGAAAATCTACTTTGAAAAATTAATGGAATGGGCAGAAACAGAAAACATCCTCACCTTCTTTTTTGAAGCTTTTGACGAATCCTGGAAAGGCTCGCCTGAACCATTAGAACCTGAAAAACACTGGGGATTGTTCAAAATTGACAGAACACCAAAAAAAGCAGTGAAACATTTACTAAAAAATAACCCAAATAATAATCAATGTCTTTTAAAGGAAAAGACCAAATCATTAACCTATTAATATAAATCTTTAAAAATTAAATTCTTATGAAAAATTTTACCCTTATTATGATGATGCTTGTATCATCGGTGGTGTTTGCACAAAACGCCCCAATCAATTTTGAAGCCGGTGGCCATGGAGCCAATTGGACCTGGACTGTATTTGAAAATGCAACAAATCCACCACTCGAAATTATTACCAACCCTGATCAGTCAGGTGGAAACACATCTGCTACTGTAGCAAAATTTACAGCTTTACAAACAGGAGCACCATGGGCAGGTGTTGAATCCGCACATGGTTCAACCAATCTGGGACCATTTGTTCTGAATGAAACCAACTCCACCATTAAGATTATGGTATGGAAATCTGTCATCAGCGATGTAGGTATAAAATTAGTTGCTGCAACAGGCTGGGCTCAACCAGAAAAAAAAGTGTCAAATACTTTGATTAATCAGTGGGAAGAACTTACTTTCAATTTTGCAGGTTATCTAAATCCACCGGCATCAGAAGGTCAGTTAGATCAAATCGTTGTTTTTCCTGACTTTAATCTGGCTGGCAGAACGCAAGACAATATTGTCTATTTCGACAACATTACTTTCCATCCGGCCTCTGCAGCACCAGACATGCCAACTGTTGCCGCTCCTACCCCTCCGGTACGCGACCCTGCTGATGTGTTGTCAGTTTACAGTCATGCTTATACCAACGTGCCAAACACAGACTTTAACCCCAACTGGGGACAGTCAACTGTTGTAACATTTGTTCCTATTGCAGGCAATGAAACCATCAAATACGCCAGTTTCAATTATCAGGGTACGCAGTTTGCAAATCCATTGAATGCTACAACGATGGCGACTATTCATCTTGATATGTGGACATCTAATGCAACAACGGTGAACTTTTCTCTTATTAGCACAGGTCCGGTTGAGACACCTTATTCACTGCCAATTACACCAAATCAATGGGTAAGTTACGACATTCCGCTAACTGCATTTGGCATTGTAAATATGGCTGATATTATTCAGTTTAAATTCGATGGAGGCACAGGAACCCAAAGTATTTATCTCGACAATATTTACTTTTATAAAGCAGGAGCTGTCATTGAACAACCTGCTGTTGCTGCTCCAACCCCTCCGGGTCGCGCTCCGTCAGATGTAATGTCAATATACAGCCACGCCTATACCAACATTCCTGGTACTGATTTTAATCCTAACTGGGGACAATCCACAGCAGTTACTTTCCTGGAAATCGGCGGTAATGAAACCATGAAATATGGAAATTTCAATTATCAGGGAACACAGTTTGCCAGCCCACTGAACGTCACTCAAATGGAGACACTTCATCTGGATATGTGGACTTCAAATGCTACTTCTGTCAATATTTTCTGCATCAGCCCTGGCCCTGTAGAGACAGCTTTTGCCCTGCCCATAACACCCAATCAGTGGGTGAGTTACCACATCCCATTAACAACATTCACAGGCGTTAACATGGCAAACCTGATTCAGTTCAAATTTGACGGAGGAAATGGACAGCAAAGCATCTTCCTCGACAACATCTATTTTTATAGAGGACCTGCCACTTCAGTACCTTCAGTGGATGAAAATAAAGTCCGGTTATATCCAAACCCTGTCAAATCTGGCGATATAGTTAAAATGAGTGCCGATGTTGATCAGATTGAAGTTTATGATGCCGTTGGAAGGATTACGCTTTCAACAACGAATTCAGTTGTTAATACTGATGGACTTGAAAAAGGAATTTATATTGTGAGGATTTTGACCAAGAGTGGCAAAATTCAAACAGAGAGACTTTTTGTTTTTTAGGTTAAGTTTAGTGATTTTTGAGCCGTCTGTAAAAAGACGGCTCAATTTTTTTTTACCTTCGTGAAATTAAATTATTGATTTTGTATAAATTGTTGAAGTCGCGGACATCATATATTTTGGTTCTTGTTTTTGGAGCTCTGCTAGGTTTCGGACAAAAAATTCCGGAAAAGGGCGTTCCTTTGATACAAAACTTCACGCCAGCCCAGTTTTACAATAAAGGGAAGGTTTGGGACATTCGGTCTGCCGAAAGTGGCATGGTCTATATGGCCGCCGACAAAGGGCTGCTCGAATACGACGGAAAAACATGGAAAAGTTACAAAGGCAGTGCCGGTTTTACGCGATCGCTTCTAATAGCCAATGATTCAACGATTTATACCGGTTCCGATTTGGATTTTGGGATTTGGAAAAGAAACAAATATCAAGCCTTTGAATACAGTTCGCTTTATCCATTCCAAAAAGATGTCAATGTTTTTTATGAAGAATTCTGGGATATCCATCAAATCAACGATAATATCATTTTTGTTTCGTTTCAGAATATTTATATCTATAAAAATGAGCAGCTTACAAGAATGGCTGCTCCATATAAATTTGCCGGAAGTTTTTCAGTAAATGACACATTGTATTTTGCTGATGAAAAAAATGGCTTGTATCTCTTTGACGGATTTTCGCTAAGCCACCTGTTCAGCTATCCTGATGACAAAAACCTCGAAATTTCAGGTATTTACCGCCACAATGATGGAATCGTTTTGGTGACCAAAAATTCAGGTTTGTATTTTTATTCATCGGGAAAACTAAGTCCTCTGAACAACAATCTTTCAGAAAAATTGAAAGAAGCCAAGGTTTTTAGCTTTGATCAGATCAGTACGACACACCTTGCCTTTGGAACGGTTTTGAAAGGCTTATATATCGCTGATATTGAAGGAAATATTATACATCACATCAACAAACACAAAGGTTTACCAAACAGCACTATTCTTAGTTTGCATTATAGTCCGACCGGAAAATTGTGGATGGGCATGGATTATGGTGTTTCTGCGCTGGACCTGCAAAACAATGTAACTTATTTTATTGATTATGCCGGCAACTATGGTACCGGTTACACCGGACTGATCAAAGATGATATTTTTTATTTAGGAACCAATCAAGGTTTATACAGAGCGAGATGGATTGACCTTAACAACGACGCCGAATTTAACAGGTTTCAACTTGTTGCCGGCACTGAGGGACAGGTTTGGACTTTAGAAAATATTGACAACACTTTATTCATTGGTCACGACCGCGGTTTATTCACTTTAAAAGAAAATTCCATTCAAAAACTGGACGATCAACTTGGCATTTGGACCATCCTACCCTACAACGATTACTTATTGACCGGCAATTACAATGGAATTTCAATTTTTAAGAAAAGCAACAAAGAATGGACTTTTCTTAAAAAAATGGATCTTATTTTTGGTTCATGCAATCAATTAATTTTAGAAAAAGACAGTGTCTTATGGGTTAATATCCCCAATTTTGGAATCATCAGAGCTTTACTTGACAACAATTTATCACCCGTTGACAGGTTGATTTTTCCTGAAAATGATTTTGAAGGAAACAACCCCTATCTGACAAAAAATAATGAAGGGATTCATCTTATTACGGATAGTTTTCAATATACATTTGATACAACTGAAAAGATTTTTAAACTTCAGGATGTTAAGATAATCCAAAATAAAATAGAAGGCTTGTTATCAGGTATTTACCAGCACAACACCTTACATAACAACTACAACTTTTATTCTATTTACAACGGCTTTGCCTTGAAATATCTCCCCTATCTTGAGAAAGCGGATACAATAAATCAAGCATTGATTTACAGGAAATCTGAGGCTTTCAGCAATGATGAAGAATTATTGCTTTTCTCAGGCGAAACTGCTCCATATCGGCTAAATAATGTAAGAATTGAATTTGTTGTTCCAAATCGCGATGATGTTTTATATCAATACAAATTAAACAATTCAGGAAAATGGAGCGCCTGGAGCACTAAAAATACACTTGAATTTTTAAGTCTGGATTTTGGTGAATACAATCTTTTTGTAAGAGCCTCCATTGATGGAAAAATCACAGATGCAAAAGCGTTTTCTTTTCGCATAGCTGCACCCTGGTATCACACATGGTATGCCTACCTGATCTATCTGATGCTGATGGCTGCAGTAGTTTACTTTCTTCGTGTCTTGCAAAGAATATCTCTAAAAAAACAAAAGAAGATGTTATTAATCAGAGAACAAAACTCTTTGCGTATGCAAGCCGAAAAATACAGGCATGAAATTATGCTTTTGGAACAAGAGCGTATAAAAATGGAATACAACCAAATTAAGGAACAACTTAAAGTTAAAACGATCGAACTGGCAAACAAAGCCAAAGATAACGAAGATAAAAACCGCCTGCTTCTCATTTTAAAAGACAAATGCAATTTGGTTCAAAAAGAACCTTCTACTTCAAAAATCAGATGGCACGAAATGCAAAGATTATTGGACTCATACATAAATATTGAAGACAAAACATTTGAAATTCAAATGGATGAGCTGCATCAGGAATTTTTCAGGAAATTAAAAGAATACTTTCCGGGCTTATCAAGCAATGATTTGCGCTTGTGTGCTTATCTTAAAATAGGGCTAAACTCCAAAGAAATAGCCGATATTTTAAACATTCAGCCTTCCAGTTCATACATCAGTCGCTCAAGGCTGAGAAAGAAACTCAACTTAAGGACTGATGAAGACTTGTATGATTTTCTGAATTCGTTTTAGATCACAACTTTTTTTTTGATTTTAAATTATTCGTTTGAGAAATTACTCCTTTCAAGAGTAGCAAGTAAATCCTCAGCTGTCGAAAATATATGATTGGTAAGTCGCTTTCTTCTGTAAAGTAAATCCTTAGTGCGCGGAAAATCATTCATTACTGCTGGAAGAACCGAAAAGGAAAGACTTAGAGCGCTATACAATTGAGAAAAACCATTTCTGGATAGCAATAACCTGATCAAAGGGTTGCGCAGCTCCACACTCACTGCCGAAAATCCAAAAATAATAATCAATGCCCTGAAATTCATTTCCAGTCCAATCTGCAGGCCCTTGGTTGAATAAAAAAGACCTGTGGAAAGGTATTCCCAAAAGAAAGCTGCAGTAAGGGTAACTGCAACAAACTGCAACCATATAATTGGTTTTTTTAAATGGCGTAATGCATTTTTATAACGGATAGCACAATACATTAACAATCCCACACCTGCAACATAAGCAAAGCCAACGTGACCTGAGTTCATTAGCCACAAAATTATTATAATTGCCGAAATGATTCCAAAAAGATTGAAAAATGAGTATTGATGTGAAGGTTGAATATTGAACAGCTGACTCCCGTAATCCTGTAAGGGTATCTTTTCAAATGGCCGTGTTTGTTTGTTCTTTAAATAGTAATTTCCCGACTTTAAACCAGCAAAGGCTGCCAAACCGCCTAGCAATGCATAGAGGCATATTACACCGATAAATATATAGTACCGATTGTCGCCAAAGAATTGAAATTGACGACTTAGGTATTCAATGAAGGATGCGGCAATCCTGATAAGGTCGAACCCATAAAGTATAATCAGGTTGATGATTTTTTGGGTCAAAGTCCAGATAACAGCAAGAATGCCAGAAAGAATATATCCAAAAACTGTTCTTCTGAAAAGAACAACAGTACTCTCAATGAGAATTGCTTCCATGAATATTCCAACCATCGGTCCTAAAATGATGGCCGAAGGCGAAATTGATTTCATCAAAGCGCAAATGATGCCGGCACGCAGTATAATCCCTTTCTCATTCCATAGCTGATGAAATGCTACCAAAAGAAAAACACTTGCTGCAGCGAGAAACATACCTGCAAAAGGTATTCGAAGATTATGCAAAAAACTACCTATTATAATTTCGAAAGCTGCCCAAATACTTCCAATCACAGAAGCTTTTAGCCAAATATCGCTCAGATTGCGATTAACCTCAGATTTTTTAATCAGTTTAGAATTCATAAGAATTTCATTGTCTATGTTTTCTATTTTAGTAGATCATCTTTTGTATTAATATTTCTGAGCTTTCTTATATCAGTTTCGCTATCAAAATGAACTTTCAAAAAACCTATTTCATCAAGAAACGACATCATTTTTAATTTTGATGCATTTAAATACATTTCAAGATCAGGTAAAATGGATTTGTTATAATAGGCACAAACGGGAATAATTTGACTTTGGCAAACAGCCACAACTGCCTTGCATTTTTTATGTTGCTCAATAATTGAACTAAATATTGACATATCTGCAAATGGCATATCGCACGATAGAATAAAATTGTCATCAGTAAAGCTCGCTTTCAATCCTGCATGAATACCAGCCATTGGCCCACTCTTTGAATAAATATCTTTTACTAAAGAATAGCCAAAAGCTAAGTAAGCTTCATTGTTGGAGCAAATAATAATTCTACCGCAAAAAGAAGAGAGTGCATCAACGGCATGAAGTACCAATGGCTTATTGTTTAAATAAACGAGCCCTTTATCGGTTCCCATACGTTTGGATTGACCACCAGCAAGCACAATGCCAGTGCATGATTCCGGTTTTGACATTAGTATATATTCTAATTAGAAAGCACTGATAACTCTTCCAAGAATACTAAACAATTTTTTGTAAAATTCAGAATATGTCTGTTTAATAACACTATTGCAAAAAGCAGGAACCCACTTTTGGTAGTGATTTTTGAGGAAATCCAGATATAATTCACTAAAATCAACACTTTCAGCCATTCTTGATTCTTCGCTATCTCTTGAAGCCGCTGCTGCTAAAAACTGCAAAAACTCAGTTTCTACAGCTATGTGGTCTGGCAGATCGTTTGAGGCTTCCTCAAAAATTAATCCAGCCTTCTCATAATACGCTTTAACCATATCAGTAATTTCATTGTTAAGTTGCGTTTCTCCAAAATAAACGGAAGCATAAGGAGGAGCTAGAACTTTAAATGGCCCAATAAACAAGCGTGCATATTCAACAAGCAATATGCTTGCCTCCTCTCTGGCAGAATTCTTTAATGATTCTACATTAATGGCTGCGTCTTCATGAATTAATTGAATGCTTTCATCAAGTTGTTCAAAAACGGAGTCGTTCATTAAAACTGCATTCTCCGGCTCACACATTAATGCTGTCATACACTGTAAAAAGGTCGCTTTGGCCTGAAACATATTCTGATAAATTGATTGGATAATGGTTATTTTTTCCGCATTTAAAAACAAGCCTGCAACTCAAAAAAGTTGAGCTTGCAGGCTAATTAAAAAAATCACTTTAAAGCATTAACGCTTAACGATTAGATTAGAGGTATATATTTGATTATCTGCAACTAATCTCACAACATAAGTACCTGACAGTAGATTGGAAACATTGATGCTAAGGGTGTTTTTACCTGGAGATAATCTATAATTATTGTCTGAAATTATAACTTTTCTGCCCGAAATATCAAATACAGTGATATCAGCATTGCAAAAATCTGTTACTTCAACTTCAATATTTGTTGTGGCATTAGAAGGATTTGGGTAAACTTTCATCACCGGTTTTTCCTTGGAAACTATTACTTCATTTATCCCAACAGGGCCAAAATCACCTATATAAAATACTTTAGGATTTATTTCATTTGGTTCAGTCATACCAATTAACTCTCCCTTATTATTTTTTAAGCGCACATAACCTTTGTCAAGCCATGCATTGATTTCACTATTAGGGTCATCAAGGTCTCCAAACATTCTTGCGTGTGCAGGGCAAGCCTCAATGCATGCGGGTTCAAGACCCAAGGTAATGCGATGATCGCAAAAGGTACACTTTTCACATTTGTCTTTTACCCTAACATCCATTGTATCAGGATGATAATACAGGTTTGCATCGGGAGGAATCTCAGTTGCAAACTCAACCATATCTGAAGGGCTACTCGTACATCCTGGTATTATTGCATCAGTATTGTAATAGAAATTATGAGGTTCATAATTATCATAACTCCTTGCATTTTGGGTAATTACAGAATATTGAACTTTAGCGATGTCTAGATTAACATCGCTGTAAGGGCAAGGATGAATGCAAAAACCACATCCAATACAACGCTCATGATTAAGCATCGTTATTCCATCATCTGTTTTGTACAATGCTTTTGGATTAACCGGACAAGCAGTGATGCATGGGGCATTTTCGCAATGATTACACAATGTAGGAAAAACAAAATGCTTAAGGTTCCCTTGAGAAAATGTGCCTTCGGTTTTAATAAAGAAGTCAGCCCAGTTATAGCTTTTTCCAAATTTTGATGCTTCTGTATTGTTTTCATTTTTACACCCTAATGCGCATGCACCGCAGCCAGTGCATCGGTAAAGATCTATTGCCATTCCATATTTTGCCATGATGCTCTACTTTAAATATTTAAACTTTTTCTATTTTCACCCCAACAAAGCCCCCGTTTCTGCAAGTACTTCCAGAAATACGGTCATAATCGTCTTTAAGCAAATCATTATTATTTACCCCCTTTTCTTCAAAGGAAGAATAATTACCAGCAAAACGCCCATATGCCCAATGTCCCATACCAAAAGTTTTTCCTATTGTTCCGGGTTGTACCCCTTCAAATAGACGTGCCTTAATAATTCTTGATCCACTGACAGAAGTAATCCTTACCATATCTCCATCCTCAACACCTAAACTACTGGCGTCTGATGGATTAATCTTAATACAGTCTTCGTTGTTCAGATCATGCATATCCAGTTTTTTGAACATTTGATAAAATGGATGGTTAGCACTTCTGCCTTCGCGGTTTAGTTTCGATTTAAGATCAATAAATGTGAATGGATATTCTTCGAAGCTTCCCCATCGATGAGGTGACTCATAATGTGGCACAAAAGCTTGTTCTCCTCTGGCTTCATAATTACAAACTTCGAGCACATGGTCGACATCAACACCAAACTTACTGGCATGCAATTCAAGACCTGATTTCATTTTATTACTGTAAAATTCAAACCTGCCGGAAGGTGTCGGGAAATTACCACCCCACTTATTTTTGAACTGATAGGGACCAAATGATTTCACCCCTTTTTCCAACAATTCGTCCCAGCCACCGCCGAGTAAATCCCAAGAAGGTTTGGTGAAATATTTCGTTGAATACAAGGCAAACTCTTCAGGTGTGTTAGCCATTGCTCCCGTATCTGGGTCTTTTATTTCATTTCTGTAATAATCAAGTAGATTAGAAAAACCTTTTTCTGCCAATTTCTGTGCTAAAAGAAAAGTAATCTCTGTTTCATCTGCTTTGGATTCAAAGAACCTGTTCGATAATGGCTGCTGAATACTAACCTCAGAATGAAGATTACCAGAAGTTTTCACATAGGAAAGCCTTTCTCCGGCGTGAAATGATGCAGGAAGTACAATATCAGCAAATTGAGTCATTTCGGCTGCATGTGTTGTAATATGCGCAAAAAATGGTAAATTAGCAAAGGCTTGATCCCAACGCCCGGGTTCGCTAACTGAAAAGTTAAAATTACACCAATATCCTATCGCTACTTTTATTTCATATGGATCTTGTGCAAGCATAGCATTGGCCAAATTCCCTGTTACAACGCCAGAGCCTGGAGTTCCTGATGCCATTGCAGGGAAGGCAAGAGTTCCGCGTTGATCAATTTTAGGATAGGTGAGACCATTTGTAGCGATGGCATCAACATAAGCATTGGGCGATGGAGCTGCATTTGACTTTGTTGATACTGTTGTGATTGGACCACCGGGATGATCGATCGATCCAAGAAGTCCATTGATTGCGTAAATTGCCATTGCAACATAAGTTCCACGTGGCGACATAACCGGCCCTGGGCCATACCACACACTAACATAAGGCGCATTTGCAGCCATCTCTGCAGCAACTTCTTCAATCTTTGATTGTGCAATTCCAGTAATGGCTGAGGCCCATGCAGGAGTTTTGTCTTTTAACTCAATATTCCACCACTTAATAAGACCACTCGTTTCGTTTTCTGTAAAGTCACTTTCATTGACGGGCATGTTGGCAACAAAAGCACTTGCACCGCTGCCGTTAAAATCTCCTACAAATGTCCGGTTCCATAAACCTGAAACAAGCAAATGATGTGCAATAGCAATTGCCAAAGCTCCGTCCTCTCCTGGTTTTACAGACAACCATTTGTCAGCCTTTGATGCTGCTGTGGTAAAAAATGGATCAATTGTAATTATAGAAGCATTTTGCTGCACGGTTTTTAAAACATCCATGGCTCTTGGAACCTGTCTGTTTGATCGAAAAGGATCGACTCCCCACAAAACAAGACATTTGGTATTCTCAAGGTCATAATCACGGTAGCCCCAAAAACCCTCTGTGAAAAAGCAACCCGATTTTTCAGCTTCAGCGCAAATTGCACTATGAGAAATATTATTAGGTGATCCAATTATGCGTGGTAACCTTGCATATAATAAATCATTCGAAGCTGTATATCTGCCTCGCATGAGTAAAAACTTATGTGTTTCGTTATCATTTCGCAACTCCATGATCTTGTCTGCAATAATATCCATTGCTTCATCCCAACTTATAGGAATAAATTGCGCATCAATTCCTTTTCCTTTTATAGGATTCGTTCGCTTCATAGGTACTTTTACCCTATCAGGATCGAAAATCATTTTAGGAATCAAGTGTCCGCGAGGGCAGCAATAACCAGGATTTACATTTGAAAACTGATTGCCTCTCGCCTTGGTGACTCTTCCGTTTTGCACATATAATTCAATTGGACACCATGTTGTACAGCCTTGGCATGTTGATGGATACCAACCTTCATCTCTGGTTTTATTAACTCCAGATGTGGCTTTACCAAAAACACTTAGTACTGGGTTGAAGGCAATGAGCCCGGCACCGGCAACTGCTGTAGTTTTTAAAAATGTTCTTCTTTTGACTTTCATACTAGCAATTTTATCTAATCAATGAAATTTTTCTTAAAAAATTTTTATCAAAAATACTTTCATAATCAAAATATTACGATAGTTAATTTGTGATATTTTTCGAAAAAAAACTCCTTTTTTATCAAGTTTTTTATTGATATACATCACTCGAAAAGTTGATAAATGATAATTTTCATTCATCATTTAATTCTTGTTGCAATACTCCGCAATTGTGTTATATTCGTAATGAAAGCAAACCATCCAACGCGAGTAAATTAATTAATTTACACAAGCTATCATACAAAGGAGTTTTAAATTGGGGCATCAAATATGGCGCTTAAACATAATTAATACAACAGGTCTTCTGTTTTATTAAAACTCAGAATTCATCATTCAAAAAACCTAAGATTCTATGTGCTTTTGTTGCCAAAGCGAATTTCTTATATTTATCTCCTATAGTTCTGTTTTTGAATATGATGGACTCCTATGCTCAAGCTATTTCCCAAAGAGCGAGAAGATATTCACAAAGTTTCGCAAACGTATCAACATATATAATTGATATTCAGGTGTTTCTTATTGATATTGAGCGCAATACTATTTCATTTCAAAAAATTTTTGGTATCATGCTGAGCTTACAAATTTACAGAGCAATGATCCGCCAAAGGCGGAGAAATTGGAATGCATTATTTGGGCATCTGGTATGATTTGTAACATGATTTGACAACAGAACTTTTCATATTAACCAAGTTAAAAAAACCAGAGACTTTCTCATGCAGATAAAAGGAAAATAAAAATTCCTTCTAAAAATCGTTTTATTATGCAAATGGAGTGCATAAAAATGTGTTTTAAAATATGCCAGAAAAAGACGATTTGTTTTATGGATTAAAGTCAGTTTAGTCTTCAAGATTGGTGGAATTAATTTAAAATATTTTTCTTGTTTTTCCCTTTACAGTGAGCTAAATTTGCTGGAGCAAATACAGAAAATAAATCAGTCTTAAAGACATGATTTACTGTATCCAACAAATAAATATTTCAATTGGAATCAACCGGTTTCAAAAAGATTCTGTTTCGGTAATAAGCTATGTAAAGTTCTAAACCAAAAAATGAAAAAATGAAAAAAAACATCCTTCTTTTCATCTTGCTATAAATCTACTTTTCGATGAATGCACAGGAGACCCAACGGCAACATAAAGGTCTTTACCTTTCGCTGGGATTAGGTCCAGTTTTCGGAAACATTGAGGATTTTGTCAAAGACAATACTGCAGGCGATTATACACTAAGTATGAGTGGTGTAGGTATTAACTTTGATTTTAAAATCGGAGGTGCAGTGCAGGAAAACCTCATTCTGCATGCTACAGTAACATCTTCTGCGCTGCCAGGTCCGACGATCACCATCGAGGGAAACAGCAGCATTAAGGCTTCAGACAATATGAGTGTTGGTGAAGCCATGATCGGTGCTGGAGCCACATACTACTTCATGCCATCAAATATTTTCATCTCAGGTTCTGCAGGCATTGGCAATTTTTCTATCATCAATGAAGATGAAAAAATTAACATTTCTACAGACCGCGGTCTATCATTTCAGCTGAAGGCAGGCAAAGAATGGTGGATATCAAAAAAATGGGGAATGGGCATCGCGCTTACTTATGGAAAAACAAATCTGACCAACAATCCCGAAGCCGGGCTCTCTGAGAAACTCGACAGCAATAGGTTTGCTATTCTTCTGAACGCTTCATTTAACTAACCGCAAATTTTTGGAGATTTATTACCTTCAAACAAGCATGTCCAAACAATAAGGAACTTAAATATTTTCAAAATACGGCGCATATTATCTGCGCCAAAATAAAAAAACCTTTGCTATTTTGTAACAGCAAAGGTTTTCAGCGTTTTAGCCTTGTCTCCCCGCCAGGATTCGAACCTGGGACCCATTGATTAAGAGTCTATCATTCTAAACTTCACAAAACACTCTATATCAATATGATAAATTTTTTATTATTTTGTTTTCGGAAACAATTTGTAAACATCTGCACAAATTCTGCATTTTTTACTCATTTCTTTTAATTCCAGATTGGTTCGATTAATGGGGAAATAGACACAACTAAAACTCTTAACAACTCTCTCATTTCAATTCCAGGGTAGTTCGATTACCTGATTACAAAAATAAAAAAATCCGGCATTCATTGTACCGGATTTTTCCCTTTTGCATTTATTCTTTCATGTACTTAATTAAGGAGGCTTTTTATTCTTGAAAACCCGCATCAGTTTAGTGACCAGTGCAGATGGTAATTTCCTCCATAACGAACTTATCAGGAGAATGATGGCCAGTATCCATGCTGCATAAATTTGACTATGCTGCCAGCCAGTAAGCTCATTTCTTGTTTCAACCTTGATAACCTCTCTGTCTCGATAGTCAACAGTTGAATGTTCCTTTATGGCGTTCTGGATTAAAAAGGATAATACACTGTCCTTTTGCCTCAATTCATGTATTAGTCGGCCATCTTTGTAGAAAGCAGATGACCTTGCTAAGGATGTCTCAAGTTCGCTTTTAGCTGAATTGTCTGTTGTATCTATATATAAGGTATCGATCCTTATTTCTCCGGGGAGCAACCTGTAGATCGTTGTATCGCGATAAACTATTTTTTCAACAAAGCTGATACTATCCTTTACCTTTTCTTGAGGAGGATATCTTTCATTGCAATACCGCTTCATATTACATGAAGTCAGTAAGACTATTAACAGGACAGTTAAGATGGCTTTCATTACTCAATCTTTACATATTCAACATCCTTTTTCCCTCGAATAACGGAAAGAATGTCGTAGCCTTTATTGGCGTAGAATGATGCAAGCAGTCCGTAAAGTAAAGCTCCGTACCAGACAACCTCAGCAAACATTCCGAGTTTAAAGTAAAATCCAATAAGCCCAAGCACCGGCCCAATAGTCCACGAGACAATGTCGGTGATGAGTCCGGAAGTGTTGAAAGTGTTTTTGATGAACAGTGTAATTGCTGCAATACCGGCTGCAAGAGCCGTAAGGTCTACGAACATCCCAAGGGAAATGGGGTTGCCGTTTGAAGGATCAGGGTTTTCCCCTGCAAAGACTGCAACTGGCAGGGCTAGTACTGCCCATGCGAAAAGAAAGAAAATCAACTTTTTCATTTTAGTTAGATTTAGTTAAAAAATAGATGAATTAATATTCCCATCTTGCAACTCGACCGCGAAAGTCGAAGTGTATAAATCCGGGTGTGAGTATGTTTCCTTTATCAAATGTGGGTTTTTTAATTGCAAGCCCCCCTTCATAGTTTTTAAAATGATGCAGAAGCCATGCAAGTATTTCTGCTGCCTGCCTTTTTGAGCAGTTGACAGGTTGTGCATCATATGCAGCAATCACATGCTGGCTGTTGCCAGACCGCTTTTGGTGCAATTCCCACTCCTTACACCTCCAGCCAGAGGTTATTCGCAATCCGATTTCTTTATAATCATTGTCGCTTCTAAAATTTTTGTTGATCAGATCCCTTACACTTTGAGCGTGTGCGGCTGCCTTTTCCATGTTTTTAATATCCATCTGAGCGATATTCTTCCAATTCATGTCTTTTCCTGCTTCAGGAAGCTGACCTTCTATGAATTCATAAAGGGTGAAATTAGTTGTTAACCTTCGGTTGTCGAGTGTCTTTTTCATTCTTCGTCAATTTCAAATTTCTTGTTTACCTTTTTTGAAAAAATGCTTGTTATCTTGTTGAAAATTGGATTTCCTGTTATTTTACTCACGTTAGATGCAATTGAAGTCATTTCGACAAGTGCAATCAAAACAGCACTTAAATTTGTTATCGAAACGGTTACAATTGAATCTTCGTTAAGCGGTTGAATCTTTAACAACACAAGGTCAAATGAATAAAAAACGATTATTACAACGACATAAAAAAACATCTTTTCGATTGTTTTACGGAGCTTTGCCGATTCCACAACCTTGAATGCAGCCCACGTTCGCTTCCCTCTTTCAGCCTTCTCAACAGCAAGCTTCATCTGATAATAGATACTTGTAATCATGTCAACAAGTAATAAAGCAAGGATAACATGTATTAAAGCTGAAAGCGGTGAAAGGAAGCCAATTGCGAGCGCAAAGATTTTCGCTGGGAAACTCATGGTTTCAATTGTCATTAATGTTCTTTGAATCATTTTTGATTAGTTTTTTAATCATTTTTGGGTTACGACATTTTAATTATAGTCATAGTACAATAGCTATTCATGTTTGTACCTTGCGCATAATTATAACCTGTCTGGTTCATTACCCTTAACGTTATTGAGTTGCCAGCGCTGAAATTAAACATCAGTGTACCACTGATTCCGATAATCCTTTTTGGAATGGTTATAGCAACTTCATTCTGAATTAAAATCGCTCCGGTATTTCTGACAATTCCAGCACTTAACATTCCAGCACCAGTAACGGGATGAAGCCAGCCATATTCGTCTACATTTCTATCAAATTGAACATAATAGTTAATTAAATAATAAGAAGAGCTAGGACAAGTCCAGATCCCTGTTGAATTGTTGTATCCGGTAATACCAGATTGCGAAAAATACTGCAACACCTGTACGGGAGCGTTATTTAGTAATCCATCGTCAAGGTTGTTAAATGGGGAAACATGGTTTAAGCTGACCGAACTACCAAATATATCAAGCTTTGGAAGTCCGAGCATGCCTTGAGACATATACTCGAAATCAGTTCCATTCCAAATAGGAATGTCGCCAGCAACAGGTTTGCCTGCTCCAGACGAAACATATTGAATGTTTGATTTTATTATACCCATAACTTTATTCTAAAATATAATCTGAACTGTATCGAATTACCACTATACCTGAGCCGCCAGCTGCTATTCCAGGACTGTATAAACTACCTCCTTGCCCCCCATTACCCGTATTTGCGCCCCCTACTGCGGGGGTGAATGAATTGTATTCACCACCTTTTCCACCTTGCGCATAATTAGTAGAATTACCGTTTCTGTAATTATTTGAAATTGGTGAACCCCCAGCACCCCCGCCACTAACATTAGCAATACCAACCCCTCCAGCGCCGCCAGCACCCCCGCCACCGCCGCCAGTTGCGCTCCATGGTTGAGTTCCTGCTATTCCATTCCCTCCGGCATTCCCTTGATTCGGAGTACCAGCACCACCAGCCCCACCTCCTGCTGGGTATCTTCCATAACCACCACCACCAGAGCCTCCTGTATTACCTGAAGAACTTGAAACACCCGCACCACCGCCACCTCCAACGGCAATTAAACCGAATAGACTTGAATCACCCCCATTATATCTAAATATTTCATGCGGATAACCATCACCCCCCGCGCCTACAACAATTTGATACGTTGCTAATTGGATATTGTTATCAATCAAATTATAGTCTGATTGAACAATAACCCCGCCAGCGCCACCGCCACCAGCATTACCAAGAGTTGATACACCTTTTCCGCCAGCACCCCCTCCCGCAACAATCAAAACATCAAGTTTCGCTGATTTGGATATTTCACTAATTACAAGATTGCCAGCTGAAAGGAATGTGCGCGAGTTAAACCCTGTATAACTATTCAAAATGCCTCCTGAAATAATCAATACAGCCTTTACATACATCGTTAAAAAAACAGTAGGTTTTGTGCCTAAATAGTAATCAGGAACTTCATAAAAGGCTTCATGTATATATGTACCTACTACTGATGTATCCACATAATCTGGGTCTAAATCCCAACCTGTAATAGGGAATTGAACAGTTGCTCCTGTTGAAAGTAATAGATTTACATATTCTGGAAATTCATACTCGGCATCTTCTTTAATAATTACATCTGGTATGCTTGCTGAAACAATACTAATTTGAGTTGAGGTTAACGTTGCTCCCATTTTACCTGAAAGCCTTACAACCCCAATATTACCTTGCAATTGCTGGATTAAATCTAATTTCCCTGACTTTTGAATATAAAAGCCTAATTCACCTCTTAATTCAGCCATAGCTTAAGGCCTCCCAACCAGTGTTTTTTTCAAGTCAATTATTCCCGATGCAGCGATTGCTTTTTTGTTTTGTGCATCAATTAATTCAAGCTCATGGTAATACATACCTTCTGGAATGGCTGTAACACTGTCCTTTGTTTCAGCACTGGAAAGACTAATCAAAACTTTGTTTCCGTTAAAAGTTATTGTACCAGAAGCAGAGGTTTTAGTTATCAATTTTGGACTGTTAACATCAACAGCCATGTGCCATTTTGCAGTAAAGCCAGAAACATCACTCGCATCTTCAATAGTGACTTGAATGATTCTATCGTCTCCTTTCCACATAATAAAATTTTGCCCTGTTAATCCCATTTTTTATACTTATTAAAAGTTTTACATCTGTAAATCTCCACCGCCTGACTGGTAGTTGAATTTCTTTATTTCTGTTGTATACCTAGCCTGAAACGAACCATTTGCTTCACTGAAAGCAGCTGTATTAAAATTGCTTTTCACGTCAATGTAAAGTCTGTTGGATACTAACAAGGCATCAAAAGTTATATCGTTTGCCTTTACTTCCCATGTGAAAGCATTGATAAGTTTTACAACAGAACCAGCGTGTGAGGTCAAATACAAGGTAGGTAGTGAGTGAATATTAACACCACCAAACGGATATATTATAAAGGCAAATTCAATAGTCCTTTTTGCTGCAAGCCTGTAATTAGAGTTAGTCAAATTACCAAACTCGAAGTCCAGTTTGCATGTATATGAACCTAACTCAATGCCAACAGCAACACCGTCAATGGTTGTTAATGTCTGTACATTAATCCTTGCTGGCGTAAGTGAATGAATGTAATTAATTTGATACACAGTTGGACCGCTAACCGAATTGACCTGTTTGCTAATATTGCCATTGGCGTCAATATTCAGTAAGTGAGGTGCATTTGGAAACACCGGAACTGCACCAACCTTCAAACCGCCTTTAATCTCTAAATCTGACCCTATTTTCATATCCTATTTCATTATGAAAACTTTATACTCATTTGAAGTTGGAGCAGCAGCGAAAGATACACTGATAGCAGAAGTTGTTGTTCTTGCTACATCGCAAAGTATCGTCTGCCAGGTCGCGTTATCCCAAATTTCCACGTGAACGTTTTTTGTGCCTAAATTGTGGGTTACTGTGAAGGTCGTAGCTGAACCGTTTCCGATGTCTGCAACGAATCTCCCAAAACTGCCAAGAAGTCCTTCAGTATACACTTTCAGTTTTGCAGCTGTTACGGCTCTCGTATCATCTGTTCCGGCATTTACTTCTGCTTGTGTGGCTATCTCAATAAGTCCTGTATTGGTTTCGGTTGCTAATCTGGATGAAAGGCTTGCTGGAGTTACAAATCTGTCAGTTGCCGTTCCAGTCTGTGTTTCAGCATTAGTAGCCCTTACATCATTTAAATTTGAAGGTGTGAGCGCTTTGGTTGTGCTGCTCATTGCTCTTGCTTCTGCTTGAGTTGAGAGGGCAATTACACCAAGCGTTGTTGTTGTTGCTTGGTCTCGGTTTGTTTCGAGAAAAATCCAGTCAGCTGCGGAGGTGGTGCTGGCGTTAACTTTGTTTGCAATCAAAACATCGCCAATGTTAAGCGCAACCCCTTGAACAGTTCCGGCAACGTTAACATACCAGTAAGCTCCTTTTTTCGTGCCTCCGGCCCCTACAGGAAAGTTCGTTGCTGCATTGGCGTCAAAAGCTCCTTCAAGCGTTCCCAAGCCTCCAACAACACTTGCAACATAGTCTTTTACGGCTTTTGCAGAAACAAGACTGTCATGTGCAGAAATAATTCCTGAAAGGTCAGTAAGGATTGTGATAGCACTACTCACCCCAGACCCTGCCGCAATCCTTCCGACAACGGTCATTGTTGGAATATCCTGAATTTTGTTAAAAGTGATGTTTTTGTCAGTTACCTTAATAGTGGTAACGGAGTTGTCTGCAAGTTGAGTTGTTCCCACTCCACCAGCCATAATTCTTACTGCAGCTCCATCACTTGCGGAGGCGGGTTCAAGGGTTGTTCCATCGGTAACCAGCGTGACTTTTGCAACACCATTTGTAACTTGTACGGTAATACCAACACCTCCTGTTACACTGCTTATTAATCCAGCAATGCTTTTTACTGGAATCCAAGCTGTCCCATCGCCGTAATACACTGTTTTGTCAGTGGTGAGATATAAAAATCCCCCTTCCCAAACAGCTGGTAAACTGGAAACTTGATGAAGTTTTACGTTAATGATTTGAGCTGTTTTGCCAAAATCAATATGTGAACCCTGTTTCATAATAATGTCTTTTTAATTGAATATAATTTTGCCTGTGAAGTAATCTACAAAACTTACCATAACAGATTTGTCCTCTTCTATATAAGTAACATCTGCAAGGCATAGCTCTCCATTTTCATCTACGATGCTAACAGCAGGGTTTTTATCTAACCCATGTTGAATTATTTCGGTCATTTTGTGGTTGATATTGAATGACATATGCTTGTCAGCAATCAGCGACAAGTCCGGTTTATTTTTGATATATGAAGGCTCTAATGAATCAGTTTGCTCCCAATCAGACTGGCTTGTAACAGATTGTTTAAGTTGTGGTAAGCCGGAATTAGCCTGTTGCGTATTCTTTCTTTGTTTTGGCTTGTAAACGCTGTTGGACAGCCTTAAAGCGTATTTGTATTCGTTTACAAGATTTCGCCTTACTTCAACAATTTTTATCTGCTCCAGTATATCCAAATCAGTGTCCTGAATACCAATTGAATCACCTACGCCAAAACCTAACTGTTCATCCTTGACAAATTTTTCATCAAGATTTAGTTCATACAAAACCTGTTCGTTACTGTATTTTTCAAGCCACTCTTGAGCCCGGGTCAAAAGTCTGTTTTCAGCATCTTCAACATAAGAATCCGGGAAAGCAATGTCAAGGATAACATATTCGTCTCCCTCCTGAATCTGAAATGCTGCTGAATCCGGGTTTGGAAATTCTAAGGCTCTTTCATCAATATATTTCTGAATTGTGAAAGCTTTCGTGTCGGTGTCGTAGTCTGCAATTATGAATTCATAGCCTGCAAGGTTGCCAGTGCGGAAGCTTATTTTCGGGTCAATGCCGAGCCAGTACAATGAATCTCCATCTTCATTTTTCGCGTTCAGGTCAAACATTCCTGAATCAATGAATTTCCGGGGTGAATCACCTAAGGCCGTTACCGTGCCAATGCGTTGCGGAAAGATGTCATCAAAGATTATCGTTCTTTCTATCACACCGTACTTTGCTATCGCTGCATTGTTGTCAATATAGCTCTCTCCATTAACCGTTACATCCCAGCCCGAGTGAGTGCCATTACTGAAAACGTATTTCCCGATAACATCCCAAGCTTTCAATCTTACAGCCGCAGCATTGATAATTGTAGGATAAGAAAGATAGTTTGCATTGAAAAATTCACCTGAAACGGTGTCTCCGTAATCCTGCCACAAAGTTGATCCTGTCAGCTTGATTTGCAGCCTTACATTCATTGCTGTTGTGCTGCCAAAAACCCTGTAATATGAGCCTACAAGCTCTGTTTCATCATACAAAACAGCAATGTCCGGTGTTCCTGAAACTATGCCAGGAAGCTTTAAACGTGTGCTGTAACTTCTGTAATTAGGGCCTATATTCTTACTGCTTCCAAAAGCATACAATCTCGAAGTGAGGTTGTTTGAACTTGAAATTGTTCTTTTAATGTCGTATAGTCCGTTGTTTTTGCCGTACTTGAAAATTATAGGTTGAAAGCCTCCGGCCTGCGTTTTAAGCCTGATTATTTTTTCGCTTCCAATTTCTTCAAGCTCATATTCGCAACCAAATTCAGCGCAAATTGTTTGTAATGCCTGCAAGCAGTTGTTTTCCGAAAATGAAAGATTCAAAACTTTGTCCGTTGCAACATCAACATTGATCAAAGCCCAAATATCGATACCAAAAACTCTTTCAAGATTCTTTTCAAGCAGCACTTTAAACACGTTAACATTGCCAATCAAATAGAATTCGTGTGAGATATGCACCCCTGTTGCATCAACATCAAGAAATGAAACCTTTGATAAGTCATAGATCGAACTTTCAAAACTCAATTCATACTGAAATAAATTGCTTGAAAGCTTCTTTTCAATCGGTGTAGTGTTGATGTAATACTTGCGCCCAAATACGGTGCAATAATCGCCTATCCTTACAGGTATTGCCGAAACGCTATCAAAGAAAACCTTCACAACATCTTCTTCCAAAAGCCTTCTAACCTGTTCCGAGTTCGATTTCAGCGAAACAGTAAAATTACCTTCTTGTGTTGTTATGATTAAAGTGTTCATCTTTAAGTTATTTCGCCTCCTGTTGTTACGTGAATTGGGGTCAGTGTGCCAGCGTCTTTCAATACAAGTGTAAACGTCCACGCGTTACCGCTTTTGCGGAGCTTCTTCACTACCTTCACGGGCTCTTCGCGGTAAACATTAAACTGAAACTTGCTTGTCGGCCCTGTTTGACCAGCCGCCGGATAGTCGTAAATGATCTCAAGCTTCACAAAAGCATTCGTGTCAATGAGATTAAGCAAAGAGTTTAGTTTCGTGTAAGCATCATTTATTGTTGTGCCCAAAACAACACACTCTAATTTGATTTCCCTTGCTTCTGCCTTGTAAGCCCCAAGCACAACCTCTTCACCATTTTCATCAAGCCAGTTATGCTTGTAAGAGATTTTGCGTTTCGGGAAATCAACATAACCTGATCCGTGCATGACGTAAATCTTCAAAGAAGAAATATCTGTGTTTGCTATTTTATAGATTACAAATGACATAATTAACTCCCCCCGTTAGCTCTGTTTCGTAAAAATGAATCATTCTTACCCGATTCCAGCAAGTCATAAATCCTTCTTATGTAGATGTTGTTGCGGGTGTTGTACTCGATTTTTGAAAGCTCAAGCAATTGATCATCCATCAACCCTAATGCTGTAGCTTGATTCATTCGGATAGCATTCATCTGCCCGGCAATAAGTCCTGCGGTTTCCTCCGATACTCCTTTGATTGAACCAGAAAGTGAGTTGGCCAAATCTGCTTCTCCAAGCATATCTGGAAACAATGAGCGAATAGCTTCCCAATACTCATTACCACTGTCAAAGATTTTTTCCATTTCAATCTGCATCTGACCAACCCAAGATTGGGAGTTCAGACCACCGCCCATCAATCCGACTGAAAATTCCTGATACCATTTATCCAATGCTGGTTCAAGTAGTTTCATTTTCATATTCTGCATAATGGCGTCTCGCATTAACTCCCTGAAAGTGTCAGTGAAATCTTTTGCCTCGACCTTGCCTTTTGCAAAAAGTTGTGAAATCTGGTCAACAAGTGCGTTTGAGGTTGTGCCAGTTATATATTCCTGAAATTCCCTTTGGAGGTTGTTAAGCCTTTTTGTGCCTTCTTCAATAACATCAATATACTCAACTGCCAAATTGTATTGTTCCTCTGAAATAATACCATCAGCAAATGCTTTACGCAAAGCTTCAAGATTGTCGGTAATACCAGTAACGTATTTTATGTAACCAATATCCAGCTTAATATCAATTTCTTTTGGAGTGTTTTGAAGTGTAAACTTAAATTGCTCCAACTGTTTTTGAGCTTCTTTCATTGAATCTCTCAAAGCGATTGAAGTAGGGGTGAAGGATTGACCTTTTGGCATATTTTCCAAAAGCTCCATTTGCTTCGCCAGTTTTTCATTCAGTTCATCAATCAAAATACCTATACTGGTATTGTATTCCGCCCTTGCCTTTTCAATATCTGCGATACGTTTTTGAACTCCAAACTGTTTGTCCAACATATCGGTTACTGTGAACGCAATACTGGCTATTGAAGTGAATCCAGCCAGACCGGAGGCAAAATCAACATCATAGGTTTTTTTTCCAGTAAGGGTGTCAGTGCCTACAACCTTGAATGCTTTGCTTAGTGATTCGGTTGCGTTTCCTAAATTGCCAATAATTGAACTAATAACGTTTGCCATTTTACCAAATTCACTGTTGGCGTCAACTGTCAGTGAAATGATCTGCGATAACGAATTTGCAGCAGCATATAAATTCGAACTTAGGGTTTCAGCATTTGAGGTTTTGATTTTTTCTTTTACCTCCGTAACAAGCTCACTAATAAGTCTGTACGCTTCGGTTTGGTTGTCTAATTTCGATAATTGATTTTCAAGAAGCTTTATATATTCATTTGCTTCATTCTTTGAAATCTTCGTTAAATCTCCGCTAAGTTTCTTGTACGCTTCAAGGCCTTCAAGTTCTTTTATCTGTATTTCTTCAAGTTTCCTTAACCGGATATTATTTGCTTCATCGGCCGCTTTCTGGTAGTTTTCTCCCAGGCTTTCAGCATCAAGTTTCTTGATTGTTTCCTGATATTCCTGCTCTGCATTTAACCTTTGCTGTGCATAATCCTGACTAGATTTCATCAGGTTCTGAAAGGTGCTTAATGAATCATTTACAAATTGCTTTTCTGCACTTGCAAGTTCCTCTAAAAGGAATTTTGTCTTTTCAAGTTCTTGCTCAGAGCCAGAAAACTTTGAGGCATTTTCAATTTCAGCTTTGATGAATTCAATATAATCGACAATATCTTTAAACCCTTCTTTCGTGTTTTCGATTTTCTTTTTGAAAGACTCAACACTGGTTTCTTCTCCAATCAAATCTGCCCGGCCAGCAATAAGGAGATTTAAGTTTTCTGTTTCGGAAACTGATCTTTTTGTTTTGTTCTCAAGTCTTGCAATTTCAGCATCAAGATATTCCAGATAAGATTTGCCGCCTTTGATTAGATTTTCATACTGTTCATCAGCCGACATTTGTCCATACCTTGCTACCCAACGGTAATAGTTTTCGTATGAATCCTTTGCTTCCTTAATTAAATCCTCAAAACTGGTTTTTTCTTTTTTTTCTTGTTTCCCAGCAATTTGCTCCAATTCTTTTCTAAGTCTTGAAAGGGCTTCTTCTGCCTCATTTATTTTCCCAGCATCAAATATTGTTGAAGGATTTTTAAGTTCCGCAACAACTTTCTCTTGTTCCAGTATATCTTTCCTTAGCTGCTTGATTTTTTCCAGAACTGTAATCTGGACCGTTGTTTCCGGTTCTACTGTTGGTTTTTTGAAGTTTGGAATATTTGCAATTTTCAATTTCAGCCTCAAATCTTCCTTTTGAGCCTCATTCAAGTTTAGCTGTGAATCAACGTAATTATCAATAAACTTCTCTAGGTTTTGGATTGTTTTGGAGTAATCCTGATTAGCTCTGTTTAACTCACCTACTGCCCTTCCGTATTTATAGGAGTTAAACACCTTATTGGTTTCAGCAAAGTAATCGTAATATTCGTTTTCATTTGTACTGGTATTACCGTATGTCCTTCTCTTACTGAAAATTGCTTCGCGTTTTTTTAGAATTCTGTCAATGGCTTGTTCTGAATCCAAGCCTTCATCAACAATACTTTGAAACATTTCCTTAACAAGTTTTGGTACGTTTTCTGAACCTTCTTTTGCAAGGTTTTCAAAATTGCTCCAGACATCAACCCACAAAACGTCCATGCGAATCTTAAACGAATCCATTGTCTCTTCCGCTTCTTGAAGGTCATCGATTAAACTTTGAAAATCTACATCTGCTTTATATGTGTCGATTGATGTTTTAGCCCTTGTCAAAAGGTTAAGCTGCTCATATTTTTCAATTACCTTTTCAATCGCAAGTGCTTCATCTTCAATGGCATCTGTAACTTCTGGATTTGCTTTTTTAAGTTCTGCCAATATCCTCAATCTTTCGGCTTCTGTGAGGTTGCCTTTTTTAAGTTGACCAACAAGCTTTTCGGTTTCATATACCTGTTTAATGATAGCTCCATTGCTTTCATACAAAGCTTTTTTACTTTCATACAACGAACGGTTGTAAGCCCAAAGTCCACCAACCAAAGCTGTTATCCCTGCAAGTGCGAGTCCGTAAGGATTTGCTTTTTGAGCAATGTTCACCAAGTTCTGTTTAATTATTACCAGATCCAATGCCACTGCATACTTACCCATTGCCACAGCATTAAGCAGTATAGCTGCTCTATAGCTGCCATAAGTAGCAATGATAACCTTTAAGATATCTGCTACTTTCTGGTAGTTTTCTACAACACTGATAGCAGTTCTAACCGTCCCTTCAATTGTTTCCTGATTTGCTCTGCCGATATCATTCAACATATTATCCCAGGCATCTCCAAGATTTGACCTAAGCCCAGCGATTGATTTGGATTGTTTTTCCATCATATTGCCAAACATGCCTGTCTCGTTGGTCAGGTTGGCAATGACTTCCTGGAGTAATCCGAAATGAATTTCACCTTTAGTAGCCAAATCCATTACCTCAGCTTTTGACACATTCAGAACCTTGCTAAGCTCCTCAATGATAGGTATACCTCTACCGGCAAATTGCATCAAATCTTTTGTCATTAACTTGCCTTGCGTTGCACTGGTACCATACAGGTAAACAAGATCATTGAAAGGAATTGAAAGCCCTGCAGCCACATCACCCAATTGTCGCATCGTGTCAATTATGTCTTCTGCTGCGGTGCCATAAGCAAGGAGTTGCTTTGCTCCAGAGGCAACACCCTTCAGATCAAATGGAGTTGTTGTTGCGAATTGGACAACTTCGGCCATCAGCTTATCAGATGCGGCCTTGTTCTTGAGCATTGTCTCAAAGGAAATTTCTAATTGCTGAAATTCACCTCTTACATCTGCTACCTGCGTAACAAAACTGCTTAATTGTCCAGCGCTGAAATATGCAGCCATGGCAACACCAATATTTCTAAAAGTGTTATCAATCTTATTGCCCTCCTGAACGGTAGTATCGGATAGCCCACGAATTCTTCTTGACATTTCATCAAGCATCGCTTTAAATTGACTGCCATCAATCGTAGCATCAAAATCTAAGGGGCCGTTTCCGTTCATTGCTTGAATCTTTTCATTAACTGATCAATTTCTTCAATTGTTTCTGGCTCTGGTATTATCCTGTCAGTTTCTTCTTCATCGGAGCTGTAGCGAGGGGCGTCAACAATCATCATTTGCAGGTTTACCCAACTTATTTTCCAGAGAATTTGCTCTAATGTCCAACCTGTCGAAGTACACACGCTCCACAGGCTGCCCCAAAGGGTTTTTAAGCCTCTACCAGATCTTCCTTCGGACGCATCAGTCTTAGGGTGTGAATCAATCTGATAGAATTCGTAAAAGACGCTGTATTGTTTACTATCAATACCATCCCCATGATTTGATACAGCTTGTCCGGCTTCAATGTCCAAAGCAGATAATTTGCAAGAAGCCTTGAAAAGAGATTAATCTTCAATCTGTTATTCAAAACAGCAATGGCAATTACAAGGGCAACCCTCTTAGCGTTTTCAGGGACAAGCATATAACTGCCTGCATAAGCAGAGTCTTTAAGTTTTGACTCATCGATTGCGATAAGGGAGTAAATCTTACTCAAATGAAGCAGCGTACCAAGATAGGATTGCCGTAAGTGAAGTTTTAATCTTCCGGCCTTGAATACCATACCTTCATTAAGTAGTGTCTGAATTGCCGTAAGCTCTGTATTAAAAGCATCTTTCATGGAATAGATTTTAAAAAAGCACCCGGTTAAGAGTGCTTTTGAGTTTCAGCATCCTTATGATACAGTGACATAGCTAAATGGTGCTGTTTCAGCTTTTGTAGGCTGCAAGACTACACAGGTAACGGTCGCCTTAAACACATCCTTTTTGGTAAAATTGATGTTAAGCTTTGCGTTAACCTTCACTCGTGGAAACGACCATTTGATATTATTTTTTGTAATAATTTCAAGTGATTGTTCAATAGTAGGAGTCGTAACAGGGCCATTGAATGTTTCTGTTGCGCCTGTTCCTGTAACAGTTCCACCAAATACACGAGCGATGTTTGCAGGCGACATATCAAATATGTCAAAAACAATCTTCATTTCTCCCTGAGTATTCCAGGTGTGAACAGGAAGATCAGCTTCCTCAATTGTAATCTCCCCTTTTTCACCATCCTCCATTGTTAAAGTTGCTGAACCTTCGAGCGTGCCACCAAGATCGGTGAGTGATGTTCCCATTCCACCATCTACAGCAACTGCTCCCATTTTGAGGCTTTTTAAGCCATAGTGTACTTTATCCATTTTAAATATTTGTAAATATGAATGTTAATCTAATGTTTGAATAATATTCGTTTCCAGATTCATTTGCTAGTACAGCCTGATTGGTTACGAAATAATGAAATGTCGCTTCGGCCACATTTTCCAGCTTACTTAATACCAAGTCCGAAATTTGCTTTATGCGAACTGTATCTGGCATCTTTGTCTCCTGGCCTTTGACTTTGACAATCAGATTCGGAACGTAACAGTTTACATTTACTACACATTCCTGAGGGATTGTCTCCGTAATTGGAAGGGCATTGATAACAATATCCTCTTTATCAGAGTTGAAAGGTCGCTGAAGCTTGTAAATCTCACCTGAAATTGCTGTTGCAATCTGTTGTGCAGTGAGTCGCTTCCAGATTGCATCAATAGCGTCAAAGTTTGTTTTCATAGCTTCATCCTTTTTATTTGTTCCCTGAGCTTTCGTACCTCTTTTGGCATCTCCTCATTAGCGAGATATTCAGATGAGGTAAGAACATCCCTGCCCCGGCTTTCAACTGCATAAGCATAGTTCATTCCAGCTACAACTATCAGGGCATAACCTACTGGGTGTTTTACTGCGATAGAAACTGCATGATTAAGTCCAACAATTTTACCATCAAGGTTGCTGGCAACATGCCCTCTCACCTCTTCAAAATCCGACTTGATAACATTGCCATCCTTAGTGATAATATAACCTGTACTTGATCTAAGGTTACCTGTCTGATCGGTATAACCTACATCAGCTGAAATGGACCGGGCATAATTAACAAGCTTTTCTCCCAGAAAAGAAAGTCTAAAGAAAATAGCCCTGTCGATGCGTACTTTTGCAGCATTCATCCGGGCCTTAAGCTCGCTTAAATTCCCTTTATTTCTTATAGCCATATCCTACAGTTATATCGATCTTTTGAAAACCTAAGAACTGTACCCCTGATTCTTAAAGCACCTTGCACATCCTTTACTTCAACAAGATCTCCTGCATTGAGAACAGGAGAGTCAGCAGGTGCATAAACCAAAGAAGTGTATTCGACATGCGAACCTTCTCCATTGCTTACTTTGCGCCCTGAGCTGTTTGATTCATCTCTGCAATAGCAGCCAAATATGAGATCAACAGACTTCGGAATGAAGTTGCCTGACTCGTCTCTGCTGCTGTCGCCAGTTATGCTTGCGTAATAAAGTTTGTTATGGTACCTCATTTTACCAGAGTTTTGAACCATCAGAGATAGTAACCTGAGAAATGTAACTGGAAGCATCAATACCGGCAATCTCGGCAAGGGCTTTAATTCTTGCTTTCAAACCCTCCTTATCAAAACCTTGAGAAAATGAACCTTCACTTTCAGATCTTAGGGATAGAAAACGAGAAAGAACCTCAACAGCAGTTTTAGCAATTGCAGCTTTTGAAGAGTATTCAGAGTCAGGAACGAGTCCATTATCTGTCAAGGCTTTCTCGATTGTCCTCTTTGAGATTGTGAATGGCTCACATTCAGCCATCAATGCTTCCAGGTTATTCATCTTATTCAGCTGCTTGAGCGATGTTGAGTGAAACAATACCGTCCATAGTTGTGAATACCGGCATAGCACGACTTGATGCCTGTGTCATTTCAGCAGCTAACTCATTCTTGCTTTCGCCAGTTCTCCACTGAGCAACAACGATGTTACCACGGTCATAGGTTGAATATGAAACATTCTCCTCTGGCATGATTTGACTGTCCTCAAAAGCAGTCTTTACGATACCAAGTTTTCCTGCAGGCACGAAAACAACACGGTTCTTGTTCCATGGATTGACCACTGTACGTTTACCATCTACCAAAACATTGTTACGCTTGTTCACAACTTCAATTGCAGGTAGGCCATAACGAACAAACTGTTCGTTCATGTAAGGAAGCATAAGAGGTGTATTGAGCTTGTCAGTGCCATAGATTGCCTGTTTAACAGCTTTGAATCTTGCTAATAAAAGCAAGGTCTCATTATCCATGAGGATTTTACCAAACTCAACTTTACCCTTATTGTCATTGACAACCTTGGCAAGATCTTCGAAAGGATCTGCTGTAAGTAGGTTTGCACTTTCCCAAATAGATTTGACTTTTACCTTATTATCGGCCGGCAATTTATAGTCAATAGAGAAGCGACGCCCATCAGGATTGTTTGTTTCATCAAATGTCACAACACCATCATTTGAAAGTGCAGTAAGGGTAATGAAGTCAAGACGATCCTTAACGCCTTTGACAGCTTCGGCCACATTAGCAAACATAGTATCGCGAAGCTTCTGAAGTTTGGCAGTATCTGTGATACGCTGCGTCTCAAGCATCTGAAGGAGTTCACGTACTTTGCTCGCTTCCATTGGGAACTTGTGTCCAATCCGTGGAATTGATCCCTCGAAAGTGCCAGCTCCATCGGAGCTACGAAGTGGAGTAGCAGCATTGTCGCCAATTACCGATGCAAGAACGGTAAGTTTGAAGGCTCCAATGATTTCGTTGAAGGTCAAGCCGTATTGTGGCGTATCCCAATCCATAAACTGGTCAACATAGGCTGTTGCAAAGAGCTGTTTCTGCTTTTCACTTGCCTGGTCAAAGGTGATCTGAACCAGCCTGGTTAAATCTCCAAATGTGTCGGAATTAAAAAATGATTTCATGTGTAGAATCCTCCTTTAGTTTAGAGTGAATTGGAATAGCGTACATGTGGATTTGCAGTCAGCATATCGTTTGTTTTGAGGGATGCCGGTACCGGAAGTACTCTGCGGGCAAACATCAAAGCATCTTTTGTGACGTCAATGCCGTTAATGCCATTTACAACCTTGATGGGAGCAATTGTGGCAGCATTGAAGGTGTCAATAAATGCGGCTTCGTCATTTACCTTTTTGATTTGGGTAATGATATCACCCACTTCAAGGCTTGGGATGGCAGCAGAAAGTGTAACCACTCCTTCATTGACTGCTGTAACGGTAACCTCTACCAAAGGATCCGGATCATCTGCGGGGATGATATGTACCAGATCGCCAACAGCGAAAAGGTTTGAAAGATATTCGTCGTGTTCAAGAGTAACGATTTTTGTGTCCTCAGTGCTGATAGCTGTTACTCTAGCTGATTTAAGCACCTTTACCTTCCGGGTTGATTCGTTCACAATAGCGAGCGTGCCGGCAGGAATGACAGTTCCAATAGCGAAAGATTGTGCACTAGTGTCAAGCTCAAAACCTCCACCAACGAGGGTTGGAGGATTGACAAACACCGGGCGGCCTCCGCCATAGGATTTCTTTTCAAAGTTCATTGAATTTCAATTTTTTAAGTTAAACAATTACTTTTTTTCTTCAGTACTGACACTGTACTTGTCAACCAGCTCTGTTGCCATCTGTTTGAGGGCTTCATCCTTAGTTGCTGACAGTCCAGATTGTGGCTTGCCTGAAAGCCCTGCGGTTACGATATCCTGTTTGATTTCTGTCAAAAAGGTTGTGATGCCTGCCTCATCGAGGTTTTCAGGTACACTCACCCCCTTCATGCGCCAATCAGGGATTCCGAGTTCTTTCACTTTTGCTGCTACCTGAGCAGACCTAGTCTCCTTTGCTTTTTCGGCTTTGAAGCTTTGGTTTTCTTTTTCAATTGCTTCGAGCTTTTTAGCTTGATCTTCTTTAAAGGATTTGAACCATGCTGGTTCATCTGAATCTGGCTTTGGAGGATATGACTTTGGAGGCTCAGGATTTTTCTTCTTTAGCTCTTCCAGTTCGGTTTTCTTTTGAGCAAGCTCTGTGCGGACTTTATCCACATCGCCCTGAAATGCTTTAAGTACAGATTCGACCCCGGTTATTGCGGTTTCGACATCTTCATCTTTTGTGACGGTTTTAGACAGATAGTCAGCCACCCCGTCAAAAGCCTTGTCACCAAACCCCAGATTAGCATATCTGGTTTTCAGTGCTTGTAAGATTTTCAATTTCATTTTTAAACTAATTAGTTATGTAAATGTGAGGTTGTAAAGTTAATTGCTTTAAAAGTGCTTTCAATAGAAGCATTTAAAATATTCAACTTGTTACTTATAATCAATTGATATATAAATATAAAAAAATCATAAAAAATTTAATTATTTTGTTGTATTCAATAAAACAATTAGTATATTTGTAAGGAAATAACACTTAAAAATTAAAAATCATGACAGTACAACAGTTAATCGAAGAGCTTGAAGGGATGAATCCCGAAGCAGAAGTAAGGTTTGCCAGCCAACCAAACTGGCCATTTGAGTATGAAATCTCTAATGTATCTGGTTTCACACCAGACGGCGAAGAAACCAATGATGAAGAATCAGAGGTGGTCTATCTTGTTGAGGGATATCAACTAGGGTATCTACCAGAAAAAGTAAAATTCGAAATAGGATGGTAATTATTAACCGAGCCGGGGGGCAACCTCCGGCTCTTAAATTTAAAACAATGGACAAACTATTATTCAAAACCCAAACAGGAATCCAGGCAGATTGCTTTGAAGAAGCCATGGCCTTTATTTTAGAAAAAACAGCCATCTCAGGACTGTTTGACTTTTACAGCTCATTTGGAAGGGCTGGATTTTCAAATGTATGTGCCTCAGCCATGCGGCATGAAACACCTAACGTCGTAACAAACGTGATGTTTGATTTGACTAAATATGTTCTTAAGACTCAAGCTGACATCGACAGATTTAATAAAGAGTGGATGCAGAGCTACGGTCTTAAGATAACTGAATCATCCTATGAAGAAGAAAGAATCGGAGGTTCAACCTACAGAACATACGGATTAACAATTTCCAGAAACCCAAACCTTTAAAACCATGAGCACTACACAAGAATCAAACGCAAATGTAATTATTGCTGTTTTCAGGTTTATCCACAACATACCTTCTGGTATCATTGATCAAGTATGGAATCCTGATACCTACGGTTGGATGAACACCCACTTCAAAACCAAGTACGAAGGATTTTGCAAAAAAGAAGGCTATGCCTCTCCAAACGCTATCCTTCAGTTTGCCGCAACACTTGATGAGGAGAACTTAAAGCTATTCAGTGAAAAAATAGATCAAATAATCAAAACTTCAAATTTCTAAAACTATGAACACAGTAAGCCTTCAATCAATGATCATGCAGCAGAATCCTATCGCCCCGGTGGTAGGGATGCCATGCTGCGAAATTATGTACACAGACCGCTATCCGTTTACAGTGACCAGAGTTATTTCTGATCACAAAATTGAGGTTAAACCAAACAAATACAAGGTGATCGACTTCTATGGGGAAGATTACGAAATCGGAGAGGTGGAAACAAAAGACCCCGGACAAATTTTCACTTTAAGGAAAAATGGCCGATGGGTAAGACATGGTGACACCCAGAATGGTAGAGCTATTGCGCTCAACACCCACAGCATGAGAATTGACCCAAGTTTTTAATCAAAACAGAATACAAATGAAAAATCAAAAAACTATCGTATCCCCTGAGGAATTCAAATCAATGACAAGCTCATCCATAGTTCAATTGATGTCAAAGGACAGAAAATTGGCAATCATCGAAAATGAGGATGGTGAACGTTTCATTATCAGAAGAAATGGCAAAAACACGTGATTTCCCTCCAACCCTACGGCACTTTGTTAAGGTGCTTAACTCCTTCAAAGGCTACTGGTATGACTATGATATCTTCCGGGATTTCATAGATTATACCACAGCCTGTTTTCTTTGGAATGGTGACAAGGAACTTGCAAAGACTCTTAAAGCCCGATACAAAGAGGACTATTCAAGATTTCCAGACCTTTTCCGCGCACTGGTTCAGACAATGGCTGATAACATCGCCGAAGATATGGACTGGTTTGATGCACTTGGTACGCTCTATGAAGAAATCTCACACAGCAGCAAAGCTTCATTCCTGGGACAATTCTTTACACCGTCAACAGTATGTGACTTCATGGCACAGATACAGCAACCACTTGATGAGTGTAACGAGAAAAGAACCGGCCTCACCGTTAATGATCCTGCCAGCGGATCGGGCAGAACCTTGCTTGCATTCAATAAAGTTGCACCAGGGAACTATCTTATCGGTCAGGATTTGGACCCAATTTGCACCAAAATGACAGCCATAAACCTGGCCTTGCATGGATGCAAAGGACAGGCATTGAACGGCAACAGCCTGATGCCGGATGATTTCAGTTTTGGATATGAAGTAAATCCCCTGATATATACCACCGGTGGAATACCTCACCTTAAACCCATTAGCAAGCAGCAGTCCATTGCATGGCAAGTTTGGCATAATGAGAAAGGTGAACCCAAGCCTGTAAATGGCCATAAAGTTGAACACATCAATGAACCTGAAAAGAAAATTCCAGTACCGGTATTGATACCGGGTACACAGTTAACACTATTCTAAAAAAATAAAGATGAAGATCAGAGAGATTAAAGTTAGAGAGCACATTGAATCAGTAAGGAAAACCAGTAAGTTCCGTTCTCGCCCAACTCCAAAGCCACAACTAGTTCTAACAGGTTTATGGCTAAAGGAAGCTGGTATAGAGTCAGGGAATACCGTTAAGATTCAAATTCTACCTGACCGTCTGGTTATAACCGCATAGCGGTTTTCCGGATTGGTATTTCAGCAGGCAATTATTTGTCTGCTACTTTAGTCCCTCATTCCATTCAGAAATCATAAATTTACACACTCAAATAAAAACACAATGACAAAGCAACAAAGAAAAGTCTATCACGTCGAATTTAAGGGAACCGGAAAGCATTACTACTTCGGAAGCCTGGCTGCAATATTCGACCGTTTTACAGTTGACCAGATAGGGGCTCTAATCGAAACATTCTGGTATGACCATGATTTTGATCTTGCCCCCTACCAGAATGACAAGGTTGTCGTCCGGTTTGGATACCTTGAGACCAAAGAAGGGGGGAGAGGGAGGAAAGATTAAGTGATCATTTTTATATAATCCAAAAGCTTTTTTATATCAGTGATTACTAAAAAATTGCCAAAAAGAACATTACAGTTAGGATGGTCTAATCGTTTAATTAAGACATTGTGAATTTCCTTGCCATCAACTATTACTTTTAAATCCCACTCCCACTCTATTGGCAGTACTAATGTTGGATCAGAACTTTTTAACTCTTGTCTCCAAACAGGTACATTATGCCCAAAACTTGGAGATACAGTGTCCCAAATTTCAATCGTTACCTCACGTACAATGGAGGAAACATTTTTTAGCGCCTCTTTTTCAATTGGTAAATAATGGGTAAACCCGGGATTTCTAATTGGGATTTTAGTTATACTCCTAAAGTCAAGCTTTTCCCAGAATGCCGTTGAATCCGCATCAATTGATTTTAAAATGATTGCGTAACATCCAGTCTTTTTAAAAATGTTGATCAGTTTTCGAATAAATGCTTTTCCGTAACCTTTCATACGGAAGTCAGGCTTCATTCCCATGATATTGATCGTGGCAATACTTTCGAAAGTTGAGAAGGTTGCAAATCCAATAACTTCATCATTTGAAATTGCATAAAAAAGATTTCCACGATTAATACTTTCTTGTATCAAATCTATATTCAGGTATAGTCCTTTATCTGTTTTTAAATACTCTTCCCTTAGCCATTCTTTAATATCATTTCTCCAACTTGGATTTATTGGCATATCATAAACTCTCAAAATTGGAATTTTCTTTTTTGCCTGAATAAAGAGCTCATAACCTTCCTTGTACAATCTTTTAAGCTTTAAGTTGTATTCCTCCAGTTCTTTTAGATGTAAACTGGTGACTTCATGTGTAGAAACCCTTTTGTTTTTTTTGTAGTTATGAAACCTAAATGGACTATTTTCATCTTGAGTATTTAAAATTAGCGAATGTGTAATAGTGTTGCGATGGATGATTAGATCTTCCATTTCATTTGCCCATTGCTGAAATTCATCATTCAATTTTTCGTCATTTATAATTTTTTTAAGTTTTTCAGGCAGTGTTCTGAATTTATCTTTGGTATTAAGAGAAGAGAAAAAATCCCCAACATCTCCCTCAAGTCCGAAATCTACAAGAAATGTTGAAATAACGTAAGTTAATCTTGATAAATAGTAATTGGCTTGGCCTATTTGCTTGAATATTTCATCCATAAATTTTATATTTCATCATAAACCTCGTCTTTATCCAAGAAACCGAATCCTTCTATTTGCGGTAAAATCTTATTCGCAAGTTGTTCGTTTGCCTTGCTTAATTCTTTTAATTCGTCTGTTGCCATATTATGTTCGGATAAGCAACGTCTGATCTGATACCAACCAACATCCCAGGTGTCAATTTTCCATCTGTTGGTAGCCATTTGGTTTAGAGTTGAATAAAAGAGTTTGTAGACTGCTTTTGCTTTTTCAATTACTTGTTTCGCTTCGTCCGCCAACTCATTTTTTGAGAGCCAATCAGCTACAAATCTGTTATCGTCTTTAACGATTTGCAGTCTAAAATCTGGGTCATTAATTTCCCAATGTTTGATTTCTTCAAGTTTGAAAGGGTAGAAGTTATTTTTAATTTGGTAAGTATTCCCTAAATAGTGAACATTCTTTAAAGCTGTCGTTTCGTTTGATGAAGCAAACAAACTCCAAACAACACAATCACTTAAAAACTCTTTTGTTAGTTCTGAATGCGGAATCAAAAATTGGTTTCTGTCATTCAGCCAAGTTTGTTTTGGAATTTTTCTAACAGCATGAAGTGTCATTGCTTTTTCAAAGTTATCATTGACAACTGTAAATGCACCTGCACTAACGCTTGGCGAAGATAGAATCGAAACATAATTGTTATTTTGAAAGTCGTTGCCTTTGCTACAAATTGAGGCTAAAAAATCAGGTCTTGCCCTATGTCTTGTATCTGCATTGCCATCCCTTACTGTAATACCATTACTCATTGGTGGCAAAATGTAGTCATTTGAATTTTGAGGTCTTGGAAACCAATTGTTCAAAACGTCTTTCTTTTCAATAAGTTGTAAATGCTTGATACCAATGGTTTGAGCTTCTTCATTTGCTATGTCAATTTCAACAGATTTTTTTTCTCTTGATTTTGATAAATTCCAAATTAAAAAGCCAATTGGATATTTTCCCTTAACTCCGTGAAAAGTGGTTGACTTAAACAAAAATCCTTTTTCGTATTTATAGTTGAAAAACTTATCGCGAAATTCAATACTGTCAGGGGCGTTTAAGTATTTCAATTTTGAGAACATTCCCAAATATGTGTTTTCCGGAAGTTCGTGAACAATACGAAACATAAACTGGGCAAATAGTTCACGTTTTACATGTCCAGCATCTTCTTTGTCCATCACAAGCTCTACTCTTGTTTTGCTTACACCTTTCTTGCTGTCGCCCTTTGCTCCTCCAACTTGTGCGGTTGCAAATGGTGGATTGATGTATACAATCCAAGTAATAGTTGGGTCTGCTAACTCATCTCTTAATTTTTTTGGAAGTTTCCAGTATGGAGCAAAAGCCAAACCGCCTTTGTTGAAAACATTCTCTACATCATCATTAAGATAGTCGTATTGAAAACAAGTTGCGTTTGGAAACACTTTATTTAAATGGTCGGCTTCGCTTCCGTGTAGCGTGGACATGTACAAATACTTATATGCTTCGGCAGGTAAATGATATTCAAGGTTACCGGTCCCGGCCGCCATATCCCATATTCTAAACTTGCCTGATTTGTACCAATTTTTTCCAAGCACTTCGTTCCAATAGTGAATAGCTTTCTGTCCAAAACGTAAAGGGGTATAAAACTCGCCTTCAAATCTTCTTTGGCTTTCATCTGTTAGTCGGTCAAGTTTTGCATGAATACCATTTATTGTCTCGGCATTTTTAACATAGTCGTAAACACTCCAAAAATAATCGTAGTCCTTCATTAAGACTTTTTGCGTTTTGGAGTTTTTATCTTCAAATGTAAAAACCACTCGACTGTTATCCTTGTCAATTATTACTTTGTCTCGTTGAATATTGGCCAGGAAATAAAAAGATGGCTTGTATCCATTTACAATATAGGGTCCAATTATGCTTTTCCAATGGTCAAAAACAGCTTCAAAATTTTCTTCATTGATTACCTTTTTATCACCAAAGTCCAAAATCAATTGAGGATTTAAAGCGTTTTCAAGGTTTTTCTTAAATGCTTGATGTTCTCCTTTTTGTGTAATCTTGTAAACATGTATTTTACTTGTTTCGGGCTCTTTAACTAAGTGGTCTACTAGCTTGGGGTCTGGTTTACTTGCAGGTCTTAACCAGTCATAAGAATCATTTGAATAATATGCTGACCATTTATTTGTTTCTGTTAATGCCGCTTCATTTACATCAGCAAGGCACAGAAAAAATGGAATAACCATATTTACCTCAAGAAATTTCAATTTCCTAATGTAATAAAGTGTTTGAGCAAGAACTGTTGCTTTTGCTTTTAAATTCTCAAGATTTTTATCAAGTTTGAATTCAAACAGAACTTGAGGTGTATATAAATCATGCCTATTTGAGGCATCAAAATTTATATTAAAATAGTTTGCGTATATAGCTTTTACAGTTTCTTCCGATTTTGCAAGGCTTAATTTGTACTTAAATTGGTCAAATGTCATATTACATATCTAATAATCATAATTGAAAGTAACGAAAATAAATATTTTCGGTACGCAAAAAACAGCCCCCGAAAAATTAATTCCGGAGGCTGCCAACCAAAAAAAAACTAACCAACATTCACACTTTTGAAAAGCGTGGATTGTCTTTAATGAAATAGGGCAATGTGCCTTTCTTCTTTGCTTCCTCATACTGGGTCTTATGGTCCTTAATCCATTTCTTGTAACTATCCGGTACCCGAATAACTTTCCGGCTACTACCCACTTCAGACTCTCCATCAAGCAAAGCCTGTTCCATCTTGTCAAACTCTTCATCTGTAGGTAAAACAGCCACAACATGACACCTACAATTGGGATGCCAGCCTGTAAACTTAAATTCCTTAGGGTACTTGCCTTGCAGATCATCGCAAATATCTACAACAGTGTGATTGTTGCTTAGACGAACTTCAAAGCCCTGAATGAACGGGAGCTGCTGCCAGCGGGTATGATCTGCTGTCCTGTATGCCATGTTGGTTTCTGTCCTGGTCAATCGCATGGCATTCTTGTAGCTTGACCTGTAGACACCACGTCCGGGATGGTAGGCTTTGGCATTCTTGCTCAGTTGAAGCACTCCCCGTTTATCCCGAACCCTGCGAAAAAGCTTGTCTGGTTCATTGAGATATTTGCGTACATCTCTGGATAGCTCTGCAGCAGATCTTCCGTCAGCCAATCCAATGTCAAGTGCCATTTCCATTTCCTGTCTGAACTGTCCAACATAATTCCAAACCCTCTTGCTCAGGTTTAATCCATCTTTTCCGGTCTTGCGATTTATGAAAGCATCTCTGGCCGCAAGGTTGCGCTGAAGATAGGCAGTTGGAACTTTCCCGATTTTCTTCAACTTGAAAACGCTTTCTGTTCGTAAATCATTGAGTTTATTGCTTTCGTCCCATTCCTGACCAATTCCATTGACGATGTTCACCTTTATCTGATCATTCAGTACCTTTAAGATTTCCTGAGCCTGTTTGTTTATTGATGGATAATCCTCAAAGCGAAAAGGTTTTGAAGTATCAATGTTGGCTTCATTTGCAAGAGCAACAAGCCTGCGTATTGCAGCAAGATATATCTTCCTGGTCTTATCGGCATAAGCCTCAATCCGATGGAATTGGACACTATTTTTATCAAGATCGTACATGCTTAATAGCCTTGTCCAAATACATCACCTTCAGTTTCCCTTTTAACCTTTCTCTCTTTATTAATCCTGACTGTTTCTGCTGTGCTGTCACTTATCATTGGATTAAGCTCCCTTCCTGTTTCTTCACTCATCATTCCGGAATCAATAGAGTTCACCAGGTTGGTAATTATTTCTGCAACATCCTCACCAAATGGGCTTTGAAACTGCGCATCAACAATAAGCTTATCACATTCTGTTTTCAGACTTACATCTAGCACATTTCCAATAGCAGCCTTAAGCAAGCTTATGAATCTGTCAATCATTTCATCATGATACTCCTTATGCTTGTTGGCCTTAATTTCAGCCAAAGCCATCATTTGCTTGAGTGCCTTTCCAGAGACATTGGACAATGATTTCATGGTCTCAAAATCAATGTTTGGAGTGAATGACTTGCTGAGTATATGCCCCTGAAGGTAGTCAATCTCCATCTTTTTAAGCTCTGGAGCACTGTCAACAGTCAAATAAGAAACATCTCCATCCTTGCTGTCCTTGACATAGATTTTACCAGCCTCACCTTTCTCTGGAATATTTTTAAGAACATCTGCAGTAATTACAACCGCCGGAGAGGCAAAGTAATCATTAACATCAGCCGTAACACTGGCTATATGTTCTTCTCTTTCGATCAATTGTTGCACTCCATGATGCTCTTTCTCCTGCCGGAAGTAGATAATTGGAATTTTTCCAATCATGTTTTTTTCAGGTGTAACATCCCATCCAACATCTTTTCTTACACACCGGAAAATATTATCCTTGGTGAAGATATCGAAATGGTAAACAACCTTACCTCCTTCATTCAGGTAATAACCCCTGCCAAATGACGTCATACGATCATACATATCAAACATTGGCCTCAGTTCATCACCTTTACTGGCTGCAAGAACTTTGAGCAATGCATCAGGTTTGTTTTCATCATTTCGAAACACATGAAGTAAAAGCGCTGACTCTGTCTCTGCACCGGCAACCCTTTTACATTGTCTTATCCGGCTGTCAAACCTTAGGGACTTCACCAAATCCTTGAACATCTCAAAAGCCTTGTCTGTAGCCTCCGTCTGCTGTGAAAACTTCACTGGCCGGCCATATAGAAACACAAGGCTTATTTCATTGATGAAAACCTGATAAGGTATTGGAAGTCTCCATTGCTTTTCGACACGCACATTTTGCCCTTTACTGTTTTTTATAATCTTGTCCTGACGGGACATGATTTCATGAGTGGCGACTTCATATTCTTTCAGTGCTTTCTTGACATCTTCACTGCGGTCCTGCATTTGCCTGATGATGTTGTCAATATCCTTGTTGGATATCAGTTTGTCAAAATCTTGCTGAATGCCAAGACTTGACTTTAGTTTGTTAGCGATAACAGTTATTATACTCATAGCTTTATGTTTTTTAGAAAAATCCAAGTGATTCTTTTGTTAAATTCTCTGGCAATATTGGTATGCCATTCAGGTGAAAATCTACTGCATAGCAGAGAAGGTCTACATATTCGTCATGTGTCTTGAGCGGAAAGCCACACACCTCATCTATAAAAGACTCATTCCATTCTCCCTCGACCAGATAAACCCTTCCGCATTCAATCGATGGTGAAGCAGCATTGAGTCTTGTTTCCTTGCTATCGCTTGGTGATGGTGTCTGTGTGACATTAATTTTTGAATCTCTTTCAAGCTGTTGTATGACACTCTTTCCATTTGCTTTTGGTTCAATCCGCAAGCTTCCGCGGTTATCATATCCATTCGCCTGTATGTAACCAGGGAGAAACTTGATCAGATCAGGGAATTGCTTGTATAGCTTTTTAGCATCAAAAATGAAAAGCGCATTATTGACAAAGGTTGTGGCAATGATGCCGGAAGGGTCATTGTCGGTTTTTTTCTTCTTTTCGTCATAGGCTGTATCAAGGAAGAAATGTACAGGAGCTTTGCCCCGGATAGCCATAAACTGTGAGTAGGATATCTTTCTGAACCATTCCTCTTTAATGATGTTACCGCCCTCCACAGTTGGAGATTGGCCATACTGCCCGGCATAACCTTTGCTTCCAAGGTCTACCATAGCTTCGTCAAGTACTTTTCTCGAAAGCCTTTCAGGGTCAAGCAGCCCATTGACATACTTTTCTTTTAACTCCGGAGGTTTAACATTATCGGATAGTTCGGCCGGTAGACAAATATGTCTTATGTTTTCTCCTTTGCGTTTTATAAGATATCCGGTAACATCTTCCTCATGAAGTCTCTGCATTATTGTGACAACTGGAGTGTTTTCCTTGTTTACCTTACGGGATGAAAGCGTCTTGGTGTGTTCATTGGCCTGATGTCTATGTGGGCCAGAGCTGGCTTGCTTTGGATTTTGAGGGTCATCATTGATAATTAAATGACCATGCTTTCCGGTAATGGTTCCACCTGTAGAAGTTGAATATCTAGCACCTGTCTTTGTGTTTTCATAGAATCCTTTTGCAGACTTATCAGGTCGGATTTTAACTTCAGGAAAATACGCCTGGTAGCGCTCACTGGTGATGATATCCTTGCTTTTTGATGCATGGTCAAGAGAAAGATCGCCTGAGTAGGAATTGGATATTACTCTTATTGTAGGGTCAACAGTCCATAGCCATGTTGGCCACATCACCGTTACAATGGTAGATTTTGTTGTGCCTGGTGGAATATTAATGAGAAGGTCATAAGGCTTTGGGTCACGTCGCACGATATGGACGGATAACTCCTGAAGCTCCTGGCAAAGGAATGGAATATGCCAGTTGTAGACCGGTTCTTCTTTGATTATCACGTCCCAAAATGTTTTGACAAAATAAAAGAAGTTGCGTTTGCACATTTCCCGGTTATATGCAATAGTAATAGCTTCAACATTAGCCTTGCTCATTTTTTGATTTCTCTAAAAGCTTTCCTATCGTTGTAAGTTCTTCGTCCGTAAGGTTACTAAAATCAATCTCTTTACTAATGGCTATACTTTTTCCATCGATACCTGTTACCTCTTTGCGCTCAGTATAGCCACGGTCTTTACCCTTTGTCTTGAGGTAAAAAATGATAGCTGTGGTATCTTCACTTTTGATTTTCTTAAGCAATGAGGCTTCGGCAAAATCTATCTGGAGCTCTTGAATATCATCGGCCTTTGCAGCAAATATGGGATCCTCTTTATACCAGTTATAATATGTCACCCGGGAGATACCCGATTTCTCACATGCATAAGCTACTATCCCACTTGTTTCTCGCAAGAATTCAAGAAGCTTTTCTTTCTTCTTTTTCTTGGACAATCGTGTAAGTTTCTGGCCTTGTCTCATTGTCAATCCATGTTATCGTTAAAGATGTCTGATGTAACTACCCGAGTAGTACGGTTCTTTGGGTCGCCAGCAAGAAGAATCTGGTATATCTTCCTGCATGTATGGGAGGAGGTTTTCTCTGTCACTTTAGCATAAAGTTTCTTCACCTGCTTGTAGCCTGGATACATGCCCGGATGTTGAGAGGCTTTCTTTAGTTCATCCTTTAGGATGATCCTGTAATCTTTATCTTTTCCGTTTTCAAAGCGGGTGTCCTGCCTGCTGCTTCGAAACATATCCGTTTCCCAGTAAAGCATCACAAGGTCTGCGTTGGGTTCTCTGCGGATAATCTTTTCAAATAGGTTGGGATAGAACTCAAGAACTTTTGGTAAAGTCTTGATCGTGTCGATACTGAAAAACTGGCTTATCCTGAGCTTATTTATCGGCACCCCTGTTTTGTAGAGGTAAAGATAGGTTTCCGGAAATGGTATGTTATGCAGCTTTAAATACAGCCACACATCATTATCGCGCCAGTCATAGATAGGGTAAACATACTGCGATTTTGATTTTTCTGCAATTGAACTGAGCCTTTGAACTGATTCATAAATTCTAAGTCCAACGAAAACCGGCAAGCCATCAAACAGGACTTTTGAAAAGAGCTGATATGTCATTCCCATGACAAACTTCTCATGGTTGCGGATGGCAAACTTGGGCATTGGTTTAATCCAAATATCTTCCTTGCCCGGCTCCCAGCAGATAAAACTTTCATCATTCTCCAACCTGTTCACACAATTGTAGTGCTTTATAGGTAAGCAGAACCAGTAGAACTTTGCACCTAAGGATAGAAACTTTGACCTCCATTCAAATACTGTTCTTTCGAAGTCCGGGTAAACGCCTTCTTCATCAAAGAAGGTAACGATGAGACGATTGAAAGGGATGCTGTATTTAAGCATCGTCTTTATGATGAGGTCACCCATAACGATTGAATCCTTTCCTCCAGAGAAGGAAAGGACTGTGAGATGATGCTTGTTAAAGGTTTCCAGAATCCTTCTTTCAGCAGCCGTAACAACATCAAAGCTGTAGGTTTTGGTTTTCATTTGTATTTTCTCACTGCTTCTGCATTGTTGAATGTTTGTCGTTTGATGATTGTGTTCAGAAATGTCTCCCTGTCTATCTTTGAAAGCCGGAAGATCTCCTCCCTGCTCATGCCTATCTCCTTAGAGATTTCATCCACCGTTTTACCTTTGTCCAAAAGTGATGTGACAATGTTTTCCATTGGTTCTAGAAGGTGTGTGCCCCGGGCCCGATTAAAGGTAACAGTGCCGTACATGTTCTTGCTTTCGTCCTCATGTGCCACTATCACAACAGGAATCTTTCCGCCTAACATTGAGCGCAAAGGCTCTCTCCCGGAAACAAGCCATCGGTGAAAGCCGTCAATGATGGTGTAATCCGGCCTGATCACGATCGGAAAGCAGAACCCATTTGTCAGGATGCTTTGCATGAGCAGTTTCAGATTCTTTTCAAGAACCTTGTTTGGGTTGTAGTCATTGGGCCGGATAAGATCACGGTCAATAAACTTCATTTCCTTGAGCGGTTTAAACAGGTCCTTTTCCATGATCAGATCGTTATTTCACCTCCACAGTGAGGGCACTTCATTGTTCTTGCAGGTTGCATTCCTGCATCGATATCCTCATACTGGGCATTTTGTTCTACCTGAAGGTCATTGCTGAAATTGTCATTTCTTATACCTGGCTTTGTAAAGTCAACACCCATGTTATCGAGACTTACCTCATTCAGGATAGTGTCCAGATACTCTGGTGAAAAGCCGATGATGTCCATCTCCCCAATATCTTTGATCAAAGCCTCAACCTGTGTGAAGTTGACATAACTCATGCTCTGAATCTTATTATCCTCGAGCAATAGTTTGAGTTTCTGCTTTTCGTTCAATCCTTTGATGATTGTAACCTTAGCAACCTTTTCTCCCTTTTTTTGCAAAGCCATTTTCTTTCCATGGCCACAGATGATCTGGTTGTTTTCGTCACAGATGATCCGGTAATACTGACCATATCTGTCCATACTCTGAACCATTGCATCTATCTGTGCATGTGTGTGCGTGTTTGGGTTGCTTGGATGATCCTTCAGTTCCGAAAGATTCAATACTTTATCTTCATGTGTGACTTTAGATTGTTTAGCCATGTTTTTCAAGTGTTTTAAGTGCTTCTGGAAAATGGTTTGCTGCTTTGATAATTGTTTCTGGACTAATCTGGTAGAGTAGCTCCCAGGAGTGCTCCCGGCCACGGGATGAGGTTTGAACAGGCCATACACCGGTACCACTGATCCAGCCTTCAGGATCGTAATAGATTGGAGGTATATTTCGGTTCTTGAAATAGTGACAGGCTGCCAGCACATGCTCATGCTTCCAGTGTGCTATCGGGGAAAATCTCGTCACCTCATTTTTATCAGTGTAGATGTTTTTCCCTTTTCCACCAGTATAATTGCCATCCTGAGTTCTCCTGCCAAGAATGATAATGTCAAGATTTGCATCACGGAAAAAATCCGCCTGGGCACTATGTTGGATAAGAGAATACCACCTGGCCATCAAATCCGATTGTTCAGGGAAAACCATGTGTGGATTTTTGACAAGCCAATCATATCCTATGCCGGCATCCCATGTAAAACATCCTAATGGCTTGTTTACTCTGAGCCATGCAAGATAATGAGGGTATTCCAATTCTTTTGACAGACCAATTACAGATTGTTCAATGCCAGCTATCTCACACACTACCTGTAGGGCTATACTATCTTTTCCACCAGACCATGCAAACCCGGCATTCTTATCTCCTACCCGGCACTTTATGTCCATTACAGCATCAGCAACAAGGCTCTCGATCTGATCTCTGGAAACAATCTTGTCGATGTTTTCCCAAAGCTTTACAAAAGCATCGTTGCTGGCGGTCTGCTTCCTTCCTGGTGATACAGTGGTTTCCATCAGAGGTGTATTGCCGTTGACAGAGTGAAAGAATTGTTTCCATTGTCATATCTCAACTGAACCCATGATAGGCTTGTAAGCTTTACCCTGACATTTGACACAAATCCTGGCTGATCACGTATTGAATAACCTGTATTGAAAATGATGTGCTTCCATGCATAGCCTGCTAGGATCTGTAGCCTATCATTTTCAAGGAATTTATCCGCTCGATAGAAGTTATCCCAAGTGAAGTCAACCATGTACTTATTGAGTTTCACTGTGCCGGAGACCGTCTCGCTAAAAGTTTCTGACTTGAGGTCATAGATTGACCTGAAAAGCAGGTAGTATTTCTGTTGATAGTTGACATTGACCCAAAGTTGAGGAATTACAGCCTCCCGGGAGAAGTTGTACTGCAATACCGGAGTGAGACTGATCCAGTCTCCAGGTTGAACCTTGTAACCAACGAAAGGTGCCGCGGCAAGCTTTCCGGGGGTTGTAGTTGAGGTTGTGAAAGGCATCCAGTATCGAAACTTTGTTGGCTGTGTGATACCATCATAGACTTGAGCTGAAGCCGAAATGCCTAATGTCAGCATCAGCATGATTGTGAGAATTCTTTTCATAGAGATTGATTTTGAAATTGTATGAATGATTTGAGAATTTTCTTGAGTGCGTTTTTTGCATTAAGTGCGGTTGCATATACCGTGTCCGGTTCTTGAAAAGCTTTTGATTTGGTAATTGTACTTCCATCCATTCCGAGCATTACATCTTTCTTGAGGTTGACTTTCCTGAGATGTGCCGTTTTTGTGTTGAAAGCAAAGAGAGAGTGTCCGGGATACAGCTTGAGGCTGCCGAGAAGTTTGAACTCTTTCTGAACTTGAGCAACCAATTGTGTATCTGGTTGAACTTTTATGTTTTCAAAGTCCTTCATCTCAATTCATGTTGATTGGTGTGTCCGGCCTTTCAATGAATACTGTTTCTGCTGCAGAAAGCCATACCGGAGGTTGTGTCTGGCCACTTAAAACAGAAAGCCATATCCTACCTGTTTTTCTCACTTTGGCAATTTCCTCTGGAGTCAATTCCCAGCACGAGATACACTGCTTTCCATCGGTATAAACCGGGAGCGGAGAACATTCTTCCTCTGATATGCCCGGGGGAGGTCCAAGCTGCTGGTTTTGCTCTTTAAACTTTACTGGTTTCATCTTTGATGGTGGTTGAAAGTAATCCAGAGGCAAGGATGGTAAACAGAGAACCGGCAACAATCAAGGTAGTATTTCCGGAAAAGTTGCCGATGGCAAAGATTGGTAGGCCTATGGTAATACTGGTAAGAAGTCCATAGAATAGTCCTCTTTCACTCATTTTGATTCCTTTGATGGCAAAGGCTGTAGGAAGCATGACTGAAGCTCGAAGGGTGCCATAGATCAGGAACAGGTGTAGGATCTTCAGTCCTGGGATGTTGGCAATTGTTATGGCAAGAAAGGTGACCGCAACCATGGAGAATTTAGCTACCTGAACAGGGGACCACCTCCTAAACCCTTCAACCCTTTTTACAAGATCATGTCCAGATACAGAGCTTACCGCACAGATGATACTGTCAACAGTGGAAATTAGGCCGGAAAGAATCATTACCATAAACAAATACAAGAACCATTTAGGTGCAAAAGCCATCACAGCCCCTACATTGACCAGTTGGGTATCAGTGATATCTAAACCTTTTCCGGCTGCAAAAAAGCCAAAAACAGCAAGGGACAACGGTACAACAGCAAATATTGCAGCGGCCCATAGCATCGCTTTCTTCACTTGACCTTCACGTATTGACCAGACTCTTTGCCAAAACATCTGATCTCCGAAAGTACCGGATAGAAGTCCGATTGTTGTAGGAATTCCAAAAGCAAGTGTAACGGCCAATCCTTTGCCGGTGAACATTCCTTGTATGTCACCTGCTTTTCCTGACAATCCTTCCAAGAGTGATTCATATCCTCCTCCATTGATGAACATAAATGGCAAACCTGTAAGCAGAACTATCACTATCCAAAGCATCTGCCAGTAATCCGTGAGGATGCTTGCTTTGATGCCTCTGGTGTAGGTGTATGCAAGTGGAATGACTGCCAGTATAACTGTTGTCAGTGCAAATGGGAGCCCGGTAATCTTCCACATGATTGTAGCGCCGGCCAGAAGTTGCACTGCAAAGCTGAGTATCTGCAGACCGAAACTTTCAACGAGATAAAGGTTGTGTGTCCTGTTACTAAACTTTGTCCTGATGTAATCAGAGAATGTCCATCCGTGCGGATATTTGTCCCTCATCCAGGTTGCAAAGTAGGCGAAAATAACAAGCGTAAGAACATTTGGGACAACAAACCAAAAAACTCCAACCCAGCCGGCTGTGTAGGCTTTCTCTGAAGCAACAAACATTGCCGGTGCCCATACCCATGTAGCGGCCAGAGAGAATGCAGCCATCCACCAGGGGATGTTTCGGTTTGCAACAAGATAATTCAGTTTTGATTGATTACCCTTTCGGATGAACTTTGTGATAAATGATACTGCTATGAAGTAAAACAGCAGTAATAATGCGCCATGTGTCTGTGTCATACCTTTTTATTGTGTTAAAGGTGTAAAGGTAAAATAAAAAAGGTGCTTTTATTGAAAGCACCATTGTTACAAGAAAAAAACATCAATTAAGCATTGATAATCAGTGACAAATTTTCAAGAAATTAGGGTAAAAAACTGAGCAACGGAAATACACTTTCGATGATTTAAGAAAAAAAGTGATGCTGAGATAAGGTATAAATAGTAAAATAAGGGTGTAAAATGAACATCTGGAGCTTTCATTTCGACTTAGGTAAGGGATTAGCAAGGGGAAAAATGATGCTTTCGGTATAAGTGAGATAACACAAAAAAAGCCCCGCTGGGGAGGCGGGGCACAAGTGCAAGCAGAGTAAATATGCTTTGAATATTTATGTAAATTTGGCCATTACGATTTATTTAAAAATTTTGAAGATATGAGTATTCATTATCAAATCTTGGCAGCTCTTTTAATCATTATAGTGTGGTTTGCATTAAGGGAGTTGAATTGCTGGTACTGGAAAGTAAACAGAAGAATTGAATTGCAAGAGGAAACAAATAAACTTCTTCGCAAGATTGTAGACCAACAAACAAAGCCTGAGCAACCTAAAAAGGAAAGAGTCGAATCCTTGGACCAAACAAGTGTTAATGATATGAGTGTTCTTAATAGTGTCATTGAAAAACTGAATGAAAAAAAAGGATAGAGAATGATTTCATAGGTCTATCATTGTTTTATGTTTTTTGTGGATACTTTATGTCGTATTTAGCATACGAAAGCGCTACGCATAGTATTTCAAAGTTTAGCTTTCACTTTTTGCTTTTCAATTCTTCCTAAAAAACGGATGACCTGATTGTATTCAATATCTTTAGACTCAAATTTGAGTTTGAACTTTGAAAAATTATTTATAATGCAGTTAGTATTTTTAGCTGTTGTTTCGCATTTAATTTTATTGTCTAATTGAAGCCAGCTTAACCTATTTCTTATTGTAGTTCTTGAGCATGAGAATATCTGAGCTAATTCTTTCTCTGTGAAAATTACATACCCGTCTTCAATTTCTTTGCCTTTATGTTTTTCAGGTTTATGGCTTGCTTTGTAAACCAAATAACAGAATATAGGGAAAGTAAACTTATCATTATACCACTGCCATTCATTTGAAATGTGATTAAATATTTTCTTGATTTGATCCATATCTTTAAATTTTTAAATGTTACTTATTTTCTGTGTTGATAGTGTTTTTGTCTGTATTTCCATTCTTGGCGTTCTCTTTTTCGCATATCACGTTCATTGGATACTCCAATACATTGATACTCAATTTCAGGACGGGGAGTAATCATTATTTTTAATTCAGTAATTTCTTCTAACACTTCTTTTACTTGAGGTTTATCATCAATGACAATAATCTGCTTATCGACCTCTTTAATGGCCATAATTTCAGAGAGGAAATGTCTTGACTGACCATCTGGGAATACAACTATTATTTTCATAGATTACTTTTAAAGTCATTCCAATTTATCTTCGATCTCATGAACCGGGTAATTATTTCCCTGTCCTCATTTGGTAGTGAAAGATCATCCAGTATTGCCGTGACATTTTGCCGGTATTGCTTGCTTGTCTGGTAAAGTGACTTCACAGTTTTGATGCTATAATCGGCTGTTGAATGATCAAATGGATAATGGTTCTCAATGTATCTTGTTCCTTTGCGGCCAATGACAATGATCAGAAATAAAGCTATCTGTCTTGGCTCAGTGATATTTCGCCTGCGTGTTGGTATGAGAAGATTTTTTGAGCTGATCCCATAAACCTTAGAGACAGACTCGATGATCATTTCATCAGAAATAGATATGCCAGGTATTGCATATGCACTAACGTCCATCGCTTAAATAATTTAGTATGACATCACTAAATTCATCAAAACTCCATACCGTTGCAGTGGCATAGCCTTGTGATGCAACTTCCTTTAAGAATTCCTCCTGTTCATCTGACAGTTTATTCCTTCCATATTTGAACTCCACATAAAGGCCGTGATATTGCCCCCGGGGAACAGCTAGGCAAGTATCTGAAACCCCGGAAACAACTCCCTGATGCTTCAGGTTCTTTGCCTCGATCTTGTTTCTGGATCCTCCATTTGGGATGGCAAAAAACAGCTTCTTATAGCGTGGATAAGCATAGCGAAACCATTTAAAACATTCGGATTGTAATTTAGCTTCAGGTGTCATAACTCAAGCATCTTTACAATTTCTGCCTTTAACTCATCCTTTACATTGCCCCATCCAAGCTTTCCTTTCCATGGCAATGGTTGAGGTAACATTTGAACATCCTCATAGACGTGACAATATAGTCTGGGGTGATAGCTTACATAGCAGGCTTCCTCATCTTCAGGTGTCATTTTTCTGCAATCAGAAAGATATCCAATTGCAATAGCAGACGCTGTTTTCTGTGTGAATCTTTCTGTTTTATGAATCAAATCTGCTATTCGCAACAAACCCTCATGTCCGGAAATATCCCGTATTTGCTCAATGTTGTATGGTTTTTTACTGGAGCAGATCAATACCCATCCCCGGTAATTTGTTTTCCAGATGCGGGTTTCAATCTTGCCGGCCATCATCAGATCGGCATATGGTTGACACCATGAAAGCGCCTTTATTTCCTTGTCAACTGAATATTTTCTCATGGTTTATCTCCTTCTGTCTGGTGCTGTTAAGTCAAAAGTAAGGATATTGAACATCTCTCTCATACGGCTACGCACTCTTGGTCCATAATATTTTTCTATGTCCTGCGCATTGAGGTTTGTAGTAATGTGGGTCATGTTGTGTGGTACCTGATCGTATCTGTTCATCAGGATTTCAGCCATTGCATTAACTTTGTCTCCATAGCGTTTGCGCTCCTCTTCAGTGCCAAGATCATCGTAGCAGACACCACGTTCTGTTTGCCAGTATTGATTTCTTGCAATAGTTTCAACTTTACTGTGATCTTTAATGATTGAGAATCCATGCTCCACAAAGTCATAAGTCAAATGCATGCATGGCATCAATCTGAAAGAAGTATGTTGATTTGTTGCAAAGGCACGCATTATGGTTGATTTTCCGGTACCTAACCCCCCCATAAGCATTATACCCTTATTGAGATTCATTCCTAGCTTTTCAGCTTCACCGGAAGCCGTGAAATAGTGAAATAACTTGTCCAGAATTGCCTCATTGAACTTGTCAATAACAAACTCTTTCCTGGCGATATGACTAGCCCGGGCAATGAAAACAGTCTTTAGTTCTCCTGCAGCAAGTAATATTGGAGCAGTATCGGCATTGATTTTGTCCCAATATTCTTTTGTTTTCAGGTAACTAGCTTTTCTCTGCTGAGCAAACTGAAGAATCCTTTCTGTTGCTTCGGCACTGAGAGTAATTAACTCCGGCTTTGTTCTATACTTGAGCGCCCTGGAAAGTTTTTCAGTCTTTATGGCCGCATCTTTTTCATCTTGGGTAAGTTGCGGGAGTTTACATTGGGATTTGGTATCCACCTTCCCCAAAATTGCGCTTACTATTTGATTCATTTTTTGTTCCATTTCTGATAATGTTTTTAAAGTTTCCTTCTAATACTTTTGTAAAGTTTACTGGCTTCATTAACCAGTCCAGATTTGCTATCCAACCTCTGTCATTTTCACCATTCAGAAAGTCAGATTCACTTGCTTTTGTAAGCATATTCAAAATTCCAACCTCACCCACTTCTTTGTGTCTGGCACGAATAACACTCTTTCTGTTTTCATGCAAAACCTGGATGGCCGGCATCTTGGGACACTTCAGATGATATTCGTCAATGATTTTTTTAAAATCAATTCTGACAATTAAAGGGGGAGTGATGGGCGGTTCATCGCCCTCTATTTCCTTTTCCTTTTTGTTTTCTTTTCTTTCCTTTTCTTTTCTTTGTGTACCAAATTCGGAGGAAATAGGGGTTTCTTCGTAAGAAACCGTGATTTCTTGGGAAGAAATGGGTATTTCTTCGGAAGAAACGAGGTTAAATTCATCAATTTCAGAAACGCGATTTAAATTTTTCATGACAAGAACAAACCTCTCTTGTATCCCTTTTGACGTCAAAATCTTATGCTTTTCAAACAAATCTTTAGAAAACAATCCAATGTTCATACAGCTCTTAATCACCTCATGTATATAAGCCTCATCATACCCGGTAACCTCCGAGACTATGAAGGGCAACTCATTGTCCCACTGCATGTAGTACCCATCCTTGTAGATACTACAGAGCAGGTAAGCATATACACTGATAGCTTTGCCACTCTGATACTTGATCAGTTTTCTAATTTTAATGTCTTGAAAAAAATCCACGTCTAAAGGGAAATAGGTTAAACCCTTTTTAGCTTTTCTTGCCATAATCTGTAAATGTTAAATCAATTTTCATACTTTGATCTAGATTTCGCTCCCGGATAAGTTGCGCTTTGTATTCCTCTAATGATTCAATCATGACATTAGCCTTTTCGTCATACAGCTTTTTAAACGGCTCGTTTTTCACACTCTGGCAAATCACAATCCGATGTATGCAAATGTTCTTCATTCACGATATAGTTTAAAGGATAAATACACTTTGTTCCAAAGGCTGCCGTCTTACCATCTGGCCCTATCACACGAACCCATCCGGCACCAATCCACATGATTTGCGCCTTATAGATTACCTTCCCATTATCAATGATTACACTCATTCCTTTAGCAAGGTTCTTTCTCCAATACTTCAATTTAATTTCCTCTTCCAGCGTTCGGAGAAAGCCAAATATCGAGACAGAAAAAACAAATGCACTAAATAACAATGCTGTCAATTTCATTTTCTTCATCATTTCTTTGGTTAAATAAGTTTGCAACCATACTTACAATATCTTCCTCAATTTGCTCTGTTGCGCCTGTCACAGTAGCTGCAATTTCACGTTTGGTTTGAATGATCTTGTATATCTTTTCATCGATCGTATCTTCCCCCAGGAAGTAAGTGCAGGTTACTGAATCATGCTGGCCAATACGGTGACATCTATCCTCACACTGATCACAGTCAGCTGCTGTCCATGGTAGTTCCACAAAAGCAACCCGGGAACTGGCTGTTAATGTCAATCCAACACCAGCAGCTTTGATGGAACATAGAATTAATTTCGTTTCAGGATTTTTCTGGAAACTGTCAACCGCATTTTGCCGGTCAGACTGATTGTCGTCTCCGGTAATAGTAACGGCTTTTGGATAGTGTTTATGAATTGCCTGAATGACTTCCTTAAGATGAGCGAAAACAACAAGCTTTTCGCCTGATTCCATGATATCGTCAATGAATTCATAAACATCAGTGAGCTTACCTCTAGCAGAAATATTCTTGAGTATTCCTATCTGAACCATGACCTCGCCCCTAAGAGCTCTGGCCACTTTTTCATCATCAGCATCTTTGTAAGCTCTCAGATATTTGATCAGGTTATCTTCAGCATCCTTATATTCCCTTCTGGTAGTAATTTGGCACATGGCTACCTGACGCATCTTTGCCGGAAGATCTTTCAACACATCCTGTTTGTCACGTCTGTAAAAACAATTTAGGTTCAACAGATAGTTTAGCTCTCGTAGGTTTGAAGCCTCCCGGGGGCCGGAACAATAGCGTTGTGTGAACTTTTGATATCCACCAAATCTCGGCATCTGTTCAATTATTCCTAGCTGACTTATCAAATCCTTAGGTTTATTGATAACCGGGGTACCTGTTAAAGCCAGAATGTATTCTTTTCCGGATGCAATACCTTTTGTGAACTTTGTCTGTTGGGTAGCTGTTGACTTCACTCTATGGCTCTCATCAATGATCACACTCTTGAACATGCTGGTAACATGCTCTTTGAACTTCACATGATTGAGCCTGAGCTTAGCTGATTCAGGTTTATTGATACTCTGTACGAAATACTTTTTCAGACTTTCATAATTCACTATAAAGACCTGCGCAAGATTGGCCTGCCAGTATAGATGGAAGTTATTCTTTATTCCATCATTAAGTATCATTGCCTTTCTATCACTCCACATATGCCATTCCCTCTGCCAGTTGATCTTCAGTGATGAAGGTGCAATTACAAGGCATGGGAATGCATTTGCAGCTACAATTGTCGCGATGGCCTGACAAGATTTCCCTAAACCGGGCTGATCTCCTACAATAATCCTTTTCTTTTCCAAAGCATAAGCTACGCCTTGAGCCTGAAAATGGAATAGTTTCATCTTCAGTGGAATTTCTATTTGGAGTTCCGGCATTGGAGGTATTTCCCCAATCCTTTCATCCAGCATAGTTTCTCCTAAAGAGAATTTAAACTTTTGAGCAAATGCCATAACAGTTTCCTTTTGGTCAACTGGTACTGTCCAACACTTATCCACCGGGTCAAATCTTCTTCCCGGAAGTGATTTCACAGCATCCACCAGATGCGGTAAGTACCGAAATTGGATACGATAGAATTTGCCTTGTTCAGTGATTGTCATGAGTGAATATTTTGATCTTCATTGTAACTTTCGTCAATAAGTTCATCTGCCTGAATAGGGGTCATATAGTCGATATAGGACTCCATGAGGCTAAAGATTTCCTGATAGAAAGGCAGACTGTAATCAGGATTATCGTTTTGAGTGATGTTATCGGTACACCCATGTCTTCTTTTGTATTCGTAAAACTGCTGTGCTGTCATAATCAGAATGCTTCAAAAGATTCATCATCACCTTTCACCGGCATTAAAGCCTTTTTGTTTTTCTCAAAATACTCTCTGATATCCCAAGCTTGAATGGGTTTCACATTGAGTTGCCCTGCAAGGATCATAGCCATTTCCTCTGTCATTGGGTTGATGGCATAAATGGCACTCACATTTACTATTCTTGTAAATGCGGGACTTGTTTCTGTCTCAGGGACATCGATTCTTACCATTGCTCCTCCGGCAATTGTCTGTTCACTTACTTCACCAGCGATACGGGAGTGGCCGAAAAGTTCAACAAGTGCCCATGTTTTAAATTGTTCTGTCATTTGAATTGAATTTTTAATTGTCTATCTTGTTTAATTTCAAACTTGTACTCTTTTATCAGGCTGATAGCTTCAGGGATAGATACCAGTTTTGTTATATCCTCAAAAGCGAGGATGATCTTTCTCCGGTACCCATCCACCTGAATGCCTTTCCTCCTTGCGCGGTAGGTAAGGTTATAGCGCCTTTTAGTTATCCGGTCCATTTACTGACTTTGGAGTTAGGAACCTTGTTTTTTCTGCAGCAGCAACAACTCCTTGAATATTGTCTCCTTTGGCGATAATCTTGAGAAAATCAATCTCAATTTTTGCTGAGTGAATTATTGACTGAGCAGCGTTTGTAATTGCTTTCGCTGTTTCAACATCCAGCTTCTCGCATTCAGAAGCGTCCGGATCGTTGTTGGATTTTAACCTTTCTATGACCTCAAACATGTGGTCTCGTAATGCTGTTAAATCATTCTTTGCCATAGTTTTTAATGGATTTTTTAAGTTTGTTTAATGCCATAATGGCTTGTTGTAAATCTGGTGGATAATTGACCAGGGAATTGCGTTTCATGTTTTCTTCCCGGGTAATAAGTTCAAGGTTATCAATCCGGATATCTGAAGGATCTCCATTCTTGAATGCAACAATTAACCCTTTAGCAATCGGCCCGTTATGTTGCATCCAGAGTTGACGGTGCAGAAGTTCAAATTTTCCATTTACCCTGATATGGGCATAATATCTTCCGCCAGAATCTTTCCTTACTGAAATGTAACCGTCATACTTTGTGTTTGGTGGTACCTGTCCGGGCTTAAAGAAAGTCTTACTACACTTTTGCTTTACTTCCGGAGACATCTTTTTACCTTTATTAGCTGGCACATTGCCTTTCTTAAACCGGTATGGTTTACCAAGATTTGCAAGGTTCTTTTTAAACCGGGTAGATGCCTCACTTTGATGAAATTCAGCTGACTTCTTTAATCCAAGAATAAATGCCTTATTATAAACTGCATTGACCGACACATCCAGAAAAAGCGCAATAACAGCTGCGCTTACATGAGGATACCTTGATTCCAGATATCTTAATTCCGAACCTGTCCACCTGTGTTTCATTTCTGTAACTATTGAGTTTTAATGGATTTCTGAATTTCCTCTGTATTCATTTCGGGCAGGCAGTGCCTGCATCCGTCATAGTGACGCTTACCGTCATTTAAGATTATCAGCAGATAGGCCTGTTCTTTTCTCAAATACCTCTTTTGAGATATTGATTGTCCATACCGGCAACTCCTCTTATGAACCTCATTGAAAGGTCTGGGGTTCTTTCGGGTGATGTATGTGTACCCGAAAAGAAATCGGAAAAATTGTGCTATCATGGCTATTGGTTTTTGAGTTCCTTAATTTTACTCTCGATCTTTTCCTTACGATTGAGGTAAACACCCTGATGCTTCAGATCGATCTCCTTAACCTCATCCGGATAGTATTCTGTTGCAATCTGAATCAGTGAATTAGCTTCACTGATGTTATATATTTGCGTATCAAGCTTATTCTGCAGAAATGCACGGAAAAGGCGATTTATTTGATTGGCGTCCAGATTTGACACAATCGAGGGCTTTTCTTTGTTAAGCAAATATTGTTGACCTTTTGGGTATATTTCATCTCTCAAAGGCACATATCTAATGTAGTCAAGCAATACAATGTACACTGCTTGCCATTCTGTTAAGGTCAGCTCACTTTCAATGTTTGAATAGATTTTCTCTGAGAGCAGTTCTTTAGCATCGTTGTATGTCTTTTCAAAAGCTATTTCGGCATTGCGTTTATCCTTTTCCTGGAGCTCTTTGATTTGTTCTTTGAATCCGATTTGCTTGCCTGTTTCAGAAGTGTCAGTATTGCCATCCCTTTTTTGATAGTACTGATAACTTCCCTTTTCTGAACCTGCAACAATGAAAGCTTTACGAATTTTTCCAGACGACAGCTTTTCTTCATAGTCTTTTAAATCATTCTCATAGTCAGAATATTCCTCTGCATAATCAGTGACAGCATCCTTATAATCTTCTTCACTGTCATAATCTTCTCTGTCGGGTGAATCTGGTTCAATGGGTTTGCTTATTCGGGAGTAACCACTACTGTATGAAAGTTCTACGGCCGGTAAACCATTCTTTACCTGTTCCTTCACTCTCTTTTCATCTTCACCATATATATAGCTTGAATATCCTAAGATAATTTGGGGTTCTTCTTCCTGAACATGCTTGAGCTGGATTTCAAAGTGCTTGTCAGATTTGTTTCTAAAGCAAGCTCTGTCAAGACAAATTCCTTCCTGTGGGGAATCAGGAAAAAGCAGGAAATTTGATGCAGTGTTTTTCGGGCAACTTAAACAGGCACCTGCTTTTTTATCAAGTAATTCATCAGCAAGATCAAAAGTTGCCTCACTCAATTTTAGTGTAAATTGTTTCTCGATATGGTTTTTTAGTTCTTTTACTGTGCCTGCATTCCAATACCTTGCAGATCTAACTTCTTCACTGTATGAGTTCTCATAAAGCTCTGTTTGATATTCAGCTTCAAGCTTGCAGATTTCCATTGCATGACCAATTCCAATGATCTCCGATGAAAGTAGTTTTTTGAATTCAGGAAGCAGATCATTCAGCTTTAGCCGTTGCCGGATGTATGTTTGATTTTTCCCAAACCTGATGCATAATGCATCAATGTCATACGTTCCTTTCTCAATGAGCTTTTGGTATGCTAAAGCCTCTTCCAAAGGGCTCACGTCTTTTCTCTGAAGGTTTTCTGTTATCATCAGGTCGAAAGCTTCTTCATCCGAAAGCTCTCGTACAATAACAGGGACCTCAGTTAAATCTGCAATTACGGCTGCTGATAATCTTCTTGCTCCGCAGATAACCTCATAGATTGGGATAGCCTTCTTTTTGAGATGCGGGTTTAGCCTGGCAATGATCGGCTGAAGTATGCCGACTTGCTTGATGCTTTCGGCCAGCTGATCGATGCTCTCTTGATGAAACTCCTTCCGGGGATTCATTGAGCTTTCGTGAAGCTGGTTTGTTTTAATGTACTGAATTTGTTGCATTTGATTATTGTTTAAGTTATTAATAAAGGTGGTGGGGAATGAAGGGCTCGAACCTCTTTCCGGTGATGAACTGCTGCTTTCAGAGTTCAGCGGCCGCCCGGATGCGCTACCATTTCCGCCAGTTCCCCATTTGCCGCGTTCATCTATATTGGGATATATTCATTCTGATTATGAGCCAGAAAACGCGGCAATTGCATGAATCTCATTATTCAAAGAACGATGTGTAGATGCTCATGCAGCATCAACTTCTTCCATAACAGGAGTTTCATCAAATGGAAGCTCTAACTGTTTTATGGCAAACTTGCCTTCAAGGTATTGTTCGACTTCATATAGGCAAGCCTGTATGTCGTTGTAAAGCTCAGCCTCGAAAACATAAGGGTCATTATCATCACTAAATTTGGTAAATGGGGTTGTGATATTTAAAACCTTTCCTGAAGGAAATTTTCTTGAGCCAATAATTACCAGTCCTTCATGTTCTTCTTCGCCTCCAATGGAAAATCCGGTGACAGAATAATCCTCGAACTGTTTAAGGGCTTCGTCTGACTCAAATGTTTCCACGCTTATCAGCTCAGACTTACGGAGGTCACATATCATAACCATGTGCAGGGTCAGCCTGTCAAAGGCTTTTTTGAGGTCGTCATGCACCAGGCCGGCACATTTCATAATAATTTCATTTGTAACTGGTCCTCCTTCGGTCTCGATTGTTTCATTAAGTTCAACTTCGAGGCTTCGGGATTTGAGCTTTGCTTTTCGGATTTTTCGTTGCATAATTTCTGTTTTTGAGATTGTAGTTCTTTTGCCTTTCGGTATTTTTCAAGCAGGTGAACTGCTGCGCGTACTTTTGCTGATTCTGGGTCGCCCTTAGTATGAAGCAAGGTTACGCGCAGGAATTCATCCTCATCTATGATTGTTAAACATGCATCTAGTTTGATCACGGAAGTTTGATTGTGAGAAACTCTGTGGTACTTGTTTGCGGTGGATAAAGCTGTTCGCCTGTATCGGAGTCTGCTATACTCATTCCTGGCTTAATTGATTTAAGGAAGATTTCCCTGTCTTTGACAGCTGTTTTAATTTCGGCTTCCTTTTCTTTCAGTTCATTATACTGACTATCTCCACAGTTGGAAAAGTCATAAACTGTTCGGCTTGTCTTGGTGATACTGCAACCAAAAGCTTTGAAGGTTTTCTCCTTGTACTTTTCTGCCTCAATCTGAATGGCATCCTTGACATCTGGATGCTTTCTGATTGCGTTAACTGTTTCTTCCAGATTCTTGAGCATGATTTCAAGCTCCAGTGGATTCCGGAATCCAGATGTGATTTCATCCACGCACATCTGCACGAATGTCTCTCTTTCGGCTTTGTTGGCCGGGAGATAGGTGAATTGTGAAATTGCTGTTTCCATGGTTTAGGATTTTACGATTTGATAAATGTTACGTGTCAATTCAATGTCGTAGGTGGCATCATGAAGCTTTGATTCATCAATGCCTCCCAGGAGGAATGCTGCAACTGTCATAAGTTTGAAGTTGAGCATAGTTGATCTTTCGTTTAGGAGGTATTCAGTGGCCAATACCATTACGTCCAGAGGGTTTGACCAGAACCAACTGCCGAAGTACTTATCTCCGTTGCGCTCAAAAAAGGCACGGAGAAATCCATTGTCAAAGGCTGCATTATTCCATCCGGCCAGAAACGCTTTATCAAGCTTGTTAAACTTGTCAATATAATTGAGAAGCATCGCAATGAATCTGCGGTAAACCTCTGCCTCAGATGGGTAGGCTCTGATCTCATCAATTGTTTTACCGGAGATTTTTAATGCCTCCTGATCTATTTGCAGATGTGGAGCAGGATTGATTTTGAAGTCAAATGTTTTCACCGGTTCACCATCTATTTCAAGGATTCCTGAAAGCTGGTGCATGCCGTGGATTTTACTGTCGAGACCAGTTGTCTCGACGTCAAAAAATAGGATTTTTGTCATTTTTATCATTTTAAGTGTTAATAATTATTGGGTTTTGGCGGCATCCCGGAATCGAACCGGGATTAACCATTATGCCGCTTTCCTTGTCATGCCTTGCCTAGCCATGCCGCGCCGAGCCATGCCGCGCCGAGCCATGCCATGCCATGCCTGGCCTCTGTCCTTGCCTAGCCGTGCCATGCCGAGCCATGCCGCGCCGAGCCATGCCATGCCGGGCCTCTGTCCTTGCCATAGCTAAAATTGTCATACTATTTTCAACATCTGTTTCAACTGCCCAAGCTTTGCCATTTCATCACTGTTTCTTTTTCGCTCTTCCATCGTAAGTGAATCGTGCCGAATATTTTTCAATATCAATAGCCCTCGGTTTAACTCTTTCTTAACAGCATCAATAGCTTTTTCACGCGCATAAGTTGTTTGTTCGGATGGTTTCAGGAACTTATATCCAAAACCTCTGATGTTGCTCATATACAACTTATGTCTATCAAGTACATCAAGCCTCAACTTCTCAATCAAGCTCATATATTCAAACTGTTGCAGGTTGATTGCCTCAATAAATTCGGTAACGGATTCAAATTCTTCATACTCCGGAGCAACAATCAAGAATTTACTCTTGATATATTCATGTGTGATTAATTCATCTGGCTGAAAATTTTCAACCAAACCATCAATCAATTTTTCCCACTCATTTTCGCCTATCTTGTTCATGCCTGATTGTTTTTAATAAGTTCAAATCTTCCAAAGCGAGGACGGTAATCACCAAGCCCGACATAGCTGCCTGCGTTTTCTACAATCCTAATAAGTTCTTCCTGGTTAAGTTTATATTCATCAAGCAAGCAGCTAAAAGTTACTTTCCAAGTGTTAAATAATGGCCTTGTCCTGATTATTTTTTGAGTGCCAACCTTTACGGTTCTTTGATCAACATACTGCTTCTTTTCAAAGAGTATCATGGGAGTTAAATCACTGTCAGGAAAATTGAATTCAGCATCATCAGTAATAAGTAGCGCCTGTTTGATGGTGGTTCCTAACTTGAAGTGCTTGGCTGATGCCAATAACATACTCTCAATGTTTTGACCAGGTATATACCAACCTGTTCTATAGTAGCATGATGCCTCAAACTCAACTTTTGAGATATTCAAATAATCTTCATCAGTTTTGTTTCTTTTATTATGCTTCTTCAATTCTTTGGAAAAATGATGCAAGGGATTAGCCGTAACATCAGAATGCATTAAAAAAGGTGAAGTGCCTTCTATTGTAAATTTTATTTCTTTCATTGTATTACGTTTTTTAATTACTTTTTTCGATTAAATTTTCAAGTGCTTCTCTCTTGAAATAAAGCTTGTTTCCGAACTTTCTCTTTGGCAATACACCGGTCATAACATACCGGTAAATACTTCCCTTGGATACCCTAAGAAATTCAGCCGCTTCCTCTACTGTCATTTGTTTCGCTCTGTTATCAGACTTCAATGCTTCAGTACGATTACGTTGACTTTCCACAAGAATCATTTCAATTCTGCTCAGTTTATCAAGAATTATTTCAAATGGATTTTCCATGCTATGCTACTTTGGTTAAAAGGTTTGTGTAATTCTTGATTGTCATAAAGTGTGCAAACTCCTCAGCAAGATTCTGAACATCATTTGCAAGCATCTCATAGCGCATACATGGGAAAGCTTCGTGAGGAACGATATCTCCTTCAAAGCGACCGGAGGCATCAGTACCTTTATATCCGCGTACTTCAAATACATCGTACCAGAAAGTATGCGCTTCAAACATATCGAGGTAGAACCGCCATTGGTAGGAAGTGTAATATTCACCCCAGCCCGGATAGCTGAATTTTGTTTTAGCATCCCTGATCTCAATCCCTTCAACTCCATCAGCACGACCATTGACCACAAACTCCATGTGCTTGGTGTGATAGATTTTCTTGGCCGGAACTTCATGAATCATGTTAGGGTGAGCATTCCGGTAATCGATGGCAGGCTTTGCTTGCTCCGGAGTGAAGGTTATCCCCTCAACAGTGAGTGAGCCGTTGAGGGTGAAAGGCAATTCAATGATCTTGTGAAAAGCATTCCCTAGTCTGGTTTTGTCGTTGCCGACAAACTTTCCTGTGAGGCTTTCAATGAGCGATTGTTCTGTATCCCAATCGCTCACATTGTCAACCATACGGCGAAACTTTTCAAGTGTTGTAACAGCAATGCGATACATGACTATACATTCATTGAGGTTTGACCAACCGGGGCAGGCCTACTGTGTCCTGGTGCAGGCAACGGAACTTTTTCAAAAGCCTTAGAGTTGCGGTTAACTACAAAGCCCAGGGCTTTGCCTCTTTCAGAAACAAGCTTTCGTAAAGCTAGGCTGTAGGTAGGTGGAAGTTCACTGACAACCGCCAGTAATTTTGTAAGATCTTCGGGGTCTTCAGTACGGCTTATCAACTCCTGATATTTTGATACTTTTTCAAGAGCTTCACGCTGTGCTTCGCTCATATTGGCAATAGCATCTTTAACCCTTTCGATGATATTGGCCATATAGGTTGGAAAATCAGGATCTGTCTCATTTGGAATTTCCGTGATTGGAAGCCTGGCAACATTTTTTCCAATTGTGGTGTCAGTTGGTTCCCACTGGATGGAGCGTTTGTTGTTGATGGTTCGCATATAGCCTACCTGATCTGCAATACGGAGCAGGAGGTTATAAGATTGACCAGTGACATCCGGAATCTTCTTGATGGTATCACCTTCTTTTTCATCCTTTGCATGGGCAATGATTACAAGCTCTGCATTGTCTGCCCTGCGGTTGTTTACGAATAGCTTAAACTCGTCTCCGATTGCTCCATAAGCCTTAAGCTTATTTTTGGCTGTTGCATAGTCTTGTTTGATCACGTAAGACATAAGGAAGTCGTCCAGTGCAGCCTTAGCGGTGTCGATTCCAATTGTCTTGTAAGCATTGAATGTCCCTGCTTTTTCTTCGACTTGAACATCCTCCCACTTACTCACAAGCAAGGTGTCCTGACGCATGATGGAGCGATCAACTCCACGGTCAAAATCAATGAGCAATGGAGATTCACATGTGTTAAACAGGCTCGTTTTACCGATGCCCGGCTCACCATAAATAACGATCACAACGGGTCGTTTTGGGAGGCTTTCTTCTTTTTTTAAGATTGGCATTAGATTATAATTTAGTTGTTAGTAATTATTGATTGACAGCAAAAGGTTTACAAATTACCTTTGTACCGCATTAGATTATTGAATTAGCTCACTCCTTGAGTGGGCTTTTTCTTTGGGGCATAATTCATAAACTTCCACAGAAGCTCCCTGATGTTTTCATTTGGCTCATGTACATAGTTGCCATTAGCCTGACTACACCGGTGCTGCAGGTAGGTGAACAGCTTTGCCAACTGTGGATGTTGATCTACTTCATCTGTGGAGTAGCGATCTTTAAATTCATTGAAAAGTGTCCGACAGGTCTTTTCTTTCATTTCGATAATTGTTTCCATTTTGCATTAGATTATTTATGATTACTTGATTTTCGCTTTGAAAATCTTTGATGGTCTGAAAACTGGTGTTTTATGTGCCGGGATAATTACCTGAACATTGCGGCTAATATCCATCCCTGGTTTATCTTTTCGGATCGCAGAATCGAAAACCCCGAAGTTGTTTATGCGTACTTTGTTTCCAAGCCTTACTTCATTTTTAATTACCCCAAAAGTTGTACTGATAATTTTCTCTGCATCCTTTTTGGCTATGCTACATTTTGCAGATACGACTCCGGCAAGCATGCTTCTGTTGATGGTTCTTTTCATATTTTTTCGGTATATGATATAGTTTCCAGTTCGGTCAGGCTGTAGGTAACTTTCGCGTTTCCTTCACCCAGTTTAATGCGTTTGAGCTTTCCTTGAATACGCCAAGCTTTAACCTTTGATTCGCCAAAGCGTCTATAAGCCTCACGTTGGCTTAACTCGTCCTTTTGCATTATTCCAGCCTTTTTCAGGGCATTGATAGCCCCTAACTCTGCTGCTGCTGTCAGCATTTTTTGAAGTTTATATTCAGCTATTTCCATCTCTGAAAATGTTATTACGATTAGCATAAGTGATGAATTCAGCCATTGTATGACTGCTGGATTTACGAAATGCACTCTTTTTGTGATTGAGAACAGTATTGATACTGATGTAGAGTTTGTCCGCTATCTGTCCCTCATTGAGTCCGCAGTGGAACAGCTTCATTACCTGGAGCTCTCTTTCAGTAAGATTTGAATTGAATTTAGGATTGCAAATGATTTGATCATGTTTGCACTCTCCGCGCATTGGACAGGAGACAAACTCAAATTTGAATGAGTCGTTGTCAAAATCCAACACGTTGTCATAGTCGCCAAAGTTGCACTTCAGAAACCGGCGCACTATCAGAAACTCATAATAATGAAGTGCGTCTGCCGATGCTTTATAGGTTTCGCACATTGCTTTATAGGCTTCAGGGTAATTTTCCCTGATTCTGTTCATCATGATGCCAATGAACTCTCTGTGTCTTGGTTCAAGCTTAAAGTGCCCTTCTCCGACAGGGGCAATCATAATTTCACCTTCAGGTGTGCTGTAAGTTTCAAATCTCATTTGGGAAAAGAATTTCAGGTTCAACACCTAAATTTTCGGCGATTAACTTAATTTTTAGAGCATCAGGCTTATACATTCCTGCAATCCAGCATCGAACAGTAGTTGGGCTAACCATGCACAGTTCGGCTACTTCTCTGATAAACTTTGCTTTTGGACTCTCTTCTGAGTTTGATGGAAGGGAAAAGTACTGACCTCTGAATGTCAATTTCTCATTCTCTGGGACAATATAGTTGCTTTTACGCCCTCTTTTTTCGTATATTCGCTTCATATAATTTATATTTTCGGTACAAATATACAGAAATTCTAAACTAAAAGTCAAGTATTGCTATACTTTTTTTATAATATTTTTTAAATGACTGTTAAAGAAAGACTTATACACTATCTTGAACGTAAAGGCATCAAGCATAAGGAATTTAATGAAAAAGTTGGGGTTTCAAAGGGATACATTGGAGCTATTTCTAAATCTCCAAGCAATAGTGTTTTGAATAGAATATCTATACATTTTCCGGATCTAAGTATAGAATGGCTGACAACTGGAAAGGGAAATATGTTAAATAATTCAGGTTATGAGGCTGAAAATGTTGCGAGAAAGTTTACTGAATTAAATTCTGATTATGAAGTTAATAATCAGAATGACAGCATAACAATACCCCGGGAGGTTTTTGACATGATAAGTCGACTTACTGAAACTGTTCAAAGCCAGCAGCGGATTATTGATATTGAGCTAAAGGAAATCAGAAAAGCACTTAAAAAAACTCATTCAAAATCCGGGAATTGCGATGCAGACATTGCAAGCGCAGTCTAATTATGTGGATTTCAGAGGGTGAACATTATCATACCAATTAAACAACTAATAAATAAAGGATTATGAAGAAATGTATTATCATCTTGCTATCGGTAGTATTATTTAGCTGCAAAAAAGACAAAGAAGAACCAATTCCCGTTGTAAGTGTTGCTCAGGCAAATGTTAATCTTTATACAGGAACAACATTTCAGATAGTAGCCACAGGTGGAGATTCTTTGACCTACCAATCCGATAATGAATTCGTGGCTAAAGTTTCTAAAACCGGACTTATAAATGCTGATCGTGTCGGAAGGGCAAATATTACAGTTTCAAGTGCCACAAGTTCAGCAACTGTATATGTAAAGGTTGACCCAAAATTTAATCTTTACGAAGAACCATTGATAAACTGGAGTCTTACCAAAACAGAAGTAATTGCCCAATTAGGGACTCCCAGTGAACAGGATGGTGGTAGAATATATTATACTAGTTCAAACACAGCTGTTTACAGGTACTCTTATGTTTTTGACAATTTGAATAAGCTTGAAGCATCTGCTGTTATAATAAAGTCATTTCACTATGAGTCTCTGTCCAATTTTGTAGCAGAAAGATACTTATTCATTGGGCAATCAGATGGATTATTTGTGTTTGTAAATCATATCGATCCGGAGAAAGTAAACTTATCAGTTGTTCTTGGGATCGTAAATGCTGACTACTTAATGGTAATGTACATGCCATTTTCACCAACCCAAGTTAAAGGCTCAAATGATTACTTTAAAATGCAAAGTGAGGTTTTCTTAGAATCAAATATTCAATAAATTACTAAACACATAAGAGGTGCAATCAGAAGAAAGTATCAAAATCATTGAACGGTTCTACGAAGCTGTTGATAAGATTATAGAATTAGGTAAGATTAAAGGCAAAAGCACTTATTGCGAATACTATGGAATCAATCGACGCAACTTCTACAGTCAGCGCAAGACTCCTACCCGGGGCTGGTTTCAGGTTAGCTGGATGGTGCCGCTAGTGAGGTACTACGGCATCAACCCCCGGTGGCTGCTTATCGGATTCGGGCCGATGATAAAGAAAAGGCCGGAAAAGAAAGTGGAGTATTTTTCAGGTGACTGATTTTGATTTTAGTCCTAGTATCGTTCTTTTAATAAAACAACAGTTATAATGGTAATATAATCTAATTTGCGATGGGATTTAGGCAACAGTACAATATAAATGAAACACTTGAAAAACTGTCAGGACCAACTCCTGAAGAAATCATAGTAAAAAACCAAAAGGCAATAACGGCTCTAGATTTATTCCACAAATCATCCAGAGCAAAGTTTAAATTCAGTATTGATGGGACTCTTCATAAAACTGAAATTGCATGGGACTCGAATTTTCAAAAAAACGCAAGTAGAGATAAACGGCAACTTGCTGAAAATGGAGCTATTAGTTTTGCTTGGTTTCTTATGTCCGTACTTTTAGATTATTCTCATCTTGAACAAACGGAGCAAAAAGATGGCACTGATTATTTTTTTATGAAAGAAATTCCCCCTGAAGATGATTTGAACTTTCTAAAAAACTCTCATTACGTTGAGATTTCTGGATTATTAGAGGAAAAAGGAAGTAATACTTTGAAAAAACGTTTAAAAGATAAGCATGGCCAAATTAGTAGAGGGAGAAAGGCAGACCAGCCTTCTTCGGTAATTGTATCTTTAATCAAATTTCCTAATGTAATTAAGGACCTACACCATGAAACCTAGACAAATTCACAACAAAGCGATGGAGTTTTCATTTAAGGCTCGTGAAGCTTTGGATGAAGGTGATACAGAAAGAGCTAAGAAATATTATCTTGAAGCATCCATTTTGGAAACTGAATTAGCTGACTTTTACAAGGATAAACCAGATCTTGAGCCTACTAGAAGTGCCATTTTTCGAAGTGCTGTTTTTCTGAACCTCAAAGCAGGTAGGGTTTTAGAAGCTCAAAATTTAATTTATTTCGGGCTATTGTACTTGGACAACCCAAATATCCAAAGAGAGCTGAAAGAAGCATTGGAATTTTCCTGGATATTATCAAAAACAGAGAGTAAATCAACTTTAGATTCTGTTGAGAACTTAGACAAAAAAGAAGTAGAGTTAATTCACTACTATATTGAAAATAAATCAAGTCAAACGAATGCTATTGATGTTGAATTTCTAGGTAGCTTTTTAGGCAATTTCCTTCAATCATTCAGAGCTTATGCAATTCAAAAAATTAGAAATGATAACATGAATGATAGTGCTTTAATATGGTTTTCTGATGATAGAATAAAATCTTTAATCAATCCAAAAGTAGAATATAACAAGTATAGTTCTACATACATATCAATATCTTTCGAGAAAAACTTAACAATAAACAACAAGATTATGAATTCTTGCACAAATTTATTGTCAGAATTTCACAAAGAAGTTATGTTTAATCCTTTGAGTGAGAATCATCTTGACGACTTTCTTAAACGCTATCCTGTTGATAGTATGATAGATATAATTTTACCAGTAGTTAAAATAAAAAATGAAAACGATAATTTTATTATTGGAGTATTTAATGAAGAAAGTAAGGAGAAGATGCCACTCGAAGATATTGACTTTGTTTCAAAAGTTGTTATAAATCACTGTATTAATCATATAGAGCAAAAGCCATCACAAAATTATTCTAGAAAGTCAATAGAAATAGCAATGGCAGATGAGATAATTAAACAAATATATAAGAATCATTGGCAGATTTTGGAAAGAAACTTTGATATAACAAAAGAAATAGGGACTATTCCATCTGTTTCTGGTAATTTTCTTTCTCTTACATCTATTCCTTTAGGCACGGACAGGAAACACCTGCTCGCTACAAGTCATGTTTTAGACGATTCTTTAATAGATTTATTAAGAGATATGTCTTATTTGAATTTTCGTGATTATTTCAGAAAGGTTAGATTAGAATTTATAAAGGATATTGATAAAAATGATTTTGGAGATCTTGAAATTGAAGATGTTGAGCACCAACCTGTTTTGGGTTATACAAAGAAAGATAAATCAAAGAAAGATAATAAGAAAAGTTAATCAAGTTTTTTGAACGATCAATCATAAACAAAAATGGAAAATATGAAGGAAACATCAATTGAGAATATTATTTCTTTATTGCCTCAGTTAAATGAGAGTCGGGGTTATTGGTTTGTAAGGACAAATGGGGGTCTTTACTATGATAATTTTATAGAAGAGGGTTTTATTGCTATTGGCTATGACGAAATTACTCTTGAGAGTATAAAGATGGCTCATGAGAACAAGGCAAGTGGTCTGCTTGAATTGGGAAATATTGTACGTGATACATATAAAAAAGATGAGTATAGACCTAATTTTGTGGCATCTCAATTAGTTAAGTTTTCATATGAGATTAAAAAAGGTGATATCGTTCTAATACCAAGTGAGAATTCCTCTAGGATAACTTTTGGTGAGGTCAGTGAATCAGCTGTTTTTCTTCAACAAAGGCTTTCTTTTATGCCAGATGTTTGTCCATTTGTCAAAAGAAAGAAAGTAGATTGGATAGAAACTAAAAGTAGAGATAGTCTTGATCCATACTTATACAAAATGTTTTTCTCTCACCAGGCAATTAGTGATGCAAGTCAATATGGTCCATACATTGATAAAGCAATTAATTCAATTTTTATCAAAGGTGACAAGGCTCACCTTGTCTTAGATGTTCAAACAAGCGACAATATAAAGGCAAGGGATTTGTTTGAATATGGAACAGTGACTCTTGAACTCTTTGATGAATTCTGTAAAGAAGAAAATCTCCCATATAACTCAGATCAATTTGATGTTAAAATCAATGTTCAATCACCAGGCTTAATTGAACTAGCCGGTTTAAGTATTGATGGAATTGTGTATATCGGAATTATTCTTGTTGCAGTAACTGGTGGCGGCTTTTCTCTTAAAACTAATGCGATTGATGTTTCTCTTAAAACTGATGGTATTATTTCTAAAATTCAAGCTTTTCTTAAAAGCAGAAGTAATATTAAGACAAAAAGGAAGTTAATTGAGAAACATACTGAGCAACTTCAAATCAAAAATCCGGAAGAATTAGTAAGAGTTTTGGATGAATTGAATAAAGATTAATAATTTTACACCATGAATAGGATTTTAGACTCAATTTCTGTAATTGGTACTTTTATGGTACTATTTGGTCTGATTTATATAATTCTTGATCTATTTTTCGGGAATTTAACATATATGAATTACCATCTTTTCAACCAAACGCTAAAGTTAAAGGAGTTGTTATTCTCTGCTTCTGCGCTCCTTCTTATTCTGTTTTTTGTTGAATTCTACCTCCCCAGAAAGTCGAAATTTAAGTCTGATTTATAAACATAAATAATCCAACACTTTCCTGTTCGCACGGTCAATCATTGACCAGTCCCTAGTGATATAATAATCTGTTATCTTCATGGCTTGATCAACATGATTCAAAGCCTGATGGACAATATACTTGTCAATGTGACAGTCATTGATTGCGATAGTGGCCCAGGAATGTCTGGCTGAATAGAACGTAAATCTCTCCATTCCAAGTTCTTCAGCCAATTGGGTCAGTCCTTTATTTATATTCCGGTTAAAGTTCAAGTGATTTGCATAGAGTTTTGAAAAGATTGGCTTTTCACCTTTCATGTATTTTGATAAGATGTTCTGTGCCTCTGACTCTATCTTGAGACTCATTTCTGCAGAGTCTTTTCTACGATCTTTCGTTTTCATCCTGTTGTAAATAATTCTTCCCTCTTTGATAGTTGGGTCATTAAAAAGGTCAACGGAGTTAATCCCACATAGGTAAAAAGAAAGCATAAAAAGGTCTCTTGCCATAGTCTTTCTTTTATCACTTGCCGGAATTTCTGCATCACGGATAGCTCTGATCTGCTCAACTGGAAGTGATCTTTTCTTAGGCAATTCATAAGATGGAATCTTAAACTTTGAGAATGGAGAAACCCGGACAAGAATAATTCCGTTGTCCTCGTCATTAAATTCAACCTTCGCCTGATTAATGAGAGTCTTAAAGATTGTGGTGTAAAGTGAAAGTGCCCTTCTTCCGGATGTGGTTCTAACGTTTTTACTTTTTTGTCTGCTCTTTAAAAAATTCTCAGTGTAATCAATAAGAAGTTTTGCTGTAAATTGGTTTATGTCAAGACTATCACGGCCAAGAAAATTAATCAAAGATGCCAGTGCTGCCTCATAAGTTTTTGCTGTACCTGCCCTGCCCTGCTCATGGAGTTTTTGAATTCTTGTTTTCGAAAACTGTATGAGATCGATGTAGTCTGTTTCAGATTGATGAAGGTATTCACATATCTGATCAGCAGTCATGAGATTTACCTTCGTTCCAAGTTTTCGAACTCTCTGCTGATAATCTTTAATGATTACATCAACATCATCTCTTATGCTAATATTTTTAAGATTACCTGCACGTGAAAAGTCTGATTTTTCTGTGAATATGTCAGTTTTGAGCTTACGTATCTTCCGGTTATGGATCATTTGAATGAAAACTCTGGTGGATCCATCCTGTTTCTGGTAAGGAAATATTGCCTTGAAGGTTGCCATGACCAGATTTTTGGTAAACAATTAGTAAACAAATGCAAGCAAATATATAAAAAAAGTGCTGTAAGTGCTGTGAGGTGATAAATAAAAAAACCTTTGCTATTTTGTAACAGCAAAGGTTTTCAGCGTATTAGCTTTGTCTCCCCGCCAGGATTCGAACCTGGGACCCATTGATTAAGAGTCAATTGCTCTACCAACTGAGCTACGGAGAGTTTCAATGAGGGGTGCAAAGATAAAGTTTTTTGTACAAACATTTATTTAGAAACATTGTTGTCCTGTTAAATTTTACGAAATGTTCTGTAATGCTTGATATCTCTCGTCCGCCTGGGCGGACTTCTTTTTAATTGGGATTACTTTTATCTTCTACCAATTTATTGTCCGCCTAGGCGGACAATAAATTGGTAGTGAATAAGATAAAAATAATTAGAAGTCCGCCCTGGCGGACGAGAGATAATTTTAAACGGACAACAGTGATTTAGAAACTCAAATTCTCTGCATTTTTATAGTGAATAAATATTGTTGATCCTTTAAGGTCTTTGCCAACTAATTCGGAGATACTTGTGTATTTTTGTGAAAAATAAAATCAATGAAAAAAGTCATCATTACACCCAATGCTCCCGGAGCAATCGGACCCTATAGTCAGGCCATTGTAATAAATGGTATGTTGTTCATTTCAGGACAGATACCTATTGATCCTGCAACAGGAAAAGTTGTTGAAGAAGACATTACCATTCAAACAGAACAGGTGATGAAAAATATCGGTGCAATTTTAGAGGCAGCCGGTTACAAGTTCTCTGATGTTGTAAAATCAACCTGTTTGCTGAGCGATATGGCTAATTTTGCCGCAATGAATGCTGTTTATGGCAAATATTATCAACACGAAGCACCTGCCAGAGCTGCATTTGCGGTTAAAACACTTCCATTGAATGTTTTAATTGAAATTGAAACAATCGCAGTAAAATAGTTTTTTCAAAGTTTTTAAGACTGAAGCCAGTTTTTGATCATTAGATTTCCACCTTCAGTCATATATGATTCGGGATGAAACTGAACACCCCAAACCGGCAAAGTTGCGTGCTTCAAAGCCATGATATTTCCATCCTGGTCTGATGCTGTGATAAGTAAACTTTCCGGCAGACTTTCCGGGTCTACAACCCAGGAATGGTATCTTCCACAGGCAAAGGCGTTTGTGAGTCCATCGAATAAGATGTCCTTTTGTGAACTAAAAAAAACTGCATCTTTTTGCCCGTGAAGGCTATGTGGTAGCTGCTTCAATTTGGCTCCAAAAAACATGGAAAGTGCCTGATGACCCAAACAAACACCCAGGATTGGAACTCTATTTACAAAAAATGCTATTAATTCCATCAAATGACCTGATTCATCCGGCAACCCTGGCCCGGGAGAAATAAGTACTTTATCCAAATTTGCAGGAATTGTGTCTATGGGTGTATCATTGGCCACAATCAACAATTCATGCGCTACCCCACTTTCGCGCAAAAGCTGAACCAGATTATAAGTGAAGGAGTCATAGTTGTCGATGAGCAATATCCTTTGCATGAAGTAATTTTGGCGCAAAAATACATCATTCATTGTTTGAAACAGGCGCTTTCAATCTCAGTTTTTGAAAAGTCTGAATACCATAAAATAAAGCATAAAAAATAGCATTGTTTTATTCAAAAAGATGCCAGTAATGTTGAGCCTTGAGAGCCAAATTAAGACATCTGTCACAATCAATAATCTTACATATCATTATAAAAAGCTATTTTTGAATTTCAAAAATTATAAAAAGACATGAAACTATATCCAATAGAAACAGGAAATTTGAAGTTAGACGGCGGAGCCATGTTTGGTGTGGTGCCAAAAGTACTTTGGCAGAAAGTCTATCCATGCGATGAAAACAACCTTTGCAACTGGGCCATGCGTTGCCTTCTTGTGGTTGATGGCGACCGGAAGATCCTCATTGACAACGGTATTGGCAACAAACAAGATGAAAAATGGCTAAGTCACTATTATTTGAATGGAGACGCCACCCTGGAAGATTCGCTCGAAAAGATTGGATACAAACCTGAAGATATTACGGACATGGTTATTACGCACATGCATTTTGACCATTGCGGAGGCAGCGTAAAATGGAATTCGGATCGCACAGGATTTGAGCTGGCATTTCCAAATGCAACATACTGGACCAGTCGTCAGCAGTATGAATGGGCCACACAACCCAACCGTCGTGAAGAGGCTTCCTATCTGAAAGAAAATATTTTGCCCATTCAGGAAAGTGGCCGTCTTAAACTCATTGAGGAAGAAGGTGAATATATTCCTAATATTATTTTTAAACTTTATAACGGACACACTGAAGGACAATTGATTCCGCACATCAATTATCATGGCCGCACCGTGGTTTTCACCGCCGACCTGATGCCTTCTGCTGCACATATACCCATGCCCTGGATTATGGCCTACGACACCCGACCATTGGAAACACTCAAAGACAAAGAACGTTTTTATAAAGAAGCCCTCGAAAATAATTACCTTCTGTTTCTGGAACATGACCTTTACAACGAAGTGTGTGAATTACACGACACAGCAAAAGGTGTAAGAGTAGCTAAATCAGGTAAATTGGAAGCATTTATTGTCTGAGTTCTCAACCTGACAAAAAATCATTAAAAAAACCGCCCTCATTGCTGAAGGCGGTTTTTTGTTTTATGATCTGTAATTTTTACATCATGCCGGGCATTCCACCACCCATGTTTGGCATTTGAGGAGCATTGTTCGGATCTTTATGCTCAACCAAAACACATTCTGTTGTGAGCAGCATTCCAGCGATAGATGCAGCATTTTCAAGAGCTACGCGGGCAACCTTGGTTGGATCGATGACGCCGGCTTCATAGAGGTTTTCGTAAATCTCAGTGCGTGCATTGAAACCAAAGTCTTCAACACCTTCCTTCACGCGGTTTACAACAACAGAACCTTCAAGGCCTGCGTTTTCTACGATCTGGCGAAGAGGCTCTTCAAGCGCGCGTCTGATGATAGCAACACCAGTTGTTTCATCTTCGTTTTCACCTTTAAAGTTATCCAAGGCAGCAATGGCGCGAATGAAACCAACACCACCACCAGGAATGATCCCTTCTTCAATGGCAGCACGTGTAGCATTCAAAGCATCGTCGAAACGATCCTTCTTTTCCTTCATTTCCATTTCACTCACAGCACCAACATAGATAACAGCCACACCACCAGCAAGTTTAGCCAAACGCTCTTGTAGTTTTTCTTTGTCGTAATCTGAAGTAGTTGTTTCAATCTGTTTTTTGATCTGAGCAACACGTGATTCGATATTTGTTTTTTCACCATGACCACTTACGATGGTAGTGTTTTCCTTGTTAATGGAAATTTTATCCGCTGTACCCAACATCTCGAGGGTAGCATCTTCAAGACGGTAACCTTTTTCTTCTGAGATAACAACACCACCTGTAAGGATAGCAATGTCTTCAAGCATTTCCTTTCTTCTGTCGCCAAAGCCAGGGGCTTTAACTGCAGCCACTTTCAAAGAACCACGCAGACGGTTTACAACGAGTGTTGCCAAAGCTTCGCTTTCAACATCTTCAGCAATGATGATAAGCGGTTTTCCGGTTTGTAATGATTTTTCGAGAATTGGAAGCAGATCCTTCATCACCGAAACTTTTTTGTCGTAGATCAGGATAAAAGGATTTTCGTAGACGACTTCCATTTTTTCGGCATTGGTGACAAAATAAGGAGAGATATATCCTCTGTCGAACTGCATACCTTCAACAACTTCAACATAGGTTTCAATTCCTTTGGCTTCTTCAACAGTGATAACACCTTCTTTTTTCACTTTTGCCATGGCTTCAGCAATAAGAGCTCCAATAGTATGATCATTATTGGCTGAGATTGCGGCTACTTGTTTGATTTTTTCATTGCTGTCGCCAACCTGTTTTGTTTGAGCGTACAATGATTTTATTACTTCAGCAACAGCCTTGTCGATACCTCTTTTGAGGTCCATCGGATTAGCGCCAGCAGTAACGTTCTTTAAACCAGCAGTAATGATCGCCTGTGCAAGTACAGTAGCAGTTGTAGTTCCATCACCAGCGATATCGTTGGTTCTTGAAGCAACTTCCTTAACCATCTGAGCACCCATATTTTCAACCGGGTCTTTCAGCTCAACTTCTTTTGCAACAGTAACACCATCCTTGGTAATCTGCGGAGCGCCATATGATTTTTCGATAATCACGTTGCGGCCTTTTGGTCCAAGTGTTACTTTAACTGCATTTGAAAGAGCATCAACGCCTTTTTTAAGACTGTCGCGAGCTTCTAAATTAAATAAGATGTCTTTTGCCATTTTCTTGATATTTTATGTTTTAAATTTCTATGATTAAACGATTGCAATGATATCAGTTTCACGCATGATGAGGTAATTTTTGCCTTCGAGCGCAAACTCAGTTCCGGCATATTTACCATAAAGAACAACATCTCCTTCTTTTACTGTAACAGGATTGTCAGTAGTTCCCGGACCTACGGCCACAACGGTACCTCTTTGTGGTTTTTCTTTTGCAGTGTCGGGGATTATGATGCCACTTGCAGTTTTTTGTTCAGCGACTGCTGGTTCAATGACCACTCTATCAGCCAAAGGCTTAATGTTTAATTTTCCCATATTGTAATCAATTTTTGTTAATGAAATTTCAATTTTTATTTGGATTGCAAGCAGTAGGACATATTTTGTGCCAAAGCCCGGAAACAAAAAAAATGTCAGAATGCTGTGACATTCTGACATTTTTAAAAACGAAACCTGACGGTTTACGTAGTTTCTTAATCTTCGTCCGGATTTGCCGGAGGCGCCTGGAAGTTTACAGGTGCAGTCTGTTCGATTTGCTTACGCAATTCGGTATCCATCAAGCCAGGTACGGCATTGAATTTCGGAATTGCCATTGCAGCTGCCAGACTTAATACGAGAATCGCTATTGCCAGCGTCCAGGTAGCTTTTTCAAGGAAATCAGCTGTTTGACGAACACCCATAAATTGGTTTGAAGCAGAGAAGTTTGACGCAAGACCGCCACCTTTTGAATTTTGTACCAATACTATAAGTACCATTAATACGCTGACGATGAGTATTAAAATTGAAATAACAACAAACATTGTCCTAAAATTTAATTATTTTTCTTCATTTTGGTTTCCTCAATGAGGGCTGCAAAGTAACTACTTTTTTCCGGATATTTCAAACTTAATTTTTCAAATGTTTTTATAGCCTTTTCAAAATGACCTTGCTTGATATAAATATTTGCAAGCGTTTCACTCACAATATTTTCCTGATCTACGACACTTTGCTGAGCGGCAGAAACGGGATTGTAGAAATCTGGTTTCTGGCGTGAAATAACAGGATTTTCGCGAATAAACTTCTCAATTATTTCGGTTTTGTCAGGTTGACTCTCGCTAATGCTATCAGACAGTGGGCGAAGTTTTTCCTTCTCAATTGCTTTGATGCGTTCAGCAACAATCCTTTTCAGTTCTTCAATTGATTTCCGGCGAAGCAATTCATCTTCATCCAATTCCGGAATTTCAATCTCTGTATCCAGACTGAGTGTTGAAACAGGTTCTTTTTCTTTCTGAATCGATGAAGGCTTTTCAGAAACTGATGCAGTTTCAGTTTTTGCTTCATTCATGCTTTCTGAAACAATTGAATCAGGCGATTCAGTTATAATTTCAGAGGGTTGAGGTTTGATTTCTTGAACTATTTCCGCATTGGCAGGCGGAGTCTCGGCTTTTGCTTCCGGCGGTGACGCTGGATTAACTTCTTTGGCTTTTCTAACGTACTCATCAGGCAGCGACATTTGCTCTTTGAGTTTGCCAATTTTGCTGATATGATTTCTTAGCAGATTTCTGTCTGCCATAATGCTGGCTGCAAGCTTAAGCTGACTATCAAAAAGGATGTGATTTTCTTTGAACAGGTTCATAGCCAACATGCTTTGCACGGTGCTGCAAAATGGAAACTGTATGGCAAGATCCATTAGGTCGCTTACGGTTTCTTTGCCCATCAATTCTGGGTCACGCATGATTTTTATGAAGGCTGTTTTATTCATGTCTTAGATTTTACCAATTTACAACTGCCCTATTAAAAATATTATCTATCAACATATCAGTTATTTGCGTAATCAAAGCATCTTTTACTGCGTTCAAATCCTGTTCACTTGGATAGTCCATATATTGCGTAAACTTTGTATCAAAGTTTTTTGATTCGTCAAATTTATTAAAAAACCTGATATTTACAGTAATTGTCAATCTGTTTAGAGCGGCTGTCTGATCGCTTTGGATCGCAACGGGAGAAGTAACATAATCAGTTATTTCACCTTCAAATGCAAGATCTCCGTTATTTAAAACACTGCTTAGTGGGGTTTGATTCATAAATTTATCACGCAGGGCGGAGGTGAGTATGTTGCTGAGAAGCGGCTCTACCAGCAAGGCGTTATTTTGAAATTGCTGTACCGAAAAGGTTTTCGCTTCAGGTGGAATGCTTGCTCCGGTGAATGAATAGACGCCGCATCCTTGCTGAAAAACCAGTAAAATCATCACAACAAAAAGTTTGAAAAATCTGATTGGTAATTGACTTTTATGCATTTTGATCATGTCGCTTTGATTTATCGATCTGATTAACAGCTATATCTTATCAAAGATTGATATCGTATTCTTTAATTTTTCTGTATAACGTACGTTCACTGATGCCTAGTTCTGCGGCAGCATTTCTTCTTTTGCCATTGTGTCTTTCGAGTGCTTTAATGATGAGGTCAATTTCCTTTTTTTGCAACGAAAGATTTTCTGTAATTACTTCAGAAGGATAGATCGTTTCGTCATCATCTGTATGCTCAATTTCAATACTGGAAAAATCATCATCCAAGGATTCAATATCATCGCGAAAATGCTTTATGAGATGGCTCTTTCCATGTTGAACCGGAGTTTCAGCACTGCTGTTGCCAGTGATATCCGCAACAGTTTTTTTCAGCTCGAACAAATCTCTTTTCATATCGAAAAGCACTTTATACAAAAGGTCTCTTTCCGAAATTTTTTCTTCTTCCTTTTCCCTTGAATAAAGCATGGGCAAAGAAGTTGAAGATTCAACCGGAAGATAGTATTTCAATGTTTGAGCTGAAATAACCCTCGATTTTTCTATGATACTTATTTGTTCAGTCAAATTTTTCAACTGACGGATGTTTCCCGGCCAGCGATAATTTTCGAGCATGCGCGCGGCTTCCTCAGAAAGCTGAAGAACGGGCATTCTGTATTTCTCTGCAAAATCGGAGGCAAACTTTTTGAAAAGCATATGAATGTCATCCTTCCTTTCGCGCAAAGGAGGTATCATGATTGGCACAGTATTCAATCTGTAAAAAAGATCTTGCCTGAATTTACCTTTATCAATGGCTTCCGGAATGTTGACATTGGTTGCCGCGACAAGCCGCACATCTGTTTTGATAACTTTTGACGATCCAACTTTAAAAAATTCACCTGTTTCGAGCACACGCAACAATCTCACCTGCGTTGAAAGTGGTAATTCAGCTACTTCATCAAGAAAAATGGTGCCGCCATCAACAACTTCGAAGTACCCTTTTCTAGCTTCATGAGCGCCTGTGAACGAGCCCTTCTCATGTCCAAACAGTTCCGAATCTATGGTTCCTTCCGGAATTGCACCGCAATTTACTGCAATGTAAGGTCCATGTTTACGCGCACTTGACTGGTGGATAATTTTAGGGAAAACCTCTTTTCCCGTACCACTTTCACCGGTAATTAAAACAGTCAGGTCAGTAGGTGCAACCTGCACAGCCACTTGAATTGCCCTTTCCAGAAAACTGTCGTGGCCAATAATCCCGAACCGTTGCTTTATTGCTTGAATATCCATAGAGTTTTACTGCTTGTACAGTTTAAAGTGTTAAAGATACGAAAATTAAGTCAAAATTGTTAACGTAAAACAGCTCCAAGATGTTGCTCAAAAGCTGATTGCAGTTTTTGCATACATTTATCAATAAGCTTGTCAGTAAGTGTTTTTTCTTTGTCGACCAGGTTGAAACTTATTGCATAGGACTTTTTACCCTCTGCAATTTTTTCACCTTCATAAACGTCAAAAATATTTACCTCCTGAAGTAAGACAGGTTCAGTTTTATGCGCAATTGTTTTTATGTCTTCAAAACGAATTGCTTTGTCAATCACCAGCGCAAGGTCACGACGTACAGCCGGAAAGCGCGAAACAGCTTCATATTTCACACGATTAACAGGAAGTGCCTTCAACAGGTTTTCCCAGTGGATGTTCGCATAAAAAACGGCTTTTCTGATGTCAAAAACTTTTGTGGTGGCTTGACTAAGCTTTCCAAACCGAAGCAATTCAGTTTTCCCAAGTGTATAAACAAGTGCCACATCAAAAAGCTCATCCGAAAGCTCAGTGACGGTGAGCGCATTCCGCACGATGCGGAGTTTTCGTAAAATAGCTTCAACATAAAATTTCATGTCGTAGAAATCTACCGGAGCAGCGGTGGTATTCCAGTTCTCTGACTGCTTGTCACCTGTAAGGAAAAGATCAAGCTGAAGACTTTCATTGTATGCATCAAGCGCTTCCTTATTTTTTGTTTTCTCGCTGTCAAACTGATATGTTTTGCCAAACTCAAATAATTTGAGGTCGCTTGTTTTGCGATTCTGGTTGTATGCAATACTTTCGAGGCCGCCAAAGAGCAATGTCTGACGCAACACATCAAGGTCTTTGCTCAATGGATTCAGCATCTGCACATTGTTTTCAATGGCAAAGGCGGGGTTTTTTTCGCTGTAATCTGAACGGGTGAGTGAGTTGTTCATGATTTCCTGCAAACCATTTGCTACAAGCATATCTGAAACAGCATGTTGCAGTTTATCCGGATCAATGCCTTCGCTGATATTGATGGATGCATTGAGTTTTGCAGGAATTCCGATGTTGTCATAACCATAAACGCGCAACACTTCTTCAACAATGTCGGCCGGTCTATAGACATCAACCTTAAATGTAGGAACCAACAGTTCAGCTTCGTTTTCATTGCTTTTCACCACTTCGATACCAAGATCCTGAAGGATGGAAAGTGCTTGTTGTGATGGAATATGCTGTCCAGCAATCTTATCGAGATAATCAAAACGAAAATGCACTTTCGCAGGTTCGATAGTTTTTGGATAAACATCTTTGATTTCTGAAGAGATCACCCCGCCAGCAACTTCCTTAATCAGTTGAGCTGCACGTTTGAGTGCATAAATGGTAATTTCTGGATCGGAGCCACGCTCAAAACGAAATGAAGCATCTGTCTGCAAACCGTGCAATCTTGCAGTTTTACGAATGGTTTTTGCATCGAAGCAAGCGCTTTCAAGGAATATGGCAGTTGTATTTTCAGAAACACCTGAATGCAATCCACCGAAAACACCGCCAATACACATGCCTTCTTCGGCATTGCAAATGATAAGATCGTTGGCGCTGAGTTTGCGTTCTACTTCATCCAAGGTGACGAAAGTTGTTCCTTCCACTAATTTTTGAACAACAACTTTGTTTCCTTTTACAGCTGAAGCGTCAAATGCATGCAATGGCTGACCTGTTTCAAACAAAACAAAATTGGTCACATCCACCACATTGTTGATTGGCCGAACACCAATCGCTTTCAATCGATTTTTAAGCCATTCGGGCGATGGCCCTATTTTCAGATTGGTTATGGTAATGCCGGAATAACGCGGACAAGCTTCCGGATCGGCTATCTCAACTTCTATGTTAAGATTTGTATTCTCAACTTTGAAATCATCAACAGCCGGAATGATAAGCTGATATGATTTTTTACTTTCACGAAAGTTTAGTATCGCAGCAAGATCCCGCGCCACGCCAATATGTGAGGCTGCATCGGAGCGGTTGGGCGTGAGTCCGATTTCAAAAATCACATCTTTTTCAACAGGAAAATAATCTGTTGCCGCTTTGCCAATCTCTACCTCTTCGGGTAAAACCATGATGCCATCATGTGATGTTCCAAGTCCTAATTCATCTTCGGCACAAATCATACCTTCGGATGCTTCACCACGTATTTTGCTTTTCTTGATCTGAAAACTATCTTCTCCACTGTATAATGTTGTCCCAACAGTTGCCACAAGTACTTTCTGACCTTCTGAAACATTTGGCGCTCCACATACGATAGACAAAAGCTCACCGCTGCCGATGTCAACTTTGGTAAGACTGAGTTTATCTGCATTGGGATGTCTTTCGCAGTGAACAACTTTTCCGGTTATAATCCCTTCAAGGCTACCTTTGACAGATTCGAAAGGGATAATATCTTCTACCTCAAGGCCGGCGGAAGTGAGTGCCTGTGACACATATTCAGGTGATAAATCAACGGGCAGGTATTGTTTAAGCCAGTTATAGGAAATCTTCATAGTCTTCAATTTTTCGAGGTGCAAAATTAGGGATAAAATGTCAAAGTGTCATGCTGTAAAAACAGGATATTCTTCGCTTAATAATAAAGGTATCTCATATCCGAGTTAGTCATTTTCAGCTATCACAAATAATTGTGCCATCAAATACAAAATGCCCATGAATCGGTCTGTTAAAGACCAACACATGGGCACAAGGAAAACAATGATTTTGGTTAGAGAATTTCTTGAGACTTTAGTTCTAATTTCATTTTTTTATTTATGATCTGCACTTGGCAAATGATTGCTAAAGTTCAGTTTTTTCGTTTTAGAAGTTGTAAATCACTGAAAATAAAAGTCTGAAATTTGAGAGGTTTTCGCTTTCTGTAATCACACCAAACTGGTCGCGGTTAAGTTTTCCATTGGCATCTTTGGTTGCATATGCCGCGGTGGTGTGCTCAAGTTCAGTCGCAAAATTGAACTTTCCCTGAATAAAAACAACTCTTGGCGAAAGCCTGATAACTGATTTCAAATTCGCACCTCTTACAGTAGCATCAGTGCCGCCAACTTTGTTTGAGTAAAAAAGAATGGGATCTTTTGCGCCTAAATTTTGGGTGTAACCAGCCCAAAAAGCATATTGAACTTTTTTACCATTCGTATGAAATTCCGTCCATGCCGTGAAATTATTCAACGTTGTGTAAGAAACACCATTTTTCAGCGTATCTGTTATTGCATTCACTGCATAACCTCCCAACATAAGCAGGTCATAGAGATTTTGTCCGTAAATAGCTTGTAACTTAAAGGTAAAAGGGTCGGTTTTATACTTTAAAAAAGCTGTTGCCGAAAGACCGGTTACTTTTTCATCTGTGATATAGGTTTGCGTTCCTTTTGTTGTTGTGAGCTGGGGTTGCAGCATTTTATAATCCAGTCCTGCACCTAATAGCAGCTCCGTTTTTGCAGCTTCGTTTTTGTTTTCATAAAACATCAAAGCACTCAAATCAGGTAAAGTTGCATAACGTAATGAGGCAGAACCAAACGGACTTGCGAAATCCCTCTGCGCTGAAATTGCTGCAGCAACAGTAATATTTCCCAACCGATGCTGCGCCCTGAATTGCGGATTTCTTGAAAATGGCTGCATTGGCGAACCTGTATTGAAAGAAATTACTCCGGAAAAACAAGAAGAGATGAAAAATGGATGCCAATACTGACCAAAAAGCAATTCGGTCTTTTCCCAGTTCAGCTTAACGAAAGCATGCCTCAATCTGAAGCCATTGTTATCAACAAAAGCAGCATTCTCATTTCCAAAAAAGTCGGCTTCAATCACACCGGATGTCTTTGCTCCAAAGGCATCCGGACCAGAAATCTTGCCTGTGATGCGTGTTTGGATCGACAAAAAATTGAACGAAGATTTATCATTGATATCCTTTCCTTCGGCATCAAAAACACGTTCTTTCGGATAGAGTAGAAAATGTCCCTCCCGAATGGTATGGTTTTCTCTGCTGTCAAAAAAGTAATCTGTTTTAACAAAGCCTGTGAAATCAATCCCATATTTTGGTTCGTCCTTCTTTTCCTGAGCATGGCTATAAAAGGATGCCATCAGAAAAATGAATACAAATAAGCGCTTCATGTTGTATGGATTATTTAATCATGGTGGTAATTTTCCACCTTTGAATGATTGTCTTTTTGCGAAAGCAAAGAAACCACTACCAAAACCAATGCTGCCAAAGGAATAGAAATTATCCCCGGATTGTCGAGTGGAATAGGCGCTGTTGCTTTATCCAGTCCATATCTTTCAAACATCGAAGGGGACAAAAGGATAATCAAAACTGAACTTGCAATACCTGTCATAATTGACCATGAAATGCCTTTTGCAGTTGTTTTCTCCCAGAAAAGCAGAAACAAAATTGATGGAAGATTGGCTGAAGCAGCCACGGCAAAAGCAAGTCCGACAAGGAAAGACACATTCATGCCTTTGAAAAGTATTCCAAGAATAATGGCAAAAATTCCAACACTGAATGCAGCCATTTTTCCAGCCTTGACTTTTCTTCTGTCGTCCATTTTCATGCCAAGGTAATTGTCCATAAAGTCGTGTGCAATAGCTCCGGAGGATGCAACAATTAGCCCTGCTACAGTTCCCAAAACCGTTGCAAAGGCAATGGCTGAAATGATTGAAAACAGTCCGACTCCAAAATATTTTGCCAGGAGCGGGCCAGACATATTGCTGCTTTCAAGGTCAATTACTCCGTTGAAAGATGCGCCAAGACCCATATACAGTGTTAGAATGTAGAAAAATCCGATGGCAGCGATAGCAACAATGGTCGATTTGCGCGCAGCCCTCTGACTGGCCACTGTATAATAGCGAATGAGAATGTGCGGCAACGCGGATGTTCCAAGAAATAAAGCCAGCATTAGTGAAACAAAATTCAGTTTCGTCCAGAAAGTAGCCCCTGCTTTGGAAGAAACTTTCAATAGAAGACCCGGATTAATCATTTCTTTGCCCGATGTCGGCGTTTGATACCATACCGTGGCCTGCGCTTCTTTTATTTCTGCTTTGGTAAATCTCACAAGCTCAGCGTTTTCAAGTGTTGAAAGAAACTCGAAAGGGCCAAGCGGACCAGTTTTGTCAACTTCCACGCCATCAACCTCAATTTTGGTGAGATGACCCACCTGATAAAACTTTCCGGCTGATTTGGGTTCTCCGTTATAAAGCTTGGTGCCATCGGAGGCTGTGGCCACAGAAAGCATTTCAACCAGGGTGGAAGAGTCAGCTGATAGCTTAAAGAATCTTGTAATTCCTTCTTTCTGGAGACTGACAAAAGTATGATTTGCATCAACAGCATATACATTTTCAACTTTGTATTCGGGATCATCTACGCCGGTAAGTTTATTGTCTTCAAAAACAGCCCCAACAGTAATAAACTTATGATAATCGCCGCCAGGATTGAGATTGAGACCATTTGTAAGGATGTATCCTGTCAAAATAGTTGAAAAAATTATCAATAAAGCACCTTTAATGAATTGAACGTATGTTGTTGAGGTCATCCCAGCTGTGGCAACGATAAAAATAACGATACTGCCAACAATCAGAACACCAACATAATGCGGCAAACCAAGCAAAGGAACAACGAGGTCGCCTGCTCCAACCATTTGCGGAATAAGGTAAAATACCGAAACGATCAAAGTGCTGAATGAGGCGGTCAGTTTGATCGATTTTGAATTGAACCGTGCATCAAGCGCATCGGTGAAAGTGTATTTGCCCAATCTTTTCAGAGGTTCGGCAACAAGAAACAAAGCTACGACCCAACCAGCCAGATAGCCGATCGAATACAAAAAACCATCATAACCTGAAAAGGCAATCATGCCGCATATTCCCAAAAAAGATGCCGCAGAAAGATAGTCTCCGGCAAAAGCGATTCCGTTTACACCCCAGTGGATATTACCACCAGCGGCATAATAGCCTGAAGCAGATTTAGTTTTTCTTGCAAAATAGAAAGATAGCCCCAAAACGGCGGCTACGAATGTCATAAAGATGATGATTGCACCCGGTGAAACATTATAAATCATTGTTCTTCCTCCCTATTTATTGTTCATTTGATCTTCATATCTGGAGCAAACAGCATTATAGATGAAGCCCATCACAATAGCAAGTATGATGAGTCCAAATCCATAAACGATGGCTAGATTCTGTTTGCCAAGAACATGTAATTCCAGAAGTTCGGGATCCATTAATCCAATAAATACAAAGCCGATATAGACCAATGTATAACATAGAAACAAGATTACTCCGAGTTTTGACTTTTTAGCGGCTGCTTTATCAGCATCAAGTTTTGCAGCTGGTCCGTGCATAAATCCTCCTTATTTTTTGAGTGTTTGTGATTTTTTTAACAATAAAATTTGACTGTCAAAACTATGGATTATCTGTCAATCTCCTTTCATATAATAAATTGATGCGCAACATTGATGCACAACAACTTTTTTCGAGTATTTTTGAGCAAAATATATCAGGATGCGTTATTTGACGAAAGAAAACTGCCAAACATGCAAACTAAAATGCGATATCTTTTTCACAGCACGTGAAATGGGAATTGAGGCTGAACTGGCACCTGAACATGTTGTTTACAAAAAACACGAACTCATCTGCCGGCAAAACGCAGAAGTCACGCATGCAATCATTTTGATTGAAGGCAACGCAAAAATGTATATCGATGGAATGAACAACAAAAATATTATACTTAACATTTTGCTGCCTTCCAACTACATAGGCTTACTTTCGATTTATGGTTCAACAACTTACGCCTACAATGTCGCTGCTTTGAATGAATGCAGGACATGCCACGCAGACATCAATCTGTTGAAAAAATTGTATTACGAAAACCATAATTTCCTGTTGAAACTCAATAGTGCTTTTGGGAATTCCGTGAACAACATCATGCAGAAACTCATTTCATTAAACCAAAAGCAAATACGCGGTAAAGTTGCAGAAAGTCTTTTATACCTTGCACAACTTTATGATGCAAACACATTTGAGCTCACTATTACACGCAAAGAACTGGGCGAGCTTTCTGCTATTTCGGAAGAAAATGCTGTGAGGGTGCTCACAGAATTCAAAAACGAAGGTATCATTGGATTGGAAGGCAAAGAAATCAGTCTGAAGATGCCTGATTTGCTGAAAAAAATCAGTGCTTTTGGTTGATACTAATAGTCAAATTCTGTTTGGATTAATCGATAAATCATCGGATTATTTACTGCAATACTTTCTGATAACTACATAAGCTTCAGTTATTCCATGCTGTCCGGCTTTACTGAGATCGGCACAAGCAAGCTTGTTTTCGCCCAGGTAAAGGAGTGTAAGTGAACGGTTGTAGAATGCTTCCCCAAAAGATGGTTCTATGCGGATGGCTTCGGAGTAATCATCAATAGCTGGATGATAATTTCCCTGAAGCAGTTTTATGTTCGCCAGATTGTAAAAGGCAATCGCGTTGTCAGGCTGAAGCTTGACAAGATTTTCCAAGGCACTCAAAGCATTTGAATAATCAGGTTCGCGCACTGACGGATTAAGTGCAACAGGCTCAGGGGCTTTCTGACTGCTTATTGTGATCGGACGGTCATAACGATCGTCGGACAATCTGAGTTCTTCCAGTTCAAAAAGTAATACTCCCAAGTTAAGCAAAGCGGCCGGAGCCATCAGTGGATTGCTTTTAAGGAGTTCGTAATCTTGTTTGGCAAGGTTAAAATTACTTCGGCTTTGATTTATTCCAGCTTTGATAAAACGCTTCACAATTTCATCTGATTGCGCAGTTATTTCCTGAGTTGAGGTCTCTTCAGTAATGGATTCATCAGCATAAAGCATAGAAGGATAAATGACATAACCAAACTTTAAACTGCCTGATGTTAATGTGTTAAGCATATTAATGTATAAATCGCTGTAGTTTTTTTGTTGGGGTAGCTTTTCATTTTTAAGCGGATCATTTGCAATCCAGACTATGAAATTACTGAATGGCTTGATGTCAATATTTTGAAATTGCGGTCTACCCTGCGCCATATTGCCGCTTACAAAATCTGATTCGAGGCTTATAATTTTATCAAAATAACTTGAATCAGCATAACGGGCAAAAAGTGTTTCAGGCTGCTCACCCTCAGTGTTGATCGCTTCAATGATGGCCATAGCGCGCTCGTAATCAGCCTTTGATCCTCTTTCATCCTTCAACTCCTTTTTCATGAGCGACCTGTTGATCCATGCACCCACAAAAGCAGGATAAAGATCAATTACTTTACTAAAATTTGTGATCGCATCAGCAGGTTTTTTCATCTGGTAATTGACTATCCCAAGATTAAAATGACTGTAAATATTCTGCGGATTTATTTTCACAACCTCTTCATATAGAATGCGGGCCTCTTCCAATTCTCCGCGCAGGCCATGCAAAAGAGCACGATTGTAGTATGTCAGTGCATTGCGGTTGTCAAGAACATTCACCATTTCATAGTCATTAAGCGCTGCAAGGGTATCACCAAGCTGAAGAAAAGCGATGGCACGCTGAAAATATATCAAAGGATTTTTGTCATCAATGCGCAAAGCTTGTCCAAAATCCACCATGGCAGCTGTGGCTTCTTTCATTTCTGAATGAAGCATACCTCTTTTGAGCCAGGCATCAACAGAAAAATGATCGTGATAAATGGCCTTGCTCATGTCGGCAAGAGCTTCTTCATTGCGGTTAAGCATGCGCTTTGCAATTCCACGATTGAGCCATGCATAAGATAGGTTTGGATTGATAAGCAAAGCCATATCATAATCGGATATTGCGGCTTCGAGTTCATTGAGTTGCATGCGTGTTGCGCCAAAAGCCACATACAAATCAGCATTGTAAGGGTCAATTTCCATCGCCCGTGTGAAATCAGCCTTTGCATCAAAATAGTTTGAAAGACGGTCGTTAACGATTCCCCGGTAATGATAGGCACGTGCATAAAGGGGATGCAGCCTGATTGTTTCGCTGAAATCTTCTGCTGCGCCGCGAAAATCACCAAGATTATATTTGGCAATTCCTCTTAAAAACCACGCTTCGAAGTGATCAGGTTTCGATTGAATGGCCGTATTAAAACTGCGGACGGCTTCCACAAAACGGTCTTCTGAAAGCGAAACCCTGCCGGCAAAAACAAAATGCCGGTGATTAACCTGTGCTTTCAATGCTGTGCCCAAAATTACAAGCAGCATTAATAAAATGATATGATATTTTACGAATTTCAAAATTTGCGCAGGTTTCAGATTGATTCTTTGGTTTTGCTTAATAATTTTATTTCTCTCATTTCCATCTGCTTATCCACCGCTTTACACATGTCGTAAACTGTCAGTAAAGCAACATTCACTGCCGTTAGGGCTTCCATCTCAACGCCTGTATTGCCAATGCATTTCACTTCGGATGTTACACTAACGCCATTTTGGGTTAAAACAGCTTTCACTTTTATAGACGAAAGCTGCAAGGGGTGACATAACGGAATAAGCGATGATGTTTGCTTTGCTGCCTGAATTCCTGCTATTTCAGCCACAGTGAGCACATCTCCTTTTTTCATGTTGTTGTCACGAACAAGCAAAACTGTTTCCGGTAATAAACTGATAAAACCTGTTGCTGAGGCTGTGCGAAACAATGGTGGCTTTTGCGTTACATCCACCATGCAAGCCTTACCTTCTGGGTCAATGTGTGTAAGTTCCGACATAGAATTTTTCGTTTATATATTAGCAGCAAAAAGATGTTTCAATTGCAAATGTTATTCCAAAGAAACATTTAAAGGAACTATTTTTGAAGATAATTATTGTCTTTTAAAATCTGACAGACAAGATCGTTTTTTCGAAACCAATAAAGTTTTCATTCAGGAAAATGAAAAAAAATGAAGTCATGACTTTACAACGGCTGAATAATCAGTTTGCTAAATCGGAATTATTAAAGACCTGCATTAAGCTTCTCAAATTCATTGATGAGATCTTCCGGGCTTTTACCAAGGTTTTTAATGGCCATTTTTGCATCTTCTGCAAATTCTTCTTCAGGAAATCTTTCAATAAATTCTTCGTAAAAACGTCTGGCCGAAGCTGTATCACCTATTTGCGAATCGAAAACAAAAGCTTTCAGAAACATGCTCATGGCAACTCTTTCATGGGTAGGATAGCGTGTCAGGAAACGATCGAGCATCGATATTGTGTGCATCGCATCAGACCGGTACATTGAAATGTCAGCAGCCTTAAAAAGATATTCAGGAGAGCTGCTGTCATCAGGCAATGAATCAGCATAACGTTCATACAAATTCATGAGCCTGCCCGCATCATCTGGATTGAAGTCGCTGTTTTCACCATAAAGTGATTTTTCGAGCTCACTGATTTGCTCAGAGATATCAGGTGTTTTTTGATTGGTTTGTGAACAAGAAAAAATCAAACCCGTCAGTCCTGCGATTAATAACAATGCAATAAAATTTTTCATATTTCTTATTTTTATTTACGTCTGAGTGCTGGAAAAACCATTCTGTATTCAACATCAACTTTGCCTTCGCTTATATCGCGCAGTTTTCCTTTTAGAAGCATTCTGCGAAAAGGCGTGATTCTATCTACATAAAGCACGCCTTCAATGTGATCGTATTCATGTTGAATAACACGTGCTATGAAGCCTTCGTAAGTTTCCTCATGTGGAACAAAATTCTCATCCACATACTTGATTACAATTTTTGGTTTGCGCGAAACTTCCTCGCTCATTCCGGGCAAGCTCAGGCAGCCTTCATTGATCTCAATCTCCTCCCCTGTTTCTTCAAGGATGTGGGCATTGATAAATATTTTCTTAAACCCGTTTGTCTCTGGATACTCTTCAGCATATGGTTTTGCGTCAATGACAAAAAGCCGGATAGATTTATTCACCTGTGGCGCTGCCAAACCCACACCATTGGCTCCATACATGGTTTCCCACATATCTTCGATCAACTTTTCCAGCCCTGGATAGCTAATGTCAATATCCTGAGCAACTTTCTTCAGGGTTGGATGTCCGTAAGCAACAATTGGAAGAATCATAAGTGCTTAAAGTTTATGATGATTTTTAATAGATTCAAGATAAGATTGAAGGATAATTGTGGCACTGACGGTATCGATCAAAGCCTTATCCTGTCTTTTTTTTCGGCTCAGACCCGCGTCTATCATGGTCTGAAAAGCCATTTTTGAGGTAAATCGTTCGTCATAACGTTTGATGGGCATCTCAGGAAAAGCCAGCTGAAGCCTTTTAACAAAGGGTTCGGTGAAGCGTGAAGCATCTGATGCGTTGTTTTGCATATCTCTGGGTTCGCCAACAACAATGCATTCAACGACTTCGCTGTTGATGTACTTTTTGATATAATCCAGCAACTGTCCGCTTGGAACTGTTTCCAGACCTGTGGCTATCATCTGCAATGGATCTGTCACAGCTATACCACTGCGCTTCTGACCGAAATCTATTGCCATAATACGTCCCATAAATATCTGGATTTGAATTTGAAGCCACAAAAGTAGTAAGATTTTCGTTTTGTAGGGCTTTATTGTTTAGCTGCACTGCTTCATGTTTTTGTATTTTCGCGCTTTAATATAATTTTTCAGCTTCATGAACGCATTAAAAAATAAAATAGAAAGTGCCTGGAATGACAGAAGTTTGCTTCAGGAAAACGCCTTTCGGAGTGCTATCGGCGAGGTAATCGAAATGCTTGACAAAGGTTTTTTGCGTGTTGCCGAACCAGGACCAAACGGCTGGGAAGTGAATGAATGGGTGAAAAAAGCTGTTATTCTTTACTTTCCAATTCGACAAATGGAAACCATTGAAGTTGGCCCCTTTGAATTTCACGACAAAATTCCACTGAAAAGAAACTATCAGGAATTAGGCGTGAGGGTTGTGCCGCATGCCATAGCACGTTATGGGTCATACCTGGCAAAAGGAGTGATTTTGATGCCATCCTATGTGAACATTGGCGCATGGGTTGGAAGTGGCACTATGGTTGATACATGGGCTACAGTGGGATCATGTGCGCAAATCGGAGAAAACGTTCACCTGAGCGGAGGTGTTGGTATTGGCGGCGTTCTGGAACCTGTTCAGGCTTCACCGGTTATCATCGAAGACAATTGCTTTATTGGTTCGCGTTGCATTGTTGTGGAAGGTGTGAAAGTAGAAAAGGAAGCAGTTTTGGGAGCCAATGTTGTGCTCACACAATCTACACGCATCATCGATGTGAGTGGCAGCGAACCGGTTGAATTCCGTGGCCGCATCCCTGAAAGATCGGTTGTGATACCCGGTTCGGTGAGCAAGGATTTTCCGGCCGGAACATTTCAGGTTTCTTGTGCACTGATTATTGGCAAAAGAAAACCCTCTACCGATTTAAAAACCTCGCTCAACGACGCACTGAGGGAATATAATGTTTCGGTTTGATTTGTTGAAAACAAAAAAACACAGCATTCAAGCGCAAGACGTTTGAATGCTGTGTAATAAGATTTATTTCTTTTCTGTTGCTATCCGCAATGAAAATACTGACTCACCAGATCAAGTATTTTCTTCTCATCATTGCCAAGTTCGGCTCTTAAATTACGGTCGTCAAACTTTTTCAGGTGTGCAACGATAAAATTCAAAATGCTTTCCGGAAAAATATTGTATTTCTGATAAATCTCTTTATGCAAAATCAATGCTTCCGCTGATTCGACACAGGATGCAGGCAGTTTTTGGAGTTCAGCCTGACGTTTTTTATTGGCCTCCTCAAAAATATTGACATCAACATAGGTTTTTTCGGCAAATGCGAGTGCATTCTCCATTTCGAAGCCATGCCTTGCAGCCACAGTTAAGCCGGCCATCAAAAGATAAATATCAGCTGATCCGTCAGGTGCTCTGAATTCAACTGTTTGTTTCTGACTGAAATCAAGGTTTACAGGCAATTCGCCAGGGTTTGCGTCAGAAATCATGTCTCTTTCATTTGTCCAACCCAGCGGAACTCTTACCAAAACTGAACGGTTGCGGTCGCCCCAGCAAATATTTGTGGGAGCTTCCTGATGTGGCACAAGCCTGAAATAGGATGTTGGATTGGCATTGCCAAAAGCTGTGAGTGAAGCGGCTAAAGAGAGGTAGCCGGCAATAGCAGTGCGGGCTTCATCGCTGAGTTTACCGTTTTTCATCATTACACTCTTGCCATCTTTCATCAGGCGTGTATGCACATGCATCCCGCTTCCGGCCTTTCCGACAGTAATTTTTGGCGCAAAGGTGATTGTAACACCATATTTATACGCGAGAGAGCGCATGATCCATTTTGCTATTACAAGCTGATCAGCTGCATCTTCAACATTGGTAGGTAAAAATTCGATTTCATTTTGCTCGTAAACTTTACCTTCAAAAGAAAAGTTTCCAACTTCAGAGTGTCCATATTTAATCTGACCGCCACTATGCGCAATCAGGCGCATTGCTTCACGACGGAAGTTGCCATATTTATTGAAAGGTGCCGATTCGTGATAACCTTTTTGATTCACCGCCGGATAAAGTTCTTTTTCATCGGAGATGATGTAATACTCGATCTCTCCCATAGTTTCAAAAGTTAGTCCGGTTTTCTCCTTCATCACCTGATGGGCCTTGCGCAAAATATATTCTGGCGAGTTTTCAAGTGGTTTACCATTTCTGTCATAAAATGAACAAAGGATATCGAGTGTTGGCACATCGGCGAAAGGATTTCTGAATGCTGTGCGATATTTTGGTATCACATAAAGATCGCTGGAGCCCGCTTCAACAAAGGGAAACAGACTTGAGCCGTCGACACGCTCGCCGGAAGAAAGAATATTTTCAAGATGCTCGCGGCTGTTGATAATAAAGTTTAATGTTTTCAACCGACCGTCCCAGGCCACATAACGAAAATTGATCATTTCGATGTCATTGTCTTCGATGTATCTGATAAGGTCGGCGCGGCTAAACTCGGATGCCGGCTTGTTAAGGTACTGAACCAAAGGATTTGGGTTCATCGAGGTGAATTCGTTCATATCTAAATTATTAATTTATAGTTCAAAATAAAAAACCAAAGTGTAAAATTTAAGCGAACCAACCGTTACCTGAAATTCATTTTCCGATTCCTGAAGGGTTCGCTTTCACGAAAATTATGTTTTCACACACTGAATGTGCAAATTTACCAAAAGAGCCGATATGTTTAAAAAAATCGGCTGGCTTAAAGGAATTTAAACTGGTTTCAAATAAGGTTTTTATTGATTGATATTGAATTGTTTATGCAGCATTTATTCAGTTTTATCAGTGTTTCCAGATAGTCATGCCTGACCCTGAAAGTTGAAAACAATCGCAATAATCAATTTTTTAAAACTGAAATTACTAAGCGAGTTTCAGTAGAATGCTTTTTGTGAAAACCAACTTCATTGCGTGACTTTCACGTTTTTTATGATCTCAGCTATGATAAATTCAGCTGCACTTCCGTCTCCAAAGATTTTGGGGAAATTCGTTGGCGGAGATTCAGAAAATTTCTTCCAGGCACCTATGATTGCAGCTTCTTCAGCATCAGCAATAATTGCTGTTCCTGCTTCAACAATTTCCTTCCACTCTGTTTCAGGCCTCAGAATAATGCATGGTTTATCAAAAAAATAAGCTTCTTTTTGCACGCCACCTGAATCGGTGATAATGACAGAGGCATTTTTTTCCAGTTGTATCATCTCAATGAAAGAGGCAGGAGGTGCAATGACAATGCTTGCTGAGGACATTAACGCGGCATGTACTTCTGTTTGCAGATTTTTCGCCAGTAGCTTTGCTGTTCTGGGATGCAATGGGATGAAAACCTTTTGATTGCCTTGTCTTGAAATCTCAATCAATGCCCTGAAAATGCTGTTTAGGCGTTCCGGCTGATCGGTATTGTTGTCGCGGTGAATGGTGCAAAGGATAAAACTGTTGGGCTCAAGATTATTTTCTTTCAGAAAACAGCTTTTTGAATCTGAAAGCCGGCCAAAATACAGACTGTTGTCATACATCACATCGCCGCAATGATAAACAGCAGGGTTATCGGCATTGTAGGGAGCTAAATTTTCCGGCTTAAAGCCTTCATTTATAAGATTATCATAGCCAGTTTTTGTTGGAGAAAACAGCAATGTGGAACAATGATCACAAAGAATACGGTTAATTTCTTCTGGCATCGATTTGTTGAAAGAACGCAATCCTGCTTCTATATGCGCCACAGGTATATGCATTTTTGATGCAGAAACGGCTCCGGCAAGCGTTGAGTTGGTATCGCCGTAAAGCACAATAAAATCAGGCCTTTCAACCATTAAAACCTGTTCTATTCCTTCAATCATGCGGGCAGTCTGCACACCATGACTGGCTGATCCTACCTGAAGATTATAGTGTGGCCGTGGAATTTCGAGTTCATCAAAAAATACCTGCGACATATTCTCATCATAATGCTGACCTGTATGCACAATCACTTCATTGATTTCATTGCTGAATTTTTCGCGAATGGCCCTGCTCAATGCAGCTGCTTTGATGATTTGAGGCCTTGCACCTATTATAGTAACAATTTTAACAGCTTTCATTTTCAGATATTAATACATTCTCAGATAACGATGATTTGAGGACTTTTTATACACATTTCTAAAACTATTGCCTTTTTCATTGCATAAAGCATGTTTAAAATATTCCTTCATCCATGAAGCTGAAATATTTATCATGACCAATGATGAGATGATCAATCACTTTAAGATCAATCATTTCACCGGATTGTTTTAGCTTTTGAGTGATTTTTAAGTCTTGTTCGCTTGGTTTGAGTTGACCAGAGGGATGGTTGTGACAAAGAATGATACTTGATGCATTGCCCTCCAAAGCAAGTCTGAAAATCTTTTTTGGATCGGCAACAGTACCTGAAACACTGCCTTCGCTGACTTCAGAAATTTTTATAACCTGATTGGCCTGATCAAGCAATACGATCCAGAATTTTTCATAATCAAGATCCGAAACCGCTGAATAGATGAACTCATAGGCATCCTGACTCGATTTTATAACTTTTCGGACGCGCGCTTCAGCGCTTCGGCGCCTTTTTCCAAGTTCCATGGCAGCAATAATGCTTATGGCTTTTGCTTCTCCAATGCCTTTAAAACTCTTCAACTCATTGAGGTTCATGCGTGAAAGTTCCACAAGATTGTCATTTGCCTGTTTTAAAATACGGCGCGAAAGCTCCACTGCTGATTCTTTATTATTGCCCGAACCTATGAGAATGGCTACAAGTTCAGCATCACTCAAACTTGCGCGGCCTTTCAACATTAATTTTTCACGTGGCTTGTCATCATCAGCCCAGAATTTGATTGACGATTTAATGGTGTATTCAGTCATTTTGTGGTTGTTTGCGGCAAAGATAAGGAATGATTTCAATCAACGTTGCTTCAATTGAAGTTTGCATCCATTGAAAGTAGCATTTTCATTTAAATTCTTATTTATGAGGTATTTATATTACGATTAACCACATCCTGTCTTCATGCGTATCATCAAAAAATCATCCTTCAAAATCAACAATGGTGATTGCCTTTGATCAGCATAAAACAAAATTCATACCTTTGACCTGAATAAGCTACCAAAAACAATGACGCAGTCTCAAAGCGCAAAACATATAATTCTTAAAACGTATATTGAAGTTGCATTTTTACTTGCGATTTTCTTTTTGTTTTCATTGGAATTAAATGCCCAGATAAAGAAGACTGGTCTGCCATTAAACAACAATTTTCCTCCCAGCACCTACAAAGCTTCAACACAAAACTGGGCTATTGACCAAAATAGTTTTGGTTTTATTTATTTTGCCAACAACGACGGGCTACTTGAGTTTGACGGTCAGCACTGGGCTATTTACCCAGTTCCAAACAGGTCAATTGTGCGCTCTGTTTTGGTTTCTAATGACACCATTTATGCCGGAGCATTTGAAGAATTTGGCTTTTACGCATCCGATGAGAAGGGGAAACTGATCTATCACTCACTCTTACATCTTGTTCCCAAAGAGTTTCATTCTTTCGATGAAATTTGGAAGATATTCAAAACCAAAGAAGGAATCCTTTTTCAATCGTTTAAGTATCTTTTTTTGTACAAAGGTGATAGCATAAAAACCTTTGAGCCGAGCTCTGTTTTTGGGCACGCATATGCTATTGGAGAAGATATTTATATTGTTGACGGCACTCATGGACTCATCAGGGTTCGGAATGGAAAAACTGATGTTATGAGCAATGATGCGATTTTAAAAAACAATGAATTGCGTTGCGTGCTACCCTGGAAAGATGGCAAACTGATTATTGGACTTATCAACAAAGGCCTTTTTATTTTGGATGGGAAAAACCTGACTCCCTGGGATAGTGACATAAGTCGTCATCTCAATGACAACATAGTTTTTTCCGGCATCCGGCTTAGAAATGGATTGTACGCATTTGGTTCTATTCAAAATGGCGTTTATATTGCGGGTGAAAACGGTGAGATTTTGCAGCACGTCAACCGTTATAAAGGGCTTTTGAACAACACAGTGCTAAGCCTTTTTGAAGGTAGTAACAACAATCTTTGGCTTGGTTTGGATAATGGAATTGATTACCTGGAAATTCATTCTCCACTTTCCATTTACGATCACACCTTCCATATCGAAAGCACTTATGCATCTGTTGTCCATAAAGGAATACTTTATGTCGGAACCAATCAGGGTTTGTTTTATTCTGAAATGAAGGAACTCGACAACACACATTCATTAACCTCCGATTTCAAGCTGATTCCAGGCACTGAAGGTCAGGTATGGAAACTGGATGTGATTGACAATGAACTGCTCTGCGGACATAACTTTGGGTGTTTCCATATAACAGGAAATGAATCCCGCCGTATTGCAGATGACAGAGGATACTGGACTTTTCTTAAACACAATGGCAAAGCTGACACCTTAATTTGTGGCACATACAACGGATTGAATATTTTGGTCAAAGAAAAAAATTCATGGAGGGTATCACATAAAATTGAAGGCTTTGAAGAATCCAGCAAAAATCTTGTTCAGCAAGAAAACACTCTTTGGATTGCTCATGGATACAGGGGAATTTTCAAAGTTGAGGTTGATAATCGTCTTGAAAATGCCATCAAAAAGGAACTTTTTTTTGCTTCAAACGGCCTTCCAGCCGAATTGCCCTACAATGTACATGCAATTGGAAAAGACATCATCTTCAGTACTTCTGAAGGGTTTAAAGCATTCGATGAAAAAACAGCATTGTTTGTCCCTTCAGAAAAATACAACAGAATCTTTTCCGGACAGACTGCAGTAGATAATATTTATAACGATGATTCAGGAAACCTGTGGTATTTTACTGCGGGAAGAATGGCGATAATGCGTTTGCTAGAAGACGGAAGCTTCAGCAACATCACAGCTCCTTTTGCGCGAATTAATCAATTTCTGATCGAAGCTTATGAAAATGTATTCGTATACGATAACCGCAATGTTTTCATAGGCTCAAAAAATGGATTGCTTCACTATGACCCGTTTTACAAAAAAGATTATAAACGCCAGCATCCGGTTGTTTATCGTGAAATAGTTTTTTCGGGAGGAGATACAAGTCTTAGCTTTTTCAATGTCAAAACCAATATTGATAGCGATATCGCTAAAGCCTCCAATCAAATCCGCGTACCCTACAGACTGAATTCTGTATCATTTCGTTTTGCCAATCCAGCTTATGATGCTGGAGGAACAACATTTTTTTCATACAAAATGCAGGGTTTCGATCAAAACTGGTCGGTTTGGGATCAGAACACTTTTAAGGAATACACAAATTTGTATGAAGGAACTTACACTTTTGAAGTTAAAGCAATTGGTGTAAATGGTTATGATGAAGAAATTTACGCTTTAACATTTACAGTTCAGCCACCTTTTTACCGCTCAATTCTGGCCTACATTATATATATTGTGCTGCTCATTGCCATCGTTGTTGGCAATGTGATATTCATTCAGCGAAGAGTAACACTTGCCAAAATTGAGGCTCAAAAACGACACGAGAGGGAAATGCAGGAGCAGGAACTTGGATTTCGCGAAAAAGCATTACTGGCAGAAAAAGAAATTATCAATCTGCGCAATGAAAGTCTGCAAAGTCAGGTAAGCCATAAAAATAAGGAGCTTGCCAACACAACATTGCATTTAATTCATAAAAACAAGATTTTGAATGCCATAAAATTTCAGCTCAACAGTTTAATTGACAGCAATATGGTTCAATCGAAAAAAAACCAGATTGAGCAGCTGGTGCTTAAAATTAATAAGGAGTTGAAAAATGAAAAATTTCAGCAGGTATTTGACGAATATTTTGACGATGTGCATCAGGATTTCATCAGCAGGCTAAAAGAAAAACATTCTGATCTTTCACCCAGGGAATTGCGCTTGTGTGCCTATCTGAAAATGAATCTGAGCACAAAAGAAATTGCTCCTTTGATGAATATTTCGGTGAGAGGTGTTGAAATTGGACGGTATCGCCTGCGAAAAAAATTAAATCTTGAAAGAGAAGAGAACCTAATTGACTATTTATTAAGGTTTTAGATAGTAGAAATCAAAGATATCTACTATAAAATAAATCTGGACTCATCTGCATTTAATGGAACAATTTATCAAGCCAAATTCTTTTCCCTGGGGTCATGGGCGGCGACACAACAGCTATTCCGAACACTTCAAAAAACTTTTTGGTGGAAGAGTACAAAAAATCAGTGTTGATGCCGGTTTTACCTGTCCAAACCGTGATGGCACAAAAGGTTTTGGCGGATGCACTTTCTGTAGCAACGATGCATTCAATCCTTCCTACTGCCATTCATTGAAACCTTTGAAACAACAAATTGAGGAAGGAATAGATTTTCACCGCAACAGGTATCGAAGAGCAAAATCATTTTTGGTTTATTTTCAGGCCTACTCTAACACATACAAACCACTTGATGAACTGAAAACTCTTTACGAAGAGGCATTGAGTTATCCGCAAATAGCCGGACTAGTAATTGGAACCCGCCCTGACAGCATTGACGAAGAAAAACTCAGTTACCTGAAAAGTTTACAAAAAACACATTATATAATGCTGGAATATGGTCTCGAAAGCATTTATGAAGACACTTTGATAAGAATTAACCGTGGGCATACTTTCCAGGAAGCAAAAAAAACTATCCGAATGACGGCTGACGCAGGCATTCCCTGCGGAGCTCATTTCATATTTGGTTTGCCCGGCGAAAGCAGACAACAGATGATGGATGCAGCTGCGGTAATTTCAGAATTACCTTTGACGGCAGTGAAGTTTCATCAGCTTCAAATATTCAAAGAAACCAAAATGGCAGAAGAATATCTAAAAAATCCCAAACAATTTGAACTCTTCAGTCTAGAGGAATACATTGATTTTATTATCAAATTTACCGAAAAACTAAATCCGGCCTTTGTGATTGAACGTTTTGCCGGAGAAGTACCACCACGTTTCTTAGTTTCAGCCGCTTGGGGGAATATTCGTTATGATCAGATTCTAAACAAAATCGAGAAGGAAATGGAGAAAAAGAATACCTGGCAGGGAAAAATGATTTTTTAACACATTTGATTTTGTTGATATTCCTATCGAAAAGATTAACTTTGTACTCTTATTAAATTCTATTCATCATTTTTATAAATCTAAATTTAACATTATGATTAAAAAATTACAATTAATTCTTCTGCTAGTTTTTGCTTCCATGACGATGGTTGCACAAGACTGGATAGAAGTTAATTCTGGCCTTCCCACTGGAAAAGGTATTGGACAAATATCTGTGGGAATGAACGATGCGACAGCTTTATGGGCATTGCCCATTAATGCTGATGGCTCTATTTATGATGCCTTCACAAAATCTACTGATGGTGGACTTACCTGGACAGCCGGAACGTTTAATGCCGGAACAGGTCTTTCCCAGATTTTTGCAATTGATGCAAATACCTGCTGGGCCGTATTTAATACAGGTGCCACACAAGGTCTTTACAAAACTGTTAATGGTGGAACAACATGGGTAAAAAAAGGTGGCGTGTTTAATGCGTCTTCATTTGCCAATGTAATTCATTTCTTCAACGATAATGATGGTTTTGCACAAGGCGACCCTGTTGGAGGATATTATGAACTCTACACCACAACAGATGGTGGAGAAACATGGATCAGAGTTCCTCAGGCAAGTATTCCAGCACCTACATCAGGTGAATATGGAATTACCGGTAATTACTCCGCTTTTGGCAACAGCATTTGGTGGGGAACCAACAAAGGCAGGGTTTATTATTCAGCTGACAAAGGTTTCACATGGCAAGTATCAGTTACTCCGTTTGGAACAGCAAATGTTGTTCAGCCACTTTTCAGAAATGAAACTACCGGAATCGCATTCCGCTCATACCTTAATATGGGTATTGAACCAGAATTAAATGTTTCCACCACTGGAGGAGCAAGCTGGTCATCACTTTTCGTAACCGGAAACATGTATGCACGCTGGTTTGATTACATTCCGGGTTCAGCTGGAATTCTTCTTGGCAGCTCATCCGCTGTTGGTTATGAAGGTATTAGCTATTCATTTGACGATGGCGCAACCTGGACAGACCTAACAGTAGGCGTTCCGGTTCAGTCACCAAAGTTCATCGACAACCAAACCGGCTGGGCCGGAACATGGGTTGTTAACAATTCAGGCGGTATTTTAATTTACAACGGTGCTCCAATTGGTGGTGGCTCGCTTATTCACGAAGATTTTGAATCCTACACGGCTGGCGGAAAACTTGTTCAGCAGGCTGTTGCTCAAGGCAAAGATTACTGGACAACATGGAGTGGAACTCCTGGAAGCGCTGAAGACCCAACTGTTAGCGCTGATCAGTCAGTAAGCGGAAGTAAGTCCATCGTGATTTCTGGCACCAATGATGCAGTTATGCTATTAGGCAATAAAACAGCAGGTGCATATTCAATTGAATTCAATGTAAAAATCCCAACCGGAAGACTTGGTTATTTCAACGTTCTGCAGAATTTTGCGGGAGGAAATAGCGAATGGGGTATGCAGGCCTATTTCAGGCCTAATGGTGCCGGAACAGTTGATGCCGGCGGAGAAAATGCCGGATTGTTTACTTATGCCTACGACACCTGGATTCCTGTTAAATTAAATATTGACCTTAACGGCGATTTCGCTGAGATGTTTGTCAATGGTAATTCTGTTATTACCTGGACCTGGAGTGGCGGAAGTTTTGGATCTGGCACACTCAAACAACTTGGCGCTATCAACCTCTATGCATGGAATGTTGGTGGTACACCTCAGGCTTATTTTGATGATATTGTTTTCTCCCAAACAGCGCCTGCTGCCGGAGATCCTGTTATTGGTGTTACACCAGCAACGCTCTCAGAAACTCTTAATTCAGGACAAACCAGCACTAAATCGCTCACGATAGCTAACACTGGTCCTACAGCCCTCAACTATAACATCTTAGTTTCTTATGTAACTTCACTGGATGCTAGCTCAGGTGGTTATGCCACAAGAAGTACAGCTGAAGAAGCTGCAGCATTGAATGCAATTACGCTGTCAGGCGATGATTTCTCATCAATTCAGACTTCATCATCAGCAGTTGCACCAAGAGGCACTGATGCTGTTGTAGTGCTAAATTATGACGGAGAAAATTCTTCTGCTGTTGGCTTAACCAACGGTGGAACCTACGAAGTTGCCGCAAAATTCCCTGCCAGTTTGGTTGGTGGATATCTTGGAATGGAGATAACAGAAGTTCAGGTATTTATCCAAGACCCGGCTGAAGGTTACAAATTAAAAATTTATGGTCAAGATTTACCAAACAGACCAGGATTACTGCTATACGAGCAAGTATTTACAGGAACTCCTTTCTCATGGAATACCGTAACTTTAAATACACCTGTCGTGAATTCTGGTGGAGACCTTTGGGTTGCATATGAAATTAATCAGGTTACAACTGGAATCTTTCCTGCCGGAACAGATGCTGGACCTGCACACCCGGAAGGTGACTGGATCAAAACAGGATCAACCTGGGCTAAGTTATCAGTGATCAGCACACTCAACTATAACTGGAACATTCGTGCTAAGCTCGTTGGAGATCCTATTCAGGCTTGGCTTTCTGTTAATCCTGCGCTTGGTACTGTAGAAGCAGGTGCAACGCAAGTTGTTACCGTTAATTTCAATGCAGCCGGATTAACACCAGGAAATTATGTGGCATCTATCAATATTTCAAGCAATGATCCAGCCAATCCTTTGGTTACTGTGCCTGTAAGCCTTGTTGTTGGCGGAACTCCTCCTCCAACTCCAACAGTTGTAGCTGCACTTGATTTTGAGTCTGTTCCTGACTTTTCACTTACATTCGCTCCATGGACTGTCAATGATGTGGATCAACTTCCAACATATGGATTCACTGGGACAACATTCCCAAATGCATATCAGCCCATGGCTTTTATCGCATTCAATCCATCATTGACTGTGCCTCCAATGACTGGAGACGCACAAATTCAGCCACATGGTGGTGTTCGTTTTGGCGCAAGTTTTGCTTCAACGACTGCTCCATGGAACAACGACTGGTTGATTTCACCACAAGTTGCCCTGGGCACACAATCTAAACTAAAACTTTGGGTTAAATCTTATACCGCAGAATGGGGTTTGGAAAGATATAAAATCGGTGTTTCTACAACAGGCAATCTTCCAGCTAACTTCACAATTATTTCACAAGGTGCTTATCTACAAGCTCCAACAACCTGGACTGAAATGATCTTTGATCTTTCTGGTTATGACAACCAAACTGTTTATGTAGGTATTCAGTGTGTTTCTCAGGATGCATTCATTTTCATGGTTGACGATATCCAAATTACCAGTATAATTGGCGTTTCCACCCCAGAAATGGATGAAACAAGATTTACAGTTTATCCAAATCCTGCAAGAGACCTGGTTTTAATTAAAGGTCAGACTGAAATGAAGCAGATCAGAATTATGAATCTTACAGGTCAAATAGTTTATGATCGCATGGTTAGTGGAACAGATGCTACCATAAACACTGCACTTCTTTCTTCAGGCTTGTATTTTGTTCAAATTGAAACTGCAAGTGGATGGAATACACAAAAACTTATGATTGATTAATCTTTCAAAGTTTAATGATTTGAAAAAAGCCGGCTCAATCGAGCCGGCTTTTTTTTATTTCACTTTCAACATAAACCAAAAAAAAATGGTCAGTTGGTTGCCCAACAGACCAAAAATATTTTGAATAAAAAAGACTAACAACCACAATTACTTTGCTTTTGATAATTTTGGTTGTCTCCACAAACACCACAGCCTTCTTCATCTCCATGATGATGATGGTCGTGACTATGGTCATGGCTGTGACCTCCGCCACCACAGCAGCTGTCGTTTGGGGTACCGCAACCACAACCCGAAGCAACAGGATTCAACTCCTCATAGGTTGCTTCTCTTACATTCAACACTTCACCAAAGGTGTATAGGCTTTTTCCTGCTAATGCATGGTTAAAGTCCATTGTCACGACATCTCCCTCAACTGAAATTACTCTTCCATCAAACGGATTGCCTTCATTGTCCATCATTGGAACAGTTCTGCCAATTTCCAGTGTACCAGCCTTAAGTTCTCCATTTATCATGAATGCGGCCTTTGGAATATCCATCACAAGCTCTTCACGGTAATCGCCAAAACATTCATCAGGACTAAGCACAAACTCAAACTTTTCACCTGATTTTAATCCTAAAAGACGTGTTTCAAAGCTTTTAAGCAATCGGCCTGTACCAAAAACCATCGTCCGTGGATTTATCGCCGTTGCTTGTTCCAACAGTTCGCCTGATTCGTTTTCAACATGAATACTGTAGGATAAAACGCCTACTTTGTTTTCCTGTAATACCATATTATATTGTATGTTATTGATATTTAATATTTTACTAATTCATTTTGGTTTTTTCCCAATGTTAGCGCTTGCAAAAATACTACAAAATATTATTTAGAATGATTTTAAACAATGTTTTGTAAGATTTTTCAAATCAAATGATTTGGATACTGTTTTGGTGGCTTTAGATAGACTTCAAGAATAAAAATTTTAAAATTGAAGGAGTTATATATTTATAAGGAGAATAACTGAGAGTGACGAAAGTAGAAATCAGTTTTCATTTTTTAATTGTTCACTCACCTTTATTACAAAAAAGAAAAAAAGACCAATTTATACAGGTAAATGGTGTTTCTACCCACATTTCATGAAGTGATATTCACGGTTTAATTAACCATCTTTCAATATATTAGAATGTTTTTCATGAAAAAGATAACAATTAGGTTGTAGGATTAAAATAATTTCCGTTATTTTGCACTCCCTTTTTGAGGGGAAAACGATTTAATAATACAGAGCCATGTCAAAAGTTTGTCAGATTACAGGAAAGAAAGTTATATCAGGAAACCATGTTTCTCACTCCAATCGCAAAACAAGAAGGACGTTTGAGCCTAATTTGCATGTGAAACGTTTTTTTGTTCCTGAGATGGAAGAGTGGATTACGCTGAAAGTTTCAGCCGCTGGATTACGTACTATCAACAAAAAAGGCATTTATGCTGCTTTGCTAGATGCTGACAAATCAGGAAATCTATATCGTCACTAAGAACCTGTAAAAATTTAGATAAGGCTGCTGTTGTTTTACTTCAGCAGCTTTTTTCGTTTCTTTGCGTTTAAAGCGAAATAAAAAGCCGGTAAATGAGTTTAAAACCCTATATGTTTTTTTCTATGGGTTTCTTTAGATGTCATTGTTTAATATTTGTTCTCTTGTTGCTGCCGGTATTGGTTTTTGCCCAGCAGAAAGCTGTTGTCAAAGGCAAAGTTACTGATGAAAGAGGAAAAGCAATAGAACTTGCCAATATCGCTATCAAAGACGCTGCCGGTGGCATTACTACAGATTTCAGAGGTCAGTATGCTCTTCAGATTGAAGCCAATACAAACATTACACTTGTCTTTTCATTTGTTGGATACAAACAATCATTTCAAAATATACGGCTGAGGCCAGGTGAAGAAATGCAACTCGATGTTGTGCTTTTTACAACTGCTACAACTTTGCCTGTTGCTGAAGTGCGCGACGCACGGATGCAAAGCAGCAGTATCACAAAACTAAACCCCAAAGAGGCCCGATTGCTTCCAGGTGTAAGCGGCGGCATCGAAGATTTGCTCAAAACATTGCCGGGCGTTTCATCAAACAACGAATTAAGCTCTCAATATACTGTAAGAGGTGGAAACTTTGACGAAAACCTGGTTTACGTTAATGGCATAGAAATATACAGACCTTTTTTGGTTCGTTCGGGACAGCAGGAAGGTCTAAGCTTTTTGAATTCCGCATTGGTTTCAGGCATCAACTTCTCTGCCGGTGGTTTTGCTGCTGAATATGGAGACAAGCTTTCTTCAGTGCTTGACATCACATATAAAAAACCTTCGGAAAAAGCGGCATCAGCCGCAGTGAGTCTTTTAGGTGGCGATGTTCATTTTGAAGGTGTTACGAAAAACCTGAAACTGAATTACCTTTTTGGCGCCAGATACAAAACAACACAATATGTGTTGAATGCCCTTGAAACGAAGGGCGAATACAAGCCAAATTTCGTGGATATTCAAACTTTGCTCAACTATAATATTCATCGAAACTGGGAGCTTTCGCTTTTAGGTTATTATTCACGTAACAATTACAAACTGGTTCCTGAAACGCGCCAAACTGATTTCGGAACCATTCAGGAGGCTTACAGACTTACAATTTATTTCGATGGACAAGAAGTTGACCGCTACCGCACGGGGATGGGAGCTCTGACGCTTACACATCGACCCAACGATAATACGGATCTGAAACTTATTGCTTCGGCATACAATACCATCGAATCAGAAACCTATGACATACAAGGGCAGTATTGGATTGGCAGACTTGAAACCAATCTCGGAAGCGAGCAGTTTGGCAACGTGATACAATCGCAAGGCGTTGGCACATTTATCGACCATGCACGCAATTATTTCGACGCAACAACCGTGAATATTGAGCACAAAGGGACTTTTGCCAAAGATCGAAGCGTTACTAAGTGGGGTCTGAGGTATCAGTTCCAGTACATACATGACAGAATGAATGAGTGGGAATTGCTCGATTCGGCTGGCTTCACACTTCCCAGACCAGTTGACGATATTGGCAATCCAAATCCACCAAAAACTGATCTCATTCTGAATAATGTTGCCAAAGCTGACAACATCCTTAAGTTAAACAACCTGAATGCTTTCACACAGCAATCATGGAATTTCTATGATGAAAAAAATACCGAATATACCCTTACAGCAGGTGTAAGATTAAACTACTGGGGTTATGCTAATGAATGGCTGCTGAGTCCTCGTCTGAATATTTCTATTCGTCCTGAATGGGAAAAAAGGATGATTTTCAGACTTGCATCCGGCGTATATTCACAATCGCCTTTCTATAGGGAAATGAGGTTATTCGATGGCAGTTTGTATGAAGACGCTCGTTCACAGCGCTCCTACCATTTTGTTGCCGGCAGCGATCTTGATTTCATGGCCTGGAACCGCCCTTTTGTTTTTACATCTGAAGTATATTATAAATATTTTGACAGGCTGATACCCTATGAAGTTGACAATGTGCGTATCCGATATTATGCTGATCAGCAATCGACAGGCTATGCTGCCGGAATAGATTTGAAAGTAAACGGAGAATTTGTAAAAGGCATCGAAAGCTGGGCTAGTTTGTCTTTCATGAAAACTGCAGAAGACATCAAAGGTGATTTTTTTGACTACTATTTGAATACCGATGGTCAAAAAATTGGATTTTTTACTGAAAACAAAGTTGTTGCTGACACAGTACGTGAATATCCGGGATTTATTCCACGACCAGCAGATCAGAGGGTTCAGTTTGCGGTTTTCTTTCAGGATTATATTCCCTATTATCCATCTTTCAGAGTACACCTGAAGATGTTGTTTGGTTCACGACTTCCCTTTGGACCTCCTAACACTGAACGCTATAAGCAAACACGACGCATGCCGGAATACCGTCGTGTGGATATTGGTTTTAGCAAACAGTTAATCAGTGAAGAAAATATTTCAAGCAAAGCAGCACTTCGTCACGTAAAAAATATGTGGATAAGTCTGGAAGTATTTAACCTCCTTCAAATCAGAAACACCATTTCATACACATGGGTAAAGGATGTGAACAATATTCAGTACGGAGTTCCAAGTTATCTTACACCCAGACAGGTTAACCTTAAGCTTGTTGTCGAATTTTGAACATTCAGTTGTTAATTTTGTTTAAAGTTTATACTCTAATTTAAAACAATTCTAAATTAGATTGTAATTTTGCATCATTAATCAATTAAATCAAAATATCATGAATTCAAAAGTTTCCCAACTTCAATTTCCAGCTTTGCTATACGATTTCAATGCACTAGAGCCGCATATCGATGCCATGACGATGGAAATTCATTATACCAGACACCATAAAGCTTATTTTGACAACCTTATGGCTGCAGTGAAAGACACACCTATGGCAGATCTGTCATTTGAAGACCTGTTAAAAAACATCAGCAAGCTTCCTGTTGCTGTCCGTAACAATGGTGGTGGGCATTATAACCATGAACTATTTTGGAACGTAATGTCTCCAAATGGAGGTGGAACTCCCAAAGGTGCTTTGGCTGAAGCTATTGATAAAAACTTTGGTTCATTTGAACAACTAAAAGATCAGTTTAACACAGCAGCTAAAACGCGTTTTGGCAGTGGATGGGCCTGGTTATCTGTAAAAGCAGATAAAAGCCTTTGCGTTTGTTCTTCACCAAATCAAGACAATCCTTTGATGGATGTATCCGATTGTCCCGGCATTCCAATTTTAGGCCTTGACGTATGGGAACATGCCTATTACCTCAAATATCAAAATAAACGCCCTGATTATGTTAGTGCATTCTGGAATGTCATTAATTGGTCAGAGGTTGAAAACAACTATAATAAAGCATTATAAATTAATGACTTATAAAAGAAAAGGCGCTTAATAAGCGCCTTTTCTTTTATATCTCGATTGATATTACATCTTGTATTCAAGAAATACTTTGCGAATCCGGCTGATGGCCTCATGGAGCTGGTCTTCACTGATTACCAATGGAGGGGCAAAGCGAATTATATTGCCATGTGTAGGTTTTGCCAGCACACCACTTTCAGCCATTTTCACGCACAGGTTCCATGCAGTGTGGCTTTCAGGGCTATCATTAACGATAATCGCATTGAGCAATCCTTTACCACGAACATGTGCAACAAGCTGACATTCAGAAATAAGTTTACTCATCTCTCTACGAAATATTTTACCGAGGTGCTCTGCTCTTTCAGCAAGGTTTTCTTCTTTCACGACTTCCAATGCAGCAATTGCAACACGCGCAGCCACAGGGTTTCCTCCAAAAGTAGATCCGTGTTGACCTGGCTTGATGCACAACATAATTTCATCATCTGCCAAAACTGCTGAAACGGGATAAACTCCACCTGAGAGTGCTTTACCTAAAATGAGGATATCTGGACGGACACCTTCGTGTTCGCAGGCAATCAGTCGGCCTGTACGTGCAATACCAGTCTGAACTTCATCAGCGATAAAAAGAACATTTTTGGCCTTACACATTTCGTAAGCTTTTTTCAGATAGCCTTCATCCGGAACAAACACACCAGCCTCACCCTGAATAGGTTCAACAAGAAATCCGGCAATATTTGGATCTTCAAGTGCTGTCTCCAATGCAGCAAGATCATTATATGGAATTGTGACAAATCCGGGAGTATAAGGTCCAAAACCACCTCTTGAATCAGGATCGGTTGACATACTGATCACAGTAATGGTGCGACCGTGAAAATTATTTTCACAAACAATTATCTTGGCTTGATTTTCGGCTATACCTTTTTTATCATATGCCCATTTACGGCAAAGTTTAAGTGCAGTTTCATCACCTTCAGCGCCTGTATTCATAGGTAACACTTTATCGTAGCCAAAAAATTCAGTGACAAATTTTTCGTATACACCAAGTGCGTCATTGTAAAAAGCTCTTGAAGTAAGTGTAAGAGTTTTTGCCTGATCAACAAGTGCATTGATGATCTTTGGATGGCAATGACCCTGATTAACTGCTGAATAGGCTGAAAGAAAATCAAAGTATTCTTTACCTTCTACATCCCATACTAACGCACCATCTCCTTTGGAAAGAACTACCGGAAGCGGGTGATAATTGTGTGCGCCATACTTATCTTCGAGCTCGATGGCTAATTGTGAAGTCATTTTCTCTGTCATTTTGTTTCCGTGTTAAACAGTTTAAACTTATTTGTTAATATAATAACAATAAAGCTGCAAAGCTAAGAAATCTTGTTGACATAATTGGCATGTAAAGCTTAAATTATTCTTGACGATTTGCTCTTAAGTACTGTATTACAGCAAATGACGGAATGGGAGGAGAATATATTCGAAAAACTTATTAATCAGCGGACGTCTTTTCCAATGTTCGAAATTGAACATATCAGTGTTTTCGATTGTGTTTTTGATATACTCTTTCAATTGATCAACGATCAGATTCTCTGATCCAATTAAGACAATTTCGTACATATAACGAAAGCTTCGGTAATCAAAATTTGGCGACCCAAGACTAAAATATCTATCATCAATCAGCATGATCTTGGCATGTAAATTATGGGGCAGATATAGCAAAAACTCTATGCCCTCCTGATGAAGCAGTCCAAGATATTTATTGCGTAGAATATCTACAAGGCCAACATCAGAACGTTTTGGGATGATGACTTTTACCTTTACTCCACGCTGTGAAGCATCGATTAACTCTTTTCGAAGGTTAAAGCCTGGAAGAAAATATGGTGTAAGTATGGTCACTGTCTTTTCGGCTTTTTTAATCATTTGAATGTATTTCTTCATGATCCTTTGCTTTGAAATTGATGGCATATCGCGCACAATCTCAAACTGATTGAAGCGTATTAGTCTAAGGTAGTTTGCTTTAACAAAAACATAAGTGTTGTAGATACTATAATCCTGTCTGAATATTTTTTTAAAAACCAACGACATAGGCCCTGTGATTCTGAGTACCGATTCACGCCAGTTGAGATTATATTCAGTGATATTGGATGATCCGATATAGGTAATTTCATCATCAATTATCAGCATCTTTCTGTGATTACGGCGATGACTCCGCGTGAAGATGTCGCTGTTAAACTTGATTTTCTCAAAAAACCTCACTTCACCGCCATATTTTTTGAGTGTATCAAAGAAATTATTATTGACTCCGGAACCTCCCCAAGCATCTACCAGAATTTTTACTTCAACTCCCGCTTTGGCTTTTTTTGTAAGCAAATCCCTGAATTTAATTCCAATAGTATCATTTCCAATGCGGTAAGTTTCAATATAAATATAATCTTTAGCATTTTGGATATCATCAATCATGACATTGATGTACTTGATTGGCTCAGAAAACAAATGATATGGTTCATTAATCAAGTCCATATATTTAGATGCTTTTTAACATATATATCCAAAAACTATTATTTATTGTTACCTGAGTTTTCGTGGCTTAGAAGTAATTCCGAATTGCTTTGAACGGCTTTCATGCTTAAATGTTTAATTTGGCGCATTACGTAGTAAATAATCACTGCTGTAAAAATGAGTCCAATTAAAGCAATGAATAAGTAATGGTATAAATTCAACTTCTTCTGTTGAGCTGTATTCTGAGCCGATAACTGTTCAACTTGTTGAAAAAGTTCTATATTACGGTATTTAATTTGCGATTCTCTGACCTGTGCAAGATTAAACTGATTTACCAAAGTATCATGGTTAACTTTAAAGACTCGGTAATATTTCAGAAAAGATTGAAAATCACTTAAAGCCTCATAATTTTTCATGAATAAATCTGATACTATCGTATTGTATTGGTCAATTTTATGTTCGGAAGCTTTTGTCATGCACTTTTCCAGATAGGTGTTTGAGAGCTGATAATTTTCAAGTCTATGATGAGTTTCTCCCAAATGGTAATAAACGCGCAAGATGCCTTGAACAACGCCAGAGTTTTCGTAAATCTGTAGAGACCTTTGAAAATATTGATCGGCTTTTATGATACTGTCTTGCCTTGCATAAACAAGAGCCATATTAATTAAAACGTTCGCTATTGGAACTGGAGATCCATATTTTTCCCTGATTTCAAGTGATTTACGAAAATACATTGAAGCTGTCTCGAGTTCATCCTTATCGTATAAATAAATAAGGCCAACATTATTTAATGCCTGAGAAAGCATTTCCTTCATATCTAATTTTTCAAAAACTTCAATGGCGCTTTTCAACTCACCCAATGCTTTGTCATTTTCATCCCATTGCCAAAATATCAAACCAATATTCATAATTACTTTAGCATAAACAACTTCTTCTTTGAGTTCAGTGGCCAATATTTTCGTCTTGTAATAGGCGTCAAGAGCCTTATTATAAGCCCCGGTTTCATATAAAATATTGCCAGCAGCATGTGAAACTATCATGGCGATTGAGTCACTGTTAATTTTTTCTCCAAGATTCAAAGCGTTTTCCAAATGACTGATTGCATTGTCATAATCGGATAATAAAAAGTATTGATGCCCAATTGAAGTATTCAGCAAAGCCATTTCTTTGAAATTTCCTGATTTTTCAAATGCCTCTAGAGATTTTGCATAATAATCCAGCGCTAGCAGATAATCGCCTGATTCCATTGCACTTGTTCCAAGGGATTTAAAAACTTCAGCTTTAAGCGCATCAAAGTTATTGGCGCTCGCATAATCCACCGCATCAAGACCTGTCTTTATCGATTTATCAAAAGAAATTATGCGGTAAGCTTCAGACAATGCAATCAATGTTTTTACCCTGTCAGATCCTTTCTGCTTTAATAAAATCTGATTGATGCTGTCAATACGTTCAAGTTCGTCTGCTTTTATAGTTGGAAATCCTAAAAAAACAAACAAAATAACGATGAAAATTACACTCCGTTCTGTTCTCATAATTAAAGCAATAATACAAACTTTTTTGCATTGAATACACACTCAAAGCCATAAAATAAGGTCGTTGGAAAGATATTATATACAACCAATTAATATATCTTTGCCAAAAAGTGAGTATGATTCGTTCAATGACTGGATATGGAAAAGCGCAGCAACTACTGGATTCGAAAAAAGTTACTGTAGAAATTAAATCACTTAACAGCAAACAGTTGGATTTGGCAATGCGCCTTCCTTCTGATTTGAAACAAATGGAGTTCGACCTTCGGAATCAATTAACAGAGAAAATTCAAAGAGGAAAAGTTGATTATACAGTCACAATTGAGGATGTAGATCACAAAAAAGGTGCTCGTATCGACAAGGATGTTGCCGCTGCATGCTATGATCAGCTGAAAGAATTATCGATGGATCTGCAGTTTAATCTTCCTTCGGACGTAGCCTCAGTTTTAATAAAATTTCCAGGTTTCTTTGCTGCGGCCGATTCTGTTTTGCCTGAAAGTTTTTATGCCCAACTTATCAATCTTACACAAGAGGCTTTTGCCCGGTTTGATGAATTCAGACTTCAGGAAGGGCAAGTGTTGTATAAGGATATGAAACCAAGAGTTGAGCGAATTCTGCAATTGCTCGAAGAGGTTGCTCAACACGAGGTTCTGCGCAATGAAAATCTGAAAAACCGCTTGCAGAAAAACCTTAATGATGTTTCTGATCACCTAAAGTTTGATGCCAATAGATTTGAACAAGAGCTGATTTATTATTTTGAGAAGCTGGATATCAGCGAAGAGAAAGTAAGACTGAAACAACATTGCAATTATTTCTTTGAAACCATCAGTGAAAATTTAGCCGGAAAGAAACTTGGTTTTATTACACAAGAAATTGGAAGAGAGATCAATACACTTGGATCTAAAGCCAATGATGCGGCCATCCAGCGGCTTATTGTGCAAATGAAAGATGAACTGGAAAAAGTTAAAGAACAACTTTTCAATGTTTTATAATTATGAAAGAATCCAACCTCGGAAAGCTGCTGATCATTTCAGCACCCTCCGGCGCTGGTAAAACCACGCTGGTAAAATATCTGCTGACTGCCATCGATAGCCTGCGTTTTTCAATTTCTGCCACCAGCAGACCCATGCGAACAGGCGAAACAAACGGAAAAGATTATTACTTCTTAAGCAAAGACGATTTTCAGGAAAAGATTAAAGAAAATGCCTTTCTTGAATGGGAAGAGGTGTATGAAGGTGTTTATTACGGCACACTTTACAGCGAAGTGGAAAGGATAACTTCCTTGGGTTACCATGTCGTTTTTGATGTGGACGTTATTGGCGGACTGAATATTAAAACCCATTACGGCTCCCGTTCACTCAGCATCTTCATACAGGCACCTTCTATTGAAGTGCTGGCTGACCGTTTACGGAAACGCTGCACAGATTCTGATGAAAGCATAAAAAAACGGATCGACAAGGCAGCTTCTGAAATGAAATTTGCGCCTCAGTTCGATCTCATTCTGGTGAATGATGACCTGGGAAAAGCCAAAGAAGAGATTGTCAAAAAAATCACAAAGTTTATCAACGAACCATAGACTTTATGTTTTCATTAACATACAATGCCATTGAACTACCAGCATACAATGCAAACATTTTAAGAGCAATGCTTGGGCTCCGTGTTGTGGAAAAACACATCGAAGATCTTCCTGCTGACAGCCTTCTTGTCCGAATGGATGCTGCTCCCTGCAATCCTTCCGACATTGCTTTCTTAATTGGCGGCTACAATGTCATTAAGCCATTGCCGGCTATCCCCGGCTTCGAAGGAACGGGGACAGTGGTTGCTGCAGGAACTGAAAGTCAGGCCAGAAGTCTCATTGGCAGAAGAGTCAGTTGCTTTTCACAATCAGCTACTTATGGCACCTGGGCTGAGTACATTGTTTTAAATATCAACCAGATAATACCAATTGATGACCGGCTAAGCACCGAACAAGCAGCCGTTTTTTTCGTCAATCCATTTACGGCATTTGGTCTTTTTGAGCTGGCTCAGGCAAAAAACAGCAAGGCAATTCTTGTAAATGCTGCCGGAGGAAGAGTCGCTGACTTTTTACTTGCCTTTGCGAAAAAACATGAAATAAAAACTTTAGGCATCGTAAGAAAATCGAAAACAGCTGATTCTCTTATCCAAAAGGGGTGGGATTCAGTGCTCGTTTCAACTGAAGAAAATTTCAAAGAATCGCTTCAGAAAAAAATAGATGAAATGCATGTTGATATTGCATTTGATGCAGTCGGCGGAGAATTAACAGGCCTGATTGCAGGCTGTATGCCAGATGATGGGGAATTGGTTGTTTATGGAGGTCTATCAGGCAAAGAAATCGGTGGCATTGACTCTATTCCATTAATATTTAGGGAATTGCACTTAAAAGGTTTCAATTTGAACAGATGGTTTTTACGTGCAGGAAGACAGAAAATTGCAGAGGCTTCACTCCTTTTAACCGAAATGCTCCTTTCCGGTGAAATTGATAGCCCTGTTACCATTCAGGTTAAACCTGAAGAAATAGTAAAAGGATTAAAGCACTATCTGGGTTCAATGTCGGAAGGTAAAATGCTTTTGAGATTTACCTGAAATCCATAGTTAAAATCAAAAAAATATGCAAATCGGTTTGTTTTTCGGCTCATTCAATCCCATTCATCAGGGTCATCTGATGCTGGCCAATTATATGCTTGAATACAGCGGGTTGCAAGAAGTTTGGTTTATTGTTTCTCCTCAAAACCCATTAAAAGACAAAAAAAATCTTCTTCCTGAACAAGACAGGTTTGACATGGTTACAAAAGCAATTGATGAATTCTCTGGTTTCAGAGCGATCGATATTGAGTTTCACATGCCCAAACCCTCCTACACCATTGATACGCTTGTGCGTTTAAGCGAAAGGCATCCAAGTCACAATTTTTTCCTCATTTGTGGAACAGACGCCCTGCAGTCTTTTCATAAATGGAAAAATCACAATCAAATTCTGGACAGCTATAACATCCTCGCCTATCCGCGAAAAGATGCTGATGGAGGTCAGTTTTCAAGCCATCCTTCAGTGAAAATAGTTGACGCACCTCAAATAGAAATTTCCTCAAGTTTTATTCGTAAAGCAATCTCTGAGAGTAAAAATGTGCAGTTCTTTCTACCTCATGGTGTATATCAATACATCATCTTAAAACGATTTTACCTTTAATCGATAAATCTTATAGTTTGCTTTTAATCATTTGTGAGAAAGCCGCTTCCAATACTAAGTTTATTTCACCGAAAACTTATCTTATTCGTGGTGATTTGAAAAATTATCTATTTTGGCAGTCCGAAAAATAATTTTTTCTCACTAAAACACTTTATCATGAATAATTTTACCCGTTACCTCCTCCTGGTAATTTTTACTTTATCAGTCAACACAAAAGTGTCGGCTCAAAAAACGCAGAATACGGCTGAAGGTGCAGCCAACGAATATTTTCAAGGTTTTAAGTTCAGAAGTATCGGGCCGGCATTAATGTCTGGCCGAATTGCTGACATTGCTATTCACCCTGACAACAACAATATCTGGTATGTTGCTGTAGGCTCAGGTGGTGTATGGAAAACCGAAAATTCCGGTACTACATGGGATCCCATCTTTGATTCTCAAGGAACCTATTCTATTGGTTGTGTGACGATTGACCCATCAAATTCAGAGCGAATCTGGGTTGGAACCGGCGAAAATGTTGGAGGCCGTCATGTTGGCTACGGTGATGGCATTTATAAAAGTGAGGATGGTGGAAAAAGCTGGAAAAACATGGGATTAAAAGCATCTGAGCATATTTCAAAAATCATTGTTCATCCCACAAAACCTGATGTTATATGGGTTGCTTCTCAAGGTCCGCTTTGGTCTAAAGGTGGCGAAAGAGGTGTTTATAAAAGTGAAGATGGCGGAAAAACCTGGAAACGTCTTCTAGGTGATGATAGCTGGACTGGTGCTACAGATTTACTCATCGATCCACGAAATCCAGACAGAATTTATGCTGCTACATGGCAAAGACACCGCACCGTAGCTGCCTATATGGGTGGAGGACCGGGTACAGCAATTTATCGTTCGGAAGATGGCGGCCAAAGCTGGGATAAGCTTAGTCGTGGATTGCCCTCATCAGATATGGGAAAAATAGGGTTGGCGCTTTCTCCGCAGCAGCCTGATGTAGTTTATGCTGCAATTGAGCTGAACAGACGTTCAGGCGGGGTTTATAAGAGTAATGACAGAGGAGCATCCTGGACAAAAATGTCAGACGCTGTTGCCGGCGGAACGGGTCCACATTACTATCAGGAATTGTATGCTTGCCCTCATCAGTTCGATCGCCTGTATCTCGTCGATGTTTATATGCAGATTTCAGATGATGGTGGAAAAACCTTCAGAAGAATGAACGAGCAATATAAACATGTTGATAATCATGCTATTGCATTTAGACCTAATGATCCAAACTACCTTCTTGTAGGTAATGATGGAGGCCTGTATGAAACTTTTGATCTCACAAAGTCGTGGAAATTTGTAGCCAATTTACCAGTAACCCAGTTTTACAAAGTTGCTGTGGATGATGATGAGCCTTTTTACAATGTTTATGGCGGCACACAAGACAACAATACACAGGGCGGGCCATCGCGAACAGATAATGTGCATGGCATAAGAAATGCAGACTGGTTCGTCACCCTTTTTGGTGATGGCCATCAGCCGGCCACTGAGCCCGGTAACCCAAACATAGTATATTCACAATGGCAGCAAGGAAATCTTGTTCGTTACGACCGTGTTTCAGGTGAAATTGTGTTGATCAAACCCCAGCCTGAGGAAAATGAAGGCAAGGAGCGATTCAATTGGGATGCTCCTATTTTGGTAAGTCCACACAAACCGGAACGTTTATTTTTTGCATCACAGCGTGTGTGGCAATCTGAAGACAGAGGTGACAGCTGGAAACCCATTTCTGGCGATCTTACATACAACAGAGAACGCATTGAAGAAAAACTGATGGATCAAAACTGGAGTTGGGATTCACCATGGGATCTTTTCGCAATGTCTGATTTCAGCACAATTACATCACTTTCCGAGTCTCCGGTAAAGGAAGGTGTAATCTGGGCCGGAACCGATGATGGTTTGATTCAGTTCACAGAAGATTTTGGCAAAAACTGGAAAGCTATTAAAGTTTCTGATCTCAAAGGCGTTCCGGCCAATGCTTTCGTCAATGATATCAAAGCAGACCTTTTTGATCCTTCAACAGTTTATGTGGTTCTTGACGATCACAAATCAGGCGATTTTCAACCGTACATTTACAAAAGTAGCGACAAAGGAACAACATGGAAGTCGATCAGTGCTAATCTTCCCGCCCGAAACATTCTATGGCGCATCGTTCAGGATCATGAAAAAGCCGAATTGATGTTTCTGGCAACTGAAGCCGGCATTTGGTTTACGATAGATGCAGGTTCAAAATGGCATCAGTTAAAAGGAGGATTACCAGTTATTTCATTCCGTGATCTTGCCATTCAAAAAAGAGAAAACGACCTTGTTGCAGCATCTTTTGGCAGAGGCTTTTACATTCTGGATGATTATAGTGCTTTAAGATACGTAACCGAAAAGCAATTGCAACAAGAAGCTACCTTGTTCCCTTTAAGAGATGCTTTGTGGTATATTCCGCGTCAGTTGCTTGGCAACGATAAAAAGGCAAGTCAGGGTGATGCTTATTATGTGGCAGACAATCCTCCCTTTGGAGCTGTATTTACCTACTATCTGTCAACAGAACTAAAATCAGCTGAGAAAATCCGACAAGAAAAAGAATCTGCTTTGAAAAAAAGCCAACAAGACGTGAAATTCCCTGGTTGGGATGCTTTGGAGAAAGAACGCCGAAGCCCTGAACCAGCCATTTGGCTTGTGGTTAAGGATTCGGAAGGCGAAATAATGGCTCGTTTTGAAGGTCCAAAAAACAAAGGTTTTCATCGTGTTGTCTGGGATTTGAGAATGGCATCAAATACTGTTATGACTGAAAGAGGTGGCGGACGTTTTTCTGGCGGCCCCATGGTTGCCCCCGGAAAATATAGTGTTGAATTGTATAAACAAGTAAATGGAAATTTTGAGATGTTGGCAGCACCTCAGTTTTTTGAAGTAAAACCTTTGCGCAAAGGAAGTCTTAAAGGATCAGAAACTGAAGAAACAGCAGCCTTCTGGAAAGAAATGCAAAGCATCCGCAAAGGCACAACTGCTGCTTCAATAGTGCTTCAAAATGCACTTCAAAGATTAGATCTCATGGAAAAAGCGCTGGTTCGCACGCCTATAAACCCATCCGAAATTATGAAAGACATCAACAATCTTAAAGCTGAACTTTATGATTACGATGAGCAAATGAATGGCAACCGTTCAAAACAAAAAGTCGGAGAAAAAAGTAATCCAACCATCAATGACAGATTATCTGCTGCCACTATGGGGACTTCATTCTCAACTTACGGCCCTACGCCAACGCATAAAAGGATGCTTGAGATTGCCAGCAAAGAATTTTCAAGTTTGAGGGAAAAACTGGAATTAGTGCGAACAGTTCGTCTTCCTGCAATAGAGAAAGCCTTGTCAGATGCAGGGGCACCGTGGATCGAAGGACAGGAAATTCCGGAATACTCAGGTAAGAACTAAAAAAAGATTTCTCTCTTTCCATCCGAAAAATGATGGAGAGAGAGAAATCTTATTTTGAATGTCTTTAAACTTTTTAAGGAAGTTTTAAATAAGAGAAAATATCTTCTTTATTTAATATTTCAAGCGCCTTTAATAAAGTCTCATCAATTTCATTCATGATTTCATAATAAGCGCTCATATCCCACATATTTCGTGCGATGAGTGCTTTGATCTGATGTTTGATGATAATTTCTGATTTAATAAACTGTTCTTCGTTATATTCAACTTTCTCATCTTTAGCTATTTCCAGAAAAGCTGTCATGAGTTTCTCATCTACTTCAAAATTAGATTTAAAGTCGCTTGCCTTTGGATAAGTTTTCTTTAGTCTGCCACGATTGCTGTTGGTGTATTCAAGTGAAAAGCGGTTGAAGACACCTTTTCGAATCAAATTTGAGTAATAATCAGTGAACTGCGTTGAGTCCCATGGAACAAAGACATCCGGCATTATTCCACCTCCGCCAAAAACTATTCTGTTCGCCGGAGTGGTATATTTTAATGAATCCGGAAAATGGATGCTATCGGCATGAACAAGTTCACCGCGGCGATGGCGTTCATACAAATCTTTATAATAACTTTCGACGCCATCATCATAAGGACGCTGTATGCTTCTGCCAGTAGGCGTGTAGTAACGAGCTGATGTTAAACGGATTACAGAGCCATCAGGCAATTGAAAAGGTCTTTGAACCAAACCTTTTCCAAAAGAACGTCTGCCCAAGACCAACCCTCTGTCCCAATCCTGCACAGCACCAGAAACAATTTCACTGGCTGATGCAGACGCTTCATTGATTAACACAACGAGCTTGCCCTTTTCAAAAACACCTTTCTGGGTAGCTTTGAATTCTTGGCGTGGACTGTTGAGACCTTCTGTATAAACAATCATTTTGCCTGCTTCGAGAAACTCATCTGACAGTTCAACTGCAGTATTGAGATAACCTCCTGAATTTCCTCTGAGATCAAGTATAAGCCCTTCCATGCCTTCAGTTTTCAGCTGAGCCATTGAAGCCTGAAATTCTTCCATTGAGGTTTTCGAAAAACGGTTGAGTTTGATATAACCAATTTTACCGGGCAACATAAAAGTGGCGTCAATACTATTGATTGGAATTTTATCGCGAACAATGGCATAATCAATCAGATCCTTGCGACCACTGCGAAAAATACTTACATTCACGATTGAACCTTTCTTTCCGCGAAGTCGATCCATCACAAATTTATTATTCACCTTTGTGCCAAAAGCCTCCTCTCCATCAATCTTTATAATTTTATCCCCAGCCTGGATTCCCAATTTTTCTGAAGGACCTCCGGGAACAGGAGAAATAATCAATATTGTGTCTTTATGCAACTGAAAAGTTACGCCTATTCCATCAAAACTACCTTCAAGCGGTTCGTTGGCTGCATCAATTTCCTCTTTTGAAAGGTATGCTGAATGCGGATCAAGATCTTTTAGCATGCTAACGATAGCGCTTTCAACCAGTTTGGGGGCTTGCGTGCTGTCAACATAAAAATTTTCGATATAAAACAGTGCTGCAGCAAATTTTTGACTGGTTTCCTTGGTATCAGATTTCTGTGAAGATTGTGAAAATGCTTCAACCGGAATGATTGAAACGCAAACGAATAGTGTCAGCAGTAGTACATGAGAAATTCTTTTCATATTCAAAGATTTAAAACGATTTTACAAACGAAATTTGTCAATTCATATTGCGGATTCAAAGTGAAATGAAAGCGCCCTGAGTTAGAATTTATATCAGGTTCAAAAGTACTGCTTATCAACAGCAATCAAGCCAAACGGCATATGCTTTTTGTTAATCTTTGTTAACCCTCTTTATATCAGCACAAAAGCTGTTTTCAGAGATTCGTTTAAGATACCTGAAAACAGCTTTTATTATCAAAATGAAGCTTTGAAATTAAAACTCAAGCGTTTCAATTACAGCTTTATATATTCTTTCGGCGTCGGGAAGCACTGCCTTCTCAAGGATTCTGTTAAAGCCAACAGGAGTGAATGTTGAACCTACCCTTCTAACCGGTGCGTCAAGATAACTAAACCCTTCATCGGCAATGATACCAGCCAATTCACCGCCAAAGCCTCCGAAAACTTTGTCTTCATGCACAACCACAACACGGGCTGTTTTCTTGACAGAATTCAAAATTGATTCTTTGTCAAGTGGAATAATTGAACGAATATCAACAACTTCAATTTCAAGTCCCCTTTCTTTGTTTATACGTTCAGCTACCTGCAAGGCCATGTGCGTTGTATTGCCATAGGTTATAATGCTCAAATCACTACCTTCACGACGAACCCTTGCTTTACCAAAGGGCACCTCAAAATCGTCAGGCACCATGGTTTCGGCCAACGGATCGTTGTACAATGCTTTTGGTTCGAGGAAAATAGTTGGGCCTTCGGAGCGCATAGCTGTTCTGATAAGTCCGGCAGCATCATCTGCAAAGGATGGATAAACAATACGCAAACCCGGGAAAGTTGCCAGAGCGCCTTCGATGGTTTGAGAATGGTAAAGCCCTCCTCCTATGTATCCACCGGAAGCAAGCCTGATAACAACATTTGGAGCAAAAGCCCCATTGCTACGCCAGTAATCGTGTGAAGTTTCAACAAGTTGCTCCATTGCAGGCCAGAAGTAGTCAGCAAATTCAGCACCTTCGATTACAATGCGTATCTTTTTATCAAAGCGACTCATTCCGTTGGCAGTGCCTGTGATAAAATCTTCGGCGATAGGAGCATTAAAAACTCTTCCTTTACCAAACTCCTGCTGCATTCCCTTGGTAACATTAAAAATTCCGCCTTTATCTTTATTGGCAACATCCTGACCCCAGATAAATGTATCCGGATTGTGCCGAAACTCTGCTTTTAGTGTTTCGTTCAGCGCCTGAATGAATTTCATTTTTTGCCCTTGAGTGCCATCATGGATTCCATCCACATATTTAGCAGGCACGTATGGCTCAGGTATCACATAATCATGAATCGACTCTGGCGTAGGATCGGGTGCCACGATGGCTTTTTTATGTGCAGCAGAAATCATTTTCTTTGCTTCATCATCCAATGCTTTAAGATCGGCTTCTGTAAATTTGCCTGAATGAAGCAACTGAATCTTAAATCGTTCCAGCGGATCAGATAGTCTTACGCATTGACGCTCATTGTCATCGCGGTATAATTCATGTTTGTCGGAATTGGAATGCGAATGGATACGAACACAGTTGGCATGCACAATAACGGGTTCACCATATTTTTCGATATGTTCTTTGGCTTCAAACATTGTATTCATTGAATCGAATACATTCTTGCCATCGCAGTACATAATTTTCAGATTTTTTATACCCCGATAGTTTTCTGCGGCACGACGATTTGCAGACTGGTCTTTTTGTGGCACTGAAATCCCATATTGGTTGTCCTGAAAGACAAACAAAACAGGAAGTTTTTCATTTGAAGCGCCATTGATGGCTTCAAAAACATAGCCTTCTGAAGTTGAAGACTCGCCTTGTGAGCTTATTGCTACGCCTTTTGCACCATATTGTTTGATGGCACGGGCTGTTCCAACAGCATGCAAAGTATGATTGCCTGTTGCAGAAGAAACATTCTGAATATTCCACTCAGGTTTTGCAAAATGGTTCGACATATGTCTGCCGCCACTTGCTTTATCTGATGCTTTTGAGATACCGTTGAGGATAATTTCCTCGGCTGTGAGGCCGGCTGAAATAGCCGTCAGCATATCACGGTAATAGGGAAACAAGAAGTCGTTGTCTCGCTCAAAAACCTGACCTATTGCAAGTTGAATTCCATCATGACCTGCATAAGGCGCATGATATGACCATCCCAAGGCTTGTTTTAAATAGTTTGGAGCTTTTTCATCAATCTGTCGACCAAGCGTCATCAGACTGTACCATTTGCTCAGGGTTTCTTTATCTGTTTTTTCTAGTGAAAATTTTCTTTTCTGTGTCATCGTCGTTACTTTTAATGCCTTAAACGGCGTTTTCAGGGGTGCAAAAGTACAAAATTTGTTTAATTTATATCAAGTCTAAATAAGTGGGATGAGCATTATGCTCCGGCATCGGTTGCAGTAATTTGAATGTATTGTTGAATTTCATTACTGTATAAACACCTAAAATTTATTTGTGTTCAGAAGAAATGGTTCGAAATCAATAAAAAGGTTAATGTCGTATAATTGTAAACTGACCGCTGACATCTAATTTTATGATGGTTGTTGCTTTGGGCATCTTAATTTCATCCTGATAAAGACCCACAATATGGTCGACATTTTTCTTGATCTCTTCAGAAATTTTGGCAAAAAACAGTGGTGTCGGCTCTCCTGAAACATTGGCTGAAGTGGATGCGATTGGTTTTCCAAAGGCTTTGACAAGTTGTTTGCAAAATTGACTGTCGGTTACACGAATGCAAACAGTGCTATCAGGGCCCAGGGCGTTTTTAGCAATATTTTTGGCGCCTGGGAACACAATGCTGATCGGATTGGCTGCATTTTGAATAAGGTCGTAAGCGATAGGAGGCACAACTTTTACGTATTCGGTGATGCGATCAACCTCATCGACCAATGCTATCAGACTTTTGTTATCAGTTCTGCGTTTTATTTTCATAAGCCTTGAAACAGCACTTGAATTGGTAGCATCGCAGCCAAGCCCCCATATGGTATCTGTCGGATACAAAATAACCTTTCCTTTTTTCAAAGCATCTGCTGCAAGTTTTATTTCTTCTTCATAAATATTCATATGCGTTCAAGGAGTTTTTGTGTTGGAATACTTGTTGCACACCTGAAATGCTTTTCAGGACACTCACTATGCCCATGTAAACCACAAGGCCGGCATTTCAATTTTTCGTCTGTTTGTAAAACCATTGAATCATCTGAGAGTGGCCCAAAACCAAATTCAGGTATTGTAGAACAATAAATAACTGTCATTTTTGCGTTCACTGAACTAGCAAGATGCATTGGTGCTGAATCATTTACAAAATTCATTTGCGCATCGCGCATTAAGGCAGCCGATTCAAGTAAACTCAGTTTGCCCGCAAGATTGATGGAATTGGAGTGCGCACTTTCTTTAATGATTGTATCGCACAGGCTAATATCTGATTTTGAACCAAGCAAATAAACATGCAGATATTCAGGCAGTTTCTTTACAAAATCAACCCATTGCTGCTCGGGAAATTGTTTGGTAAACCAAAGTGAGGCAGGCGCAATGCAGATATATGCTTTTGTTTTGTAGGGCGACATGCGGGCAAAGTCTTCGGTGGATGGATAGAGTTTTGGATTTTGTGTTTTCTGATCGGTCAGATGGCTTACCAATGACAGGTTACGATCCACCTCATGGGCATTTTTCTTAGCATTTCCGATCAGATGTTTCACTCTTTTAGTAAAAAAAAGACTTAGCGGATTTTTATCAAACCCAATGCGAACGGGAGCTCCGCTGTAAAGCGTTAAAAGACCGGTCGAAACAAAACGCTGTGCATTGATGACTATGTCGTACTTTGTTTTACGAATCTCTTTTGCCAGCAAATAAAGGTTCTTATATTTTTTGTGACTTTTATCCCAAAACCATACATTTTGAATGAAGGGATGACCAGAAAAAAGGTCTTCAAAGCCTTTTTTTATCAACAGGTCAATTTTTGCCTCAGGATAATAAAGGTGCATTTTCTCTATGACGGGTGTCACCAAAATCACATCGCCGATGGATGCTGTCTGAATAATAAGTATGCGTTGAATCATGGCTATTTTGATGGATGCAAATGTAGCTAGAATCAGTTTTATAATTAAGGAAAATCAGCGCTTTTGCTGAAAAAAAGATTTTTCTTTCAGCTTCAACTATTTGATTGTTAAAGCAGGCCTCCTCTTTGCAAAGATTAAAAGCAAATCTTCAAGAATCAATCAATTTTTTTATAAACAGGCTTCTCTTTGTAAACTCTTTTGACCCAGCCGGGAAGTACGATGGCACCAATAAACAGGTACGGATAGTAGCTTAAAAGTCTCCAAAGAAGCGCAAGAGGGATGGCCCAAACAGCATTTGGAAGCAAGTCTCCCAAAAAATCACTAAAAATAATTTCTGCAACGCCACTTCCCCCTGGAGTAGGACTTACCAATAATATTATCCACATCGTCAGCTGTCTGGCATAAATCAGGAAATGATCCGACAAACTTAAGTGCTTCATAAAGAATGCCATAAACATGAAATTGACAACCCAATACCTGCCTGTCCATGAAAGAAATGTTGCGAAGAATGCTTTCGTCCAATATGTTAAAGACTTACCTTTTAGCTCATTAGAAGTAATAATTAGTTGATTGGCAAGTTTCCGCATGCGTGTTCGCCAACGTCTTAAAAGTGGAAAAAGAAACACAAAAGATAACAACCACTTAAAAAAGTATGGATTTACAAAAAGCGTGTAGGTAAGCAGTAAAGTATATAAAAAAATAATGCCGTATCCTATCATCAGCGCTGCTCTTATTCCTCCTGAAAAAACAGCTTCATCGGGAGGGAAAACCATGTTTCCAAATAAGAGATATAAGATTGGCACCATCAATATGAAAAATACTTCATCCAAAAAGATGGCCGTTAAAATGACAGCTGTACTTTTTCCTGTATTAATTCCCTCTTTATAAAGAAAAAAAATTGCCGGTCCGGTTCCTCCAACTATTGAGGGAGATACCGCTGAACTGAATTCCCAAAGCATAATAACCTCAAAAGCCTGCTTCCAGCTCAGTTCGTTATTAGTGAGGATGCGAATGCGATACATATATGCCAAATCACGTAAAACCATCATAAGCATCGCAGCAATCAAGCCTGCTGCTGCTGCCCATGACCATTCAAAAAAGCTGAATGCATCCTTGTCAAAATTTTTGTATAACATCCATGACGCCACTCCAACGCCAATAAGCACAGGGTAAACGATTCGTCCGGGCCGCAAAACTTTTTTCAGGTCGTCCAAAGGGATTTTAATTTATCGACAAAAATAGTTAACCATTTGATGATTCGCTTTAAAACAGATTAAATTATTGATTCATAAATTGTTAACAAATCCTAAAATAATCAAATTCGGCCATATTGTCATGCTTGTTTCTTGTCTAACAAGACATGTTGTCATTTAATTCGCTGAAAATGATGAAAAATGCCATTTGGAATATAATTTGAGATTTATTTGGTCGTAAACATAAAAATTAATTATTAACTAAAATAATGGAGGAATAAAACCATGAACTTAATCAGATTTAATCAGCATCCGGCAAACTTCCTAAGTGAACTAATGGAAGATTTAGACAAAAACTTCTTTACGCGTCAGCAAGAAAACCGCGGAATGATGCCATCGGTAAATATTCGTGAAACCGAGGAAAGCTTCATGCTTGATATGGCAGCACCTGGACTTAAAAAAGAAGATTTTAAGATCAACCTTGATAACAATGTTTTGACAATTTCTTCGGAGTTGAAAACTGAAAGCGAAGAAAAGAATGAAAGATTTGTCCGCAAAGAGTTTTATTTCAATGCATTCAGCCGTTCTTTCACTTTGCCCAAAACAGTCGATCTTGAAAAAATTAAGGCCGACTACACTGATGGAATACTGAGCATTGCTTTACCAAAAAGAGAAGATGCCAAAATTGCAATTAACCGTGAAATTGCAATTTCGTAAACTAAATTTCTCAAAAATTATCAGCCCGTTGCCAAAAGCAGCGGGCTTTTTTGTTTTAAATAAACTTAACTTTGTGACTAAACTCTAAAACCAATTGAAATGAAAAGAAACTTACCACTTTTTGTCATTTTCTTGCTTTTTAACACATTGATTGTCAATGCACAAGAAAATCGCTATTCGAAGGTCTATTACGATCAAAATGACGGCATTCATGTGCAAGCCACTGCAATGGCAGACAATGACAGCATTCTTATTGGCAGTGGCCCCTACCGCGGTGGCTTACATCTTTTTGATGGTGCCGGCACACTGCACTGGTCAAAAAGTATTGGATATGCAATTCCGAAAGATATCCTCCAAACAGCAGATGGTCATTTTGTGGTTTGTGCCAACGGCATTTCAAATTCAATTCTGCTTTTTAAAATGGATATTGCCGGCAATATTCTCTGGACAAAAAAATATCAGAACGAGGCAACTTCTTTTGCCAGCGGAATGCACCTTAGCGCCAATGGCGACATTCTCCTTACAGGTCATGTTATGCAAAACACTTATCCATATAACAAAAAAACGCTTTTCCTGCGTCTTAGTACTACAGGCGATTTGGTTGCAAGTAAGACCTACAGCCTGGAGAGTGGCAGAGATGAAGGCGTAGCCATAACCGAAACACAGAATGGGGACATCCTTATTGCTGGCCTGACCAAGGGAAACAGCAGCTGGGCTCAGGAAATGTGCATTGTTAAAACCGATGCTGAAGGCAACCTGATCTGGACAAAAAGCAAAACATCAGAAAACCCATTCGCATGGAGCAGCATCAATGATATGTTGTCAAATGATGGTTTGATCTTTATCAGCGGACACGCTTTCGACGTTTCAACATTTGCTTTATGTATGGATAATGACGGCATAATTGTATGGAGTAAAGAATATTCAGGAGTGTACGCGGGAAATGATGCTGAATACAGACCAAGAATGAGGCAGGATCAGTCAGGAAAATTACTAGTCAGTTACTCCAGTAGTATGTTTATGGGTGGAATTGTTATCGCCATCAATCCTGAAGGCGAATACATCTGGAGTCAATTTCCATCTATGGCTCAATATGATGCCCAACCATTGTCAGATGGAGGCTACCTGTTCATCGGCAATGGTCCATTATGGGGAGTGAAAGATGTTTCAGAACCACAAATTGGACTTGTAAGGGTGAATGATATGGGCGAAGGCATCAGCTGCACTGAACCAATTTTAAGCTCGGCATTTGAATATCAAATTAATTTTGAAGCAATTACTTACACATCAGAAGAAACTGGCACTATTTCAGATTACATTTTGGAAACAACAGAATTTCCACTTGCCTCTTTTATAGGTTGCGTTACTTTCGTTGGGAATACGCAAGAAAGACCAGACAGAAAAAACAGTCTTAAGATACAGCCCAATCCCGGCAACCCACCATTTCTTCTTAATCTAAAAGGTATTCATAACGAAGTAGTTGCGTCTTTAATCATTTACGACAGCAAAGGAAGAAAGATTTATCAGGAGGAAGGAAGTTGGCAACAGCTACAACTGATTCAAAGGAAATTGAAATCCGGATTGTACCTGATAAAAGTTACAGTGGAAGGATTTGATTATGTCAGCAAATTGATTGTTGCAGAAGAGTGAGAGAAGCAACCTACAAATGCTTTAAATAAACAACAAAAGACTTATTGCCATGACTGCCATGCCCGCCACAAGTCCATAGATTGAAAGGTGATGTTCTCCATATTCCTCAGCCGCAGGCAGCAATTCATCCAATGAAATAAACACCATGATGCCTGCTACCAGCGCAAAAAGCAATCCAAAAACCATTGGATTCAGGAATGGCATCAGAATGAGAAACCCAACCAAAGCACCCACCGGCTCGGCTAAACCACTACTAAAAGAAAGCCAGAAAGCCTTTTTACGATTTCCCGTGGCAAAATAAATCGGCACAGAAACAGCGATGCCTTCAGGGATATTATGTATCGCGATGGCAACTGCAATAGCAACTCCCAGCGCAGGGTCGGTTAGAGCAGCGGTGAAAGTAGCCAATCCTTCAGGAAAGTTGTGAATAGCGATTGCCAGTGCAGTAAACATTCCAACACGATTGAGCTTCCGCTTTTTCTTTTGCTCATCATCCATATCTTCCACGCGTTTTATTTCGTGCGGGTTTTCGACATTTGGAATGAATTTGTCAATTAAAGCAATAAGCAAAATACCTCCAAAAAAAGCAGCCACAGCCATCCAGTTTCCAGCGACCTCACCCCTGTCGGCGATCAACACTACGCGAGCTTTTTGAAGAATTTCGACGAAGGACACATAGATCATCACCCCGGCAGAAAAGCCCAGTGAAATAGTTAAAAACTTGATATTGGTTCGTTTAGCCATGAGTGCGATTGCACTTCCAATTCCAGTAGAAAGACCGGCAAAAAGCGTCAAAGAAAAAGCAAAAAGAATTGTTCTTGAATCAAATTCCATCGTCGTTGTCAGTCATTGAGTTTGTTTTTGTTTTTTTCTCTTGCATAGGCAGCCCTTGTTTCCAGCTTGGCGAGCTCGCGATCAATAACAAGATTAGCAATTGCTTCGGCTCTTTCATTGTCGGTTCGCAGCATCAGTGCAAGGTTAAACTTTGATTCATTCACATCATGGCGATACATTAACGCACAAAGCCGTTCAAAATCATGTTCCAGAAGATCGAGTACAAAAAGTTTCAGCTGTGAGGAAAGCGTTTCTCTGCCTAAGTATGAAAGCCTTGCAATATCGGCTGGTTCAATGGGTTGAAGCTGATTTTCCATGTCTAATTTTTTGCAAAGATAGGATGTTGGAAGTTAACCACAATCGGTAAAAAAATTCCGTTGAAACTGATACCCAATGTTGGCAAAGGAAAGCAAAACAAGCCTGATAGATAATTTCAGAGGCAGTGAGTAAGACTTTTCAATCCATCAGATATGGGGCATCAAAAAGTTTGTTTTCGTTGTCCTGAAACAATGCATACTGAAAACCCGGTTTGAGTGAAAAGGCGCCGGTTTCACCTGCTTTATTTACAGCAACATAGCCCACCTGCATGTTTTTGTGTACATAAATTGTTTCCAATAGCCGTGTGATAGCCATTTCGCAAGCCTCCTGCGGCGACATCCCATTTCGCATCAGCTCAACAATGAGAAAACTGCCCAGAGTTTTCATCACAGCTTCGCCTTCGCCTGTTGCTGTTGCTGCACCTACTTTATTGTCAACATACAATCCTGCTCCTATTATTGGTGAATCCCCTACCCTTCCCTGATGTTTGAATGCCATTCCACTGGTAGTGCAAGCTCCAGCGATACTGCCATTATGATCTATTGCAACGAGACCAATTGTATCATGGTTTTCCCAGTTTGCCATTGGAGCATAGCTTGATCCAGATTTTTTCCATTCTTTCCATGCAGCCTTGGCTTCAGGTGTCAACAAATTGGTTTTTCTGAAACCGTTGTCAAGGGCAAATTTCAGAGCTCCGTCACCGGAAAGCATCAAATGCGGCGTTTTTTCCATAACAAGACGCGCAACCGATACAGGATGTAATATGTGCTGAAGACAAGCCACTGAACCTGCATTTCCGTCAGACCCCATGATGCAGGCATCTAAAGTTACATTACCGCTTGCATCGGGTAGTCCGCCATAACCTACACTGTTTACGGATGGGTTGGCTTCCGAAACATTCACCCCCTTTTCAACGGCATCAAGGGCTGAACCCCCATCCTGCATAATTTTCCAGGCAGCTTCGTTGGCCTCAAGACCATGAAACCAAGTGGAAATGACAGTTGGTTTAATAAACTCCTGATTTTGAATAACAGATTTTTCAATAAGACCGGATGCATAACCATAACGACTTGCAAAGCCAGCAGCCAAAGCCCCAAATAATGATTTACGAATAAAATTTCTCCTGCTTCCCATTTTTTAATATCTTAATTTTAAAAGCCCTGCCAATTATTCATTTTATAAAACAGGTCAGATTTTAAGGCAAATATAACGGATTCCAAAAAAAGGAGACAGCAAATTGCCAATCCTTTCAAAATTTCTAAAAACAAATTTTACTGCGATTATGTCAGGAAAAGATAATGCCCGCCATCAGAAAAAGATATTTTAAAATATCCTTTTATCTTTGAAGAAGTTCAATTTTCAAATCATCAAAAAATACTGTGTCCTGACTTTTATTCCAAACATAAACGCGATACATTTGATTGATTTTTTCAGGCATTTCCACTTCAAATGAAATTCGTCCCCATCCTTTTACATCGGTTGAATCAATTTCTTCTTTGAGAAAATAAAATTCATCCGGCTTTACGGAAGCCATTACAAGGCTTGCATGTGCATTGGCAGGTTTTTTCCACACGGTTACCTTATAGCGCTGACGAGAGCTTACAAAAAAATCTATTCCACTGCTAAAACTTTTATCCTTTAAAAGCATTGAAGAATATTTCCCACTTCTTGCATCGAGGTCGGATTGACTTTCAAATGACACAAACTGATATTTTCTGTCGTCAGAAAGAAAATAAGATCCATCCTTGTTTAAAGTTTCAAAACTGTGGGAAGTTTGATCATAAATCCAGTTGCGGATTTTTGGCTTTGTTGCATACACACCACGTGTCATGCTGGCATAATCAAGTGGCTCCAGAAGATCAAAAAAATTCTTGTCTGCTTTTACTTTTCCAAAATTATGCCAATACGCGGCCTTTGACATTTCTGAAAAATGAATCGCTTGATATTTGTATTGCACTGTCTGAAATATGCTGAAAAGTATTAAAACCAACATAATCCCTTTTACAAGATAGCCCGCGAGTTTTCGGTTTTTCTGCACTGAATCAAGCATAGCGGCCATAGAAATCGCCATCAGGCCATAAGAATCAATCATTGGCCGCGAGCCAAAGCTTCCGCCATAAGAAAAGTCCCACCAGCTGTATATTACATAAATATTTAAAAGCATGAAAAGCAGGATGGGAAGAAAAAAAGCAGGCAGCCTTTTTCTGAGGAAGTAAATGCCGGCTAAGCCAAAAATCATGATTGGTGTATAAAGCAACCAACCTTTTCTGTAACTAAACAATCCTCTTATAATTTGTGGTTTATCGAAGAAAAAACCTTCATTGCCATAGGTGTAAAAGATCCAGCTTCCGGTGTTCATTTTCCAAAAAAGAAGTTGTGGAAACACCACTACAAAAGCAAAAAGAGCAATCAATAAGATCTGAGGCCAAATCTCAATAAAAAGTTTTATCCGGCGTGCCAAGTGTCCTCTTTTGTACACATTAAACAGCAGGAAAAATATCACGATTAAACCATTGGTCGGCCTGATGAGTGCAATCAATCCAAAAACCAAGCCGACAGCAATTGAATTGCCAGCTGAAGGTTGCTCATACCAGCGGATAGTCAGCCAGATAAACAAACAGAAGAGGAAAAAATTATATGCGTGAGACATTGCTGCCTCCAGCGTGACGTAATAAAATAGGTTTGTGCCGGCAACAACCGCAAGTAAAACAAATGACACCAGACCATCCTTAAAATAGCGGAGCAAAACAGACCGCAATGTCAACAAGCCAATAAGGAGGTAAAAAAGCGAACTGAATTGCAGCCAAAACATATAGGGTTGAGAAAATCCCGACATTTCAGCGCCACTTATCCAGGCGGAAAAATGACCAATCAGAAAAAATGGCAAATAAAGAAAAGCCAGACCCATAGTCATTTTAAAATAACCACCGCCACTTGGACTTGAGTGAACATGAATTTTGCCCACAAAAGATTTTGGGTCACTGCTGATAAAACCCAGTGAAAGATCTTTATAAATGAATACTGTTGGTAAATAGCCATAATAGCCGATCACATCATGCACTACAACACCGTGATTTCTTTTGTAAAGATGGTTATTGAGATTTGTCATTGTGGCTGCAACGCCAAGCAGCAAAATTACAGCCAATGAATATCCGACACGTTGTTTTAAAACGCGGAAAAAATCTCTAACCCATATTCCTAATTTGTAAAAAATCCCCATATATCCCAATAACGCAGCATCTGCACAAATTATGCGAATTCAGTAAAATTTTTATGCTGCTTTTTGAACAATTTTACTTTCTGCTCATTTTTTATCTTTTCTCCTGCTAAAAACTTCTTTTAAAACTTTTGTATCCTCTTTCAGGTTTTCTAAAGAAACAGGCATCAGAAACCAAAAAATGAGGCCAATCAAGCTTCCCCAAAGGAAAAATGCCAGAAACTGAAGAAGTGAAAAGGACAACGCTGTCTCGGCAGCAATGCCATAAAAACCCAGCAAATATACAAGTGTCATTTCGCGTGTGCCAAATCCAGCCCATGAAATAGGAAGAATAGATGCCAATCCCACCACGCTCAAAACGATTGCAATGTCAACCAAAGCCAACTCGATATCGAGTGCTTTAAAAATGAGCCCGACAGAAGCATAAAAAGCAAGATAAGCTAAGAAAGTAATCAGCCAAAGCTTGATTGATTTTCTTCCAATGGCAATTCTTAAGCTATCGTAAACAAAAACGAGTGCCGATAAATGCTCAAAACGCTTAATTGCAAGCATTTTCCGGATCAGTAACACGCCTGATATCAAGCCCGCAAAAAAAATTAAAATCCCTGCCATTGCTGCAAAGTAAGGATTTGCAACTGCCAGTGGCCCAAAATGCAAGATACCAGCAAACGCCATCATCACTAGCACTCCCAGATCAAACACCCTGTCGCTTACAATGGTGCGGAAAGCTGGCAGAAATCCAATAGCGCAATCCTGTCTGAGATAATAAAGACGGGCGATTTCGCCTATTCTGCCAGGCGTAACGATGCCAATTGTGTAAGAAGCCATATAAGCGCCAAATGATTTGAAAACCGGATAATGCTGCCCTTCGGAACGGATAATCAAATGCCAGCGATAGCTTTTTATTGCCAGAACAATGATAACACCACTCAAAGAAAACAAATATAATGGAAGATTCATTTTCCGAAAGGCTTCAAGAAAAGATGCAAGGTCAAAATCAATGAAACGAAACAGCAACCAAAGTATCAGCGTTGAGCCAATAATTTTCAAAATGAGACTTCGGGTTGTTTTACCCATATTTCACAGCTCCTTTCGTTTGATATTATACGTAGATTTTTTCCATATTTTTCGTGTACGCTCAAAAATCCCTCCAATAAGACCCGGTGGAAATTTCTCAACTGTCCAACGGGCAACTTTTGTCCCCATCAAAATAAACAGACTGCTAATGACAACTTCCATCAAATAACGCGAAAAACCAAAGCCTTTCAGTTCGTAGCCAAAATCGGGGACAGCTTTGCCTAACATTCTTCTGAAATGGATTCGAATGAAGCTCCCGCGTTTTTTGAAATCATAACCATGCGAGTGCATCTCGATGGCTGTTTGGGTGCTTATTGCATTCATTTGCAAAGCGCCTTCACTGATCATCTTTCTAAGGATTTCATCACCTTTTGCAGAACGGCTTATGATCATCGAAAAACCTTTGCCTCTTTCTTCATACACGGGCGCCCAGGCATCACCTCCTGAAAGATCGGTGAATTCGTTGGTCAGATCAGTGCAATAGAGGCTATTTCGAAGAATGTGAAATGGAATCAGATAGTTGGCATGGAACTTCTTCAATTCGATTACCCTACCGCCTTTCATTTCTATGCGCATATTTCCAGGCCATTCTCCATGCCTGAAATACAATTTTTCTATCTCGCGATAATCGCTTGCTTTATAAGATCTTAGAAAACTTGTTACCGATGAAAAATGGAGCGTGTTTCCATAAAAAGGACCAAAAATATATTCAATATTTCTGACCGACGGATGCTTCATTCGCTGCAGTTTTCGGATCGATTGGATTTGTCCGGGCAGGCCGACATAAGCCAGTTTTCCCTCAAATTTTTCAATCTCTGGCAGGATATCATTCACCGAACTGATGATATATTTGCTTTGAGCCGCTTCCATAATCTGCTCTTTTGTGGTGGCAATAAAAGCCTGCGTGAGCCAAGGCTCTGTTTTTGACATACCCAGGACAACGGCGCCATCAATCATTTTCTTTTCAAGAAGCCAAATGAGCACTGCCGAAATAACACCTCCTGAAGCACCTTGTTGTCTTATCACAGGATTTACGGCAAAACCAATACCAATTTGTCTGTATGGACCAATGAAATCATGAAAACCCGGAGTATCCGGATAAAACGCTTCCCGATATGAGGGAAAATTGAATGACTTTCCGGGACAGGCTTCCCAAAGAATTTCAGCAAGTTTATCACTAATTTGGCCTTTTATCACAGGCCGGTATTCACCTGTTTTGTCCTGGAAAATGATGGCTCCATTCGAAAGACCTACACAACTACCGCAACGGTTGCAAAGATGCGAGCGCATCACTTTTTTTAACTGATCAATATTTTTCACAGACATAAAACTGACGGATACCAAATTCTGAAAGAATGCTCCCCTGAAAGGCATTGATTATTCTTTCGCCAAACTGTTGAAGTGCCTTAGGACCAACTGGTATGAGCACCGTTGATTTATGAAGGATTAATTTCCACCTTGATTTTCGCAACATTATTTTCACCTCTTCTGAGTGCAAAAACCGGTGAGGACCTTCGCCGTGTCCTCCGAAAAGTGCAGTGTAAACACGGTAAGGCACTTCACTTGTGGAAGGCGGACAGCTTAAAACCAAAATGGCATCTGTTGTACTTATCCGGTGTAATTCATGCAGGAAGGCCATAGGATCAGCAGCATGTTCGAGGGTTTCAAGGGACAAAATACGATCAAAAAATTCGTTTTCAAAAGGAAGCTTGCTGTATGTTTCAATTTTTTGCTGAATAATGCCAGGTCGTAATCGTTCAGCCTCAGCCATTAACCCTGCTGAAATTTCTGCATTGAGCACATGAACTGAAGGATTTACTTTTTTAATAAAGAAATCTGCTTCGGCATCACGACTGCTAATATTAAGCACGTGTTTTGCGCCCTCAAGCTGCAGATGCTTCATGCTCTCAAAAAAACGCTGGTCATGCGCTGACTTCACTTTATTGTTTTCGGCTACATACACTGAGGCTACCTTGTCCCAATGGGCTTCAACATCGCGATCAGTCCATGAGTTTTTATGACCTGAGGCTTCGAAACGACTCATAATGTGTGTTTTGTGCGATTAAGCAAAGCTATCTGATCGGCCAGTAAACCGATAAAAAAGATAAACATACCCAGAATAGTGAGCAGAGATGCCGTATTTGGAAAGCGTCCAACCAAAAGATAGCCAAAAATACCCCAGGCTATTCCTGCGCCGAAAAACACGAGACTTGCCGGAAAAAATATTTTCAGAGGATTAAAAAGCATGACTATACGCATCAAAAGCAGTATTGTTTTAGAGCCATCTTTTAAAAATTTCACATTGCTTTGTCTTCCGATACGTTCTTCGACCACAATCGGAAAAGTTCCAATCGTATAGCCTTCTTTCAGAAAGGCAAGTGTTGATGTGGTTGAAAAAGAGAAGCCGTTTGGCATAATATGCAACATCTCGCTGATGAGCTTTCTGTCAAAACCCCGGAAGCCAGAATTGTAATCCGGTAGTTTTTGTTCAACAAGCATCTCTCCGATGATGCGAATAAACCGCTTGCCTTTTTGACGGCGTTTCACTTGAAAACTATCATCGGTGCGTTCACCGATAACCATATCGTGATCTTGAAGTAAATCAATCAATTGTTCGATATATTTAGGGTCATGTTGCCCATCGCTGTCAAGAATTACCACGTGTTTACCTTTTGCCTTTCTGATTCCGGTTTTGAGTGCGGCGCCATAACCTTTATTGATATTGTGACGAAAGCATTTTACAGGATACTCGCGGATAATTTCAAATGTTTTGTCAGTAGAACCATCGTCCACATATATTACCTCAAACAATTCATGATATTTCAATTCTTTAATACGCTCAAGGCCGTGCCGGATGCCTTCTTCCTCATTGTATGCGGGAATGACAATACTAACGTGAGGTATTTCCATGCTATAAAAATTAAGTGGCAAAGATAGGAAAATGAGCTTGGAAATGTAAGAAGTTCAATAAAGGGTGGTCTGAAACAAGATTCCTGGGTAACAATTTTCGTAAATAGCTATTGCTTACAGAAGTCAAATTATGTGTTTCGAAAAGAAAAATCCCTGAACTCTTTAAAGAATTCAGGGATCAATCAGAAATTCATTTTCAGGCTTGAAATTGCTTCAAGAAGGCCTGATTAGCTTCGATTATTTTGCAACTCTTTCAAGCCACTTCAGCATGAAAATCATTGTAAACATTGAGATAAGACAAGCCACAACAAATACTGTCCAGGTCATCCACATTGGTACACTATCATAGAAAATAGCCCCAATGAACAAAAGTTGATTTCCAAGCGCAGTAGCGCCTAACCAGCCACCTTGCATAACGCCCTGATATTGCGGTGGAGCAACTTTTGACACAAACGAAATTCCTAAAGGACTGATAAACAGCTCAGCTACTGTGAGAATGAAATAAGTTCCAATAAGTAACCATGGTGTTACGCGCTGCATATCTGAAAGGCCACCCATAGCGTCAACTTCCGATTTTAATGGCAATCCGAAAGATCCAAGAGCCATTACAAAATATGCAAGTGCAGCAATAAACATACCGATGGCAATTTTCTTTGGCGTCGAAGGCTCCATCCCCTTTGCATTAAGCCATCCAAAAATGGCCATAATAATAGGTGTCAGAAATACAATGAAAAGTGGATTGATCGATTGGAATATTTCAGCTCCCTGAATGACGATAAAGCCAAGATCAATTTTCAGCATACTTAAATCTGTATAATCCTTTGCAAAGAAAGTGAGTGTTAATCCATTTTGATGGAAGGAAAACCAGAAGAAAATAACTACTGCAAATACAGCAAATAAAGCATAAAGTCTTTGTTTGACTTCTTTAACATCCATTTGAATATCTTTAGCATCAGTTGCTACTTTGGTTTTCTTTTTCGGATCGGGGAAGAACTTCTTATTCGAAACAAAAACAAGAATGGATATTATCATCGCAACGATTGAAGCTGCAAAAGCATAATGGAAACCTGTTGTGAAAACATTCAAATAGGAATTCACAAAAGTATCAATACTGGCAACAGGCGTAGCACTAACTTCATTTGCAAGCATGGTAAGCCTTTCAGAAGCTTCAGGCGTGATGGTTCCATTGATAAAAGCATGACAAAGCTCGGGAAGACTGGCATTGTATTGAAACCCGTTTTTAACAAGCCACCAGTTTCTTAATCCTACAGCCACAAGTGGGGAAAACAAAGCACCTACATTGATAAACATATAAAACAATGAGAAACCTGAATCTCTTTTTGCTCCATAAGTTGGGTTGTCGTACATCTGACCAACAAGTGCCTGAAGATTCCCTTTGAAAAGACCGTTACCAAAAGCAATGGTAAACAGACCAATCAATGAAATAATCAAAAACAATGTTTGGTTTGGAACAGGTGTTTTTGTTGGAAACGCGATCATCATATAGCCTACCGACATTACAATCAAACCGGTGAGAATGGTTCCTTTGTAATTACGGGATTTGTCGGCGATCAAACCACCAACAAAAGCCAAAATGTAAATAGAAAAATAGAAGACCGAATAAATGATACCGGCATGTGTACCGGATAAACCAAACTTAGCCTGCAAAAACAGCACCAGAATGGCCATCATGGTGTAAAAACCGAAGCGCTCACCCATGTTTGCCAGGGCGGCCGCTATCAATCCTTTTGGATGTCCTTTTAACATACAATTAATGGTTTTAGTTAAAAATTATTATAAAAACTTACTCATTTTCACTTTCGCGAGCAAATTTAGACAAAAAAGTATGGATTACAAGGAAAATCGAAAGAGTGGTCGAAAAAACCAAGTGTTGTGTTTCGTTTTATCATGAAAAACACAATATATCAGGTATTTATACAAGTAATGACATACCGGATAGCTTAATAAAAACTCGGAAAAAAGTCAGGCAAAAACCAGAGCAGGAATCTTATGGAAAATGAGTTTTCCTGAAGTGTCCTTAGTTCGAATTTACGTTAAATTTCAAACCAATTGACCAATTTCCATACCCACTTAGAAAACTTCCGATTTCAGGAATATTGATAAAGCTTACCCCAGGGGTAAAACTATAAGTCAAATGAAAATCTTTCAAAACTTCCATTTTTTTCGAAAGCCGAAACTGAAATCCCATTGGGAAAGAAATTTGCGCTAAAAAATTGTTTTTATTTTTCGTCCTGTAATCATCAGAAGGAGGATTGTACAAAAAATTGTCATAATATGACCATAGGTAGTCATTAGTTTTAGAATAAAAATAACGCGAATAATCGATTTTGTTTGAAACAGTTTTTGCTTTGATTGATATTCCCGCAGCGAGGCCAACTCCTCCAAAAAATGAAAATCTCCTTTTTGAATCTGTACTGTAAACCAATGAGGCGTCTACAAGTAAATTCTGATACCTGTAGGCCATATATACACTTGAAGAATAAGTGCTGTCAAGGAAAAGCTGATGCGCGCCATTGGAGGATATGAGCGTATCGATGCGTGTTTTGCTAGTGAAATTATATACCGGTCCATTTTGATTTCCAACCAGCCAGCTGAATCCAACCTTTAATGTAGGATTATGTCTTATTGTCTTACCTTCCTGATCCCTGATACTCAATCCCAACTGCACACTAAAAATACCGTTGTCATCTGAATAGCCACCCTTTCCCTCTTTATAACCGCTAAAATCATTTTTTATAAAGCCAGAGCCGGGCGAAAGTAATCTGAAGTCATCCAGTTCAAATTCATAATCACTCGCTATGAATCCTGTCGATACAAAAACATCACTGACAACAATCTTTGAGAACTTTTCATTTTGAGCTTCTGACAATAAGAACAAAGAAGCCAACAGAATAGAGAGGACTGCTTTTTTCATTTTATATTGGTATTTGGTTCCGGGTAAAACTCAGAAACGAATGTAATATTTCATGTTTAACTGATTCAAAATAAAATAAAATTCTGACTTCTTTTGTAATAATTTTACGCCTGAGTCGTCTGATATTCGTATATGAAAACTGAAAACTGGATCACCGAGGCACTGGCATATAAAAACAAGCTTTACAGGCTTGCACTTTGGCTGCTTGGCGACAGTGACGAGGCAGCTGATGCTGTTCAGGAAACATATATCAAACTTTGGAAAATGGATCAGCAACGCGAAAAATACCACAGTACAGAAGCATTGGCAATGACAATCACAAAAAACTATTGCCTCGACCAGCTGAAATCAAAGCGTTGGAAAACAGTGCATTTTGATAAAAGTAAACATGCCTCTGAGATGACAAACAGAAATGATACACAAACAAAAGTTGAATTGAATGAGGCCCAAAACATGATTAAACTTTTCGTCAGTCAGCTTCCGCAACAGCAGCAAATCGTGATGCAACTGCGCGATGTTGAGCAAATGGAATTTGAAGAAATTGAAGCCATCACAGGAATGAATCAAAATGCTATCAGAGTGAACCTTTCAAGAGCCAGAAAAACAATCCGTCAACAATTAGCAAACCAATACAGCTATGAATATACAGGAAATTGAACATCTTACGGAAAAATATTTCAACGGTGAAACGACACTCGAAGAAGAAAAAATATTGCAAAAATATTTCTCGGGCATCGACATTCCAGAACATTTAAAAGGTTTAATACCTCTTTTTACACTTCATCAAAACGAAATGAAGGTTGAACTACCTGATAGAATGTTTGATGAAAAAATCACAACACTCATCCAAAATAATCAAAAGGCAGAACGAAAATTTCGCAGAAGCATGCAATTAACTACATTACTCGCAATAGCAGCTGTTGTTATCTTTTCCGTGACTTCCATTTATCAAACAAAAAATGCTGATCATGAAAGGAAAATTGATGAAGCGGAACTTGCCTATATTGAAATCAACAAAGCATTGATGTATGTTGCAACACAGCTCAACAAAGGTCTTCAGCCTGTCCAAAAAAGCGGAAATCAACTTGAAATGGCTTTTGAGCCAGTAATTAAAATAGGAGAATTAGAACAGACACTCAATAAAGTGGCTCAGATCAACGCAAATCTTCAGTAAACGAATAAATAAAAATTAATCTTAATAACTCAAATCATGAAAACGATTAAAAACCCAATCTTTATTCTCGTAATGTTCATATTGCCTTTTGCAGCATTTTCTCAAGGCAGTTCAATGGATAAGCTTTTCGAAAAATATGCAGGAAAAGAAGGAATTACTTCCATAAACCTCTCCGCCGAAATGTTTAAACTTGCCGCCGGATTCGCTTCTTCAGGCAAAAGCAATGACGCGAAAGATATGAATGATGTCATAAACCAAATTACCGGAATGAAAATTCTGGTGCTAAAAGATTCACTCCTTAAATCAAAATCTGAATTCAAAGAAGACCTCCAAAAGCTTGCCAATACAAAAGATTTAGTAGAATTGATGAGTATTCTGGAAAAAGGTACAGATGTCAGATTTTTGACCAGAAAAACCCGAGACAACAGCTACAGCGAAGTTTTGATGATTTCAAAAGGCAAAACGGAAACGCTTGTAATGAGCTTCACTGGAAACATTAAACCAGAAACACTCGGAAAACTTTCGCGAACAATGAATATTGATGGCATGGAAAACTTCGAAAAGCTTGAAAGGAAGTAGTTTACGAAGACAGACTGTTTTGATGCATAAAAAAATCTAAAAAATAGAACCCTTAGTTTTAAAAGATAAAAACCATTGTTCTGAAATCCATTTTCGTTCTAATGTGTTTTAAGTCAATGACCTGCTTTGCTGCTTTTTTATAAAATCGATACTTTCTAAAGTGTTGAAATAAAAGCAATAAGCATCGGTCATTTTCTCTTTTTCTAAAATAGCATTCAAACAAAAAATCAAATCCCGTTTTTTTCCTACTTTTGCGCCCTTAAATACAACGCCTTAACAAAGAAATCTTTATGGAAATCAGCAGCAAATATAATCCTGCAGAACTTGAGCGCAAATGGTACTCTCATTGGATGAACAAAGGATATTTTCATTCAGTACCTGATGACCGCGAGCCCTACACTATCGTTATTCCGCCACCAAATGTGACCGGAGTGCTTCATATGGGCCACATGCTCAACAACACCATACAGGATGTGCTGATTCGACGCGCGCGAATGATGGGCAAAAATGCCTGCTGGGTTCCGGGAACCGACCATGCCTCCATAGCAACAGAAGCAAAAGTTGTAAATAAACTTAAAGCTGAAGGCATTGATAAATCTCAGATTACACGCGATGAATTCATGGAACATGCATGGGAATGGCGCGAAAAACATGGAGGCATCATTCTCGAACAGTTAAAAAAACTTGGTGCTTCCTGCGATTGGGACCGCACCGCTTTCACAATGGATGAAAGTCTTTATGAATCGGTAATCGATGTTTTTATCGATTTATACGAAAAAGGTCATATATACAGAGGTGTTCGCATGGTGAACTGGGACCCTCAGGCACTAACGGCTGTTTCTGATGAAGAAGTTTTTTATAAAGAGCTTCAGTCGAAACTCTATTATATCCGCTATCAGGTTGAAGGAGAGGACAATTACATCACAATAGCAACCACACGACCTGAAACAATTTTAGGCGATACCGCTGTTTGTGTTCATCCCGAAGACGAGCGTTTTATCAGTTTTCATGGCAAAAAAGTCCTTGTTCCTCTCATTAACCGGGCAGTCCCGATTATCATAGATGAATATGTGGATCGTGAATTTGGTACAGGAGCCCTCAAAATTACACCTGCACACGACATCAACGATTACAATCTCGGATTAAAACACAGGTTGCCATCCATTGATATTTTCAATGATAACGGCACTTTGAGCGAAGCCGCAACCCTTCTTGTAGGTATCGATCGTTTTGAAGCCAGAAAAGCCATTGTTCCAATGCTAGAGGCAGCAGGTCACATTGTAAAAATAGAAGAATACACCAACAAAGTAGGTTACTCGGAGCGTACAGATGCCGTTATTGAACCAAAGATTTCGTTACAATGGTTTCTTCGAATGGGCGCTTTTGCTGCACAAGCTTTGGAAGTTGTTGAAAATGATACCATTCAGTTTCATCCGGCCAAATTCAAAAATACTTACCGGCACTGGATGGAAAACGTGAAGGACTGGTGTATTTCACGTCAGCTATGGTGGGGACAACGTATTCCGGTGTATTACCTGCCAAATGGTGAAATGATTGTTGCAAAAACACCCGAAGAGGCACTGAATAAAGCACTTGAAAAATTTCCAACTTCAAACATTTCTGCTTCAGATCTAAAACAGGATGAAGATGTTGTTGACACCTGGTTTTCGTCATGGCTTTGGCCAATTGCGGTTTTTGACGGCATCCGCAAACCAGAAAATCATGAAATAAAATATTATTATCCCACAAACGATCTTGTTACAGCGCCCGATATTATATTTTTCTGGGTTGCCCGCATGATCATGGCCGGCTTGGAATACAGAAATGACATCCCTTTCAAAAATGTATATTTCACTGGTATTGTACGTGATAAAGCAGGCAGGAAAATGTCGAAAACACTTGGAAATTCTCCAGATCCAATCGACTTGATTGAGCAGTTTGGTGCCGACGGTGTGCGCATGGGAATGTTACTTACGGCCCCTGCCGGAAACGATTTACCATTCGACGACAGCCTTTGTGAGCAAGGAAGAAATTTCAGCAACAAAATCTGGAATGCCTTGCGACTCGTAAAAGGCTGGACTGTTGATACAGAAATTTCACAACCCGAAACTGCTGCTGTTGCTGTCCGTTGGTTCGACGCCCGAATGAACGAAGTGCTTGGTTTTACAGATGAACATTTTGAGAAATTCAGGCTTTCTGACGCCTTGATGGGTATTTATAAACTTATTTGGGACGATTTCTGCTCCTGGTATCTGGAAATGATCAAGCCCGAATATGGTAAACCGATTGATGCCCAAACCCTTGAGCAGACAACTGAATTTTTTGAAAAACTAATGCAATTGCTTCATCCTTTTATGCCTTTCATCACCGAAGATATATGGCATTACCTGCGCGAACGCAAGGATGGAAACGATATTATCGTTTCGCAAAAACCACAGGCAGAAGCATTTGACAAAAGCATCTTACAACTTTTTGACTTTGCTTCTGAAATAATAAATTCCTTGCGCAAACTGCGTGCTGAAAAAAACATTCCCTTCCGCGATGCTATTCAGTTGCAGATAAAAAGTAAAAATGGTGATTACGATACCGCCTTTGATCAGCTGACGAGCAAACTTTGTAACATCAGTGAAATCAGTTATGTAAAGGATGCTCCCGAAGGTGCTTTTGGATTTGTTGCCCGCTCAACGGAATTTTTCGTTCCATTGTCAGAAAATATTGATGTTGAAGCAGAGCTAAAGAAACTCGAAGAAGAGCTAATTTACACAAAGGGATTTCTGGATTCAGTGCTTAAAAAGCTTTCTAATGAGCGCTTTGTAGCCAACGCACCTGCTAAAGTATTGGATCTTGAACACAAAAAACAAGCAGATGCAGAATCAAGAATTAAAGTTCTTGAGCAGCAAATAAAAAATTTGAAGCACTAAAATTGGTTGAAACTGATTTTGAAACTTTAAGAAATCTATCATCAGGGAAAAGACTTTGAAAGTTAATTCTTGGAATTTTTCTGAAAATTTTTAACACTATTTGTATGAAATCAAAACATTGGCTTCAAACAAAAGCTTTAAATTATTTGTTTATTCAGGCAAATCCAAAGTAAATAAACCCCTGAATTTTTAAAGAATTCACTCAAAACCAATGCGTATCATACAGTTTGTCATTTTTTTCAGCATCGTACTCACAGTACACACCCTCATCAACTACTACATTTTTTCAAGAGGCCTTCGGAGCTTTGAACAAGGCAGCAATCTGCGGCTGGCTTACATCATTGGTTTCTGGTTTCTGGCAATATCGTTTTTTGCAGGGCGTATCCTCGAAAAAATCTACTTATCTCATTTGAGTGACTTTTTTACCTGGGCAGGATCATTTTGGCTTGCAGCGATGCTTTATCTTTTTCTGGCAGTCTTTATTATTGATATACTGCGACTTGTCAACTATTTTATTCCGTTTTTCAGTCATTTTCAACATTGGATCATTTTCAAAAAACCTCAGATTTTAACTATTTCGATTGCGACTGTTGTATTCCTCGTTGTTCTTGCAGGTCATATAAACGCCATATTTCCACGCCTGAAGACATTAGATATTGACACCGGAATTTCATCCGTTGAGAGTAAAAAACTACGCATTGTCATGGCTTCCGACATACATCTGGGAACCATTATCAGCACAAAACGTGTTACACGAATTGTAAATATGATCAACGAACAAAAACCTGATCTTGTACTTTTTGCAGGTGATATTGTCGACGAAGATTTAGCGCCTGTCATAAAACAAAATCTTGGAGCTATTTTGGGAACGATCAAGGCTCCATTGGGTGTTATAGGTTCCACCGGCAACCACGAATATATTGGAGGAGCCAATGCGGCTGTTGAATATCTGCGCAGTCACAAAATCATTATGCTTCGCGATTCGGCAATGAAAGTAGCTGAAAATGTATATGTTATAGGTAGAGATGATATTGAAAGTATGCGTTTCGGAGGTGAAAACCGTAAACCTCTGAGTCAGATCATGGAAAATATTCCTGAAGGTAATTTTGTGATTGTTCTGGATCATCAGCCCAGAGCAATTGAGGAAGCCGCCGCTGCCGGAGCAGGCCTCACCCTTTCCGGACACACACATCACGGGCAGTTGTGGCCATTGAATTACATCACAGAATCAATGTTTCCTTTAAGTTGGGGTCACAAAATGTTTGGCACCACCCATGCATATGTTTCAAGTGGAGTTGGCAGCTGGGGGCCGCCGGTCAGAATTGGAAACACACCAGAAATTGTGCTGATTACCCTAAATTTCAATTAGGCATCATAAAAAATCTTCTGAAAATTATGCAGTGATAATGATCATTGCATTAAGGGTTAAGGCTTTCATGGGTTAAATTATGTTAATTAACAGCTGTGATTAACCTGTGCCACTACCTTATAAAGCATTCATGAAGGAGTATTTTTAATACATTTGCAGCATCATAACAATGCTTCAGGCTTATGTCATTTGATTCAGATAAATTCGTTGGAGAAGGTTTGACCTACGACGACGTGCTTTTGGTACCTTCACACAGTAAAGTACTACCTCGCGAGGTTGATCTCAGCACACTTTTTTCAAGAAATATTCAGTTGCGAATACCCATAGTAACTGCAGCGATGGATACTGTTACCGATTCAATAATGGCCATTGCCATTGCTCAGGAGGGTGGTATCGGCGTTTTACATAAAAACATGACCATCGAAAAGCAGGCGGCTGAGGTAAGAAAAGTGAAAAGAGCAGAAAATGGAATGATTATCGATCCCATTACCGTAAGGGTTGATGCCATCGTTCTCGATGTTCTGAAAATCATGAAGGAGTTTCACATAGGTGGCATTCCTGTGGTTGACAAAGACAACAAATTAGTAGGAATTGTTACCAACCGTGACCTCCGTTTCGAGCGAAAGGTCAACCGGCCAGTTCATGAAGTAATGACCAAGGACAATCTGGTCACAACAACTGAATTTACCGATTTTGAAAAAGCTGCTGACATCCTGCAGGAGTACCGTATTGAGAAACTTCCCGTTGTTGACAAGGATTACAGACTCGTTGGTCTTATCACCTACAAAGACATTATAAAGATTAAAGAGCGTCCAAACGCCTGCAAGGATGAGCGTGGACGTCTGCGTGTTGCAGCTGCTGTTGGCATCGCAGCAAATACTGCCGAAAGGGTTGCTGCTATTGTTGAAGCCGGTGTTGATGCCATTGTGGTGGATACCGCACATGGTCATTCACAGGGAGTGATTGAGATGGCGAAAAAAATTAAGAAAGCTTATCCGCATATTGACCTTGTTGTGGGTAATGTTGCCACTGCCGAAGCTGCGCTTGATCTCGTGGCTGCCGGTGCCGACTGCATTAAAGTTGGCATTGGACCAGGTTCAATTTGCACCACTAGAGTCATTGCCGGCGTTGGGGTTCCACAGCTTACGGCTGTTTATGATGTCGCAAAGGCGTTGCGCAATACCGGCGTTCCGGTGATAGCCGACGGCGGCATCCGCTTCACTGGTGATATTGTAAAAGCACTTGCTGCAGGAGCTTCCACCATTATGGCAGGATCACTTTTTGCTGGTGTGGAAGAATCGCCGGGAGAAACAATCATTTTCGAAGGAAGAAAATATAAGACTTATCGTGGCATGGGGTCACTTGAAGCAATGCAGGAAGGCTCAAAGGATCGTTATTTTCAGGATGCTGAAGACGACATCAAAAAGCTTGTTCCTGAAGGCATTGTAGGTCGCGTTCCATACAAAGGCACACTTTCAGAAGTCATTCATCAGCTTACCGGCGGCTTAAGAGCAGGCATGGGCTACACAGGTTCGGCCACGATTAATGACCTTCAAAAAGCGAAATTTATCAAAATTACTGCTGCCGGCGTTAATGAAAGTCATCCACACGACATCACAATCACACGTGAAGCTCCCAATTACAGCAGGCATTAAGAATAGTACAATTCATTGAAAAAAGAACAAATTTTTTAAGAATCAATAAGTAGTAAGTATGAAAAAAATGACCCATTCGTTTATTTTGGTTGCAGCGATTATTCTGAATTTTGCAGCTTTTGGACAAAAAAAAGCCGACAATAAAGTATTGATGCAAATCGGTAGCGAGAAGGTTATGGTGAAGGAATTTATGGATGTATTCACCAAAAATAACGTTCAAAATGAGGTAATTGACAAAAAGTCTCTGGACGAATACCTCGATTTGTATATCAACTTCCGGCTAAAGGTGATGGAGGCCATGGCACTCAAACTCGACACCAACCAGGCATTCATACGCGAACTTGATGGTTACAGAAAACAGCTTGCCAAACCCTATTTCACTGACAGTAAAGTTAGCGACGCACTTCTTCAGGAAGCGTATGACCGTAAACTTCAGGACATTCGGGCCAGTCATATTCTTCTTATGCTCGATAAAAATGCACCACCACAAGATACGCTCGAAGTGTGGAATAGAATTATGAAAATCAGAGAACGCATCATCAATGGCGAAGATTTTGCACGTGTAGCTGTTGAAACATCTGAAGATCCATCAGCAAGCGACAAAGAGGCCATCCCAAACCAGCGAAGTTTCAGAGCCGGAAATAAAGGTGACCTTGGCTATTTTAGTGTTTTTGACATGGTTTATCCTTTTGAAACAGGTGCCTACGAAACAGAAATTGGTCAGGTTTCAATGCCTTTGCGTTCAGAATTCGGCTACCACCTCATCAAGGTAACCGAAAAAACACCTGCAAGTGGATTAATTGAGGCTGCACATATTTATGTGAGTGTAAATCCTGATGGCAGCAAAGAAGAAATTGCAGAAAAAGAAGAGAAAATTCAGTTCATTTATGGCAAAATCAAAGAAGGAATGAGTTTTGAAGATGCCGTTCGTGAATATTCTGAAGATCGTGGATCAGCGGCGCGCGATGGATTGCTTTCAAAATTTGCAGTCAACCGCATTGTACCTGAATTCGTTTCTGTTGTAAAAAAATTGCAGCCCGGAGAAATTTCGGCCCCTGTTCAAACCGTTTATGGCTTCCATATTATAAAGCTCATCGGTTTTGATAAGCCGGGTAGCTTCGAGGATGAAGCGCCAAAACTCAAAGAACGCATCTCGAAAGATGTTCGTTCACAAAAGAGTGAAGATGCTGTAATTAAACAAATTAAAGCAGAAAACTCTTTTAAGAGCTCAGATAAGAATTTGAAAGCTTTTCTATCAAAACTTGATTCCAGTCTTATCAAAGGAAACTTTAATGCCGGAGCTTTTGAATCAAGCAAAACTGAACTCTTCAGACTTGGTAAGAAACAATATACTGAAGCTGACTTTGCAAAATACCTTTCCTTAAAACAGACTCCACAGGAAAACATCAAACCTGATATTTATGCCTACAAGCTGTACAATGATTTTGTCAGAGAAAGTTGTCTGGCATATGAAGACAGCCGTTTAGAAATCAAATATCCTGAGTTTTCATCATTGATGCGTGAATACCGCGATGGCATCTTGTTATTCGATCTTATGGATCAGCGCGTTTGGTCAAAAGCAGTGAAAGATACCACCGGTCTCAAGAATTTCCATGAAGCAAACAAAGATAACTACATGTGGAAAGAACGCGCTGATGCAACTGTTTATACCATAACCAACAAAGATGAACTCAGCCGTGTCAAGAACATTATCGAGAGACTCTCTGATGACAAAGAGATCAGGGAGGCCCTCGAAAAAGATAGTTTAAGGGCAGTGCGAATTCAGCCAGGAAAGTTTGAATTGGGAGACAATAAGTATGTTGATGCCACAAAATGGAGCATAGGGCTATCCGAAGTAATGTATGCCGAAGCCGATAAATTTGATGTAATTGTCCGCATTCGTGAAATACTTCCGGCACAAACCAAGGCACTTGATGAATCACGTGGAATCATCACTTCAGATTACCAGAATTATCTTGAAAAAGAGTGGATTAATATACTCAGGGCCAAATACCCTGTAAATGTTGATCAAAAGGTTTACGAACAATTGAAAGCATCTTACTAATAATGCGCTTCAAATTCCTGCTTTACATCTTATTTTCCGGATTACTTCTAAGTAGTTGTGATCCTACTCCTGACCCCGAGAGAGGTGAGGTGATCGCCAAAGTGCATGGCAATTATTTGTATGAAACTGATCTGGAAGGAGTTGTGCCTGCAGGAACACCAAAAAAAGACAGCCTTTTTCTAGTTTCGAACTATATCGACAGTTGGTTGAGAAAAAGGCTGCTGATCCGTCAGGCCGAAAGAAATCTGACACCACGACAACAGGATTTCACCAAAAAACTGGAGGATTATCGTAACTCTTTGCTTACATATGCCTACGAAAGGGAGTTGATCAATCAGAAACTTGACACAATTGTTTCTGAAAGGGAAATCGAGGCCTACTATGAGCAAAATAAAGGAAGTTTTGAGCTGAGGTATAATATCGTTAAGGTGGTATATGTAGTGCTTCCCCACGATGCCAAGGAAATTCCGCGTTTCAGAAAATTACTGTCTGACAGGGATACTATTCTCGCTCAAACAATTGAGTTTCTTGCCCGGCAGCATGCATTGTCATACTATATCGGAGATGAAACATGGATTCGTTTTGATGATCTGCTATCTCAAATCCCCCTGGAGACCTACAACCAGGAACTGTTTTTGAAAAATAACAGATATCTCGAAATCGATGACAACCCCTTCAAATATCTTATTCGCTTTAGTGATTTCCTTATTGCCGAAAGCGTTTCGCCATTGGAGATTGAGATTGAGAATATCCGAAATATTATCATTAACAAACGCAAACAGGACCTTTTGCGTAAAATGCATGAAGAGCTCTATGAACAGGCTCTCCGCGACAAAGTTTTCGAAATCTATTGATGCTCCACAATAAGCACCGGATGAAATTGTTATACCAACATAAAAAAAGTACATACATCATGACCAAATATCTAAGGTTTACGCTTCTAATCGCCATCATTTTTTCCACACAGCTGCTAAACGCCCAGCAGCCGGCCGTAATAGATGAAGTTGTGGCAGTGGTTGGAAAGAATATAATTTTGCAGTCTGACATCGAAAATCAATACATTCAGATGCGGCTCCAGCGTGGCATCAGTGGAAGTGCCGAATCTATCCGTTGTCAGATTCTTGAGGAGTTATTATTTCAGAAACTGATGCTGAATCAGGCTGAGCTTGACAGCGTTACTGTAACCGCAGATCAGGTAGATCAGGAGATGGAACGCCGTTTAAAATATTTCATCAATGAATTGGGGTCGCAGGAAAAACTTGAAGCGTATTACAACAAATCAGTAAACGATATCAAGGTTGAGTTGCGCAGACTGGTTTCTGATCAAATGTTGGTTGAGCAGGTTCAGAGCGGAATCATGCAAAAAGTTGTGATCACACCACAAGAAGTAAGAACGTTTTTCAAAAATATTCCAAAAGACAGTATTCCAACTGTACCCACAGAATATGAAATTTTGCAGATTGTAAAAAATCCTCCAATCAGTCCTGATGAAAAACTGGCTGTAAAGGAGCGTCTGGCTGAGTTTCGCAAACGTATCCTTGCCGGTGAACGCTTTTCAACATTGGCTGTTTTATATTCTGAAGATCCAGGATCAGCGCGCAAAGGAGGTGAACTTGGATTTTACGGCCGTGGCGAACTTTACCCTGAATTTGAAGCCGTGGCATTCAGGCTTAAGGATGGTGAAATTTCTGAAATCGTTGAAACTGAAGCTGGTTTTCACATCATTCAAATGATTGAGCGCAGAGGGGACTATATCAATGTGCGCCATATACTTTTAATGACTAAAGTTTCTCCTTTTGCCCTCGAAAAAGCAAAAACAGAACTCGATTCAATCTCAAAACTTATTCGTGACGGTGAAATAACTTTTGAAGAAGCGGTAGAAAAGTTTTCTGAGGATGCAGGCAAAGGCAATGGCGGCATGCTCATCAATCAATACACAGGAAGCACCCGTTTTGAAGCTGAAATGCTGGATCCGCAAGTTTCATTTGTAATAAACAGACTCAATATCGGCGAAATAAGCGAGCCTGTTCCAATGAAAACTGAAGACGGCAAAGATGCCTACAGGTTGCTTAAATTAAAAGAAAAAACCACCCCTCACAAAGCAAATCTTAAAGAAGATTACACACGAATTCAACAATGGGCTTTGAAAGAAAAACAACAAAAAGCTGTTGAAATCTGGATCAGAAATAAATCAAAGAATGCATATGTTGATATCAACCAAAATTACGCAACCTGCAATTTTGATTTCAATTGGCAGAATATCAAATAAATAAATCAACATAATTATCATTTCGAAATAACTTTTTATGACTTCATATAACTCAGATGTTGATGCTGCTAAGGCATTGGTGCAAAAATACAAGGATCTTCGCAGTGAGATTTCAAAAGTAATTGTAGGGCAAGACGAAGTAATCCACAATACGCTCATTGCTATTTTCAGCAAAGGCCATGTTTTGCTTGTCGGCGTTCCCGGTCTTGCCAAAACATTACTGGTGAACACAATAGGTAAGGTTTTAGGCCTTTCCTACAACCGCATTCAGTTTACACCCGACCTGATGCCTTCCGATATCATTGGTACTGAAATACTCGATGAGACACGCAAGTTCAAGTTTATTCGCGGGCCTGTTTTTGCCAATATTATCCTGGCAGATGAAATCAACCGTACACCTCCAAAAACGCAGGCTGCACTGCTGGAAGCCATGCAGGAAAAAAACATTACTGTTGCCGGACAAACACATCGCTTGCAAGAGCCATTTTTTGTTCTTGCCACCCAAAATCCGATTGAACAAGAAGGAACTTATCCACTTCCGGAGGCCCAGCTCGACCGTTTTATGTTTAACCTTTGGCTTGACTATCCCTCTTTTGAAGAAGAGATAAATGTGGTTAAAAACACAACAGCCGGAAACGAACTTCAACCAAAAGTGGTGATGGATGCTGATGAAATTCATTTCTTTCAGCAACTTGTGCGCAAAGTGCCGGTGCCTGACAATGTTTTTGATTATGCTGTTAGTCTTGCTTCCAAAACCAGACCCAACACAGCACGCGCCCATGAATGGACCAATAAATACATCAGCTGGGGCGCCGGGCCGCGTGCTTCACAATACCTTATTGTTGGTGCTAAGTGCAATGCTTTGCTCAACGGAAAGTTTTCACCCGATATTGAAGATGTGAAAGCCGTGGCATTACCGATCCTGCGCCATCGCATTGTACGCAATTACACAGCTGAGGCTGAAGGTATCAGCATGGAAAAAATAATCAGTAAGTTGCTGTAGCATATTTAACAATGTGCGTGTTTTGAAGGAATAAAAATTCAAAAAAATGAAAAACCGCAAAATTTTTATCACCATCGGGGTTCTTATTGCCATGATTCTGGTTGTATGGTATTTTACACGACCGGCAAAAAATACCTCTACAGTCATTGAAGCACCTGTGAAAAAGGGACTCTTCATAATTAGCGTTACAACCACGGGCGAGCTCGAAGCTAAAAGCTCTGAAAAAATATTCGGGCCTTCACCAACGTCCTTGCGTGATGCCCGTATCTGGCAATTAAAAATTGACGACATTATTCCTGATGGTAGCATTGTTGACTCAGGCGACTATGTAGCACAGCTTGACCGGACAGAACTAACCAACAAGCTTAAGGATCAACAAATTGAAATTGAGCAGTTTGAAAATAATTTTATTAAAACCCAGCTTGATACAACAATGGATCTGAGGACTGCGCGAAACGATCTTGTCAACCTGCGTTATGCTATGGAAGAGGCTCAGATTGCAGTTGACCAATCCATTTATGAGCCACCGGCAACCCAACGGCAGGCCCAGATAGAACTTGACAGAGCACAAAGAAGTTACGATCAGGCTGTAAGAAACTATTCACTGCGGTATGAAAAAGCAGTGGCAAATATGTCAGAAGTTGCCACCTCGCTCAGAAAAAGACAAACCGAATATGAAAAATTTCTTTTACTGAGCAAAGAATTCAATATCAGGGCCCCAAAAGCTGGGATGGTAATTTATCAACGCGACTGGGATGGCAAAAAGCGAGGTGTCGGAGCCACCATCAGCAGTTGGGAAAATGTAGTTGCTACACTGCCAAACCTCCGTGAAATGATTACAAAAACTTATGTAAACGAAGTAGATATTTCAAAGGTTAAAGTTGGCCAGTCTGTCGAGATTGGCGTTGATGCCTTCCCTGAGAAGAAGTTTACAGGACAAGTGATTGAAGTTGCCAACATTGGAGAGCAACTCAGGAATTCCAATGCCAAAGTTTTTGAGGTAAAAATTGAGGTAAACGAGTTCGACTCAATCGTGAGGCCTGCCATGACTACGAAAAATATTATTATCACAGATCAGATTAATGATGTGATGTATGTTCCGCTCGAAGCCATTCACAACCTCGACAGCATACAATATGTGTTTACCGGAAACAAACGTCAGCAAATTATCCCCGGCAAATCAAACGAAAACGAAATTATTATACGTGCCGGCCTTGTTCCGGAAGATAAGGTCAGGTTGGTTCCACCAGACAATCCTGAAAGTTTCCGCTTGAGCATGTTATCTGAAGATCAAATGAAACAACTTCAGGAAGAAGATAAAAAAGCTGAGGAAGCTGCAAAGGAAGCAGCAGCAGAGCGGGAAAAAGAGCGTCAGGAAATGATGATGCAGCGTCAACAAGCAATGCCTGGTCAGCAAGGAGGTGCAGCGTTGAGGCCAGGTCAGGGTCAGCGATCCGGACAACGCCAAAGTGGTCAGGGTGGTCAGCGAAGAAACTAAAAGCCATGGAACGTTACTGGGAAATACTTCAGGTTGCGCTGGAAGCTGTTTTTGCCAATAGAGCACGATCAATACTCACAGCTTTGGGCATCATTTTCGGCGTTGCCGCTGTAATTGCAATGATGGCAATTGGCAATGGAGCAAGGCAGGAAATTCTTGAACAGATAAAAATGGTTGGAGTGAACAACATCATTGTGACCTCCCGCTTCGAGAAATCAAAAGGTAGTGAAGACGACAGTGAAAGTGACGGAAAAAGTGAGCGCAAGCAGTTTTCGCCCGGACTTACATTGCTTGATGCCGAGAGCATAAAAAGCATCATTCCAACAGTAAAAAGAATCAGCCCTGAAGTTACGTATGAAACCACCATTATCAAAGATGGCATCAGGCAACAAGCCAAACTTAATGGTGTAACCCCCGACTTTTTTCAGGTTTTCAGCATGCAAGTGGAAAACGGATCAATGTTTAATTACGAACAACTCGAAAATGGCAGTCCTGTATGCATCATTGGTCCAGGCATAAAAACACGATTCTTTGCACTTGAGGACCCGATTGGCAAACAAATCAAATGTGGAAACATCTGGCTTAGGGTTATAGGAGTGCTTGAAAAACGAACATCGGGCAATCAGCAAACAGAAAATCTTGGTATCACCGACTATAGCAACGATATTTATGCCCCAATCAACACTGTGCTTTTGCGCTTCAAAGACCGCGCGCTTGTAAATTCCGGAGCGCTTGCAGGCGGAAGTGGAACCACAATTTTTTCGGGAAATAGTGTTATTTCTTTTGGATCTGATGCTGGAACTGAAGAAGTGTCCAATTACCATCAACTTGACAGAATTGTGGTACAGGTTGACGAAAGCGAAAATCTTGGAGCTACCACCAAAGTTTTAAATCAAATGCTTAAAAGGCGGCATCTCGGAGTTGAAGATTTTGAAATAACTGTTCCTGAGTTACTTCTCAAGCAGGAGCAAAGAACCAAAGACATATTTAACATCGTTCTTGGCGCCATTGCAGGTATCTCCCTTCTGGTAGGCGGCATCGGCATTATGAATATTATGCTTGCCTCAGTGATGGAGCGCATTCGTGAAATTGGTGTGCGCCGTTCTATCGGAGCAACACGTCGCGATATTATTTTTCAGTTTCTAGCCGAAGCCACACTTATCAGCATCAGTGGTGGCCTTTTTGGCATTCTTTTGGGTGTGATTATGGCCAAAATAATTACTGAATCTACTGAAATTCTTACGATAGTATCCGGTTCTTCAATCCTTATTTCATTTGGTGTAGCCGCAACCGTAGGCATTGTGTTTGGATATCTGCCTGCACGCAAAGCTGCTGAACAAGACCCAGTTGAGTCGCTGAGACATGACTGATTTGTACTTGGTTTAAGTTTTTGTATATAACCTATACGTTTAATAAATTGTTTTGTGATATAAAAAGACAACAATAGATTTGAAAAAATAAATCTTGTTTGAATTTGATTACTTCAGTGTTTTACCTCAAAAGTGCTATTAATTTTGTGTGCTTATATTGTCAAATTGTTTTTTACTTTGGGTAGTTATGCCCTATTTCACAAAGCAATTTTGTTTATGATTAACTCTATCATTCAAATAAAATATATTTAGAGCTCATAAATACGAAGTTCAATATCAAGAATCTTTGAGTCTTCTTCGTGGCGGATATAGAAAATTTTCAAAAGACCTTCATTTAATACTTCTTTATCAAATTCATAGTAAAGTGATGCTGTCCCACAAAAGTTTTCCTTTTCAGCACCTCTGAAAAGCATTTGCGAAAAATAAAAACGACTCTTACCATTTGGATCATCTATAGCAACTATAACTTCATCTATACCAAGCTTATAACTGGTAATTAAATCAAGTTTTAGCAATGCCCGCTTACCTGAAAACTCTAAAGGCGTTTCAGCAACAAAAAATATTGTATCAATTGTGCTGTAACCCATTTGTTGAAGGTCTTTCAGTTTATTCTTTGCATAATCTTTGCTGAATTTGACTTCTTTATTGGATAAATTGTAAGATTTGATCCAAAGCATTCCGTTGTATTTAGGGTCTGTTTTTAAGAAGACTTTCCAGAATTTTTCTTTATTCATCTCCCCCCAATCAAGAATGTATCGCTGGTACTGGTAAGTTTGAATGATACTTATGTATGAAAATGAAAGTATTGCAATTGAAATAAAAATTTTAAACCGATTACCTTTAATCGTAAATGCTGATGAAGCAAAAACAATAATTAAGCTGTAATAGTCAATCATAACCCTTGCGCCGTAGCTGCCACCATAAAACCATACCCACCAGCTTGATAAAACATATGTCACAAAAAGAAATGCCAACAGAAAAGTTCCGGTTTTCCAGAAATTTCTTTCTTTAAGAAACCCAAAAACACCCATGATAATCAAAACCAGAAATACCGGAGCATAAACAAAAAAACCTTTTCGGTAGCTGAATAGAAATTCGTGCAAATGGAATTTAGTAAAAACAAAAGTTTCGTTACTATATGGTTTTACGTAGAACAGTCCGGTTTGAAGATACCAAACCATTGGTTGAATGAAAATGACCAATCCAGCAATTAATACAGCTATAATCAACTGTTTAATATCTTTCGTAAGCAACCTTTTTAGATCATCCATTAAAAGTCTGAAACTATTGTAAAGAAAGGGAATGAAAACCAAAACCAACCCATTGGATGGTCGGAGTAGTATAATTAAACCAAAAACCAAAGCCGCCAAATAGAGATTTATGCTTTTCCCGGAATGGCTGTAAAGTGTTATTAAATAAGCAAATGCAGTGATAAATGAAAAAGAATAAACATGGCTGAAAGAGGCTTCTGCATTTGTGTAATGCATTAAGGAGCTGGCAAATAACACTGTTAGCTGCAGAATTGCAATCCAAAGGAGCGGTATTTTTCGGAGAGCAAGTAGTTTTCGTATGAAAAACAATCCCAAAAACAGATAAAAGAAAGCGCTGTAGGTAACAAACTCCTGATAAATGACTGAATATCCATCAGCACGATATTCAGAATTATTTAAAGCAACCTGATGAGCAACAAGAAAAAAAGGCATCTGAACCAAAGAGGTTCCAATGAAATACTTATTGATCTTCTTTCCATTTACTTCTGGATTGATGCCGGCATTGTATGTTTTATGATTGTAAAAGTCGGTTACCAGAGTGTCAAGATAATTGAAATTCAAATCTTTATAAATAAACATTGCAGGCAGGTAGTCATAATAACCCTTCCCATCAGCGATAATTACCAGATCTTTTCTTCCGATATAATTATTTAGTAAAATGATGTACAATACAACGATGAATACTTCCTGCAAAAAAGCTGTTTTTTGGAATATCACTTTCATTTGAAACAAAATGTTAAGAGATAATATATAATTTATAATGTAGTTTTTACAATGAATTATAGCCCCATGCAATTAGTGGGATAACAGAAAGCCTTTCAAAAACAAAATCATGTGATATCAATCAAAAAAAAGAAGTACTGAAAGTGAGCTATAGTTTTATAACTAACTCATTTTATGTTAATTCTTCAGTACACTCTCCGGAATCACACTGATTTTAATTTTATCCCTAAAATCGAACAAAGTCATTCGTCTGAGATCATAATAGCTGTTCCAATACGTTTTAAGTGCATTGTAATAACCCATTTTTGCATTGTCGTTGTCAATCTGGGCATTGTTCAGTTCAAGGATATCGTTCACTTTGCCAATCATATAGCGTTTCTGCGTGACATCAAATCGCTTCTGTGCAACTGTATCAGCTTTGGCAGCTATCATGAGCTGATTTTTCTGCATGTTGAACTGCATTACTCTGAGAAAGATGTTTTGCTCAAAATCGGTTCGCTCCTGCTCAATTGAAGCTCGAATAAGTTCCAGATTCGACTCGGCCATCTTGATGCGTCCTTTGGACTGTCCCCAGTCAAGTATTGGAATAGAAATACCAACAGTGACGCGTTCTTCATCCAATGGTTTGTTGTAGGCTTCAGCAAATTTATCCGCAGTTTGGGTAAGTCCGAAGGACGCAGATATCTGAGCATCAAACCGACCTTGAGCCCTTGCCATGTTCAACTGACTTTCGGCCTCAAGCACCCGCCGGTCGAAATTCAGGCCGGATGATGTATTTGTTCGTGCTTCACCAATAGCTTCTTCAACATTAACACCAAAATGGTGGGTTTGTGCGGGTGGAATAAGTATCAATGGCTGATTGGTTTGAAGTCTCAGATATGACTTAAAAGTGAAAAGCATATTCTGATAATTGAGATCGGCAGTCTCAACGCTGGCCTGAGCACGCAAAAGATTAAGCTCAAGCTGAAGCAGTTCGTTTTCTGCAATTTTTCCGAGCACAAATCGTCCACGGGCAATGTTGTATAAGGTGTCGTAATTGGCAAGATTTTTTAATGCAATTGAACGATCTACCTGCGCCATCAGCAAATTGAAAAAATGGTTTATTGCAGTAGAAGCTACTTGCTCATTGGATTCAAGAAATTGTCGCTTTGCTTCTTCATAACGCATCGGCTCGATTTGCTTATCCCATTTATAGGCGTTATAGCCAAAAATTGGTTGTCTGAACCCAATATTTACAGGCGTTGAAAGATATTGTCGTGTTGAGGTATCGGTATAAAAGTTATCGAGCCGTTGAAGGCCGGTTTGCAAAAAAACTTCTCCGCCCGTGAGACCAACCTTTTGGGTGAGAGACATATTGGCCGAATAGCGTGCAAGCGTGCGTTCACGGTAAGTTTCGCTTCCATCAGATTGCGTGATGGCGTCAATGGTCCGGTTGAAGTTTGGCAGCACTGCATCCATTTTAAGATTTGGCAGATATCCAGCTCTAAAACTGCGAAACTCCCAATAGCTGCGTCTGAAACGATGGCGCGCAATCATTGCATCAGGCGAATTCTCCTGAGCAGCCTTGATTACTTCAGTTAGTGAAAGGTAAACGGGCTCCTGTTGGGCCAGTAAGGGTTCTTTTATGCTTGCGAAAATGATGAAGAAAAGTATGAATAACCTGTATAAATGATTGTATTTATGAGGGTTATTCCTTTCACTATAGACTACTTTCATTTCTTTGGAATAATTTTATAACGAAAAACAAAGTTAGAACTAATGTCAGTTGGTTTTATTGTTCAGAAAGAATATTACTGATGATAACAAAAAAACATTCTGATTAACAAATTCATCCTGTGGAAGCTATTCTCTGTTAAATGACATTATTCAATAAAAAATGTCATTTTCACAAACCATTGGTTTTCTCTTTTGAAAGGTTCTGTCCTGAAATTTTTTAGAAAATCAATTAAAAACTACTGAATATAAATGATTTATTATCAACACTTTATGAAGTATTGCGATTCCGAGAGTCGTTGGAAATGTTGCTTTTTGTGCAAAAGCCATGAATATAGAAGTCCATAATCTTCAATAACCGAACATTTAAAATAATTCAGTTGATGACACCTTAATTATAGCAGCAAACTTAACTTCAGCCGTTTTCGTTTCGTGCTATAAAATCTTCAACAAGCGGCATAGCTTTTTCTTTATCAGCATCTAAAATGTAAAGATCGATTGCTGAAGGCGTTCCACCATAAAAACCTGCAATTGCCCCTGAATGAAAATCATTGCGAATCATTGCACCAATGCCCATTGACTCAAGCTCATCTTTCAGAAGATGCACCAAAACTTGTCGTCCTGTAAAAACCTTTATAAGGTCGGAATTTGTTGTCATAGCTCTTTTTTGCTCAAAGTTAAATAAAAAGTTTGACCATATCAGCTAAAACATCAAATTGGCTAAATCTTATTTTGATGTGCTAGGCATAGAATTGACTAAGTCTAAAGAAGAAGAAATCCTTATCTCTGTTTCCATTATTTGAAGATATTAGTTTCTGTATTTTACTATTAACTGCTTCGGCAATAGCATTTGTTTCACCATTAATGAAGTAGTTACGAATGATATCTTCGTTAGAT
>JAUXMV010000008.1 GCA_030683155.1 Bacteroidales bacterium
CTTAAAAACCATGTAAGTCAAAGTCATTCTGAGCGTTAGCGAAGAATCTCATAATTTAACCGGACAACAGTGCTTTTATAAGCAAAAAAGATCGGTTCAATGACCGATCTTTTTTGCTTTTATGAATTTTGATTCAATTACATATAATCTGAAACAGGCGCGCAAGTGCATACAAGATTTCTGTCTCCATAAGCATCATCGATGCGGGTAACAGGGGTGAAATATTTGTCGGTCATCATACCGGCCATTGGGAAAGCAGCCTTTTCGCGTGTGTATGGGTAATTCCATTCGCCGGCAATAAGCATCTCAGCTGTATGTGGGGCATTCGAAATAACATTGTTCCCTTTTTCGGCTTGTCCGCTTTCAATCTCTGCAATCTCCTTTCTAATTGAAATCATGGCTTCAACAAAACGATCAAGTTCTGCCAATGGTTCACTTTCGGTTGGTTCAACCATCAGCGTTCCATGAACCGGAAAAGCAACCGTTGGCGCATGGAAACCATAATCCATCAAACGTTTTGCAATATCAACTACGGTAATATTGGCTGTTTTACTAAACTGATTGCAGTCAAGAATCATTTCATGTGCAACTGTACATTTATTGCCTGTATACAGAATCGGGTAATAATCCTTCAAACGCTCCTTAAGATAATTGGCACTTAATACAGCCATTTCGGTAGAATAAGAAAGTCCCTTTCCGCCGAGCATTTTGATGTATCCATAAGAAATTGGCAAAATCATTGCGCTTCCAAACGGTGCAGCAGAAACGGCTGAAATTGCCTTAACACCGCCAGTCTGAACCACCTTATGGCCGGGGAGGAAATCAACAAGATGTGCCGCAACACCTATCGGGCCAACACCCGGACCACCACCGCCATGCGGAATTGCAAAGGTTTTGTGCAGATTCAAATGACAAACATCAGCGCCAATAAACCCTGGACTGGTCAATCCTACCTGTGCATTCGTATTCGCACCATCCATATAAACCTGACCACCATTCGAGTGAACAATATCAATAAGTTCGGTAATTCCTTTTTCAAAAACACCATGTGTTGAAGGATAGGTTACCATGATGGCAGCAAGTCTATCTTTGTTGGCTTCAGCCTTCTGGCGGAGATCATCCAAATCAACATTTCCGCGCTCATCGCACTTAACAACCAAAACTTCCATCCCTGCCATTACAGCACTTGCTGGATTTGTTCCATGTGCTGAAGATGGAATCAGACAAATATTTCTGTGACCTTCACCTTTACTGATAAGGTACTCCCTTATAACCAGCAAGCCTGCATATTCGCCGCTGGCACCTGAGTTTGGCTGAAAAGTCATCGCTTTAAATCCTGTAATTTCACATAGATCTCTTTCAAGATTTTCAATCAATTCCATATAACCTTTGGCCTGATCGCGTGGAACAAAAGGATGAATACTGGCAAATTCAGGCCAGCTGAGAGAGAACAATTCAGCTGCAGCATTAAGTTTCATTGTGCAGGAACCCAAAGGTATCATCGTCCGGTTAAGTGCAAGATCGCGATTTTCAAGTTTCTTCAGATAACGCATCATATCAGTCTCAGAATGATAAGAATTGAATACCTCATGTGTCAGATATTTCGAGCTGCGATGAAGTTCGTCAGGGAAAGTTTTAAGCACAACACATTCTTCTGGAATACAAACATACGGTAAATGAGATTTTTGCAGAACTCCGGCAACAATTCCAACGATTTTATTTACCTCATCAAGTGAAATAGTTTCATCGAGGCTCACACCAAAATGACGCTCATCAATATAACGGAGGTTCATTTGATTTTCAACGGCAGCATTGCAGACAGCTTCAGCAGAAAAACCCATTTGAAGTTCAAAATGAAGAGTATCAAAAAACGCGCTGTTCAATTGAATGACTCCAATCTTTTCCATTTCAATTTCCATAACAGCGGCCAGAATATTGGTGTGCCGTGCTATTTCACGGATGCCATCCGGCCCGTGATAAACAGCATAAAAAGCAGCCATAGCAGCAAGCAAAGCCTGTGCCGTACAGATATTTGAAGTAGCTCTTTCGCGTTTGATATGTTGTTCTCTCGTTTGAAGTGCCATGCGCAATGCATTGTTTCCTTTGGCATCTTTCGAAACGCCAATGATGCGCCCTGGTATGCTTCTTTTGTATTTATCCGCTGTGGCAAAATAACCGGCATGCGGACCTCCAAAGCCCATCGGAACGCCAAAACGCTGGGTAGAGCCAACAACGGCATCGGCGCCCCATTCTCCGGGAGGCACCAAAAGGGCAAGACTTAGAATATCAGCTGCTACAACCACCTGAATTTCGTTTTCTTTTAGTTGATGAACCAATTCTCTGTTGTCATGAATTTGTCCGAACTGATCAGGATACTGAAAAAGTGCACCGAAATAGGTGTTATCTGCCACAAACGCATTGAATGATCCTGTGACAACCTCAATATTTAAAGGAGTAGCCCTTGTGAGAATTACATCAAGTGTTTGAGGAAAAACGCCGTCAGAAACGAAAAATTTATTTACACCAGCCTTTTGCTGTTGACGGCTTCTGGCATTAAAAAACATGATCATGGCCTCCGATGCTGCTGTTGCTTCATCCAAAAGTGAGGCGTTGGCGATAGGCAATCCAGTGAGGTCAGAAACCATTGTTTGATAATTCAGCAATGCTTCAAGCCGGCCTTGCGATATTTCAGCCTGATAGGGTGTATAGGCAGTGTACCACCCTGCATTTTCGAGCACATTGCGCGTGATGACAGGAGGCGTGATAGTGTTATAATAACCCATTCCGATAAAGGTGCGGAAAAGCTTGTTTTTTTGACCAAGCTCTTTTAGATGCGTAAGATACTCATACTCACTTAATCCTTGTCCAAGGGATAGCTCTTCAGGCAACCTGATATTGTCTGGAAGTGTTTCATACATCAACTCGTCAATTGACTTCATGCCAATAATTTGCAACATTTTCTGAACATCCTTAGCAGAAGGACCTATGTGTCTTTTAACAAAATTGTTTGTTATCATATCGTGATTTTAGGATAAAATATTGATTTTGAAATAAAAAAACAACCTCTCCAATTAGCTTATCTGAGGCTAAATAACGGTACAAAGGTAGAAATTGTTCATAAATTAACAGTATTTTGACGCCAATTATTGTGAAATTTTTCACACATAAAAATCAAAGGATTATGGATTGTAAAAATTCGGTCAAAAATTAATTCTGCAAATTGTTAAAACTCCAATTCCATTTGCACAGGGCCAATGCCTGATTTACGCTGCTCAGCGGATAAATCTGATTCATTTTCACTTTCAGACGCTGTTTTTGAATCACTTTCAACGTTTTCAGGCACCACTTCCTCAACCATCAGATCAGCGATTTCTTCATCTTCGTCATCCTCAGAATCTGATTCCGGAACAATGGGTTCAAGCGTGGTAATACTGTCTATTAAATGCGTTGAAAGTCTTTTTCCTTTGGCTTTGTAACTCTTAACTGCAATAAAATCAGCAACAAGAACTTCCTCATCATCAGGTTTTCTCCCCTTTTCATTTTGCTGGAATGAAAGCATTAAACGTGGCATTTCATCAAACATGAGCGAAAGGTACTTAGAGGCAGGATGCTCACCAATGGAAGAAATTCTTTTGTTCAGCGGAGTATCCTCTTCAATGGAAAAGCGTTTCAAATAATGCAATCCGGTTTCACCTTCTATATATATTACAGAAAGTACTTCATCAGGATCGTACTTGCGCAACAGCATCATATCAGCATCAAAATGTGTTGAGAGTTCATAACCTGTGAGCTTAAACTCTCCGTTATCCATCACGATCATGAGTTTGTCGTCACCGATAAATTCACCAATCAAAGTTCCTCTGCCATCCGTATTAAGCCGTTTGACAGTTTCATCGTACCAGATACTCCTTGCGCCAAGTGTTGAAACGCCATTTTCTCTTTTTACGATTTGCTTCACGGGGTTTTTGGTGATGATGTTGCCGCGTGCAGCACGTCCTTTGATGGCAAGACCGGCAAAATCGAATTCAAAAGTCGTCTTTTTTAGTTTTGGCTTGGGTCGAAGCAACACTTTGATAATTTCCGCTTCACCATTTGGATTTGCAGAAAAATAAACCACCTTTGAATCAGCTGTACCTGCCGTCATATCGTATTCTTTGTCACGCGTAACACCCATTACGGCAAAGCGTTTTACAAAATACGGACCTTTTTTTCCGTCACGGTAAACGAGGTTGTATATGGTACGGTCATCATTTTTTCTGAAAACGTCGATGTGAATAATGTTTTCACCCACAAATGATTTAGCTGCAACTTTGGTTACGATGACGGTTCCATTTTCACGGAAAACAATGATGTCATCAAGATCTGAGCAATCGGACACAAACTCATCCTTTTTCAGCGAAGTGCCTACAAAACCTTCAACCTTGTTCACATAAAGTTTTACGTTGTTTGCGGCAACAGCAGCGGCCTGAATGACATCGAAGCTGCGGAGTTCTGTTTTTCTCTCTTTTCCCTGACTGTATTTCTTTTTGATCTGATTGAAAAAATTTATTGCATAATCAGTCAGATGCGCCAGATGATTTTTCACTTCATCTATTTCATTTTCAACGCCTTTAATATACTCATCGGCCTTAAACGAATTGAACTTTGAAATTCTTTTGATTTTGATTTCCGTCAGTCTGAGGATATCGTCATTTGTTATCTCCCTGCGAAAAAGATGGCTAAAGGGCGCCAGACCATCGGCAATGGCTTTCAGCACCTCTTCCCAGGATTCACATTGCTCAATGTCGTGGTAAATACGATTTTCGATAAAGATCTTTTCTAATGAAGAGTGATGCCAGTCAGCTTCAAGTTCATCGAGTCTGATCTCAAGTTCGTTTCCAAGCAAGGCTTTTGTCCGGTCGGTGTTGTACCGAAGAATACGACTCACACCCCAAAAGGCTGGTTTTCCATTGATTATCACACATGAATTGGGCGACAGAGAAACTTCACATTGCGTGAACGCAAAAAGTGCGTCAATGGTTTGGTCGGGCGAAACACCCGGAGTCAGATGGATGACAATTTCAACATTCTGGGCAGTGTTGTCATCAATCTTTCTTATTTTTATTTTGCCTTTGTCATTGGCGCTGATGATTGAATCAATCAACGTGCTTGTAGTTGTTGAAAAAGGAACCTCTGTTATAACTAGTGTTTTTTTATCAAGCTGACTTATTTTGGCTCGCACACGAACGCGACCGCTGCGAATTCCATCATTGTATTTGGTAACATCGGCAAGCCCGCCGGTAATAAAATCGGGAAATAGTTCGAATTCCTGTCCGCTCAGATGCGCTATGGAAGCATCAATAAGTTCAATAAAATTATGGGGTAAGATCTTTGAAGCAAGTCCAACAGCAATACCTTCGACACCTTGAGCAAGCAGCAATGGAAATTTCACAGGAAGGGTGATTGGTTCCTTGTTTCGTCCATCGTATGACAACTTCCATTTGGTTGTCTTTGGATTGAAAATCACGTCAGCGGCAAACTTTGACAGACGGGCTTCAATATATCGGGATGCTGCAGCGCTATCGCCTGTTAAAATATTTCCCCAGTTTCCCTGCGTTTCAACACTAAGTTCTTTTTGACCCAGCTGCACAAGTGCATCGCCAATAGATGCATCACCATGCGGGTGATATTGCATTGTGTGTCCGATAATATTGGCCACTTTGTTGAAACGTCCATCATCAAGCTGCTTCATTGCATGCAACAACCTTCGTTGAACGGGCTTTAAACCGTCATCAATATCAGGTACTGCACGTTCGAGAATGACATAAGAGGCATAATCAAGAAACCAGTTTTCATACATGCCACTAAGCTGCATGGTCCGGTATTGTTCTTTTGAAGTTGATGTACCTCCGGTTGTACCGCCTGTTAAATCTCCACTGTCAGACATTGCTTTCTATGTGTATCTATGCGTTTATTATTTCCAAAATCGTAAAATCAGCACCTCTGCCAAAATAAACAAAAGTGCGAGCAAAATAAATAATTTAAACCATTGCTTTCCGGCAATTAAATCTTTGAATGCATCAGTCATTTCACTCCCTGAGCTGCTCAGCACTTCCAGTGTTTTAAAACCTGCAAATTCAAAAAGCTTCTGCAATTCATCAGGTTTATAAAAAGTCATCACCGATTCTTTGCGGTCATTGTTAAAGGAAATGATTCGAGTAAGATTGTCTCCGGCAAAGAGGCCGTATTGACCTGCCATCGGGATATCGGGATGAATGACAACTTCCTGCCTTCCGCTTGATGTCCTGAATTCAGGTATGACTTCAAAATCGGTTGTGAAAGATTTCAGTTTCAATAAAGTTGCGTTTTCAGGATCGGAGAAAGCGGATTCTATAACAACCTCTTTTCCAAGCGTGTAATATAACATTCCCGGTCTGGCACTCATTAATACCAGTCGATATAAGACTGGAACAAACAAGCTATTGCGTTGAAAATCGGACCATCCTGAAGAAAAAGGCACCGCAAAAGCAAATACTTTTCCAAATCCAGCATCATTAACAACAAGAAAAGGATTGCCATTCAACAAGCGTATGAGGTTCATCGCTGTTGAACGTTGTTGCATTTGGATGGGATAATGCTGGAAAACAACAGGAAAATCAGCATTCTCAGGAATTTTTACAAATACATCTCTGAACAAAGAATGGCTTTCTTCAATTTTGAAAACACGCGTATCAGCAGTGTCGGCTATGCGATTAAAACTAAAGCCGAAGTCAATTGCCAGTTCATTGAAAGCATCAGCATTTTCATTGCCCGGAAGCAGAACCAAACTTCCACCACGCTGCACAAAATCTGAAAGCGCCTGCTTCAATCCAGAATGAACCTCTGAAAGACCATTTATAAAGATTATTTGATAGTCAGGGAGTGACTGTATGTCCAAGCGGAGTTTCTGATGTGATTCATAACTAACCAACTCATCTTCAGCAAAAAGAATATTGAGCCATGGATTGGATTGCTTCTCAAAAATTTCGAGCACTTTTATTTTGGACTGAATTTCAAAAGAGAAATAAAGTTCATCATCAAAAACGATCGGAAAATCAAGAATTGAAATAGTGCCTTCAAAAAAACCCGCTTTTGAAGCTACAAACTGCAATCGTGCTTCCACACTGCTTCCGGGAGCTATATCAACATTGGCAAGTGCTTTTTGCTCGCCATCAATTTCAAGTTTAACGGGGATTCCCACTGCTTCCTCAGTGCCACTGTTTGCAATACGGGTAATGAGTGTAGCATTCATGCCAAGCTGCAAGGCGGGAGTTTCAAACCAACAACTATCAATATACAGGTTATTCTTCTGAGCTGATTCTGAGTGCATTAAAACAAGATTCAGGCTACTGTCGGAAGCCATGATTTCTGAATCGAAGATAGATTTCTGAAAGTCGGAAAGCGCAAACAACATTCGGTCTTCAAAAGTCTCAGCCTGAGGTATGGTTTTATTTCTTGCAATGATATCTGAAAACAAAGCGGGCTGAGCACCTCCCCTCACCTGCTCAAGCTCCTGAAGGAATTCTACAGGACTCATCGGTCGCTGATGCTGAGGCAGAAAGTCGTTTGTGAGCAAAACAAAGCGGTTGTTCATACCAAAAGACTGCATGATAGAAACCGCGTTTTGTCTGGCCTCATCAAGCAATGACATCTCATTTCCGCGAAGCTGCATGCTCATTGAATTATCAAGGTAAACTGAAATGAGGTTTTCACTTTCAGACGAAAGATTATTCTTTGATGGAATAAAAGGTTTGGCAAATGCTGTTACCAATGCTGCTATCATAAGCATTCGTAAAGCAAGAACGATAAGATGTTTTATATTGCGCTTACGGTTGGTTTGTTCCTGAAGATTTTTAAGAAGCTCTATATTGCTAAATAATAACAACTTATGCTTTCTGAAATTAAACAGATGCACAATTACAGGTATTGCCAGTGCAAAAAGCCACCAGAACATTCCGGGATTTTGAAAACTCATTTTTCTTTTTTAGGACAGCAAAAGTAATGAATTCGTTGCAGATAAGTGCTGAAGTTTAAGGGTCATTTGTAACCAAATTCTTTGAAGCATTAATGAAAATCTTTTAGCAGCTTCAATTAGCGCAGGCAATATCTATAAAGAAGTCTATTGAATTGAGGATTTATTGGCAGTATTTTTTTCCAACAAAAATTGATGGAATTGCACGGACAAGCTTCTTAAAGGCTATCATTAGCCGACTTCTCCTGCAAGAATGGCTTTTATGACAGGTACATTTTCTTTACCCGAATTGTACCCAATTTCGAAAATTTCGTTGGCCTTTTCAAACTCAAATGTTCCAAACAAACGCGCTTCCGCCGGATCAATAAACAAATCACAATCTTCTATCTGATCAACTAAAGTACGCTGCACGGCAATGAACAAACAGCGCTCGCCCACCTGCTTCATCGAAGTAAATTCCTTACCAAGTTCATCAACATGATTTGAATTGATGCCAATGATCATTCTGCCTTCTTTTTTCAGGCACTTAACAGGCAAATTCATTGTAAGACCGCCATCAACGTAGAAGTGATCACCAATTTTCTGAGGCATGAAGAGGATAGGAATTGATGAGGAGGCAATGACAGCGTCATATAAATTCCCAGTATTAATCAATTCGACACATGCTCTGTTCAGATTGGTTACTGCCACTGTAAGCGGTATTTTCAAGTCTTCGAAACGATCAGAACCAATTTTTTGCTCCAGGGTTTTTCTTACAATTTCCAGTGATCCTATACCTGCTTTAAAACCAAGCCATGAAGGTAAAGTCTTAAGATCAGGATATTTAAGTGCCTTCATCATTTCATCAGGCTTCACACCTGCCGCATACATTGACCCAACAATAGCTCCCATGCTTGCACCTGAAATCGCTGAGGGCTTAAGGCCAGCTTCATCCAGTGCTTTTAAAAAGCCAGCATGCACGATTCCACGCGCACCTCCACCGCTCAGGGCAAGAGCAAACTCTTGATATTTTTTAGCCATCTTTGTTTTGTTTAATAACAAAGATAACGCTTAAAAAACTCAGGAACGTATCATGGTTAAAATCATTTTAAAAGCATTTGTTGCTTTCAATGAGTGAGAAATATTGGCAGGCATGATGATGCTGTCACCTGCAACAAGGTCAAATGGGTTGCCGCCGATGAAAATCCTGGCTTCGCCTTCAATCACCTGAATCAAAGCATCAAAGGGGGCAGTATGTTCTGAAAGGCCTTCACCTTTGTCAAAAGCAAACAGCGTTACATTGCCTTTTTCGTTTTTCATCACTTGCTTGCTCACCACACCGCCATCTGAGTAGCTTACTCTTTCATCAAAGCGGAAAATTTCGGAATCGTTGAATAGTTTCATCTTGTAAATATTTATATATCAATAAATTAGTCATCATTTATTTAAAATTGTCTATCGTTTCATTTTAGAAAAACAGGTTTAAAAGTCACCATCAGCCATGCCCAGTTATTTGTAGCTTTGTAATCACCCCCTCTTATAACTGCTAAAGTCTCTGTTCCGAACATCTGTGAATAGCCGGCAGAAAGTGAGGCAAAATCATTAAGCTTGTAGGCAAGTGAAAAGTCAATTTCAGTTCCCAAACCCTTATCCATTAATGTATTTGATAAAACTGGCTCAACTAACTCGTTGGCTGCTTTAAATAAATGAACTGTAACCAAAAAGTTGGCTTTTCCGGTTTTGTAGGATACATTTGCAAACAAATCACTCAGTCCGACATAATTCAAATGGTTTCCAACATAAAAATAATCCATGAAGCCATTGAATTTATGGTTTGTTCCATAAAATGGATTGAAGCTTTTATTGGTGTAATTGGCATTCAACTGTTTTTCTTTCTGACTTGTACCTGACAGTAATTCCCAACCTGCGCCCAATCCAAAGCCATTATCGAGATCAAAGTCGAGGCCTATCATTGTATTGTATGCACTCAATTTTCGGTCGGATGCATCTTTTCCACCACTATAATAGGCGTTTCCATAGATTGAGGTTTTGCCGCTTTTATATGTCAGGTGTGTTCCGATTGTTTGACTGAAGACTGTTTTATAAACATCTGCATTGTTTTCCACTTTCTTAAACTCCATTCCATTATTAAGGAATAGCATACTGAATCCAAGCTTGCCGATTTTGCGATGATACCACAGAAATTGTAATGTTTTATAATTGCTTGTCATATCATAGTTTGTTGTACGCAACAAATCATTTTGTTGATTGAATGCAAGTCCAACATGCAATTTGAATTTCTTTTCATACTTGAGCAGAGCCAAATCATGTGCACGTGCCTGCTGCGCCCAGTCAACGTTTCCGAAAATTCTGGCATCGTCATAAACAAGTTCTTGTCTCCCAACTTTTATAGAAAACTGTTCATTAAAACCATATTCGGCCCAAGCCTGATGGAGCATCATTCTATTTGAAGAAGCCACGAGCTGCGGTGTTTCGCCCCAAAGTCTGACATCCTGAAGGCTTAATCCGAATTTCATGTTTTCTAACTGATAGCCTGCATTGAGTCTGGTACGTTGAGAAATCTGAAATGCAGCTTTGTCATCATCGGTCACAAGGTTTTTAAATCCGTGTCTGTATTCAACTCTTGGTCTGAATTCACCGGATAACTGAAACTGAGCAAACGATTGATTAATTAATAAAAACATCATCGCGAACAGGCCAAAGATTTTCAGGAATAACGAATCTCGTTTCATCTTTTAAAATTTTAATGAATAAAATTTATTAATCAGGGTTTTATACAAGAAATCTGGTATTTATATACTTAATTCTATAGCAAAAAAAATGAAACCATCATTTTCATAATGGTTTCATCATTTAAGGCTTCTACAAATAGTCAGCGACTGTATTATTTTTTAAGTGATCTTTAAAGTCTGAGGTCATCTTTCTGGTCACATTGTCCATGATACATTTTTCAAAAGGACAAATGTGTTTATCGTGTGGACAACTTGTGACTTCGATACGCCCTTCAATAGATTCATATATTTCAAGAAGGGTGATTTCAGAAGGTGATTTCTTTAATGAAAAGCCACCTGACGGACCGCGATGGGAGTCTAAAAGCCCATCTTTTACAAGGCGTTGAAATATTTTCGCAACATGATGCTTTGAGCTTTTTGTCAAGTCAGCAATCTGAACGACATTGGCTTTATTATCATTTTTTGCAACTATAATCATTCCATGCAATGCAATGGAAGCAGCTTCAGTAAGCGTTACTATTTTAGACATGTTAGCGTATTAAGTAATTAATTACCAAAATTACATAGTTTTGCTTAATTACAAAGGAATAAATAAAAAAAAATAATTTTCAAGCATTAAAACAAGTAAAAAGCAGTTGATTGTCAATCCTTAAAATGATCAATTAAAGCCTGAACCAGGATGCGTTTAATTGAGAGGCTCTTTGGGTACAATTGTCTTTTTTAAGTTTTATGACCAAATCTTCACCTATTAACTCAAAACTATAATTTCCTTCTACACCCTGGCACATAGCCATATCTCTATTATTGATAGTGACAAAACTATTCTTTGAAACCGTTATTTGACCTCTCATTGGTTTTATGGCCTCAACGGAGGGGAAATCGATGGTGAAGCTTGAATTTGTTACTGTAAACATTGCGCCGTTTTCTGCGCTCACCCATGTACCCTCGAGTGCAGTTTTTTGTATGACCTCGCTTTTTTTCTTTAATTCAGCTTCTGTGGTTAAAAATTCAGCTTCTGCTCTTTCGGTAAAATCAGATTTACCTGCAGAATCAGCTTGAATGTTTTCTAGTAAATTTACCTCTTCACCCTTTTCAGAAGTACGCATGTAAACATAGCTGGCAGCAAAAGCAATCAACGCCAGAGAAATCAGAACGACTAAAATCAGTAAAATACTCTTCAATAAGCCATTCGATTTGCTTGTGCGGCTTTTCGTTTTTCTAACGGGACTTTTTCTTCTTCTTGTCGTCATTGTAATATATCTTAACTGAAATGTATCCTACAGCATAATTGTTTACAAAAGTAATGATTGAAATAGTGATATGTCAACAAAAGACATTTTTGTAAAAATAACTTTGTTTTTGATTTTCCTTCTCTCAAAAACGAACTGAACAGAAAATTATTTTAAAGCTTCATTTAATAGACTGTCGCCAAAATTTTCTGACTCAACGCAATTGTATCAATTAGCCATGATGCAACACAAAAAACACACACCTTATATTAATAGGTGCATTTAAGTTTCCATCATTGATAAGTAAAATCCGCTTCAATACTCACCCCAGCTTTTTATGCTTAAATCTTCAAGTGTATAGCGTGTAAAAGCATAAATGAAAGCACTTGCAAGTCTGGCATTTGTGATTAAAGGAACATTAAAATCAACTGCAGCACGGCGTATTGTATAGTCATTTTGCAATTCTTTTTCAGAAAGGTCTTTCGGAATATTAATTACCAGATCAACTTTTCTTTCACGTATTAAATCAAATGCGTTGGGAGCTTCCGGTACATCAGGCCAATGCACAATCGTTGAAGGTATATTGTTTTCTGAAAGAAAGCGATGGGTTCCCAAGGTTGCAAAAAGCTGAAAGCCCCTTTCAGTAAGGGTTCTTGCGCTGATCAGCAATTCAGTTTTTGAACGCATAGGCCCTGAGGAAATAAGGATATTCTTTTTAGGAATAGTGTATCCCACCGAAAGCATTGCTTTCAAAATTGCCTCGTAGTAATCATCTCCTATGCAACCAACTTCGCCGGTTGACGCCATATCAACACCCAAAACAGGATCAGCCTTACTCAGACGTGAAAAAGAAAATTGTGAAGCCTTTACGCCAATATAGTCAATGTCAAATAAGGATTTTCCAGGTTTTTCGACAGCTATTCCAAGCATGATTTTGGTCGCATAATCAATGAAATTGGTCTTTAAGACTTTTGAAACAAAAGGCAGACTCCGTGAGGCTCTGAGATTACACTCAATCACTTTCACATCGTTGTCACGGGCCAAAAACTGTATGTTAAAAGGTCCGCTTATCTGAAGTTCCTGTGCAATTTCACGGCTTATTTTCTTTATTCTGCGAATGGTTTCGACATAAACTTTTTGTGGCGGAAACATGATCGTAGCATCACCGCTATGCACTCCAGCAAACTCAATGTGCTCAGAAATAGCATATACGATAATATCCCCTTTGTCAGCAACAGCATCCATCTCAATTTCTTTGGCATCAGTGATGAACCTTGAAACGACAACCGGATATTGTTTTGAAACACTTGTGGCAAGTTCGAGAAAATGTTTCAATTCACTTTTATTTGAAACGATATTCATGGCTGCACCCGACAACACATAAGAAGGTCTCACCAAAACCGGAAAACCAACTTCTTCAGTAAATTTGAAAATATCATCCACTGAACTCAATTCTTTCCATTCAGGTTGATCAACGTTGATTTTATCGAGCATAGCCGAAAACTTATGCCGGTTTTCGGCTTTATCGATCGAAACGGGAGATGTACCAAGAATGGTCACATTTTGCTGGTGAAGTCTTATTGCTAAGTTGTTTGGAATCTGTCCGCCTGTGGAAACGATTGTGCCAAACGGATTCTCAAGCTCAATAATATCAAGCACACGTTCGAGACTCAATTCGTCGAAATACAGGCGGCTGCAACTGTCATAATCTGTGCTTACTGTTTCGGGATTGTAGTTTATCATTACTGACCTGAAACCTGATTTATCGATCGTTTTCAGCGCATTAACGCCAGACCAGTCAAACTCGACACTGCTTCCAATGCGGTAAGCACCAGAACCAAGTACTATTACGGAACGCTTATCTGCTTCAAAATGAATATCATGTTCACTTCCATGATAGGTTAAGTAGAGGTAATTTGTTGTTGCCGGATGTTCTGCTGCGAGGGTGTCGATTTGTTTAACAAAAGGAACTATTCCCAGCATTTTTCTATAATCCCTGACATTATTCATTGCAGTATCCATGCCTGCCGAATCTTCTGCTTTGATCACCAGCCTGGCAAGTTGAAAATCTGAAAAGCCTTGTTTTTTCGCTTTTACAAATAAATCGTGTGGCAACTCTTCAATGACATCAAAGTTTTCCAGCTCGCAGGAAGTATCAAAGATATTTTGCAGTTTTTCCAGAAACCAGCGGTCTATTTTGGTTCGCTGATAAATATCTTCCACCGTCCAGCCTTCCTTGAATGCCTGTTCGATAACAAAAATCCGGATATCGGTCGGGTTGCTCAAAGCTTCCTCGATATTCATCGTTTTCATTTCTTTGTTGGCAGCAAAACCATGCATCCCCACTCCTATCATGCGCAAACCTTTCTGAATGCATTCTTCGAATGATCGACCGATGGCCATTACCTCGCCCACGCTTTTCATGCTTGAGCCGATTTCTCTGGAAACGCCCTGAAATTTATTCAAATCCCAGCGTGGAATTTTGCAAACCAGATAGTCGAGCGCAGGTTCAAAAAATGCTGAAGTGGTTTTGGTTATGCTATTCTTCAACTGATGCAAGCCATAACCCAACGCGAGTTTTGCCGCCACAAAAGCCAATGGATAACCTGTGGCTTTTGATGCAAGGGCGCTGGAGCGCGATAAACGGGCATTGACTTCTATAACGCGGTAATCTTCCGAATGTGGATCAAGTGCATATTGAACATTACACTCGCCGATGATACCAACTTTTTTCACAATTTCAATCGAAATGCGGCGAAGTTTATGATACTCACTGTTGGTAAGGGTTTGCGAAGGTGCAACAACAATACTTTCGCCGGTGTGAATGCCAAGAGGATCGAAATTTTCCATGTTGCAGACAGTAATGCAATTGTCGAAACAATCGCGGACGACCTCGTATTCAACCTCTTTCCAACCTTTTAGTGATTCTTCAACTAAAATCTGATTAGCATAGGAAAAAGCTTTTTCCGACAATTGCCTCAACTCGGGTTCATTGTTACAAAATCCACTTCCCTGTCCGCCTAAAGTATAAGCTGCACGAACGATGATCGGAAAGCCAATTTCCTTGCTTGCCTCAATGGCATCTTCAATGGTTGTAACAGCCACAGAACGTGGAGTTTTGATATTGATAGAAGCAAGCATTTGCGCAAAACGCTCTCTGTCTTCGGTTTCGATGATTGCCTCTACGGGCGTTCCCAGGACTTTCAGATTGTATTTTTCCAGAATTCCCTCACGATGAAGGGCTATACCGCAATTGAGTGCCGTTTGACCGCCAAAAGCAAGTAAAATGCCCTGTGGTTGCTCTTTCTGTATAATCTTTTCAACAAAAAACGGTGTTACCGGCAAGTAATAAATGATGTCGGCAATATCTTCTGAAGTTTGAACAGTAGCAATATTCGGATTGATAAGAACGGTTGTGATCCCTTCTTCTTTCAATGCTTTTAATGCTTGTGAACCGCTGTAGTCAAATTCGCCGGCTTCACCAATTTTAAGCGCTCCAGAACCAAGAACGAGAACTTTATTTATTTTTTCCATGTTTCAATTGCTTTGATGAAGTTGCTGAATAAAAATGCAGTGTCAGTTGGCCCACTTGATGCTTCGGGGTGAAACTGCGTTGTGAAAACCGGTTTTGAGGTATGAATCAAGCCCTCGTTGCTACCATCGTTTAAATTAGTGAAATATGGCCGCCAGTCTTTGCCGATTGTCTCGGTTTTTACAGCATATCCATGGTTTTGCGAAGTAAGCCATGCTTTGTTGGTATCATTTTCGAGTACAGGTTGGTTATGGCTTCGGTGACCAAACTTCAGTTTATATGTCTCTGCCCCGGATGCCAATGCAACCAACTGATGTCCAAGACAAATGCCAAAAATGGGCTTGTCATCTTCTAGAGAATGACGCAGATTTTCAATTGTTGAGAGACAATGCAAAGGGTCGCCAGGTCCGTTCGAAATGAAGAGCCCGTCAAAATCTTCACTACTGTAATCATAATCCCACGGAACCCTTATCACTGTTGTGTCGTAGCGAAGAAGAAAACGGATTATATTACTTTTTACGCCGCAATCGATTAACAAAATCCTGTTTTTTCCGCTTCCGTAAACAACTTTTTCTTTGTGACTTACCATTGCAACAAGGTTTTTCAAGTCGGGATTCTCAAAAGGAATGTCTTCATCAAAAATTATTTTGGCAAGCATTGTACCTTTTTCACGGATAATTTTAGTCAGCATTCTGGTATCAATGCCAAAAAGGCCGGGTACTTTTTCCTCTGTCAGCCAACTTCCAAGACTTTGACTGGCATTCCAATGATTATACTTCTCAGAATAGTCAGAAATTATGAGGCCAGAAGCGTGAATGCGTTCAGATTCAAAAAAACGATGCATCCCATCTTCTATTTCTTTAGAGGGAACGCCGTAGTTACCGATTGACGGATAAGTGAGGACAATTATCTGACCACAGTAAGAAGGATCTGTAAGACTTTCAGGATAGCCGGTCATAGCGGTATTGAAGACGATTTCGCCCGTTACAGCACCTTCAAAACCGAAAGATTGTCCAACAAAAGTTGTCCCGTCTTCAAGTATCAGTTTCGCACTTCGATAGTGAGTAGATTTCATAAGTTTAAATTTTTAGCAAAAAAAAAGACGGTCAATGCCGCCTGCAATAGAGAAATACTTTTTACCAATCCGTGAGGAACAGCAATTGGAATTATGAGGGAATCCGGAACGCTCATTTTTGATATGTTTCGGAGGGCAAATATACAGTGATTTGATAAGTACCGGATTTTTTGTTAAATTTTTTATGAACATGCTATGAGTTTTTTAACGTTCATTTTTTTTGAAAAATTCATTAAGGAATTGTTCAAAAAAGCTTTTAAACAGTCAAATTAATGCATTTTGTCAAAAAAGTCCAAGTAAATGCGCAAAAAGTACAAGACTTTGGAGTGTTTGTGATCGTATGTTTGTACCGATTAATTTAAACATTAAATACAAACCCTAAAATCGATTTTGAAAGATGGGTACTCTAAAAGCTCGAAGACTAATAAAAAAACGTTGGCTCAGGGCAGTTGAATTTCTTCTTCCAGAAAGCACTGCTTGCATCTATAAACACTAAAATCAACTTTCAACTGCCCTTTTGCCAGCGTTAAAAAAAAATAAAGTCAAAACATGTGAAAATTATAAATCAATCAACTAAAAGCAACTTAAACTATGAAAAATGTAATGTTTATTTTATTAGCTGTCTTCCTTTCAACGAATGGAATTTCTCAAAACGGCCCGCTCACTTCAGGCACAGCTCCCTCATTTAAAGCTATATCTACAATGGGAGAGATAAATTTTCCGGATGACTATTTTGGTAAATGGAAGATAATCTTTAGTCATCCTGCTGATTTCACGCCTGTCTGCACTTCAGAAATCTTGGCTTTGGCAGCAAGCCAGGAGGAATTCAAAAAATTAAAAACGCAGTTGCTTGTCATTTCAACCGATGGACTTAACAGTCATATCCAGTGGGTTAAATCAATGGAATCAATAAGTTATGAAGGTTTTAGTCCGGTTAAAATAGATTTTCCGTTGATAGCAGACAACGAACTTGAGGTATCCCGACTTTATGGTCTTTTGCAGTCAAACTCAAATGAAAGAAGAGATATCAGAGGAGTTGTTTTCATTGATCCCAACAATAAAATTCGCGCCTTCTTTCATTATCCAAATAGCGTAGGACGAAATATTGAAGAGATTAAAAGAACCTTGATTGCATTGCAAACTGAAGACAGATTCAGCGTGCAAACTCCAGCCAATTGGCAGCCTGGTGAAGAGGTGCTTATTAAAAGTCCATCATCAATTCAGGAAGCGGAGAAACTGGAAAGGAAAAAAGATGCCAGTCTCAGGAAAGTAACCTGGTATATGTGGTACAAAAAATTGTAAAGCAAACACTGAACCAGTAAGGGAATACCATAAAATTACGGTTTAGGTATTGTGTAGAAACTTCACAATTTAAAAAGTGGGAAGCAATTGATAATCAAATAACTATACAATTAAAAATTTATCGATGAAATTGCTCAACAAAAAAGGCGTCATAACCACGGATGGAGAGATTGTATTTTTTCATCAGAAACCCTTGTTATGGAAAACCATTACTGACAAAAAATATCCGAAACTTCCTGAAGGCACAGCACTTGAACTTACTGTCAGCTTTGATGAGGACAGCCTTATTTCGGGAAATAATGGTATTGTATGGGCAACAAAAGATATGCTGCAAGCAGAAATTATCTTCAATGCATTGTTTGTTCAAAAAATAGACGCTGAAATTGTGGAAGTTGAACTTGAAAATAATTCGCTCTTTTTGATTAAGATAACTAAAGAAAAAGACATAAAAGAAGTAATTGAATTTATCAGCAAAAGCGATAGTGGACTCAGGCTGAAACCAGACTGGTCATACCCCGATGGGGAACCAAACAGAAGTTTTTATGAGTGGCTGAATGAGCAATAATTGATTCTAAACAGAGAAATAATTAGAAATCAGGCTCAAGGAGCAAAAAAGCGCGTTCCAGTAAAGCAAAAAGATGGAACCACCAAAGAAATGATTTGAAGGAACTAATTTTAGGCAATTATTTCACCTGCCCAAAGTCTTTGAAGGAAAACCTGCCAGGGCAAAACCAAAACCGACCCCATCTGACGTGGGAATGGATCGTTTGTGATGAGTAAAAGTTTTTTGACGAAATACTCTTTTGCAAAGCTTTTCAGTCCTTTTGCATGACGGGGATTTGCATTTTGGGTCGCCTTAATTTCTATGGCTACCTCATGGTCACCCAAAACAAGGTCAACTTCTATCTGAGATGCTGTGCGCCAATAGTGTATAGCATATTGTAAACCAGAATAGTTGCTGTGAGCATAAATTTCCTGGTAGATAAAATGCTCGAATGCATGTCCAAAAGATTCGCTGCCCTTTTCAATTGCACCCCTTTTCAGTAAGTAGTTTACGATGCCCACATCAAAGTAGTAAAATTTTGGTGCCAGAATCACGCGACGTTTTGGTTTTTTTTGAAAGCTCGGAAGAAAGCGACCTGTCAGTGTGTCCTCAAGTATCTGAAAATATTCCTTAACTGTTGGAGCACTTACCCCACATCCCCGTCTTTCGCGCGCCCCATGAAAAAAGACTTTCTTTTTTTTAAACTTCCTGTAATTGTTTTCTAATAAACATGATAATCTAAAGTAGGTATTTCAATTATCCTGATATTTAAAACATAAATACATAAATGATTGGGGATGTCAGGTTTTTCAGAAATTATTTTTTTTGGGGTGGGATATGAAAATCAGCTTTATAAAGGCTAAATAAATATTCAGGGATTTAATTTATCAATCATTGATGTCCGGTGAAAAATATCTCTCGTCCGCCTGGGTCAATGAGAGATATCAAGCATTACAGAATATATCATGAAATTTAACCGGAGAACAGTGATTCGGTAGGTAAGACATTCCTTTTGAAGAACAAATATTTTGCAAAGCGATTTCTGGAGATATTTAAGAGTTTGCTACCGAAAGCATGAATATGCCTAACCTGACTTGTGCATCTGCGGCAATGTCATCAAACATGAAAAAAAGGAACTTCTTCAATTTTCATATTTTAAAGCTTTATCAGTAGCATAGGTGCAAAAAGTTTGACCTATCACCTGGTTGAAAACTAACAAGATTTTCATTAAAAAAGGTTTTGAAAGTCATTTAAGCTGATGGTTGTATAGTGTTGTTATTGAATGTAATATCCATTATGCCCAAAAAAATTCACTTGATTGGAGTTTCATCGAAACAAACACCCACATGTTATCATCTCAAAATCGTTTAAATGCTTTATTGAAGGAAACCGGAGATTAACCTTCAATTTAAAAGAAGAGGACTTTTGAAGCAGACATTATCTAATTACACTGTAAATCATATAGTTGAAAAATATGAAAAAAAAATTAACAAAACATTAACTTTTGCTTTGGAAAATGATATATCTATTTTACCTTTGACAAAAATCTCAGAATTCTGCACTATGAGCATTACAAAACCCGATAAAAAATTACAATTATAGAAACAAACATCCATAATCGGGAAGTTTTGTCAAACTTTAAATCTTTATAAAAAACTAAAAATAAGTCTAATCCAACTTATGGCCATATTTTTGATAATATCAACCCTTGACTTAAAGAATAAACTGATAAACCAAAACCACTGCACCTACTCTTATAGCCTTGTTCACATCAACCAACAATGAAAGAATATCACACAAAGAAATCATATGAAAGCAAATCGTTACTCAAAATTACCTAGAATCGCCAAGTCAGCAGAAGGCAATTCAGGAAAAGCGTTTTTTTTAATCCTTTCAATTCTTATTTTCTTTTTAGGATTGAATCCGATTAGTGCACAAAACTGTTCAGTAAATGCCGGTTTGCCGCAATCTGTTTGTTCCGGAGAGCAAGTAATTCTCAATGGCAACTCAGATGGTTTGATTGTTGGTACAACAAGTTGGTCGCAGATAGCAGGGCCTTCGGCGGTTATAGTATCACCTACTAGCGCCATAACTGCAGTTACCGGAACTATTGGAGGTAACGTATATGGTTTCCGTATTTCGGCCACCTGCACCGATGGCTCTGTAGTTTTTCAGGATGTAACCGTAACAGTTAACCCCACACCGGTAGCAAACGCCGGTGCAGATCAGACCTATTGCCCGGGAACTCATTCGCTCTCGGGAAGCCCGATTCCATCAGGAGGAACTGGAGGTTGGACAATTGTGGGCACTAATGGAGCAGATTTGAGTATTTCTACCCCTGCTTCACCCACTTCTGATATTGTGCTCCCTTCGAATCGGACTGGATCAACCACATTGAGATGGACAGTCAATCAGGGCACCTGTTCAAGTTTTGACGAAGTTATCATTACCAACCGGGGCAGTATTACTCCGGTTTCAGCCGGACCACCTCAAACGCTTAGCAATTGTTTTTCAGCCACCACCTCAGCTTCCATGGCAGGCAGCTATGCCGGAACCGGCATTGATGGACAAAGCGGGTTGTGGACAATTGTAAGTGGCCCATCCATACCTACTATAATTAATCCAACTGCACATAATACAACTATTAGTGGACTGATAGAAGGCACCTACACATTCCGCTGGACCGTTTCCGGGCCTTGCGCCTCAGGAACCGATCTGGTTACAGTCACAGTACCATCTCCAGCCGGAAGTGTAACACAGGTAAGCATTGCTAATGCCAATCCGTACTTCTGTGATGGACGAACCTCACATGTTTTTACCGGTAGCCAACCTTTGTATGCCAACGAAACAGTATTATGGGAGCAAATAGCCGGTCTTGCAGGTCCGGTAATTCAGTCGCCCAACTCGCCAACAACACTCATTAGTGGCTTTGTTGCCGGGCAGAATTACACTTTCAGGTATTCGGTCACCAATAGCGTAACCGGATGTACAAGCCAGGCCACCACTACATTCGGAACTTCGGCAGTGGCTGTAACTTTTAACCTAACAACCTCAGCACCCTTACTTTTAGCATGTAATGATGAAGAAGCTACCATTGGCTTTAATCAAACCGGCCCCGGAAATGTGCAGTACAGTATTATAAGCGGTCCTTCCGGAGCATTCATATATCCTACTGAATATCAAAATGCAGGATCATCGCCAACTACTATAACAGGATTTACCCAAAATGGAACATATCTGGTTAGGTTTAGAAAAGGTTCCGCAGGATCATCCTGTGATCCGATTTTCAGAGACATAGAAGTAGTTGCTTCCAAACCAGTAACTGGATCCAATGCCGGCACCGATCAGTTCGTTGCATGTAATGTTACTGAAACCACTTTAGCCGGCAATGTTCTAGGTCCTGGAGATATTGGCGTTGGACAATGGTCCCAGGTAAGTGGTCCAAACACAGCAACCATTGCTAATCCTTTTCTTGCAAATACCACAGTTACAGGCCTTACCAATGGGTTGTATATTTTCAGGTGGTTGGTGTCGGCCGGTGACGAATGTACTGCAGCACAGGATGATGTAGAGGTTAGAGTAGCTGCCATCCCTCCCGCTGATGTTACTGTAAGCGGACCCGTTTCAGTTTGTTTTGGAACCCCTATTACACTTGAAGGAAGAGAACCTATTATAAATGAAATAGGAACCTGGACTGTTGACCCACCCGGTACAGTTACCTTTTCACCTAATGCAAACAGCCCTATCGTTGTTGCAGATGGCCTTGCGGCGTCGACATCCTATACTTTCAGATGGACAATACAAAACGGATGTGCTTCAAAATTTGCAGAAGTAGTTGTTACTACCTCCGCAACAGAAGGGCCTTTGGCTGCTGCTGCCGGAGCAGACCAGTGCCTGCCTGTGGCCACTACATCCATCTTTCTTCAAGGCAATGACCCCTCGCCGGGTGCAGGCTTATGGACGAGGATCTCTGGTCCAAATATGCCAACTTTTACAGATGCCACATTGTATAACACTGAGGTTACAGGGCTAGTTCCGGGCACCTATGAATTTGAATGGGCTATAACATTCGGAGCAGGCTGCCCCGATTCAAGAGACAGGGTGATCATTTCCGTGTGGGATATTACTATTGCCAATGCAGGCGTCGATCAGGATATTTGCGGCACTTCAGCTACCTTTGCTGCCAATGCTGCTGCAGTTGGAGAAACTGGAGTTTGGAGCCAGGTTTCAGGGCCTGGCGGCTATATTATTTCAGATATAAATGCCCCCAACGCAACAATAACAGGCTTGATTGACGGAGCATATGTATTCCGGTGGACGATAAGCAATGGCGCTTGTTCTTCGTTTGATGATGTTAGGTTCAGGGTTTCTACTGCTGTTCCTACAACCGCTGATGCTGGCACTGTGGCCGATGTTTGCGGCGCGACAAGTGTTACGATGAATGCCAACACACCAACACAAGGCACAGGTGTTTGGTCGATCGTAAGCGCTCCCGGAACACCTGTTTTCGCTAATGCTACCAATCCTACAACAACCGTATCGGGTTTAATTCCAGGAACCTATACTTTCAGATGGACAATTTCCGGCGGCACCTATTGTACGCCTTCTACCGACGATGTCTCGTTTACCGTGTACCCTGTTGCCAATGCAGGCAGCGATGCAAGCTATTGCGATGCCGTGGCCGTAAATTTAACAGGCACTGTTAACAGCACCGGAACGTGGACATTTGTAAGCTATAGCGGACCTGGTCCTGATGTGCACGTTTTAGCTGCAAACGCCCCCAATTCTGCAACAGTAACCAATTTAACCACAGGAGTGTATGTGTTTCTCTACACCATAACTGCTCAGGGCGGTTGTCCGGAAACATCGGATGAAGTTACTATCACCAACCTGAATACCACAGATGCTGCTCAAATAACAGGACCGGTCATCACCGACTATTGCGATGATCCTTCCGGCAGTGTAGTGGTTGGCTTATTAGCAACTGTACCTGGTGTAGGAACAGGTAGTTGGTCAAAAGTAAGTGGTCCTGCTGTTTCGTTTGTCAATGCCAATAACAATGTAACGGACGTAACCTTAACGGGTGGTGCCGGCATTTACCTTTTCCGTTGGACAGTAACCAATGGCACCTGTGACAGTTTCGATGAAATTGTTATTTGGAATTACGCCCCTCCATCCATTGCCAATGCCGGACCCAACCAAACGGCAGTTTGCGGGTTCGAAACGGTGATGGCTGCAAATTTGCCTGTCACGGGTCTGGGTACATGGACTCAAATTAGCAAGCCGATAGCAGCACCAGATGCTGTGATAGAATCTGTTATATTACCAAATACCATTATTTCAGGGATGGGTGAAGGCACCTACGTTTTTCGTTGGACAATTACCAACGGACCAGTTTGTTCGGTTAGCTTCGATGAGGTATCCATTACCACCTTGCAACCACCAACCCCTGCCGATGCCGGACCCGACCAGAACCTTTGCAACGCAACCAGCACCACTTTGGCAGCTAATGATTTAATTTTTGGAACTGGCGAATGGTCGCAGGTATCTGGCCCCACCACTGTAAGCTTCAGCAATGCCGCTGACCGCAATGCAACGGTGAGTAACCTCGCCCCCGGCACCACATCCGGAACCTACGTATTACGCTGGACCACCACACATAATGGTTGTATTTCGGAGGATGAAATGACCATCGTAACCTGGGCTGAGCCTACAACTGCAACTGCATCTGATTTGAATTTATGTCTTTTCCAACCTGTTAATTTAACAGGAAATACTCCCACTGTTGGCACAGGTCTTTGGACACAAACCGGAGGTGCAACAGCAGTAATAGTAGACCCATCTTCGCCAACTTCGGCCGTTGTTGGATTAACAGCAGGAAGTTACCAATTTACATGGACGATTAGCAATGGGCCGATTTGTACGCCAAGTCAAGCAATTGCCAACGTGGTAATCAATCCGCTACCTACCCTGGCAGAAGCAGGGCCAGATCAGTTTTTGTGCAATACCAGCACCGCAACAATGGCAGGCAACACCCCAACCGAAGGCACCGGTACCTGGACATTTGTCAGCGGTGGCACAGGGGCAACAATCACAGACCCAACCAGTCCGACAACTAATGTTACAGGTATTCCGGCTGGAACCCATCGCTTGAGGTGGACCATCAGTACTGGTGGTACTTGTGTTGATTATTTCGACGAGGTAAATATTACCCGTTATCCTGATTTGACAGTATCGGGTCCCATAGCCAGCTCAACATATTGTGCCGGAGGCTCGCAAACCCTAACAGTTGTTGCATCCGGAGGAGATGGATCAGGTTATACCTATCAGTGGTTCTCAAGCCCAACATCAGGTGGACCCTGGACACCTATTGGCGGTGCAACCAATGCATCATACACTACCCCAACTTCTTTAACTGTTGGTAATTATTATTACAGAGCAGAAGTTGCCAATTGTACTACAGTGCCTTCTTCAGAGGCGCACATTACGGTAGTAGCTGATCCTGCTATCAGCGTACAACCCGTAGGAGCTGATATATGCAGTGGGTTAACTCATGCAATGAGTGTTACAGTAACAGGCAATGTTCCTCCTGGAACACTTGAATATCAATGGCAAACTAGGTTAGGTACTTCAGGTACCTTTTCGAACATTGGTGGTGCAACGACAAGCATTTACACAACGCCAACATTAACTACAACCGCACCAAGTACCCTGGTACGACAATACCGTGTAAGAATAAGACAATCAGCCTCAGGTTGTGAAACACTTTCTGACCCTGCTACGGTAACAGTTTATCCTGTTCCTGCAGTAAACAGCCTCCCTTCAAGAACCATTTGCAATAACACAAGCACCAATTATACAATCACCTCCAATGTAACGGGTACTACCTTTGCCTGGACCGCTGCTTTGCAATCAGGCACTGCGACTGGATTTGCCGATGGATCGGGTTCTCTCATAGACCAAACGCTTACAAACGCAACCACTTCACCCGCTGTTGTAAGATATACTATCACACCCACCGGGCCCGCACCCACCAATTGCGTTGGCGCCCCATTTACCTTTGACGTTACAGTAAACCCAACTCCCGATGTTATTGCAACACCTGCACTGCAAAGGATATGTAGCGGCACAGCTTCAAATATTGCATTAACTACGAATATTACCGGTCCAACGGTAACGTACTCATGGACAGCAGCACTGCAATCTGGAACTGCAACGGGTTTTTCAGCTGCGTCAGGCAACTCCATCCAGCAAACCCTCACCAACACCGGAAATATTGCAGCAGTTGTAAGATACACCATTACACCAGCAATTGGAAGTTGCACAGGTGCTCCAATAGATGTTGATGTTACCGTGAACCCATCCGGACAGGTAAATAGCATTACCAATCAGACATTATGCAATAATGGTTCAACAACAGATGTCAACTTCTCGACTACAAGAACAGACGGCACCACCACCTATGCCTGGACAAACAATAATACTTCCATAGGACTGGCAGCAGCCGGCAGTGGAGATATTTTGTCGTTCACGGCCACCAATACGGGAACCTCACCGGTAACTGCCACCATTACTGTTATACCTACCTACACTAACGATGGTGTAAGTTGCGTTGGGCCTTCAATAAATTTTACCATTACAGTAAACCCAACTGCTCAGGTAAATAACCCTGGTTTGCAAACATGGTGCAACACAGCTTCTGCCTCATTGAGCTTTACCACCAACAGAACAGGCGGTACAACAACCTACGCCTGGACAAACAACAATACAGCCATAGGACTTGCTGCATCGGGCAGCGGAAACCTGTCTTTTACAGCCACAAACCCGGGTACAGCGCCCATTTCAGCCACCATAGAAGTAACACCAACTTTCAGCAACGGTGGAGTTGATTGCGTAGGCCCTCCTGAAACATTCACCATTACAATTAATCCATCCGGACAGGTAAATGCCATCGCACTTCAAGAAATATGCAATGGCAATCCAACCAATTTAATATCTTTTAGCACCAATAGAAGCGGAGGAACAACTACTTATGGCTGGACAAATAGCAACACCGCTATTGGACTGGCAGCATCAGGCTCAGGTAATATTTCGTCGTTTACTGCACAAAACACTGGCAATACGGCAATTGCTGCAACCATAACCGTAACACCCTCATTCGAAGGTTGCACAGGCACAACCATGCTATTCGATTATACCGTCTATCCAACTCCTGGTGTTACCAGTGTTGAAACGCTGACTATTTGCACTGGAAATGCTGTTAATTATACACCAACGTCGAATGTGGCCGGAACCGTTTTTAACTGGACAGCCGTCAATACCGTTGGGTCAGTATCAGGATTTACAGTCAGTGGATCAGGTCCGATTACAGATGTTTTAACCAATTTTGGACCAGCAAACGGAGTGGTAACCTATACCATCACCCCTACTGGTCCTGCACCCTTGAATTGTGGCGGCCCGGTATTTTACTTAGTAGTTAACGTTGTCAACTGTAATCCGGTTATTGGTGCTGCCAAGCAATTGGTAAGCACAACTTACAATACTTATGGAACGGCTGATGTAGTTTATAACATCCGTATTCAGAATTATGGCAATCTTGAACTATACGATATTCAGGTTCAGGAAAACCTCGAAACCGCTTTTGGTGCAGGGAATTTTCAAGTTTTAAATATCTCCAGTACTTCATTTGCAGTAAATACGGCATTTAGCGGTACTGCAGCCGGCAGTAATCTACTCGATAACAGCGGAACAAGTAATCGTTTGGCCGTGGGAGCTTCAACCAATATTGTATTAGGTCTTAGGATATTAAGCGCAGGCAACTACAGCAATCAGGTAACTGCATCAGCCAACTCTGTTGGAGGATCAGTAACTGATCTTTCGCAAAACGGATCAGATCCCGATCCTGATGGAGATGGTGACCCTTCGAACAACAGCGCCCTAACACTGCTCAATTTTAGTTCATGCTCGGTGGTTGCATCAGGAATTGTCAATACTACCTGTGGGAATTCTGCCGGTCAGGTTATCTTAACCGGAAGCGAAGCCGGTACAGTAACCCTCAATGGAACAAGCCAGCCCTCACCTGCTACCTTCACCAATTTACAAGCAGGTTGGTACACTGCTTCATTTACTGCTACGGCCACTGGTTGTAAAGCAGAAATCAATTTTGAAATAACCAATATCAACAGCAACCTTTCGGGTTCTGTTACCGCGCATACCAACGTAAGTTGCAATGGCGGCAGTAATGGAGCTATTACAGTAACTGCCACCGGTGGAACTACGCCCTATAGCTTTAGTTTGAATGGTGGTGCCGGACAACCCACAGGCGTATTCACAGGCCTCGCTGCCGGTGAATATGGCGTAAGGATCACTGACGCCAACGGATGTACCTACACCGTAAGCTTCGACATTGACCAGCCTACACCACTTATTCTGTCACTCTCCAGCAAAACCAACGTGCTTTGTCATGGTGCTTCTACGGGTAGCGCCATAGTAGTGGCTTCGGGTGGAACAACGGGTTATACTTATAGCGTTACTGCAGGTCCTGTAGGCCACGCAGCCAATGTTACAGGCAACGTTATCAGCAATATGATTGCCGGAACCTATACCGTTCAGGTAACTGATGCCAATGGTTGTACTGCAACTTTATCGGTAGTGATTACACAACCGGCTGCTACTTTGGCTATTGCCTCTGCGATTCCGGTTAACCCTACTTGCAATAACGCCAATGATGGTAGCGTAAGCATTACCCTTACCGGTGGCACAGCTCCTTATAGTTATGCATGGAGCAACGGAACCAATGCACAAAATGCAGTGGGACTTATTGCCGGAACATATAACGTCATCGTAACAGATGCCAATGGATGTCAGGTTACCGGTGGGCCATATACTTTAATCAATCCTGCAGCGGTAACACTTACCGTGGGAACAATCGTCAACACCCAGTGCAACGCAGCTGTGGGCAGTGTTCAGCTAACAGCCAATGCCAATGGAAATATTACAGTAGGCTCAACTACTTTGGCAGCTACTGCAGGTAATCCTGTTACATTTACCGGATTAGCAGCAGGTTATTACACTGCATCATTTACAGCAACTAGCGGAGGATGCATGGCAACAGCCAACTTCAACATCATCAATACCAACAGCACGCTTAGCGCTTCTGTTACCGCACATACCAACGTAAGCTGCAACGGTGGAACAAACGGTGCTGCAACAATTACTGCAACAGGTGGCACAGGACCTTACACTTACCTTTTGGTGGGCATCGGAACCAGCAATGCAACCGGCGTATTCACAGGCCTCGCTGCAGGTGAATATGGCGTAAGGATCACCGACGCCATCGGATGTACCTACACCGTAAGCTTCGACATTGACCAGCCTGCACCACTTATTCTTTCACTCTCCAGCAAAACCAATGTACTTTGTCATGGTGCTTCTACGGGCAGTGCCATAGTAGTGGCCTCGGGTGGAACAACGGGCTATACGTATAGCGTTACTGCAGGACCAAACACTCCAACAGTAACAGGTAATGTGATTACAGGTATGATTGCCGGAACCTATACCGTTCAGGTAACTGATGCCAATGGTTGTACTGCAACTTTATCGGTAGTGATTACGCAACCGGCTGCT
>JAUXMV010000009.1 GCA_030683155.1 Bacteroidales bacterium
GGAACGAATAGCACTTTCAATTATTCACCTATAGATGGTGATCAGGTTCAGGTAGTTATGACTTCTTCGCTGACCTGCGTCACCGGAAATCCGGCATCATCGAATGTCATTGCCATGACAGTCAGCAACAGCCTTCCTGCAAGCGTGAGCATTTCAGCAACACAAAACAGCGTTTGTCAAGGCAACTCCGTTACCTTCACAGCATTCCCTGTAAATGGCGGTGCAACACCATCATACCAGTGGAAAGTCAACGGACAAAATGCAGGAACGAATAGCACTTTCAATTATTCACCTATAGATGGTGATCAGGTTCAGGTAGTTATGACTTCTTCGCTGACTTGTGTAACAGGAAACCCGGCATCATCGAATTTCATTGCCATGACCGTCAGCGCCATCCTTCCTGCGAGTGTAAGCATTTCCGCAACACAAAGCAGCGTTTGCCAAGGCACTTCCGTTACCTTCACCGCTTTCCCGGAAAATGGCGGTGCAACACCATCATATCAGTGGAAAGTTAATGGACAAAATGCAGGAACCAATAACAGCACTTTCAATTATTCACCTATAAATGGCGATCAGGTTCAGGTAGTTATGACTTCTTCGCTGACCTGCGTAACAGGAAATCCGGCTTCATCGAATGTAATTGCCATGACAGTCAATCCGGTGGTTCTTTCAGTTTTAGCCAACCCATCAACAGCTGGAACTGCAATCTATAGTGGCACGCCAATCATCGGTCAAACGGTGCTTTTGACGGCTGAACCTCAGTCTGGATGGCTTTTTGTAAACTGGACAAATAATTTGGGAGAGGTGCTTTCAACAAATGCATCATTCAACTTTAATGTTTCGGGCTGCAATCCAATAATTACGGCAAATTTCAATTCAGGCACTGCACTAACAGGAAAACTGGCCTATTTCAATAATGTAGAAACGCGTATACCATCACCTTATAATGATGGTGCTTTTTATGCTCGGATTTTTGACGGTGCTGTTCCGGTAAGTGCAGTTCAGCAGCTTTCCAATGATATGCCTTTTAGTTTTAATGACCTTGAAACAGGAAAAAGTTATACCATGCGTCTTTGGGAAGAAACAACAAATAACCTGATTGGTCAGACTTGGTCATGGAACAATTGGGGAGGCGTTACAGCGCTGGATGCACTGATTGTAAGCTATATGGCTGTTGAAAACCCTGTGCTTAGCGCCTTTCCATGGATTCTTCCTGTCGGTGAGCAACACTATACGCCATTCTTTACACATGTTGCCGATGCGAACAACAGTACAAGCATCACCTCATTGGATGCACTGATCCTTCTTTACCGGTCGATTGGCGATCCAATGACAATACCATTTCCAGGTGGAAGACACAATTTCCAGGTTGCCGGGAAGAGGATGACCACGCTTAATGAAATGGCTTATCCGACAGCACCAGATGTGATTTTTGTTCCGAACGGCGTTTACATGCCTTCCTCACAGGCTACTTCAGTATTTTACGAAGCACAATTGCCAGTGATTGAAACAGGAGCAAACATTTTTAATATCTATATGGTTGCCACAGGCGATTTAAACGTTTCCCACAATCTTGGAAATACTGCAAAAGCCCATTCAGACTTAGGTTTTGAAGGTGTTATTGCTGCCAATGTGGGTGATGAAATACTGATTCCTGTTCGCATTAATCAGCAGGCTGAACTTGGTGCAATAACGATTGGAATGAGCTACAATAAGCAACTGATTGATGTTGTTGATGTGATTGGATATGATATCTTTAACATCAACAAAAATGCAGCTGAAGTGCATATTGCATGGTTTGATCAGAACGGAAGAAGCTTCGGACAGAACCAGGACTTGGTTGTGTTGAAAGCTAAAGTTCTTGCTGAAATCAATGCAGGAACACGTTTTGCCGAGCTTATCTCAACAACTGAATTTGCAAATGTTACAGCCAATGTCTTGCAGGATATTTCATTGTCAACAAGTTACGTTGAAACATCCGTTACAACAGTTGATGATCTCAATGCGATGTCATTGAATCACAGCATCTTCCCCAATCCTTTCAATGATGTAACCAACATTCATTATACTTTGCCTGCAGCAGGAAAAGTTAGTGTGGTTGTTTATAACCATCTTGGACAGGAAGTTAAGACCCTCTTCAGTGGCACACAGCTTGCCGGAGCTCATTCATTGAGACTTAACAACTACGATCTGAATGGATCAGGTACATACTTCTACCGCATTATGCTTGAAGGCGAAACAAAGACAATATCAGCCAGAGGTACCATAATGATGGCGAAGTAAGAACACCAATTGATCTGATATATTAAGAAATCAGGTCAATTTCCATATTCAACCCCGGGAGAAGCATGCTACTTTCGGGGTTGATTATTTTTACTTAATTCTTGAATTATAGCAAATCCTTTCTACCTTTGCTTCTGTCTTTTTTTTTCGAAAAACACAAAACATTATTTATTATTCAATTCACCCTTTTTGAAGGCAATACCACATCTAAATGAGAAGATTTTTATTATTTCTGCTGATTGCAGTATTTTTCTTGCCCGCAATAACTAAACAGCTAGCAGCACAAGACACACTTCCTGAGCCAAAAATCATTACTGGAGTTTATCACGGCGAATCACGTCCGCTTAAGGATATCCCTCCTTTAACAAAAGAAGAATTTGATGCTTTGGTAATAAAAGGCACTACAAGGCAAAAATCAAAAAGCTGGGTGCCGAAAGAAAAAAATTATCCTTTTGCTGAAACTGCCTTACCCAAAGGTGAGGATCCTATCTGGCAGAAGGAAATGGGTTTAGCCAGAAATATGATGAATGCCCTTTTGAATTTTGATGGTCAAACTTCACCCTACAAACCTTCTGATGTGAATGGCGATGTGAGTGAAACGCACTATATGCAAACGATCAATACGGTTTATGCAATCTATAGCAAACAAGGTGTTTTATTGGCTGGGCCTACTAATTTAAATCAGCTTTTCAGCGGTGTAACGGGTTCTGAGAATAATGATGGCGACCCTGTCGTACTTTGGGATGAAGCCGCTCAAAGATGGCTTGTAGCTGAATTTTCGATCGCAGGTTCAAATGACTATATGCTTGTTGCTGTTTCAACAACTTCTGATCCAACCGGAACATGGCATAAATACTCTTTTGACGTAGATGATATGCCTGATTATGAAAAACTTGGTGTTTGGAGAGATGGGTATTACATGGGAACAAATACTACGGGAACGAATAAAAAAGATATTTATGTCCTTGAGCGCAGTCAGATGCTTGTTGGTGGAACAGCGCGAATGGTTGGATTTGACAATCCATGGAGGCCAAACAGTGGTTTTCACTGCGTTCCCCCTGCAGACAACGATGGTACTTTAGCCCCTGAAGGGTCGCCTGGCATTTTTATTACGATCAATGATGATGCCTGGGGAGGTTCGGATCAGCTATGGATTTATGAACTTGCTGTAAACTGGTCTTCTCCGGCAAGTTCTACCTTCACCAGGACTCAACAAATAAATGTGCCTTCTTTTGATAGCAATTTTGGAACAACCTGGAGCAATATAACCCAAAAAGGTACCACCCAAAAACTTGATGCGGTGAATCAGGTAATTATGCACAGACCACAATACCGGAATTTTGGCACACATCAAACGCTGCTAGCCTGTCATACTGTCGATGTGAATGGAAATGACCAGGCTGGCGTGCGGTGGTATGAGCTCAGACGAACGGGAACAGGTCCCTGGACAGTGCGGCAATCAGGTACTTATGCCCCCGATAGCCATTCAAGGTGGATGGCCAGCATTGCAATGACTCCTTCCGGAAAAATTGGTCTTTCTTATTCCATTTCAAGTGCAACATTAAATCCCGGAATACGCTACACCGGACAATCATCTGCTGCCTATGCTGCCGGAAACGGTATCATGGACATTGCAGAAGAAGTAATTCTGGAAGGCACATTATCGCAGACAGGAACCAATCGCTGGGGTGATTATTTCATGTTAGCAATTGACCCTTCAGATAATGAGACTTTTTGGGCAACTGCGCAATATGTTGGATCAGGGAATGCAAGCAAAACCAGAATAGCCACCTTCAAACTAGGAAATGCGCCTTTGACTGTTACCCAAAATCCAACAAATGTTACCTCAACATCTGCAACTTTAAATGGCACAGTTAATCCAAATACGCTTGCAACAACTTACTATTTTCAATGGGGAACTTCTGAGTCCTATGGAAATACCACACCAGTCGTTTCAGCCGGTTCAGGTTCTTCTGCTGTGAATGTCAATGCGAATATTTCAGGATTGATTCCGGGAACAACTTACCATTTTCGTCTTATCGCTACCAATGCAGATGGGACTTCTTACGGTAATAATCTATCATTTACACCCGGAGGTGTTCTGCTTACAACAACAGCTGTTTCAGGAATAACTACCTCATCTGCCACAAGTGGCGGCAACATTACATCAGATGGTGGTTCAAGTGTTATTGCCAGAGGAGTATGCTGGGCAAACGCTCCAAATCCGACACTTGCCGGCGGAAATTTCACTTCCAATGGAACTGGCACAGGAAGTTTTACAAGCAATTTAACAAATCTGAACCCAAGTGAGACCTATTATGTAAGAGCCTATGCAACAAATGGTAATGGTACTTTTTATGGCAATCAAGTTCAGTTTTCTACTTTATGCGGAATTTTTGGATTACCAATCAATGAACCATTCGCTTTAACTTCTTTGCCCAATTGCTGGTCAATCACTGATAACCAAGGGAGTGGACAAGTGTGGCAGATTGGAGTAATGTCAGGTCAAACGCCAATTCCGGCTCTTACAGGAAACTATGCCTTTTTAAACAGTGATGGTTATGGATCGGGTAATACACAAAACACAGATTTGATTACACCTTTGCTCGATCTGACATCCTATACCAATGTTTTGCTTGGTTTCAAACACTATTACAAGGAGTGGTCAGGATCTTCAGCTAGTTTGTCTTATTCAATAAATGGAGGGACAACTTGGACTCAAATTCAGGAATGGACAACAACAACAGCTTCAAATCCAACCGTTTTCAGTCAAAATATTGCCGCTGTTGCCGGGCAAAGTCAGGTTAAATTTAAATGGAACTTCACGGGTACATGGGGCTATTTTTGGGCTGTTGATGACATTCAGATTACAGGCACATCCTCAAACGAAGTTGCAAATTTTGTTGCTTTAGCAGGGAGCGAAACCGAAATTGATTTGAGCTGGCAGGGAAGCAATGTATTGCTAGTATGGTCGCCAACAGGCACTTTTGGGACTCCTTCTAACGGAACTTCCTACTCAGCAGGGCAAGTTTTGCCGGGTGGAGGAACAGCTTTGTATTCAGGTTCCAATACTAGTTTCACCCATTCAGGTTTGAGCCCATCAACGATTTATTATTATAAGGCCTTTTTGGTTCAATCCGAAAATAATTATTCCAGTGGCGTTACTGCCAACGCAACAACATTAGCTCCACCACCACCAACGCCCTATGCAAATGTTGTGTCAAGACCTCAGCAAACAGACATTTCGTCCACTTCATCACAGAGTGCTGTTCTCATGGAAATTGGAAATTACCCCACCAATGATGTAAAATACAGACTTTACAATGGTTCATACCAATATAATTGTTGGGATGGAACACAGTTTGTAACAAGCAGTACTTATTCTAATAATCCTTCTGTGCCGGGAACCCCAACAACAGTTTCTGCCTGGTGGATTATATTCGAAAGAGGGTCAAACAATAACACAGCAGCCAGTTATAGGGATCGTTTGTCCCCGTATTCAGCAAATAATATTACACTAGAACTTCCGGTATCAACGAGTATTGCAAATCCTTTTAACATCAGTGGAACACTTCCATTTTCTGCGGCATACCCATTAGACCAGCGTTATGTTGTGCTTGGTTATGATGCCGAAGTCAACGGAAACCTCATCACAGCAACCTCTTCAGCCGTCAGTTCTGGCGCTTATTCTTTGATTGCTGAAAATGGCACAATAATAAAAAGGATTGAAGTGCGCAATGTACTCAATCAGCTCATTGAACTACAAACCGGAACATGGCCTTCTGCTTCATTGCCTGCAATCTTTGCATTTACCGGCGGCGGAAGTTATTGTCAGGCTACGCAACCTACAGGAATTACTGCTCAACTTAGTGGCTCTCAATCAGGAGTCTCTTATCAACTGCTTAATAACGGAAACCCTGCAGGTAGTCCGATTGCTGGTACTGATGGAATTATTTCCTGGACGAACTTAACAGCTGGTTCTTACACAGTTGATGCAACGAATACCTCAGGAACTGTTGCCATGAATGGTACTGTTGAGGTTGTTGAGCTTATTGCACCAACAGCTTCTGCTACAATTTCAGCAACACAAAACAGCGTTTGCCAAGGCAACTCCGTAACCTTTACAGCTTTCCCTGAAAATGGCGGTGCAACACCATCATATCAGTGGAAAGTCAACGGACAAAATGCCGGAACAAATAACAGTACTATTAATTATTCGCCTTTGGATGGTGATCAGATTCAGGTTGTTATGACTTCTTCGCTGACTTGCGTCACCGGAAATCCAGCCAGTTCAAACGCCATTTCAATGACTGTAAACCCGAACCTTCCTGCAGGCGTGAGCATTTCAACAACACAAAACAGCGTTTGCCAAGGCACTTCCGTAACCTTTACTGCTTTCCCTGTGAATGGCGGTTCAACCTCCGCTTACTTATGGCAAGTCAACGGACAAAATGCAGGAACAAACAATAGCACTTTCAATTATTCACCTTTGGATGGTGATCAGGTTCAGGTGGTTATGACTTCTTCGCTGACTTGTGTAACCGGAAATCCGGCATCATCGAATGTCATTGCCATGACAGTCAGCAACAGCCTTCCTGCAAGCGTGAGCATTTCAGCAACACAAAACAGCGTTTGCCAAGGCAACTCCGTAACCTTTACAGCTTTCCCTGAAAATGGCGGTGCAACACCCGCTTACCAATGGAAAGTCAACGGGCAAAATGCAGGAACGAACAACAGTACTTTCAATTATACACCTTCTGATGGCGATCAGATTCAGGTAGTTATGACTTCTTCGCTGACCTGCGTCACCGGAAATCCAGCCTCATCGAATGTGATTGCCATAACAGTCGGCAACAGCCTTCCTGCGAGTGTAAGCATCTCAGCAACACAAAACAGCGTTTGCCAAGGCAACTCCGTAACCTTTACAGCTTTCCCTGAAAATGGCGGTG
>JAUXMV010000013.1 GCA_030683155.1 Bacteroidales bacterium
GTCATTCCGAACGAAGTGAGGAATCTCCTTGAAGTTTGCCGGACACTAATGTTTTTTTTGAAACCTCATACCGACAGTTTTAGTAAAAACCTGAACCGATCATCCAGAAACTATGAAGAGCAAGGAAAAATTATTTGACAAGTCATCTCAGCTTCGGAAAAAGGCAGAATTAGCTTTATTCGATATTCAGCATCAGGAAAGCACATCATTAAATGAGATTGACTCCTTAAAATTGATCCATGAGCTCGAGGTGCACATGATTGAACTTGAGTTGCAAAACCATGACTTAGAAAAGGCTCTTGAAGATATAGAGGCGGCCAAAGCACTTTACGAGTTTTCTCCTTCTGGCTATTTCACCCTTGATTCGGAATCTACAATCCTCGCACTTAATTTTAGTGCAGCTCACATTATCGGGAAATCACGCTCTGAATTGATCAATCAAAAGTTTAATGCATATATTGCACAAGAAGATCTGGGAATGTACAATAGTTTCTTAACAAGCGTTTACAAGACCGAATCCAAACAAGTAGCAGAGTTAAGATTGGCCATTGCCGGGCATCCATTGATGTATGTCCATGTTGAAGGCGTAATTTTTAATCAACCTCTTCAATGCCTTGTTACTGTTATTGATATTACCCGGCAGAAATTACTGGAAAACTCGTTGAAAGAAAGTGAAGATAAGCTATTCAAAAAGAATGAGTTACTTTCTAAACTTCTTGAAAATTTACAGGTTGGTGTATTTATGGTTGAATCACCTTCAGGAAAGCCATTGCTTGCAAACGCAAAAGCTTTCGATTTGCTTGGAAGGGGTATTTTAGTCGATGCTTCAGCAAAGAATCTATCTGAAATTTATAAGGTTTTTAAACTTGAAAGCAGAGAGCCATATCCACCTCAAGAAATGCCAATATTGAAAGCCATCACCGGAGAATCTTCCTATGTAGATGATATGTTGGTCAAACGGCCTGATGGGTCTGAGGTTGTTCTCGAAGTATTCGGCACGCCTGTAAAAGACAAAGATGATAAAATATGGGCAAGTTTGGTAAGTTTTTCTGATATAACCAAGCGCAAGGAATCGGAAAAAAAATTAAAGGAAAATGAGGTTCGGTTAGAACAAATCAATCATACCAAAGACAAGTTTTTCAACATCATTGCCCATGATCTGAGAAATCCTTTTAACAGCATCATGGGTTTAAGTGAGGTTTTAGTTGAAAGAATCAGAGATAATAATTTGAATGATCTTGGGCGAATAGGGGAATTAATCTACTCTTCCTCAAACAATGCTTTCAATCTGCTTTCTAATCTGCTTGAATGGGCACAACTTCAGACCGGAAGAATTGAGTTCCGACCTGAAATAATTGATATCAACAGCCTTATACAAGAAATAATTGATGTGCTTTCTGAAACTGCAAAGCAAAAATCTATCAAATTCGAGCTTCAACTTCCTTATAACACAAGCCTTTTTGCCGACAAGGAAATGATAGCGACTATCATTAGAAATCTGATTTCAAATGCTATAAAGTTTAGTTTTGAAGGAGATAAAATTGTTTTAAGCGCAAGAGAATCAAACAACGAATTCCAGCTAATTGTATCAGACAATGGAACAGGAATGTCCGAAGAAGCAGTTTCCAACTTGTTCTGTATCGAGGAAGTTTACTCAACTAAAGGCACGAAAAATGAAAAAGGAACCGGCCTTGGACTGATACTCTGCAAGGAGTTTGTGGCCCATCATAATGGTCAGATTTTGGTTGAGAGTGCGCTTGAAAAAGGAAGTACTTTTATTGTCAAAATTCCAGTAAAAAGAAAGTGATATAAGCTTTATTGAACTTTATCAATATGAGCTTTTTCATTCAAAGTCTTTAGTGCTTTCTCAATGCTGTTGCCTGATGGAATCTGAAATACTTTAAGGTCGAACAAAGGAATTACAGCGAGTACATGATCAAAAACATCGCTTTGCAGATCTTCATATTCTACCCATGCCTGCCTGTTGCTAAAGAAATACACTTCTATCGGGAAGCCTTTTTCTGATGGTTGCAAATGCCTCACAAGCAATGTCATTTCTTTATGCACTTTTGGGTGTGCCATCAAATAAGCATTCAGATAAGCTCTGAAAACTCCAAGGTTTGTTTGTCGTCTGCCGTTTACAAGGTTTTCATTATCAATGTTATTGGCTTTGTTGTAAGCTGTGACTTCCTTTTCTTTTTGAATGATATAATCGTTAATCAGATGAAATTTTTGAAATCTTGCAAGCATCTCAGCATCGCAGAATTTAACACTTTCCATGTCGAGGTTTACAGATCGTTTCACACGTCTGCCGCCGCTTTCCTGCATGCCACGCCAGTTTGTAAACGAATCAGAAACAAGTGCATAGGTTGGAATTGTGGTGATGGTGCGATCCCAGTTTTGAACTTTCACTGTCGTTAAAGTGATTTCCAGAACATCCCCATCTGCACCATATTTTGGCATGCTTATCCAGTCGCCAATACGAACCATATCGTTGAGTGAAAGTTGCAAACCGCCTACAAAACCTAAAATCGGATCTTTGAAAATAAGCATCAGCACAGCCGATAATGTTCCTAAACCAATAACAAGACTCCCCAGATTTTGCCCGACAATGGTTGCGATAATCATTAAACTACCGACAATATAGACAATGAGTTTTATTACCTGCGCAAAACCCTTAATTGGTTTATTTTTGGAGATATCAAGGGTGTTGTAAAACTGATAGAGGGATGAAACCAATGCTGTGATAAGGATCATCCAAACAAAAACAACGTAGACTTCAATTGATTTTTGAACGAATTCAAAGGCTGTTGGAAAACTTGGAAGGGTATAAGGTGCAAATTTGCTGATGATGTATGAAGGCACGAAATAGGAAGCCCGCGAAAGCACTTTGTTTTCAACCAGAATGTCATCAAAATTATTTTCAGACTTTCTGATAATAACAATAAGTGTTTTTTTAATGACAAACCAACTTAGGTAGTATAAAAAAAATGCTACGATAACCAATCCTAAGAATGCAGCTCCTTCGGATGCCACAGCTGAATATCTTTCCGAAAAACCTAATTTCAGCGCTGTTTCATTAAAGAACCTTATAATATCTTCAAACATATCAAAATATTTTAGTGGAATTTTAGTGCATGAAAAGTCAACCCCTTTAAGCCCGCGCTTTCAAGGTGAAGAAATTCCAAGTCCTTAATAACCTTTTCTTTGCAGAAAATTGTTGAAGTAAAAAGCTTTACAAATATTTAATCGCTTCCAGATACTTGCCTCTGATGAAAAGAAGCTTTCCATGACAGGATTGCTCGTCGTAGATACGAACAAAATCAATTACGCCTTCTTCATCATACATAATGGTTAAGGCTGCATCAAAATTGTTGTCGTCAATATTGTGCTTGATGCTCATGGTGATTTTCTCAAAATTATCCCAACGCAATTTTATTGGAATCTGCAGATAATACATTCCTTTCCAGTTCATATCACTGTAGATACCTTCAGAATTATTTTCGATTTGGAAATATTTCGAGATTTTGATGATTGAACTATATTCAGTGACTTTCTTGTCTTTAATAAATGCTATTCCCTGACCTTCAAATGCTGTTACAAGTTCACCAACCTTTTCATAAGGAAGATATTTTAAGCGGACAGCACCTGCAGGCTTGTTGTAAAGGTCAATCTGCCCGGGAGCACCATCAAAATGATAAGGAAAAGTTTTCTTGATTTGCTGCACAGCGCGGATGATTTTGTCATCACTGTAAATGATATCTGTAACCAGAAACAGTGCACGTGGATCAGTTTGATCAGGAACGGTAGTGCCATTGTATCCCGGAAAAGGGAAAAGTGACTCCAACACCAATGCGTTGGTCTTGGTATCATGCTCTACAGAGGCAAGATTTTCTTTTTTTGCTATTACGCCAAAGGATTTTAAGATTTTGTGTTCCATAAAAGTTATCAGATTTAGGTGTTTGATGAACGCTTTCAAAAGCGAATATACAGAAATATGATTGTGAATGACAAATCATTTTTTTTGAAAAATAAAAAACAATTCCCTTTCAGCCCTTGGTTTGATTGAATTATAGGAGGTTTCAAATTTTTTAAAAATAAATTTTTCTGCAAAAATTTCCTCATATTCCTCGATTGTTCCGCCAAAAGGAGGTCCGTTTGACTGAAACTCGTGGTTAAAAAGTAATCCGGCCACTTTGCCATTATCTTTTAAAAGTGAATAGCATTTGTTGGCATATTCCTTTCTCATTGAACGTGAAATTCCACTAAAGAATGTCTGTTCCACAATCAGATCGTAACTGCCGGAATGCTGAAAAAAATCTTCTATCAATATTTGACTTAATGGGAAATCCGGGAAATTTCTCTTGAATTTTTCTGCTGCTTCAGGAGCAAAATCTAGCATTTTTACATTTTTGAATCCGGATTGAAACAGGTAGGCAACCTCCCAACCAAATCCTGCTCCTGGAACCAAAATATCAATCGATCTGTCTGTTAACTGATCAAAATAGGCTTTGAGCGGCGTGGAAACGGAACGGACGTCCCAGCCATGTTTTTGGTTAAGATATTGTTGAGACCAGTATTCAGCTTTTTCAACCATAAAACAATTTATCCTCCGGCCAGTTTCACTTTATATCCTTGTTTCTGAAGTATTTGGAGTATCTTTTCTCTGAAATCTCCCTGAATAATTATCTCTCCATCTTTCGCAGAACCACCTACTCCACAATATGTTTTGAGCGTTTTTGCCAAAACATTCAAATCCTCTTCCTTCCCTTTAAATCCGGTAATCAAAGTCACTTTTTTACCGCCACGTTGTTTTTTGTCAAGCATTATACGGAGGTTTTGCTGTTGGTTTGGGAGCGTTACATCTGTCGGTTCTTCTGCATCAAATTTATAATCAGGGTTTGTGGAATAGACAATTCCTTCACGTTTATTTTTCATCCTATCAGCTTATTAATTTCTGAGCGAATACGTTTTTGAGTTCTGGAGATGGTCTGACCTATCAGATCTGTTGGTTCGGCATTTAACAATTGCATTGGTATGGCAACATTTAAACTCAGTGGAATCACTTCTGCAACAAGGTCTTTAGCAATTTTTACAGGTTCGCCATCAAGATTGATGACACGATTTTTGTCACGAAAGAGTTCCACTTTCTTTGCTTTGTAAATGGACACCTGTTTTGATTTTTGAATCATTTTCAAAAAAAGCAGGTTGATGATAATCGGCATCTCAAAAAGATGTGGTTTATGAACAATACAAACATCTATGAGTCCATCGTTCAGCTTGGCTTCGGGCGCTATGGTCGTGTTGTATCCAAACTGATTTGAGTTGGCAAGACTAATAAACAGCGCGTCTGTCTCAATGATTTCATTGTTGTCGATAATCAGTTTGTAATTTTTTGGCTTATAATTCTGATACCTTGATGCGACGATTTTGAAGTAGGTGAAGAAACCTCTGTGTGGATCTTTAGCAAAAAGTTTGGCTACAAGGGCATCAAAACCAACACCTGCGATGCTAACAAAAACTCTGTCGTTAATGCGTACAGTATCAATTTTTACAGTATTGCAAAGATTGATAACTTCAAGTGCGCCTTCAAAATTTATTGGAATATTCAGATGACGTGCAAGTCCGTTTCCTGAGCCGCTGGGAACAATGCCAAGTGCTGTTTCTGTATGAATAAGGCAGCGTGCAACCTCATTGATTGTACCATCTCCTCCTACGGCAACTACCATATCTTTTCCTTCTTCAACGGCCTTTTTCGTGCGTTCGCTTGCGTGGCCGGGCCCTTCAGTAAAACAGATTTCATAGTCAAACAGCCGATGATCCAGCACTTGTTTCACAAAAGCTGGAAAACCTTCTTTCCGACTGCTGCCGGCGATTGGATTGACCACAAATAGGATGTTTTTTTTCATTCTCTGTTTATGCTTTTCAATTTCATTCGAAAGAAGATTATGGCTTCCTTGTTTGTTGTTTATTAACATGTAAATTATTGTGAATCATCCTATTGTGATATTGTTGTATCACTCCTTTGGAGAAGTTTTCAATTTCAATAAAATTCTCAGGATTCGTACCCAACAGGTTTTTTTTCAAAAGTGGATCTTTCTTGAAATTATAGATCTCAAGCACTGTTTCTTCGTTCATAATAATCAATTTATCCTCCTTTATGAACTGATAAATGCCACTGAGATAGTTCATTGCATAACTGCTTTGCGCAGTGTCAAATAGATTTCTTCCGAAAGAAAAAACCGGAGGATCAATATTTAAAAGTGCCGCTACCGAAGGCAGGATGTCAATATGCTGTCCGTATTGCTCGCTTTTTAAACCTTGAACAAACGTGGGAGAATAGAAAGCAAGCGGCACTGCATATAAGTTCCAGAGTTCCGTATCATCACTGTTGTGAGAACCTTCAGGTGTGTGATCAGCGGTTATGATAAAAACAGTGTTTTTAAACCAAGGCATTGAAGAAGCTGTCTCAAAAAACATTTTAAGAGAATAATCTAAGTAGGAGAAAGTAGCCTCAATCTTATTTTTTGCTTGAGGAAATGTGTTTTCAAATCCGGGTGGCAGGTTGTAGGGATGATGCGATGAAAGTGTAAAAATACCTGCAGCAAAAGGTTCTTGTTTTTTATTTAGTTGGTTAGCAGTATATTGAAGAAATTTCTCGTCATAAATTCCCCACTGACCATCGAAATCTTTATCGTTTGCATATTCGTTGCGGCCATAGTATGCATCAAAACCGGCAATTTTTGAGAATACATCAAACCCCATTGATCCATTGTTGCCTCCATGAAAAAATGCAGTTGAGTAGCCGTTTTTTTTGAGTAGTGTTCCAAGTCCATCCAAATGATTGTTGATGTAGGGTGAGCTCGGATAATCCAGATTCATAAGGGAAGGAATGCCTGCGAGGATGGAGGGAAGTGCTTCTATTGAGCGTTTTCCGTTGGCGAAGCCTTCAAAAGTGATGCTTTTGCTTAAAATAGAATCTAAAAAAGGCGTAAGATTTCTACCATCTCCAGAATAATACCCTATGTAATTACGGCTTAGACTTTCCAGAATTATTATGACAACATTCCTGTTTGCAAATGAAACTGAATCCGGAAGAATATTCTGAAGGAGTATTTCATGCTCCGGATTGAAATGGTTTTTTAAGGTTTCTTCGTCAAAATAATTTTTTTCCTTCAGGGCTTTTGATCCAAATGTTTTAATGATGGAAAAGGGAGTGTTGATGAGCAATGGTATGTTTTTGCTGTCAGTATATTTTGCAGCAGCGATCAGACTAATTGGCTTAAGCTGAAGACCTCCGCGGGCAAAAACGACTGTTAACACTGTGAAAATCAGAAAAATTACAGTTTGTTGGATGTACCATCTTCTGGTGCGTATTGTCACCGGACTGCTGCTGATAAAACGCATTGTCAACTTAATCAGCGCCCAAACAAAAAGCATCAGAATCAACAACATATACCAAAAGTCACTTGCAAAACGCAATAAAAGAAGACCGGTATTTTCATTGTTATTGCCAAAAAATTCAAAAATTTCAGAAGTGGTTCTTTTGGCGATGTAACGAAAAAATACGACGTCAACAAGGTTTAGGGCAATCAGGACAGTATTGATTATGACAAAAAGTGAATTTGTGATTTTTTGATATAACCAGTTGTATCTGAAGGCAAATGGGATGGTCAATAAAAGAATGATCGGCATATTAGCGATGCTTACTGCCGCGAGATCGAATCTAATGCCGATAAACATCAATCGGAGAAGTTCGAAAACATTGAGATGATCGAAACTTTTTACGTTGAAAATATAAAACAGCCAACGAGAAAAACCCAATAAAAACAAGACTCCTGTAAGTCTTACTATGAGCAGCATGGGCAGCCCTAAACGACGGTTAAAAGATAGTTTGATCCGCATTAGAAGTTGTTCACGTAGACTTTTCGTTTTTGTTTTTCTGCCTCATTGCTATTTTCATCGGAAACACTATAACTGACAGTATACAAGCCTATTATGGATATATTAACATTGTTTTCTGTTGTCAGTTTATAGGTGATATTTATGGTGTCACCAGATTCATCAACATCATAGGCCTTTGCACCGGCATCGGTGTAAGTCTCTCCAATTCTGACCCATACAGGGTTCTCTCCTGTGATGATAATAAAGGGAGCAAATTTATCAGCAACCTCTTCCTCTTTTTCACAAGCGGAGAAAACAAGCATAATTATGCTCAGATACAAAACTGATTTAACGAAATCTTTCATATGAAAATAGAAGTGTGCAAAGATACAAACAAATGGGCTGTTTGAGGTATGGCATTAATCAGGTTTTTGCGATCCTTTTCTGCTAATCTTTTATATCTTCTTATTGAGTAGTCCTGATTTGTCATACTATACGAATTTGCAAGCCATTTTAAACACTGCTTTACCGAATGTCTTTTAACTATTTTTGCAAAAAAATGCAAGATGATCAAAGGGTTGGTTTTTGACTGGGGCGATACCATTATGAAAGATTTTAATTTTCCAGGTCCAATGTCAGGTTGGGCAGAGGTTGCGTGGATCGATGGTGCTGAAGAAGCCTTGATGGAACTCAATAAAAAGTATAGCTGCATCATCGCCACAAGCGCTGATCATTCCGATACAGACGAAATGAAAAAGGCACTCTCACGCGTTGGTGCAGAGCGTTATTTTCACCATTTTTTTTCTCAAAAGGAGCTTGGGTATAAGAAGCCTGATGTGCGTTTTTTTGCATCTGTGATGGCAAAGACTGGCTTTTTGCCGTCAGAATGTGTAATGATTGGAAATCTTTATGAGAAAGATATAATAGGTGCAAAGGAAGCCGGGATGAAGACAATATTTTTCAATGAAGAAGGTTTGAAAGGAGTGTTTCCTTTAGCTGATCATCAGATTGAAAGAATGGAACAACTTTTAGACCTTCTATAACTATGAGATATTTTTTCACTTTAGTCATTCTTTTAACAAGCCTTATTGGAAAAGGACAGCAGCAAAGCGCCAAAACCAATTTTCGTCCACCTATGGATCTGACGATTTTTCTTTCCGGCACTTTTGGTGAAATGCGTTCAAATCATTTTCACTCAGGGATAGATATTCGAACTCAGGGAGTTGAAGGACATCTTGTTTTTGCAATAGAGGACGGATTTGTAAACCGTGTTGCAGTTTCTGCAGTTGGATTTGGAAAAGTTGTATATCTTTCACATCCTAAAACTGGCCATGTTTCCGTTTATGCACATCTTCAGCGTTTTAATAAGGAAATTGGGCAGTATGTAAAAAACCAGCAATATAAAAACGAGAGTTTCTCGGTGAATTTATTTCCTGAATCGAATCTTTTACCTGTAAAAAAGGGCGATTTGATTGGTTATGCGGGCAATTCCGGTTCTTCGGGAGGCCCTCATCTTCATTTCGAAATCAGGGATGGAGCCACGCAGGAGGTACTGAATCCACTTTATTTTGGGTTTAAAACCAAAGATTTTATAAGACCAAACATCAGTCGTTTGGCCATTTATCCTGAAGGAGATAAATCACGCATCAATGGCCGCAATGCTGCAGCTTTTTTTGAAGTTCAGGGCTGGGGTGAATCACACAGAATCAAGGACAATGCGGCAGTAAAAGCCTTCGGTGAAGTTTCTTTTGGGATTACAACTTACGACACACACAACGATACACCTAACAAGAATGGCGTTTATTCTATAGAGCTTTTCATAGATTCTGTCAAAATTTTCGGTTTCAAAGCCGACCGTTTTTCGTTCGATGAAACGCGTTACATCAACAGCATGATCGATTATGGTTTTCTAATCAGAAACCAAAGCAGGATAATTCGCACGAAGATTGACCCACTAAATAAGTTGAGTCTTTATGATGGCATGAAAGGAAGAGGGACGTTTGTTTTTGAAAATGGCAAGAAATATAACGCTGTATACGTAATAAGCGATTTTCATGGCAATATTTCAAAACTACCTTTTGTGATTTCAGGAGAATTGCCCGCAGATACTTCAGTTTTGAGCACCAAGGACACAATTGGGGAATTAATCAAAGTCAGAAATGAACACAAAATTACCGCTCAAAATTATGAGGCATCCTTTCCGGCAGAGACTTTTTATCGTGACGAACGCATCGTTCATAAATCTGAAAAGAGCAGCAAATACCTTTCAGACATCGTTACTGTCGGAAACCGCGAAATACCCGCACATAAAAGTTACAAACTGGCGATAAGACCTGACAATCAATCTGTTTCAAAGGAAAAATTGTTGATTGCAGAGCTTGGAAAAGATAAGAAAACGACAGCAATAGGAGGGAAGTTTGAGAATGGGATGCTTGTTGTTTCAACGCGTTCCCTGGGTGATTTTGTAATTCTCGCCGATACCGTCAGTCCTGTTGTAAAAGCTTTAAACTTCAGGAACAACAGCAATATTGATACTTTGAAAACTTTGCGTATTGAAGTCAGCGACGATTTATCCGGTATTGATTCGATTAAACCGAGCCTGAATGGAAAGTGGCTGCTCATGGATTATGATGCAAAAAACAACCTGCTTGTTTATGAATTCGATGAACGTCTGACTATGGGTGAAAACCGTTTCAGATTGGTTGTAACCGATAAATGTAACAACTCGACTTCATTTGAGGCTGTTATCTACAAAACCAAATAGATTTTAACTTTTAGAAAAAGCAAATGCACTACGATTTTGACAAAATATCTGAACGCGAAGGCACAGCCTGTGTTAAATATGACTTACGCGAAATGTATTTTAAACGCGCTGATGTACTCCCAATGTGGGTTGCAGATATGGATTTTGAAACACCTGATTTTATTCGTGAGGCTATCATCGAAAGGGCTTCGAATCCATTGTACGGATACACTTTCAGAGATGAAAACTATTATTCAAGCATAATTAATTGGTTAGAGCGCAGGCATCAATGGCATGTGGAAAAAGACTGGATACTTTTTACTCCGGGTGTTGTTCCTGCATTGAATTTGGCTGTGCTTTCATACACCAATCCCGGCGACAAAATCATTGTTCAGCCACCTGTATATTTTCCATTTTTTACCGCTGTAAAGGATCACAACCGTACGTTGGTATACAATCAGTTGATCAAAGGTGAAAAAAACTACAGCATCAATTTTGAGCAACTTGAAGAACTCGCAACGGATGCTAAAATGCTCATTTTGTGCAATCCACACAATCCTGTGGGCCGTGCATGGACAAAAGATGAACTGGAACGTATAGCTGAAATTTGCTTGAAGAATAATGTCTTGGTTTTATCAGATGAGATTCACAATGATCTAATTTTAAAAGGTCATCGTCATCAGGTTTTTGCTGATATTTCTCCGGAAGTTGCTAATATTACCATTACTGCCCATGCGCCAAGTAAAACTTTCAACATTGCAGGCATGGCAACATCATCTGTCATCATTTCGAATAAAGAACTGCGATTGAAATTTGAGAAAACTTTGAAAGCCCTGCATGTTGACATGGGAAATTTATTTGGTTTTGTGGCTTCCACCGCCGCTTTCAGCAAAGGGGATGAATGGTTGCGTCAGCTGTTGGAGTATGTTCAGAAAAATGTTGATTTTACCGAATCTTACCTTTTGAAACACCTGCCAAAAATAAAGATGTTCCGGCCAGAAGCCACCTATATGATTTGGTTGGATTTTGGTGCTTATGGGCTTTCCGATAACGAATTAAATCATCGGATGATTATGGAAGCCGAGCTGGGTTTAAGTCAGGGTATCACATTTGGGCCTGGAGGAGAAAGCTGTATGCGTCTTAATGTGGCTTGTTCAAAAGAAATTCTTATTGAGGCATTGGAAAAGTTGCGCAAAGTTTTCTGAGTTATTTTGCTGGAGAGAATGAACAAACACATCGAAATCTGGCAAAAAAAGAAGGATGAAGGCGTCCTTGGCACTTCAGTCCTTGCGCAGAATAAAAAGTTTCTGCAAGCTGCAATGCGTCTGAATGAGAAGAAAATCAATCAGAAAGCTGAAGAAATACACGATTCTGTATTCAGTAAACTTGATTGTCTGCAATGTGCAAACTGTTGTAAAAGCATCCCACCGATTTTGAATGAAACCGACATCAACAGAATTGCCAGACACTTAAGGGTAAAAGCTGCAACATTTAAAGATCAATATGTGCATCGGGATGAAGATGGTGATCTTGTAGTCAATCAATCACCATGTCCTTTTTTAGGAAGCGATAATTACTGTTCCATCTATGAGGTCAGGCCCAAAGCCTGTCGGGAGTATCCCCATACGAACAATTTTGAGTTCAGAAAAAATATAAAGCTTCATGCCATCAATGCCACCTATTGTCCGGGGGTTTACCATATTCTTGAGGAATTAAAAAATATAGGATCAGGTGTTTAGGTTAAAATAATTTCCAAACACCATAATTATTTTGTCTCTCCAAATTTTTGATTGTAAATCCATTCGGCATCAAGGCGAACCATTTCGTCGACAGAAATCTGATTTTGGGCTGCTTTTTCTTTAACCTTTTCATACCAATCCGGTGTACTTTCTATACTCATTGAAAGCATGAGAATATAATCTTTTTTGCGGGTATATTTTTCAGGATTTCGGGTATAGTCTTCAAACATCAGGTATTTTGCTTCACTGTTAAGCCTTTCTTCGATAGAAATATTCTTAGCCGTTGCATCCTTCATCAAACGCATAAATTCGAGATTGGAAATCCGCAGCTGATTAGCAAAATATTCAAGCTTATCGCGCTCTCCGGGATAAAAAAGTTCATAGAGCTGTTCGTCGAAATTCCAGGCAAAATTATGATGAAAACGTTCGGTAATCATAATCAGAAAGATGTCGTGCTTCATGATTTGCTCCCTAAAATTCAGGTCTTTGACTAAGCTGGTTTCTACACCGGCGAAATTCCAGTTGTGTTTGTTGTAATACCAAAAGCTTCCATCCGAAAATGCGTTTGCCATAACTTTTTCACTTTGCCAGTTAAAGTAAAAACTGTCACCAACTATTAAAATCCTGGCTGACGACTTTTCGGAAGGTTGATGTTGAATGGTAGGATAAATCAATCCATCTGCAGGCGGCGGATACAATAGGTTCATAGCCAGCCAGATATCATCATCAGGATGACGTGGTTTTTCTTTTTCCTCAAGACTTGTAATTTTAATCTGAGGTATACTCAAACCTGTTATGGATTGTAAGAAACTTAAAGTTGTATCTGCAGCAATAGCAGCCCCATAATAAGACCAATGTGTGCCAATTCTTGGAAAGAGTCGATAGGTGACTTGCTCACGCTTTTGAATGAAAAATTCATTCAGATCGAGTTTGTTTACATTGAGTGAATCCAGCGCATTTAAAAAGACCTTGTAATTGGATGGATTTTTTGCCGTTTTATTGTAACCAATTGGATAGCGATCCGGATAAACACTTCCTTTACCAGGTTCAAAAACCACAACGATCGTTTTACCAAGGCTCTTAAGTGTGTCCTGCACTTTTTTTAATATTTCAGCCTTTTCAATCCAGGCTTTTTCTCCGACAAAAAAATCACCTTTTACTGCACGGATGTAGTCTTCTTCATACAATTCAGCCTTTCTTCCAACAACTACGCCTTCGGCATTTGCTTTTTGCAAGAGTTTGTATTGTAGTTGATTGCTAATCCTGACCAGAGTTTTTCGTAATCCAATGTCTGCTTCAAGCAAGTCGTTAAACTCAGATTGAAAAGTGCCATTGTACCAATTTTGAAAGCTTAAGCTGTAAAAAGAAGGTTTGGCATTTTCGATAAAAGCTCCGGTTAGAGGCTTTTCGGCCACCAGATTTATTTCTCGTTGAATAGCCGGAGCAACCAACACCAAAACAATCAACACAAATAAGAGCTTGCTTTTGAAGCTGTTTTGGGGGTTTTGGTTTTCCATCTCGAAACAATTCTATGTTATCTGACAGTTCTGATAACCTTCTTTACGATAGTTTGTTGTCCACTTCTCAGAATGACGAGCATTGATCCTGCAGTCATATTATTTAGGTCGGGATAATAGGTATAAGAACCATTTGCAATTGCATTTTCATCTGTTTTGTAAAGAATTCTGCCATGCAAATCAGTCACATATATTGAAAATGTTGAAGACTGCATTGCACTTACTTTTATTTGAAGTCTTTCTGCTGTTGGGTTTGGACTTACATCAAGGCTGAAGATGTCATTTCTGTCAGTTTCATCTATCGAGGTATAAATCTTCTTTGCCGGAAGCACGATATAATCAACCCACGCACAATCACTTCCTGCTACTACACTCAAATCTTTTTCATAGCGCCAACGGAATGTCTGCTCTCCGGCCTGCACAAGGTAGGCCGCGCGCGACCATGGTTTTTCTCCAGACCATTGTGCTATAGGCAAGCCGTTAACGGAAAATTTGAGGTAATCATAATTGTTTTCTGAAGAGACTTTGTAGAAAAACGATAAAGTATCTGGATATGCCACATCGTAGGATAAGGCCATTGTGGAAAAGCTGTTGTGGCCAATGGCTCCAGAGCGCGCTGAATATGCACCTTCATAGGGTGTTGTAGTCGTTATAAACCAAGGATTTTCACCAGCCATTTCCCAACTGTAAAGTGAGAAATCACCTGTTTCGAAGTTCTCAACAATCAGTGAAGTTAGGATTGGGATGTTGACACTAAAGTGATAATTGTTTTCGGCCTGAATTTGCAACAAAATGTCAACAACCTGCATTGGTTCAGCTGTTTCGCTGAGATAAATCTGAAAAATTGCATCCCAGTTCTGCTGGGGATGAAGAAAATCAGCAGTTGTGGTTGATGAAAGAATTGTAAGGTCAGGATGCTCAGAACTTATAATGGCCTGCAGCATATTCAGTCGTGCTCCACCTTTGTTTTGCAAACTCACGATCAAATTGGCTGTTTCACCCGGTTCGAGGATTCCATTTTGTCCGTCATTGATATTTGTCGTCATTACAGCTAAATCGGGCGCATAAATTTTAAGTCTTAATGGGCGAGACCAGCTTCCAGAAACGCTTTCGTAGGAGAGGGTAAATTCTGCAGTATGTGCGTTTGGTACCTGAGTGCTTACTTCGACGGAGAAAATATCTTGCGCCAGAAATGATTCTCCGGCAACTAAAGATGGAATATCAATCTGACCATTGTTTATGGTTATGAAGGAGTCTTCGGATTGAAGTGTGAGCGATCCAGCTTCAAGGTCAAAGCTGTTGATATTTTGTAAATTAAGGTCAAGTGAAAAAGTTTCACCAAATTCAATTATCTCATTGCCACCTGATTGTACAGTATAATTCATCAGAAGTCCTTCGAGCTGAAGTTCCAGGGATGCCGTTTTCCGAATATTATTATTGTCAGCAACGAGAACCTTAAGGCTTTGGCCAGGAAAATAATCATAAATTTCTGCTTGCAAAAGACCTCTCTTTGACAAGGTAATATCATTGTATGCTTGCTGAGGTTCGAAAACAGTATGTTGTGAGACCAATGGTGTGAAGGTTCCCGTTTTGTTAAGAATTACATTGTTGATGCCATCGCCTGCAGAGATGCCTGCAAATTTGGCAATAAAGGAAGCTGCAAGATGTGTCCCGTAAAAAAATTCAATTTTTCCATCTTCATGCAACTTTGCAGCCATGCTTACTTCAGAATTCCCACTTTGACCATAGACCGATAATTTCCAGGAGACGATAATATATCCCTGACCTGTCTGCATCCATATTCCGTCTCCGGAGGAAGGATTTACATAAAAAGGCTTCGATAAGGATGGGGCAATGATTTTGTTTTGAATGAGATAGCTTTTTCCGGCAACGTAATAGGGCCATGTAACTTCTGAAGGCTCAAACATGATAAAACCATCCACAGCGGCATAAATGCGGTTGTATTTTTTGCCATAAAAAGGAAACTCAAAAGGCAAATCGATAGCTCCGGTGCCATCATTGTTGTTGCTTACAGTAACCTGTTCTCCCAATACTGAAGGGAATGTGGTAACGCTGTTTGTTGTATCATATGTTTCCAGAAGATACCAGTTATATGGTTCTGAACCGCCTTCTGCCTCAAGTTGAACGCTGTTGGCAGCATATAAATTCAGTGGTGGGATTTCATCGGTGAGCACATTTACCGGATCATAATTTACTGTAGCTACAACCTCAAGAAAAGTGGTTGTATTGTTTTGTATAGGAACATTGTTATACAAAGTGCCCAGACTTATTGGCTCATCTCCCGTGTAATCAATCAGTTCCAATGAATTGATCATGCCCTGTGAAGAATTTGACGGATCATTTTCGACAATCATAAAGAAATACTTTGCAGTTTCACCAGGTTCAACATATTCAAGAAGAAGATTAAGGTCAAGCCCAATTTCGATTGTAGATCCGCCGCTGCCTCCTTGCATGGGATTGCATCCGCCTTGAAAGTCGAACATGGGAAATTGAATAACATACTCAGGTTCTGTTGCTTCAGGGTCGGTAGCGACACCTGCCATGAGTTTAAGTTTGTTTCGACAAGGGTAAGTAATTGTTGTTTTTGCTGTAAGCATCGGTGCATGGCTTTCTTTTGCATCGACAACCACAACCTGACTGTTCCAGATTCCACCCTGAGTATGGATGTCGGCAACAGTTTTATACATCATATAAGCAAATCCTTGATTACCCCAACCGGAAATACTCCCATAGGTGTTTGCCATTTTGAAACCACCTATTTCCCAGTCTCTGAGGTCAACTATACCATCTCCATTGATATCAAGGTGGTTTGTGTATTGGCCGTCATTGTTGTAGTCGAAACGAATACTGTCATTGTAACCTACAATTGTCATAGCATGGTTTGGACTGCTTCCCCAACTGGTGATAACATATCTTCCGGCTTCAGGAGTTCCGGGTGGAAGTAAATTATTGGGACCGGTAAACTGAGAATAGAAACTGGCCATTCCACCATGCAGAGAGCCACTCCCATGATCATAAATCCAGTTCTTTAACTTCATCAAACCTTCAATCGTATTCGTGCGGATCGACCAAACGTTTTCGATTCTGTTCTTCATCGCATTGTAATACTTGTTATAGCCATTCATCCAGCGTGAAGCGCCTCCATTGGACATTCCGCCATAATCGGCAACATTTGGGTTGCCTGCATATTTGATAATTTCAAAAGTCTCAAAATAGTTTATGCCTGCATCACTTCCGTTATTGAGAAAATTATAGGTGAAATGTGTTGCATATTGGTTTTCAGGCAGATTTCCAGGAACTAGACGCTTTGCGTTAATTTCATAGGTAAACTGAATTCCGATACTTGAGGCTTGCCCGCATTCAAGGCCAACTTGCGCTATGAGCGGACGCATATAGGGAAGTGCAGAATTGTCGACCACAGAAGGAAGAACACGTCTGAGCATATTGTCTGAAATTTGTAATTCAGGTATGCGCGATAAAACTATTGAATCTTGTGTTGTAAGTGGTTGAAGCTCATATGGCACATCTGTTTGTGCGGACAATTTCAGTGAAAACAGGAAAAGAGATAACGCAAAGAATTGAAAGACTTTCATGGAAAAAATATTGAAGATTTCGACGCCTAAATTACAATCTTTTGATTGAATAGCATCGTTTAGAAATAAGATTAGCGTCTAATTGACTAGTTTTAGCAATTGGATTGCACAAAATTGAGCTTCTGAAAAAAGTGTAATTGTCAATTTATATCGAAATCATCTGAATAAATTCTGTTTCTGAAATGATTGGAACACCAAGTTTTGTTGCTTTCTCAAGTTTTGCAGGGCCCATATTTTCACCTGCCAGCACATAACTTGTTTTAGATGAGATTGAACCAATATTTTTGCCGCCATGCTGTTCGATGATTTCCTTTATTTCATCACGCGAAAATTGACTAAAGACCCCACTGACCACAAATGATTTACCTTCCAGAGCATTGCTGAGCTGTGTTTCAGATTTTATAACTTCGAGCTGAAGGCCATGGTTTTTCAATTTTTCAATCAACTTATGACTTTCAGGTTCTGCAAAAAAACTCAAAACTGATTCTGCAATTCTATCACCAATTTCATCAACAGCAATAAGTGCTTCTTTGTCTGCCATCATTAACAGGTCAATTGATGGAAATGCTTCTGCAAGTTTCTTTGCAACCGTTTCGCCAACAAAACGGATGCCTAAAGCAAACAGCAGGCGAGGGTAGGGGACAGTTTTTGAGGCTTCGATGCTTGTGAGAATATTATTTGTCGTTTTCTCCCTGAAACTCATTTTGCGCACCTTACCATCTTCGCCTTCAAATGCTTTTTTCAGGCCAAAAAGTTGGGTCTGATTTAAGTCGTATAAGTCTGCAATGCTATGTATCAGGCCATTGTCGTATAGCATTTCTATTTTTCCCTCACCAAGGCTATCAATATTCATCGCTTTTCGGCTGATAAAGTGCTCCAATTTTCCTTTAATTTGAGGCGGACAGCTACTGCTGTTCGGACAATACCATGCTGATTCTCCTTCTGTGCGGACTAAAGCAGTGCCACATTCAGGACAATTTTCTATGAATGAAACCGGCAATGCTTCGGGAAGTCTTTCTTCCAAGATGACAGATGTAATCTTTGGAATTATCTCTCCTCCTTTTTCAACAACGACTGTATCACCTTCATACAGATCCAGTTGTTGAATGATATCTGCATTGTGCAGACTTGCACGTTTCACTGTTGTACCTGCCAAAAGCACAGGTTCGAGGTTTGCAACGGGGGTAACTGCTCCCGTGCGTCCTACCTGAAAAGCGACACTAATCAGGCGTGTTTTTGCTTCTTCAGCTTTGTATTTATAGGCAATGGCCCAACGGGGTGATTTGGCTGTAAAACCTAGATCCTGCTGCTGCCTGAAATTATTTACTTTAATTACAATTCCGTCGATATCAAATGGAAGTTGATAGCGACCTGTTTTCCAGTCGTTTATATATTCAAAAATTTCTTCAGCATTGCTGCAGACGGCCATATTGTTTGAGATTTTAAAACCCCATGAACGGGCTGCCTGCAAACTTTCATAATGTGTTGCAAAGGGGAGATTTTCTCCCATCATATAATAGAGCCAACAGTCTAAACGCCGGCGGGCCACTTCGGCTGAATCCTGTAGTTTTAATGTTCCGGCAGCAGCATTGCGCGGGTTGGCAAAAGTTTGCTGTCCTTCATTTTCGCGCTCTATGTTAAGTTTTTCAAAGCTCGCATGCGGGTAAAATATTTCTCCTCTTATTTCAAAGCTTTCAGGGAAATTTCCTTTGAGGCTGAGTGGAATGCTGCGAATTGTTTTTACATTGGCGGTTACGTCATCACCTTGCGTTCCATCACCACGTGTGAGCGCCTGCACAAGCTTGCCGCTTTCATAGCGCAAACTGATTGCGACACCATCATATTTTAGCTCGCAAACATATTCAACAGCTTCGTTCAGGCTTTTTTGAATTCTGTTGTGGAAATCAACTATCTCGCTTTCGCTGTATGAGTTAGACAATGAAAGCATCGAATAACGATGGGCAATAGTACGAAAGTTTTTTGTAATCTCACCTCCAACACGCTGGCTTGGAGAGTCATCCTTCACTAAATCAGGAAAGTGTTTCTCAAGCCCGATAAGCTCTTCAAGCAACATATCAAATTCGTAATCTGATATCTGAGTCCGGGCCTGTACATAATACAGGTGATTGTGATGGTTCAGCAGTCGTGTCAGTTCGTTTACCCTGGCTTCGGCGGCTTCTTTGGTCATCTTGATTTCTTTTTTTCGGTTATGCGTGCTTTGTTGCGGTAAATATGAATTTCCTCGTTGGCATTTATTGGATTGATCCTGTGTATCATACGATCCATGAAGCCCGGGATGATCTTTGTTTCATAAACAAGTTCAGGAAATAACTGTCTGAGCGAATCAACCCTTGATTCCAAGTTATCTGGCTTATAAAACAAAACGAATGTTGGCTGGTTTTCAATCTTGCTCCAATCTCGCTGCTCTGAAAAATCTTTGTATGTGATATCCTTATATATGGCATCGAAGGACGGCCATTGACCGGTATAAAACACTGGCGGAAAACGCAAAACATTGCTTCCATAATCATCGATCAGGAAATAGTCGATATTTGAATAGCCTTTGAGGTAACTCATAGATTCGACTCTTGCTTTTTTAGAGTACATCGGCGTGAAAAATACCAGCAAAGTGATGTTGATTGCCCAGAAAAACAACCATGAAGCTGTTAATATACTTTTGTTTTTCTTCCAGAAACTTGAACCATTTACCCATTCCTCCCAACCGGCAAGTCCAAGAACAATAAATAACGGAATAACAGGGAGGATAAAACGCTCTTGCTTGTTGGGAAACATTGAATGAAAAGCAATGAAAAGCAATACAGGAAAGAAGAGAAGAAAATATTTTTTCCAGTTTCGAAGATATCCCCAAATCAGCATCAGACTTACTGGCGGAATCAACAAGGCTGCCAACAAAAGAATATAATTGTACCATGGCGCCGTATGATATTCGTAAGCATGCGTGAGGTTATAGGATACATATTCAGTTAATTCTGCAAAGGGTCTTCCCCAAATAAAGAAATCAATTATACCCTGAAAAATGATGGTAGAAACCAAAAATCCGATTGCTGTTGATAACATTCCGCGCCAGTTGCCCAGAATAAGCACTGCCAGGCCAAGTCCACCTGTAAACACAATTGTTTGATAACGAACAGAGAACGCAAGTCCAAGGAAAAAACCTGCAACAAGGAAGGATGTTTTGTGATATCCCGGAAGGTTTTCCTTCCTGATCTGCTCTTGCCTTAAAATGATCAGGGTGCCGTACATCATAAATGGAATGCATGTAAGTTCGACCATGTTTCGGACACCTAAAAATGGCATAAACCAGAAGGCTGCCAAAAGTAAAGCAACTTTATATGCGGTTTCTTTTGCAGTGATCAGGCTTGCGATCCGATAGCCAAAGGAGATAACAAACATTGAAATTCCTGCATGAAAAAGCCTTACAAAGAGCATTTTCCACTGAGGGTCATAAATGCCAAAAAGTTGTAAAAACTGAAAAAACAGATACTGAAAACCAACGTAAAAAAAGCTGTGACCTTCGGGCCCTGTATTTCCATCTGTTCCAGGCAGCCACTTGAGATAGTCGCCACCGTCAACCCAGGATTGTGCTTGTTCAATCACCAGAAAATGGTCGTCATGCATACCGAACCCTCTGGAAAAGAAGGCTGCAATAACACGCAAAACAAGGCCTATTAGCATGATGAACAAAAATGGGTGCTTCGTTTTGAAACGTAACAGTTTTTTAATCATTGGATTTGTTTTTCAATTTAGGTTATGAGAAATGGCCTTTGCAAAATTAATGTATTCTTAGCGTAAATCATTATTATTGGAACCTGAATCAGTTTTTGAGAGAAGTAATTTGATTTGACCAAGAATTTTTTCTTTTTGTATTTGTCTGATAGATATGGCAACAGTAGTAAAATACTGATGGTTCTCCAAAAAGCGAATCTGCTCATTGTACCAATAAGTTAAACAATCTGTATAGCCTTCAAAATGAATCCATTCCAGACGCAATTTGTGTGAAATAATATGATAATCTTCGCGGCCAAGATAATCAAGGTCTGCATCACAAAGAATTTCTTCCAACAGATTTTTTGGGTTCTGAGGCATTTTGGTTGCCAAAATCATGCTGCTTATTCGATTAATCTGATCTTCATTGTACCCGTATTCCGGCAGCAAATCTTTAATGTAGGTCACTGCTGCCTCCTCATGCCCGATGCGGTTCATCATCATGCCGGTTTCATGGGTAAGAGCGGCTGTTTGAAGCAAAAGAAAATCTTCAGTATTGAGTTCATAATGCGATGCTAAATTTTCCACTGCCTTGAGCACGTCATAAGTATGGCCAATATTATGATAATATAAATCTTCAGGAAGCTTATCCTCCAGCTCTTTTAACACAAATTTCCTTAACGCAAAATAGTTCATTGAGATATTTTTTAGCTTTTTATTATTCAAAACAACGATGATAGTCCTAAACTTTTATTTTGTCAGTTACAGCATAAACCTTCACAGCCCCCGTCCGACCCTTAACTTTTACTTCATCCAGATATTTATAGGTATAAGAATTTTTGTTTTCTACAAGTTCAAGGGTCGATTCAGAAACGATAAGAAATGCATCATAATTCCGTGTCAGACCCTCGAGTCTTGAAGCAAGATTCACGGAGTCGGAGATCACAGTTGTTTCCATTCTGCCTTCACCGCCCACAACACCAAGCATCAGATTTCCTGAGTGAATGCCGGCTCCGGTATCAATTGGAGGACGGCCTACCTGTTTGAGCATGAGGTTAAATTCTTTAAGTCTTTCATGCATTTCCAATGCTGCATCAATCGCATCTTCAGCTTTATCGCCAAACAATGCCATGATGGAGTCTCCAATAAATTTGTCAATGAAACCATTATGAGCTCTGATAACAGGTTCCATATATCCGAGGTAATCATTTAAAAAATCGAAGTTTTCTTTCGGGCTCAGCTTTTCAGAAATGGTTGTAAATGAGCGTATATCGATAAAAAGTATAGTCATGTGTTTTTGAATCTGATCGCCAAGAGCCACATCAGTAATACTTTTTTTTCCAAGAATCTGTAAAAACTCTTCGGGTACAAACCGCTGGTTTGCTTCAGTTATTTCTTTCAGGGCAGTGATATTTCCGGTAATGCGCATTGCCATTTCATTGTAACCATTGGCTAGTTCGCCAATTTCATCGTTGGTGCGCAAAATGGCAAGTCTTCCAAGCTCATCTTCACCTTGTTGACGCATTTTTTCTACTACCTCTTTCAGGGGAATGACGATGCTGTTGTGTGTCCAGTTAACAAAGAAAAACAGGTAAACGATGCTGATGGTAATGCCTGAAAATATGCCTACAAACATCAGCAGGCTGTCGATGGCGTTAACATAAAAAAGGTGTTCGCTTTGAAAAAGATTGGCCTGCTCGATGAAAGGAACATATTTACCGAAAAGAACCTCAATTTGTTCGGACGAAAGCTTGTCTGCGTTGGCTTCCCGAATGGCTGTTTTGCTTAGCGAAAGATAAAAAACAACAATTACCAGTGGCAATAGTGTAGTCATTATACTGTTAATCCACAGCCGCCTTATGATGTGATCGCGGTATTTATTTTCGGTTGAAGTGTAAAGACTGACGCTGTCGTAAACATGCTCAAGGTATACAAATCGGACGCGATGCCTGAACCAGAAATAGACAAACAAAACTGTTAAAAAAGAAGCGAAAATCGAAATAAAAAAAAACTGCTCATAAAACTGTCTGCTCGAGCTACTGGTAAAGTCATTTCCAAAAACTTCAAAACCCATATAGATTATGGTTACAAAAAAACCAAAGCCCAGAATGAAACTGTTGATTACAGGCACTTTAAGCAGCCATTTTCTGCAAAAGTTAAGTAGTTGCTCACTTACAGCCTTATTCTTTCGGCGGTTGCTGAAATAGCGTTTGAAAGGGTAATTCCAAACAAAACCTAATAGCATGCTTGCAAGCATCATCCTGAAAAGTAAGCTCAAGGTTTTCTGAAAGCGCAAATCTTCGGGTTCTATTGCAATGTTTTTTCGTTGAGCGTTAGATTCGGCTGAATCAAAGGCAATTGTGTCTTTTTTTGATTCAGTCAAGGGATCAGCAGCAGAGCGGTCGAACTGAAATTGCGTCTTGTTTAGAGCTTCCCTTTCCTCCAGCCAGTAGGGGCCATACTTGAAAAGCATGATCATCGAGATGGGAAAAACGAGCAACACGAAAATGGTGATGGCGGTGAGATAAATTCTTAATCCGAAAAATTTTGGAATTGCTTTGGTCATCACTTTAAAAAGGGTTTTACCAATCAACAGCTTTCCTGCTCAATGGCATGGTCATGCATCTTGCGCCACCACCACCGCGGGAAAGTTCGTCCCCTTCAATGGTAATGACATATTTTTCATAGTCTTCGATATTGACTTTGTCTTTAAGCACATCTTTGGCCTTAATGATTTCAAACCCGTGGTTGTTGAGTTCGTTCATGGTGTTTGTATTGCGTCCGTAACCGATAACTTTTCCTGGTGCAATGGCAAAAAAGTTTGCCCCACTTTGCCATTGTTCACGCTCCATAATATAAATATCTTCGTGACCGCCGCATGAAATTGGTTCTAGGTCAATGCCCAGTTTTCGAAGCGCCGTAAGCATATTTTCTTCTTCTTTTATTTGAACCACCTGATCGCCTTCAACGATGAGATGGATGGTAATATGACGGCTCGAACGAAGTATCAATGGTTCGAAAATCATGCACTTGTCTTTGTCAAGAAAAGTAAAAACCATGTCAAGATGGATGAACGACTCAGGTTGATAAGGTAACTCCTGTAGAATCATGTGCTTAGTTCCGGGTTTGGTTTTGAGAAATTCGAGAACAGCATCAATGCCCTGACTGGTTGTTCGGCCACTTATGCCACTTAAAAACACATCTTCTCTTGCAATAAGCACGTCTCCGCCTTCAATACTGGCTTTTCCGGATTTATCGTAAAGCTTAACCGGATTCACTGTTTGGGTTGCAAAAGCCGGATGATAATCAAAAATTGCTTCCATAATAAGCGACTCACGTTCCCTCACTTTACTTGCCATGCGACTAATAAGCACTTTGTCGTTCATGCTGAATGCTGAATCCCGTGTGAAAAAAAAGTTAGGAAGTGGGTGCAAGGAAAAACGTTCGTTGTCTAAAAATTTTGTCAGGGTGTCTTTCTGCATTTCGACGCCTTCAATGAGTTGTTTAGCAAGCTCCTCATTAGCCAAATCTCCAAGTGTGCCGCAAAAATCACCCGCAGCTTCTGCACGGCAGATTTTTGTTATAAGGTTGTTTTTCACTTTTTCGTTTTGTAAGATTTCTGAAAGCAGGTCTCTTACCTCAAAAACTTTGGTCACTTTTCTCAGAATCGCATTGAATTCGTTGTATTCAGGGAGTGCAACACTGAGATTCAAAATATCGCTGTAAAGCGCTCTTGCAGCATTTTCAGGTGTCATGTTTTCAACTTCAGCTCCAGGTGTGTGCGTGATTACACTTTCAAGCTCACCAATTTCGCTATTGACATTTATCTGAATTTTCTCGTTGGTCATAATCATTTGATAATTAGTGATAATTTTATAAACATGCTCAAATATAGCACTTTACAATAAAAAATAAGTAACAAAGGTGCAAAGATAGGCCAAAAAGCAGGAAGGTCAAGTGCAGTTGCATTTTTTTAAAGCTTTCAATCTATACCCAAGCAGAGCAGTTGGTTTTGAGCCCGCAAAATGTGAATTGCCTAAGCTATTCAGTTGAATTCTTTGAAAGCCAGAAATATTTTGAAGTCAGAAATCCTATTAAAGGTATTGCACTTATAAAGAGCTTTTTATAGAAGATCAGTCATACAAGGCCAGAAATTCATAACCGTTTCCCGACTCATTAAGAAAGTTGATAAAATCCTGAGTGCCAATGCTCAGGCTTGCTGTATTGTCGTTTGGATGAAAACTTAATTTTTCTGCCTGCAACAATTTTTCATCGATGAACAAATATACATGATGATCCTCGTCGTTTATAATTCCAAAAGGAGAAACACTTCCCGGACTGATGCCAAGAAAACGCTCCATTCGCTCCGGAGAAGCAAAACTTAGTTTGCCCTGCTTCAACCGCTGCTCAAGGTCACGCACATTTAGCTGTTGCATGCAATGAAAAATCACAAGGTAATGTCTGTTGCCTTTATGATTCCGAAAAAAAAGATTTTTGCAATGCACAGCGTCAATGTCTTTCCAATATTGAAGCGCATCCTCCACAGTGGGTGTTGCCGGATGATAAAAAACCTCATATTGAATATTGAGTGCCTCTAACGCTGCAAAAACCTTTTCGTGCTTCTCGTTTGTCATCGAATGAAAAACAGTTTATTTATTGAGTAATTATATTACTCTCTTAGACTTAAGATATTCTTTTTAAGAATACTATGAATCTTTATTCTACCCAATCAGCAATAAACATATTGGTGTCGCGTGTACCGTTGTTGTTTCTGTTGCTCGAAAAAATAAGTTTTTTACCATCAAAAGAAAACATTGGAAAGGCATCGAAAGTGTCATCAAAAGTTATCTGCTTCAAGCCTGTTCCATCAAGGTTTATCATGAAGATATTGAATTGATATCCTCTGGCTGAATGATGGTTTGAACTGAAAAGAATTTTTTCGCCCGATGGGTGAAAATAGGGAGCCCAGTTTGCTTTTCCAAGTTTTGTAACTTGCATCAGGTTTGACCCGTCGACATCACAAACATAAATTTCCATTTCTGTAGGTGTAACAAGTCCTTGCGCAAGCAAGTCTTTGTAATTTTTCTGATCCTCCGGACTAATTGGTCTCGAAGCTCTGAAAACCAATTTCGATCCATCCGGAGAAAAGAAGGCGCCGCCATCGTAGCCTAGTCCGCTGGTAACTTGCTTCACATTGCTTCCATCGATATCCATTACAAAGAGTTCAAGGTCGCCTGTTCGGTCGGAAGTGAAAACAATTTTATCGCCTTTTGGTGATACCGTTGCTTCCGCATCATAACCTGCACGGTTGGTTAGTGTATCAATGATTTTACCTTTAAGATCAGCGACAAAAATGTTGTAGTCTTCGTAAATTGGCCAGACATATTTTCCGTCTTCTCTTGGCGCCGGAACATGCGGGCAACTTCCATCGCCCATATGGGTTGAGGCAAAGAGTATGGTAGTGTCACCCGGCATAAAATACGAACAGGTTGTGCGGCCAAGGCCTGTGCTGATGAGCTGTGGAATCTCTTTATCCATGTTGGCCTGATCAAGTCTTGTATAAAAAATCTGGTCACAATCCAGATTCCATGCAGGATTGTTCGACTGGAAAACAATCATCTCATCGTTGAAACTGAAATATGCTTCTGCGTTATCGCCTCCAAAAGTGAGCTGTTTCAAATTGGTTAAATGAACTTCCTGCTCATATTGTATGGTTGTTTTTACATTTTCATTTCCATGATCGTGGTCGTGATCATGGCCATGCTTAGAAGAATGTTGGTTTGTGCAGCCAAAAACTATCATTGATAAAACCAGAAAAGGGATAATTTTCTTCATTTTTGAAAATTTAGTTGATGAATTTTAACTTTTGTAAATACACATAGATCGATGAAAATTTAATTAACGCTCATCAATTATCTATGTTTTTGAATTGTCGACAAAAATAGAAAAAAGTACTGGAATACCTATAATTTGTCTTTTATCGCAGCAGCGGTAAATGATAAAGTATTCACTGACAGTGCTTCCGGACTTCCTTCAAAAACGATTGTACCACCTTTGTCGCCTCCATCCGGGCCAAGATCAATCACCCAGTCTGCACTTTTAATCACTTCCGGATTGTGTTCGATAACAACCAACGTATGTCCATTTTCAATCAATGCATTGAAAGCATCCATCAATTTATTGATATCATGAAAATGCAGACCTGTAGTAGGCTCATCAAAAATGAATAAAGTAGGTTTCTCTGATTGACCTTTTGTGAGAAAAAAAGCAAGTTTTATACGTTGAGCTTCTCCGCCACTCAAAGTATTTGATGACTGCCCCATTTTCAGGTAGCCGAGCCCGACCTCCTGAAGCGGTAAAAGTTTGCTGAGAATTTTGTTGCATAAGGTGCTGGCTTTCTGGTGCGCCTGAAAAAATTCAATGGCTTCATCAATAGTCATATCAAGTATATCTGATATGTTTTGATTCATAAATTTGGCATCAAGCACCTCTTCCTTAAAGCGTTTTCCCTGGCAAACATCGCATTTGAGGTAAACGTCAGCCATAAACTGCATTTCAATCTTAACTGTTCCTTCGCCTTCACAGGCATCGCATCTTCCGCCGGGCACATTGAACGAAAAGTATCCTGGTTTATAGCCGCGGGTTTTCGAAAGTTTAAGATCAGCAAACAATTGCCTTATTTCATCAAAAGCTTTCACGTAAGTAACAGGATTTGAGCGCGATGAACGCCCTATTGGATTTTGATCAATCATTTCAACCGACTGTATGCGGTTCAAATCACCCTTTAGTTCACCAAAACTGCCGGTTTTATCGGCATGTCCGCCTGTATGTTTTCTGAGTGCCGGATATAAAATTCCCCTGATTAGTGAAGATTTGCCTGAACCGCTGACGCCGGTTACTGTCGTCATGATGCCTAAAGGTATTTTTACATTAATATTTTTCAGGTTGTTTTCTGAAGCGCCGATTATTTCAATGTAATCAGTCCAGCGCCTTCGGTGTGAAGGCACAGGAATCGACATTTTTCCGTTGAGATATTTGCCGGTAAGTGAGTTAGGGTCTTTCATGATTTCTTCATAAGTTCCCTGAAAAATCAATTCTCCTCCAAGTCTGCCTGCCAGCGGTCCAATATCAATCACCTGATCAGCTGCCTTGATAATGTCTTCATCATGTTCAACAATAACAACGGTGTTTCCGATATCCCGCAGTCGTTTCAAAACCTTTATGAGACGCTCTGTGTCTCTGGTATGAAGCCCGATGCTGGGTTCATCAAGAATATACGCAGAGCCAACCAGACTGCTTCCCAACGAAGTTGCCAGATTGATTCTTTGCGATTCTCCGCCTGATAGGCTGTTTGACAAACGGTTTAGCGTCAGATATCTCAGCCCGACATCAAGCAGAAATGATATTCTGTTGATAATTTCGGTCAGTAGTCTTTTGGCAACTTGCTTGTCTGCTTCATTAAGCTCGATGTTTTTAAAGAAATCGTAAGCTTCTTCCAAAGGCATCAGCACGATTTCCGAAATGTTTTTGTTGGCAACTTTTACGTAATTGGCATCTTTCCTGAGCCTCGTTCCTTCACAATCAGGGCAGACAGTTTTTCCGCGATAGCGCGAAAGCATTACCCTGTATTGAATTTTGTAGCTTTGTTCTTCGAGTTGTTTAAAGAAAAGGTCAATTCCTTCAAACCAGGTGTTGCCTGTCCAAAGCAGTTTTTTCTGCTCTTTGGTCAAAGAGTAATAAGGTTTGTGTATCGGAAAATCAAATTTATGAGCATTTTTCAAAAACAGCTCTTTCCATTCGCCCATCTTTTCACCTTTCCAGCAGGCAATAGCGCCATCGTATATGGAAAGTGCTTTGTTAGGTACAACCAGATCTTCGTCTATACCTATAACAGAACCAAAACCTTCGCATGTTTTACAAGCCCCAAAAGGATTGTTGAAGGTGAACATATTAACGGAGGGTTCTTCGAAAGTGATTCCATCCGCCTCAAATCTGTCGGAAAACCTTTCCTTCTTGATTTTTCCGTTTGTTTCTGAATGAACCACACAATAGCCTTTTCCTTCATAAAAAGCTGTTTGCACTGAATCAGCCGCTCTGTTCGAAAATTCCTCATTCAGATTTTGAATTCTTAGCCTGTCGACAACAATCTGATAATCTTCTATTTTTCCTTTAATGCCTTTCTCAAGGTATTCATCTATGCGATAAATGATTTCATTATGAAACACCCTTACAAAGCCCTGTTGCATCAAAACCGAAAGTTGCTCAGTTGCTGATCTTCCGTTTGTTTGATTTAAAGGAGCCAGAATAAGTACTGTCGAATCTGTGGGCAATTTAAGAATATAATCTACTACATCTTTTACCTGATGACGTTTGACGATTTTTTCGGATACCGGAGAATAGGTTTTTCCGATTCTGGCAAACAGAAGTTTGAGGTATTCGTAAATTTCTGTCGAAGTACCAACAGTTGAACGTGGATTTCGGGAATGCACCTTTTGTTCGATGGCAATGGCCGGAGATAAACCTGTGATGCTATCAACTTCTGGTTTGTTCATTCTTCCGAGAAACTGCCTTGCATACGAACTCAGGCTTTCGACATAGCGGCGTTGTCCTTCTGCATACAAGGTATCAAATGCCAGTGAAGATTTTCCTGATCCTGACAGGCCAGTTATGACAATCAACTTATTGCGCGGCAAAGAAACACTTACATTTTTTAAGTTATTAACCCTGGCATTCGTAATTGTGATGGTATTTTTTGTGGAGATTGTGTCCATTATAGCTTTGGTAAGAAAAATATTTTGCGAAATTATCAATAATATTTGCTTTTTTTAAAATTGTGATTAATTTTGCACCTAATAAAATTGTGTTCAAGTATTTTTTTCACATTAAAAACCTAAAAGGAGAACCATTATCGAGATAACTTATACCCTTTAATCTTAACTAAAATAAAAAAGGGAGGCTCAATGAGTGCTATAGAAATTAGCGACAAGGAGCTGGTTGAAAGTTATCTGAATGGTAATCAATCCAGTTTTGAAATTCTTATCAATCGCCACCAGTCACGTGTTTACGCGTATATTGTCATGCTTGTTAAAGACAGACAATTAGCCGACGACATTTTTCAGGATGCTTTTATAAAAGTAATCCGCACATTAAGAAGTGGTGCTTACAATGAAGAAGGAAAATTCATTCAATGGGTGATGCGTATCGCACACAACCTGATCATCGACCATTTCAGGAAATCAAAAAGATTGCCAATAGCTGAAAGTGGAAGTGATGACTACCAACTGGTGGATAAGTTAGGGTTTACTGACAGTTCGATAGAAGAGAAAATCATTACAGAGCAAATCCACGATGACTTGCGTAAAATGATTGATTATCTTCCTTCAGAGCAAAAAGAAGTTCTTTATCTGAGGCTTTATGCTGAAATGAGCTTCAAGGATATTGCTGAAATGACCAATGTAAGCATAAATACTGCACTGGGGCGCATGCGCTATGCCTTGATAAATATGCGAAAAATGGTGAAAGAGAAAAATGTTTCTCTGACCTATTAAAAAAAGTTCATAAAGTGTAATAAGTTGGATTTGATCTGCGTTATACAGCAGTTAAATCCAATTTATTTGCTTATGAAGAGAAACTATACAATTGACAATTATTTCTTTCAAAACGATTTCGAACTTGATGAGTTATCCAATCACATAGGAATAGTTTTAAGAAAGGAAGTGCCCCGGTCGAGGGCGAAAGAATCAACCATTCAAATGCTTATCAACTATGCTTGCTCACTTGAGATGGTGAAGACACGCAATGCTGGTATGGTTGAAGTTTTGCTGAATTGATTTTTCAGATTTTAAGTTTTTTTATTAACCACGTCCAACAGCGTGGTTTAACCATTGTTATCCCACAAAATTGATCAGAAAAGTCAGGTTTGAGAAATTCATCAGCCACTTTGCCGAACATATGCCGGTGGCTGAAACCGAATTGAAATTTGATAGCCCTTTTCAGTTGCTGGTGGCAGTAATTTTGTCTGCACAATGCACTGATAAGCGCGTTAATATTATCACTCCACCATTTTTTGAAAAATTCCCTGATGCAGCCTCTTTGTCAATAGCGACCGAAGATGAAGTTTTTTCATTGATAAAAAGTTGTTCTTATCCCAACAACAAAACAAAAAGTCTTCTTGGGATGGCTAAAAGTTTGGTTGCAGATTTTAATGAGATTGTGCCGGACAATATTGACGACTTGCAGCGATTGCCCGGAGTGGGGCGGAAAACAGCCAATGTGATTGCTTCAGTCGTTTACAATAAACCCACAATGGCCGTTGATACGCATGTTTTTCGTGTTGCAGAGCGAATTGGACTAACAACTAAAGCAAGGAATCCATTGGATTCGGAGCAACAATTGGTTAAATATCTTCCGGAGGTCATAATTCCAAAAGCGCATCACTGGCTGATCCTGCATGGGCGCTATGTTTGCAAAGCACGTAAACCGTTGTGCAACGAATGCGGAATCAATGACTTTTGCCGATGGTATTTAAAACAAACCTCAATAGAAGTTGCTCAGCAACATAAATCAGATTCGGTGAAAACAAAATAATGTTTTCGTTTGTTGAACCTGCCGTAATTAGTTCTATTTTTGTTTTACCTCAAACATTGATAATATGTTAAAAAAAGGCGATAAAGCTCCTGATTTTTCATCACAGGATCAAAATGGAAATCAAGTAAGTCTCAGTGCATTAAAGGGCAAAAAAGTAGCAATCTACTTTTATCCGAAAGACGATACACCTGGATGTACCAAAGAAGCTTGCAATCTGCGTGACAATCATAGCATGCTTTTAGAGGAAGGTTTTGTTGTTATTGGGGTCAGTCCCGATAACGATAAGTCTCATGTTAAATTTGCAGAAAAATACAATCTTCCATTTTCATTGCTTGCCGACACTGAACTCGCCATCATCAAGGCATATGGTGCATGGGGTAAAAAGTCGATGTATGGCAAAGAATATGAAGGTCTGCTTCGCACAACATTCATTATCAATGAAGAGGGTGTTGTTGATGAGGTGATTCAAAAAGTAAAAACGGACGATCACGCCAACCAAATATTTAAAATTTATACCTAAAATTGTATGACATCAGAAAAAGCAAAAGAAAACCTGGATAAGCTGCGCCTCGAAAAGCTTAAGGCACTCGAATCAACTCTGGGAAGCATTGAAAAAGCTTACGGAAAGGGCAGCGTCATGAAACTTGGAGATGACGCAGTAGACAAAATTGAATCCATTCCAACCGGCTCTATAGGGTTGGATTATGCACTTGGGGTAGGAGGACTGCCAAAAGGCCGCGTAACTGAAATTTATGGCCCTGAAAGTTCTGGAAAAACCACACTGGCCTTGCATGTAATTGCTGAAGCTCAGAAGCGAGGAGGTATTGCAGCCTTCATTGATGCAGAGCATGCTTTCGACAGGTTTTACGCTGCCAAACTTGGTGTCGACATCCAAAACCTACTGATTTCGCAGCCTGATTATGGTGAGCAAGCATTGGAAATTACTGAGAATCTCATCCGTTCGGGCGCAATTGATGTCATCGTAATTGACTCTGTAGCAGCACTTACGCCTAAAAGTGAAATTGAAGGTGAGATGGGCGATTCCAAGATGGGGCTTCAGGCAAGATTGATGTCGCAGGCTTTGAGAAAACTTACAGCTACCATTAGTAAAACAGGCGCCGTTTGTATCTTTATAAACCAGCTTCGTGATAAAATCGGAGTTATGTTTGGAAACCCTGAAACAACCACCGGAGGAAACGCGCTTAAGTTTTACAGTTCTGTTCGGTTGGATATCCGTAAAGTGAGCCAGTTGAAAGATGGTGACAACATAACTGGCAATCGTGCCAAAGTTAAGGTTGTAAAGAATAAAGTAGCACCACCATTTAAAAAAGCGGAATTTGATATCGTTTATGGCGAAGGCATTTCGAAGGTAGGTGAAATAATTGACCTTGGCGTGGAATACAACATCATCAAAAAAAGCGGCTCATGGTTCAGTTATGGCGAAACCAGACTTGGGCAAGGAAGAGATGCAGTTAAAAATCTGATCATGGAGAATCCTGAACTTTCGGATGAATTGGAAGCAAAAGTTAGAGAGGCGCTTGCAAAGGCCTAATAAATAGATGTTTATGGATTGAACCGCTGAATCATAAAGATTTAGCGGTTTTATCTTTTAATTGATTTAGGAAGTATGAGAAGAATTTCATTTTATCTGGTATTGACGATCTTATTGTTTTTTGCGGCCTGCTCGGGTAGCCAAAAACCTGAAGTTTCAGAGGATGATCGGGCAGATGTTTTAACCCAGTTGAATCAACGAATTAAGGCTGATAGCAATAATGTTTTGCTACTTAATGAGAGGGCGCAGTACTATCTGGAGAAACAACAGATTGACAAAGCTTTGTTCGATTTAAATAAAGCCCTTGATATTGACAGTCGTAATGCAGAAATTTTTCTAACACTTGCAGAGGTTTATTTTGCAATGGGCAGATTGGATAATTGCAATGCAGCCCTCCTGAAAGCTTCTGAGATTGACCCAAAAAATCCCAAACCTTTTGTGAAGCTGGCGGAGTTGAATCTTATGATGGACAACCTTAATGTGGCTTTGGCATACACTGATAAGTCGCTTGCAGTGAGTAATTATAATCCGGAAGCTTTTTATGTAAGAGGCATGATTTTCCTCACCCGAAATGATACAGCTTCTGCAATGAAAAACCTGATGCTTGCTCTTGATCAAAAAGAAAATTTCTATGAACCAATGATGCAAATCGGAATTATTTTTTCCAATCAGCGCAATGAACTTGCTGAGCAGTATTTGCAAAAATTGATTGTCACATTTCCTGAAACCATGCAGGCCCGTTACCAGCTTGCGCTTTATCTTCAGGATAACAATCGTGTAGAAGATGCACTTTTACATTACGATACACTTTTGAAAAGCACACCATCGAATAAATTTGTATTATTCAATATTGGCTACGTACACCTTGTTTATCTTGAAAATTACGCAAAATCAATCGAATATTTTGATGAGGCGTTGGTTACTGACCCTGATTATATAGACGCTTTGTATAACAAGGGGCGTGCTTTGGAAGAACTTGGAAAATACGTTACAGCCAGAGATCTTTATCAACAGGTTCTGCAACGTTCTACCAACTATCAACTTGCCATTGAAGGATTAAACAGATTGGATCGCAGAAGATAAAAATTTTATTCGATCGGTATTAGCCTGAAATCTTTAAGAACCCATGAATCGTTGATATTTTGGCCAGGTTGCAGAATCGTGTATTTTACCAAACCATGATTCTTTGCTATATAAAAATCCATGAATGCAGTATCAGGGGCATTTTTATAGTCAACAACATTGGTATGGTAAACCTCTGAATACACTTTGCCATTAATCAAAAAATTATTTAACAGTGCAACATTGGTGTAATTTCCTTCATTTACACCCAACAACTGAGTTTCTCCAAATGGATACTTTGGTATCAAGATGCTGAAATATCTTCCATTATTAAAGTACAATCTGTAGAGATCGTTCAACGTAGAGTTACCATAGGGTGTGCCCACAGCAATTTCGCCCTTGGATATGCCGGTCAAAGAACTTTGATAAAACATTTCAAGAGCGTGATAATAGTACCCATTCGTAGTGGCATCAATGTGAAAACGGCGATCTCTGAAGACTTGATGAATTTTCACTGTATCCAGAATTTCAGAAGTAACATTTTCCTTTTTATAAATCCAGTAACTGCTTGAATCAAAGGCAATATATTCTTTGAACTCAGGAGAAATTTCCCGAACTGAATAGGGGTCTGCTTTCTCTTTTGTGCATTGCACTGTAAAACTGCCAATCAGGATTAATAGCATTAACACTATAATATTTGAACGTTTTGCTTTCTTGTACATGTATTTTCTTTTTAGTTGATTAAATAACAGTTTCAAACCACTTTTGTTATAACCTGTCTGTAAAAAGCACTCCATCAAGATGATCAATTTCGTGCTGAAAAATTCTGGCAGTAAAACCTTCCAATTTTTCCCGTATAACTTTTCCCTGTATATTCTGATATTTAACCTCAATCATCCATGGTCGTGTAACCGTGTCCCTGAGGATAGGGATAGAAAGACAACCTTCGATTCTAGCATGTAAGGAGTCGGAAAAAGCAATTATCTCAGGATTGACTATGATTTCAAATGGCTTACCTTCCTTATCAAAACGCTGAATCAAAAACAATCTGCGGTTGATACCAACTTGTGGAGCTGCAATTCCTACGCCTTTATGGTCGGGATGTTGAACTGTAACAAGCATCCTTTTCGAAAGTGTTGTCCAGATTTTCTTTTGAGTTTTTGGAATCTCCAAAGATTGACGGCGCAGAATTTCATAGTCATCATTGTTGGTTGTAAGTGTGACATGCATTTTGTCTGTGGTCTTACCTGATTTGATTAATTGCCTTTCATATTTTGTAATACGCTGTGCATGAGTTGGTAAGCTAAGAATATATAAGGCAAAAAGGGAAATAATAATTTTCATTTTATGACTTGCGGTTGCTGACCAGCAAAATTACAGTTATCTTTACGCTTAATTACATACAAGATTAAAAAAAATGACATTTCATCAAAAATATTTCATGATCACAAAATGAATGGATGATTTCATTTTTAAAAATCTTTGATAATTAAAAAGGGAACGCTAATTAAATAGAATCAGTCGTTAATTAAGAGGATTACTTTTAAGTTTTCCAGATGCATTCTATTTTGACAGTCCGAACTTTTAAGTAATATCAGTAAATGATTTTTTTGAAGCATAACAATATTTTTTTTCGATATGGCAGCAAATACTTTTGGTGAAATTTTCAGACTCACTTCTTTTGGCGAATCACATGGTAAGGGCATAGGAGGAATTATTGATGGCTGTCCGCCCGGCCTTTTTATTGATTTGAATTTCATTCAGGCAGAACTGAACCGCCGGCGTCCCGGACAATCGCATTTGGCTTCGCCACGACAAGAATCTGATCAGATAGAGTTTCTTTCAGGTATCCTCGACGGAAAATCCACGGGAACACCCATTGCATTTATCATATGGAACAGCGATCAGCGCTCGGACGATTATAATCATATTCAAGCGGCATACCGGCCTTCTCATGCAGATTACACCTATGAAACAAAATATGGCGTGCGTGATCATAAAGGTGGAGGTCGCTCTTCTGCCCGCGAAACCATTGCCAGAGTGGTGGCTGGTGCTATTGCAAAACTTTTTTTAACAAAACATGCCATTGAAATCATTGGATACGTGAGCGAAATTGGTGGCATTTCTATGGTTCCACTAAAGCAAGTGCCATCATATGAAGAAGTTGAACAATCGCTTGTCAGATGTCCAGACAATGCTGTTTCAGAAAAAATGCAGTCACTTATCGAAGCAGTTAAACTGGAAGGTGATACATTGGGCGGGGTTATTAGCTGCCATATTAATGGACTTCCGGTTGGATTGGGAGCACCGGTATTCGATAAATTTCATGCAGATCTTGCCAAAGCGATGCTGAGCATCAATGCCGTAAAAGGTTTTGATTACGGAAGTGGTTTTGAAGGTGTTAAACTTAAAGGTTCTGAGCAAAATGATAAATTTGTGATGGAAGATGGCAAAATAAGGACTTTGACGAACCATTCAGGAGGTATTCAGGGTGGCATAACAAATGGCGAAGAAGTCTTTTTAAGAGTTGCATTCAAACCGGTTGCAACAGTGATGAAAGATCAGGAAACCATCGACAAAAGTGGTAACGCAATGGTTATGAAGGGTAAAGGCCGACATGATGTTTGTGTTTTGCCACGTGCTGTTGTCATCGTCGAAGCAATGGCAGCGATGGTTGCAATGGATCATTTTTTACGACATAAGATGTATCAACTTTAAGAGTGTTCAAAAAAAAATCAATAACAATGAAAAAATTTATCAAAATATCAGGCATAATACTTCTGATTTTAATCACAGTTATGCTTACGCTTCCCTTTGTTTTTAAGGGGAAAATAGTAAAAATTGTAAAGGAAGAAATCAACAAGAGTGTAAATGCTCAGGTCAGGTTTCAAAAGGCCAGTTTAAGTTTTTTCAGAAGTTTTCCTGATCTGACCCTTTCGCTGAACAGACTTGAAATTATAGGCAACGAACCATTCGAGAATGTCAGTCTTGTAACAATGGAACGTTTTCAGGTCACCATCGATTTGAAGAGTCTGTTTAAAGAGAAGCCTTTTGAAATTAAGAAGATAGTCCTGAGAAAACCATTTTTAAACCTCTTGGTTCTCGAAGATGGGACAGTGAACTGGGATATTGTTAAGGAAAGTGACGAGCCTGAGACCAATGATTTGTCTGAAACTGATGAAGCTTCTTTTAAGCTTTCTCTTCGAGCGATGGATATCATTGGAGGCGATTTTGTTTATGAAGACAGAGAACTTGATTTCAAACTTTTAATGAAAGATTTGAGCGGAAGCATGAAGGGTGACCTTTCGATGGATCAAACAGATATCATGACCAAACTTGAAATTGGTTCTCTTTCAATGGTTTATGAAGACATGACCTTGCTTAATGAGGTTTCTGGCGTTTTCAATGCCGTTGTAGAGGCCAATCTTGCTGAAAGTATTTATGCGATTAAATCTGATAAGTTAATGCTCAATGATTTAAACCTTGACTTTGATGGCAGTTTTGAACTTAATGAAGAAGATATTGCAATGGATTTTGCTTTCAAGGCGTCAGATGGGAACTTCAAGCAGATTTTGTCGCTTGTACCTGCAATATACATGACTGATTTTGCGAAAGTTCAAACTGAAGGACATTTTTCATTAGATGGTTTCATGAAAGGCAGCTACAGCGAGAAAAGCTTTCCAGGTTTTGGAATGAATCTGAATGTTGACAAGGCAATGTTTTTTTATCCTGACATGCCTCAAAAACTTGAAAACATCAACGTAAAAGCCTCTGTAAAAAACTCAAGTGGTGATTTTGATGATACATTTTTGCTGGTTGAAAATTTTGATTTCAGGATTGGAGAAAACCCTTTTGAAGCAAAATTAAAATTAAAAACACCCATTAGTGACCCCGATATTGAATCGAGTTTCAAAGGCATATTGAACCTTGCAGATGTTTCTTCCTTGATTCCAGCCGAAGACTTTCAATCAATGAAAGGGATGCTGACTTTTAATTTTCTTTTGAAAACTCTTCTTTCTGACATCGAAAATCAACGCTACCAGAATATCGAAGCCAATGGAAATATGGATGTTAAGGGTGTTGAAGTTCCTTTCGACGGTTTAGAAAAACCTGTTTCAATAAAAGGATTGTTCCTGAAGTTTAGCCCTGAATACGCAACAATGAATCTTGACAGGCTTCAATTTGGAAAAAGTGATTTTTCAGCTAACGGAAACCTTGAAAATTATTTGGGTTATTTTCTCAGCGAAGGAACACTAAAAGGAAAGTTGAACCTTGTTTCTGAATTGATTGACGTCAATGAACTGATGAAACATTTTGCGTCACCGGAAACCGAAGTCATTGCGCAAGATACAACTGCAATCTCGCTCGACCTTCCTGAGAGGATCGAGTTTTATTTGGCAGCTAAAGCAGATCAGGTTTTCTACGAAAATTATGAACTTGAAAGAATGGATGCAGGAATACATTATTCAAATAAACAGATTCGCTTCGACCCCTTGAAAGCCGACTTGCTTGGTGGCAGCATGAGTGTCAAAGGACTTTTTGATGGCAATGATAAAAATACACCAAAGGTCAATATGGATTTCACAATAACAAGTTTTGATATCCCGTTGGCATATCAAAGCATTGCTTTATTTCAGGCAGCAGCGCCCATTGCAGAAAAAACAAAAGGTAGTTTTTCATCTTCATTCAATCTGAAAGGTAGGCTTGACGGTCAGTTGAATCCAATCTTTGAGTCACTTCAGGGTGGAGGAGATTTGAAATCGACACAGATAAAAATTGAGTCAGTGAACGTGATGAATAAGTTAGCCGATCTTCTTGGCAACGAAAGTTACCGGCGAATGATAACAGATGGCATCAACTTTTCATTTGAGTTTGTGAATGGAAGAGTTTTTCAAAAACCATTTACCATAAATTATGCAGGCTCTGATGTTACGCTGGGTGGAAGCATTGGCTTTGATCAGCAACTGGATTATGATATGGTTTTTCAGGTTCCGTTTTCACAGCTTGGCTCTTCAGTGGCTGATGGCATTGCGAGTCTTGCCAGGCTCGCCGGCGATAAAGGAATCAATCTTAGTCCGGGTACTTCGGTGCAGGTAAAAGCCAAAATTACTGGTTTGGCAAGTGATCCAAAAGTATCTCTGGATTACAAGGATTTTGCGGGCAATCTTAAAGCAGATTTAATGAACACAGCATTGCAAGAGTTGGATAAACAAAAAGAGCAACTCAAAGAGAAAGCCAGAGACGAAGCAGATAAATTAATTCAACAAGCCCGTGAACAAGGTGACAAGCTGATTCAACAAGCCGAATCAGCAGCTGCGAATATTCGTGCTGAAGCGGCAAAGACTGCCGCTAATATTCGTGCTGAAACAAAGGCTCAAGGAGAAAAAATAGTAGCCGAAGGCAAAGCCAATGGGCTTATTGCTGAACGACTTGCAATAGAATCAGTTAAAAAATTGAATCAGCAAGCCGATAAAAGTGCCTCGGACCTTGAAAATGAAGCCGATAAAAAAGCCAATTCCCTTGTTGATGAGGCCAGAAGCAGAGCAGCACAACTAATTTTGGAAGCAGAGAAAAAAGCAGAAGGCATCTAAGAAAATTATTCTTTTTGCTCAAAACGATTTAAAAGTTTACCGTTTCTCATTCAGCTGAAACTGTTTTCTGTTTATTGAGCGCTGAGTGAACATGCGGACATTCTAATCGTTATTTATCAAAAGATATTAGATCAAAATTAGTTGGTCCAAAAATCTAAATTAATTTGAGACAATTATGAAAATTTTGCTGACTGGTGCTACAGGCTATATCGGAAAACGACTGTTACCGGAACTAATTGAGCAGGGACATCAAGTGGTTTGCTGTGTTCGGGATAAGCAACGTGTTCCGCGCGAAGGAATCTGGCAAAATCCAGATGTATCACTTATTGAAATTGATTTTCTCAATAGAATTCCTCAAAATTCTGATTTAGAGGATATTGAAGCATCTTATTACCTTATTCATTCCATGAGTGACAAGTCGCACGATTTTCAAACAATGGAAGACGTTTCTGCGCATAATTTTGTAGAACTTATCAAAAAAACCAATGCCAGACAAGTTATCTATTTAACTGGAATGGCGAATGAAGAAATGCTTTCAAAGCATTTGGCATCGCGAAAAAATGTTGAAGATATTCTAAATCAATGCAGTGTCCCTCTTACTGCAATTCGTGCCGGAATAATCGTTGGCTCAGGAAGTGCATCATTTGAAATTATTCGCGATCTGGTTGAAAAGTTGCCATTGATGGTTACACCAAAATGGCTTAATACACGGCATCAGCCTGTTGCAATAAGAAATGTGCTTCAATATTTAACAGCTGTTCTCGATAAAAAAGAAACTTTTGGGAAAGCCTTTGATATCGGAGGTCCTGATATTTTATCCTACAAAGAAATGCTGCTTCAGTTTGCAGAAATCCGCGGATTGAAAAGACACATTTTTACTGTTCCGGTAATGACGCCAAAACTATCTTCGTATTGGCTGTATTTTGTAACCTCTACCTCCTACAGTCTGGCAACAAACCTCGTTAACAGTATGAAAATTGAAGTTGTTGCAAAAAATAATGAGCTTGAACAACTTCTGGGAATCACACCCATCTCCTATAAAGATGCCGTCAAGCTTGCTTTTCAAAAAATTGAGCAGAGTAATGTAGTATCAAGTTGGAAAGATGCACTCGTCTCAAGTTATGCCGACAACTCATTGCTTGAACATATAAAAGTTCCGTTGCATGGCTGTTTTACAGATAAGCGATTGAAACGAATTGAAGGTGATGTTGAGCAGGTGATAGAAAATATCTGGTCTATTGGAGGCGACCGCGGTTGGTATTACGGAAACTGGCTCTGGAAGCTACGTGGTTTTCTGGATAGACTCTTGGGTGGAGTAGGTTTACGCCGCGGCAGAACAAATGCTCATGCAATTAATACAGGAGATACTTTGGATTTTTGGCGTGTGCTTGCTGCTGACAGAGACAATAAGCGCCTGCTTCTTTATGCTGAAATGAAATTACCGGGTGAAGCATGGCTCGAGTTTAGCATCGTAGAAAAAAACGGAAATAATTTTCTGCAGCAAATCGCAACTTTCAGGCCTAAGGGATTGGCTGGCAGACTTTATTGGTACAGCGTACTTCCATTTCATTTCTTCGTTTTTGACGGAATGGCCAGTAACATTTTAAAAGCAAAGAATTGATAAGTCTGACATAATTGAAATCAATGGTTGAAAAGCACTAATCCAATAGTTTTTCAACATCCTGTTGATAATCAAACTGTAAATCTTCATGGAGCGTTGAAACAGTCTTCCTTATTTTTTTCAATTGATTAAAATATAGGTTGTTAAGTGAATTTACAGAACGAAAATCTATTTTTGAATCCTTCAGTTTTGCACAAAAGAAAATCAATAATTCAACTTCAGTGGTTTTTTGACCTGAATATTTGATGTATTTATTTGTTGTTCTTACTATTTTCCGAAGGCTTTTTCGAACGAAAAACATATTACTTCTGTTGATATCATCAAAATGCATTTCAATTTCTGCCTTTACTGCTTTGATATAGGCAGCCTCATCAATTGCATCAAAGAGCAGATAACCAAGCAATTCCTTGTTCTCCTTCTTGTATTTAGCCAGTCTGAGACATGTATCAAGCAGCTGTTTTTGAGAAAGGTTGCCTAATTCCTGCCGGATGAGATTAAGAGAGGGTGTTTTCATCAAAAACTGTTTTTTTTCAAAGGATCGAGCAAGTATTCAAGACCGTTCAGTTTGATTTCATAAATGGTTTCTAAAAGCACTCCCAGCTTTCCTTGTGGAAACCCTTTGCGCTGAAACCATTCAAGATAGGAAACAGGTAGGTTGCAGAGCCTTGATCCTTTGTATTTGCCAAAAGGCATTTCCGTTTCGACAATTTTAATAAGGATTTGTGGATCTGGCAGCATATTGATTTTCTTTAAAATAATTAAATGAGTCTTTTTCTGAAGAAAAAGTACATCAATAAAGCTGAAGCGATTCCAATCAGTGCTCCAACCAATACATCAGCAGGGTAATGAACGCCGAGACCCATCCGCGTGTAACCCATTAGAAATGCCCAGATATAGGCTGGTAGAATTACCCACCACCTTGGAAATGCAAGACTTAACGCCGTTGCCAAAACAAAAGCGTCTGAAGTGTGACCTGATGGAAATGAGGGGCTGCCACCGGAAGTGACTTTTTCGATAAATGAATATGTCACAAACGGACGCGGACGATTGATCGTGTATTTCAAAATATTGGTAATAACCACAGCTGTTAGAACAGAACTTATTAAATAGTTTGACTGCAAACGCAATTTCCTGTCTTTACGATACAGTGCTACACCCAGCAAAATCAATGGCAATCCAAAAGTAAGCGGTCCGGCTGAATGTGTAAGACCAATAAATACCGGATCAAGTTGTCTGTTTCGGTTTAGATTTATTTCTTTTAAAATGTCAATGTCTTTGTGCTGAGGAAAAATAGTCAGCGGCAAAAACAACAATAAGATCAATAAATTAAATCGATTTGGGATCATACATAGTGACTTTGGGAACAAATATCCGATTTTTATGTGAATTCCTTCCAAAGTCAATTTCCATTTTGTTTCTAAAACAGTATGCATCAACTCTATTGGATGATCTGTTTTTGATCAACATGTTAATTCTCAACTATTTGCTTCCTATAAGTGTTTTTCTTAATTTTGCTGTTAAAAATATAACAAATTTATTTTATGAAAAAATTACTCATAATCGGACTGATGATTGCAATGATAAGCGCATGCAATCAGGTTCAGAAGCAACCAGCATCTACGCTTCCACTTCAGGAAACCGGCATCCAGGATGTAATATCAAAACTTAAACAAGAAAAGGGTGAAGGTCAGTCATTTCGCATTGAGCGAGGTGTTAAAGCTGCAGCAAATCTATGGCGTTCTTCCGATGGCAGCCAAGCAGATTTTGAAGCTTTCTGCCAAAAGAATTTCATTGCAGATGCAGCTGAGCTGGAACAGGTTTTCCGTCGTCTGGCAAACAATTATGAAAATTTGTTCGGCTACATGAACCGGATAACGCTTGAGTTAAACCGTCCGGTGCATGAAGACCGCGGGCCTTTGCTTCCAATAGATCAGATGTTTGGTGCTTACAGCCCTTCATCACATTTACAGGACGATTTTTTTAACAATAAAATTGCCTTTGTAGTTGCATTGAATTTCCCCAAATACACACTTGATGAAAAGAATGCTTTGGGTGCAGAATGGTCAAATCTTGAATGGGGCTATGCGCGTCTGGGTGATTTATACACAGCACGCGTGCCTGCAGATGTTCTTCAGGAATACAATAAAGTCTATAGCAATGCAAGACTTTATATTTCCGAGTACAATATATTTGCAGGTAAACTACTTAATAATGAGGGAAATACAATGTTTCCTGAAAGCATGAAACTGCTTTCACACTGGAATATCCGTGATGAAATTAAGTCAAACTACGACAGAACAGACGGAATTGAGAAGCAAGAAATGCTTTACAAGGTTATGCTTCGGATTATTAATCAGGATATTCCAAAAGAGGTCATCAACAATCCTGATTTGCAATGGAATCCATATGCAAATACCGTAACGAGGAATGGTAAAAATGTTGATTTTCTGATGGAGTCAACTGAACGTTATAAGCACTTGCTGAATCTTTTCAATGCAATTAAGCAGATTGACGCTTATTATCCCGACAATGAAAATTATATCAGCCGCCACTTCAACAATAGCATGGAAATACCACAGCCTGAGGTAGAAGCGCTTTTCAGGGAGTATGCTTCTTCGCCTTTGCTGCGTGAAGTTGGTAAATTTATCAGTGAAAGACTTGGCCGTGATTTGCGTCCTTTCGATTTGTGGTACAACGGATTTGTTGGCAGGGGAGGTGTGTCAGAGGATGCGCTTGATAAAATTACAAAGAAGCGTTATCCCAATGCGATGGCAATGCAAAATGACCTTTCAAGAATTCAAAAAAGTCTGGGTTTTGATGATCAAATGGCTGATTTTCTGGCCTCAAAGATTGAAGTTGATGCTGCCCGTGGCTCAGGTCATGCCTGGCGTGCATCCATGAAAAGTATGCCTTCGCATTTGCGCACCCGCGTTGCTGCAGATGGCATGGATTACAAAGGCTATAACATCGCGGTTCACGAATTGGGGCATAACGTAGAGCAAACAATAAGTGTTCATTATGTTGATAATTATTTTGTAAACGGCGTTCCTAATACAGCATTCACCGAAGCTTTGGCGTTTATGTATCAAAAACGCGATCTTGAATTATTGGGCATTTCCCAGACTGACCCACAAAAAGAACTGATGGAGGTGTTGGATATCTTTTGGGATAATTATGAAATGATGGGTGTTTCATTGGTTGATATGATGGTTTGGAAATGGCTTTATGCCAATCCGGACGCAACGGCTGACCAATTGAAGCAGGCCGTTTTGAAAATCTCGGTTGAGGTTTGGAATGAATATTTTGCTGATATTTTTGGTGAAAAGGATGTGCCGCTTCTGGCAATATACTCCCACATGATTCAATCTCCCTTGTACCTGTCTAATTATCCTTATGGCCGTTTGATCATGTTTCAGATGGAGGACTATATAAAGGACAAAGATTTTGCAGCTGAAGTTTTACGTATTTATTCTATAGGTCGTATCACCCCACAGCATTGGATGCAGAAAGCTGTTGGAAGTCAAATCACCAATAAGCCGGTTTTTGATGCCGTTGAACAAGCACTGGAAAAGTTGAAAAATTAAAAAATACTATTCATCAAAAAGGTCTTGGTTTTCAAGGCCTTTTTTTTGTATTGATAACTGAATTCTATCAATTGCAATATAGAACTATTCTAAATAAAATTCTATCAATCTGTCATTCAGCTCATACACTTGTTTTGTAGTGATAATCATAATCGCCTTAAGGAAAAAATAACTTGCTTTTATTTAAAACAATTATTATACTTGCAGCCATAATTAGGACAATGACAACAATAAACAACCATCCGTCCCCTCTCCCCCGCAAAAGCAAGGGCTTTGGTGGTTTAGCAGGGCTAAAGGCCTGGTTTGTTTGTTGCTGCCTTGAACTCATCCACACACTCTTATTTCGCAAACAGTTTGTGCCTTGTTGCACAACCAAGTATATTTTTTGGTTGGGGAAGAATAAGTTCGATTGAGGTGGGCCAACTGACTTTTCAAAAGGACAGTTGGCTTTGAAAATGAAGATATTTTACAATGTATCTTTTTAATTATTAATCTTTTATTAACGTAATTTTATTTCACTATGAAAAAAGTAATTTTAGTTGACGAATCAAATATGGCCAAATTGACTGGTGGTTCCTCCGAAAATGAGATTATTACTGATTACATCGAGACAGACGAGGATATCCAAGTCGATGGTGTTTTTGGCAAGAAAACATATTACATGAAAGATGGCATACAACGCACTGATCGTAAGATGTTAGGTGTAGTTATTTTTATTAATTAGTGATGCCTATCTGTAACATTTCAAAAGCAAGCGGTTTATTTTACCGCTTGCTTATTTGTTTAATAGTTGTATTAGCTATTAATTCGACTTGCCTCGCAGCAAAGAATAATCCTAATAGTGATAATACCATACTGAAACCAGAAAGACAATACTTGTTTGAAGAATTGTTTACGGATTCTACAGGTATTACACGTAAGTTTTATGTTTTACTGACTACACAACCTGAACCAAAGTTTAGACAAACACTTATCAGGTACACCTATTTCTTTAGTCTTGATTCACTTAATCAGAACATTGAGTACACCTGGGAGGAAACTCTTGCTACAGAAAGCAAGAAATCCTATGAAATTCACCCTCCAAGAGCCAATGAAAATGAAATTCATCAACTTTTGCCATTTCCTGAGATTCGGAGAGAAAAAAAGATAAATTATAGGTGGAAACAAATATTAACTGCTTTTGAAGGATGGAACATACCAAAGAGAACCCGCATTGTTTCTTTGTATCAAATTGTAGGTGATACCACGATAATGTTTCAAGGGAATAACATAGAATGTCGTAAAATCATGGCCTTTTCTGAATCAAAATTAGGTAATGGGCACTCAGTTTTTTTGTTTAATAAAGATTTTGGTTTTGTGCTTATTGAAAATGAGATTAATGGTATTACTACTCGACTAAAGCTTATTGAGGTAAGATGATCTATATTTTTACTGAAGCTAATGACGACCCTAGTACAAGAGTAATTAATGCAATAAACAAATACGAGACTGAAGTTCTAAGAGTGAACCTTGATAAGAACTATGTAGGTTTTAGTTTTAGCATTGATGGGTTGCATGAACCGGGAATGAAGATATTATACGAGGGTATTGAACGAATTATTAAGCCTAATGATGTGTTCTGGTTTCGACGTGGCAATCTTGGATCGTACCTTTTTTTTAGGAATGAAGAAAAACTGAAATTTGTTGATTTCATTGCAGATGAAAAGAGGGCTTTAGAGGTTTTTCTCACTAAGGTTTTCTTGAAAAAACATTATTGCTTAGGCAATGCTAATCTTCATAATATAGGCAAATTAGAGGTATTGTTAGCTGCAAAATCTGTTGGTTTGCCAATTCCGAAATCAATAGTTTCTTATGATAGGGCAGTATTGGCTGAAACAGGAATAAGTAAGTTTGTATGCAAACCATTTAGTGATGTACTTATTATGGATTCAGAAAATTGCATTTACCATTCATTCGTTGAAGAATACAACGTCGCTGATTTACAAGAATATTTTGGCAATTCATTTTTTCAAGAGTCAATTGATTTTGAGTATGAAATACGATTATTGTGTGTGGAGCGTAAAATTTATGCAGTAAAAAGCGTACATGAAAAAAGAGGTCACATTGACACAAGACATCTGTCAAATGCTGAAGTTCATTACAATAAATTCGTTTTGAATGAATTAATACAACAAGCCATATTTCGACTTTGCGAATCATTACAGACAAATTTTGCTGTAATTGATTTTCTTGTTAGCAAAGAAGGAGCACTTTGGTTCACTGACTTTAATCCATGTGGACAATATGACGAGATATTTGAGTATTGTTATCCTGATGTTAATGATTATATTGCAAAACTATTATATGAAAAAGAAATTAATAAATGATTCAAATTTATATGTCTTAGCTAAGATCTATGTTTACAAAAAGGAGAAGAAAATAGCAAAAGATACATAGTTGTATGGCGGTTATCCTGCGAATGTTATTAGCTATATTTTACAATAACTAGATGTTTATTGTCACAAAACAACTCGATGCCCGGGACTGCGACCCTGCCTGCCTGCATATGGTTAGTAAGCACCATGGCAGGCAGTACAATCTGGCACTGCTGAGGGAATACTGCCACATCACCCGCGAGGGCGTTTCGCTGCTTGGCATCAGCGATGCAGCCGAGAAAATTGGCTTCCGTACTATGGGCGTAAAGATTTCGTTTGAGAAGCTGGCCAACGAAGTGCCGCTGCCATGCATCGCCCACTGGAATCAGCGGCACTTTGTGGTGGTGTATGGGATAAGCGGAAAGAAAAAAGACAAGGTAAAGGTGGCCGACCCTGCTCACGGCCTGCTTACATACAGCCGCGCCGAGTTCGAAAAAGGTTGGGCAAACACCACCGAACGTAACCCTTCCCCCAAAGGCATCTTGTAAGCAATTCTGAAAGCCCTCAACTTTGCAGAAAAAATTCAGAATATGAACAAAGTTGAAGAACGTCGCCAGAAGATGATGGGTCTGGTTGAAGAATGGCAAAAGAGTGGGCAGACACAGAAAGCTTTTGCTGAGGCTAACAACATCAAATTCTTTACCTTTCGCTATTGGATTGAAAAACATCAGCAGGCACAAAAACAATCCAGACATTCGTTTTTGCAGCTTAGTCCGGTTGCAAATGCGGGAATGATAATCCGGTATGCCAATGGTACATCAGTTGAGCTGCCTACCAATACCCCACTTGGTTTTGTAGCACAGTTGATCAACCTCTGAGGTCATGTTATCGGTAATATCGGCCCGGTACTTTTTGTATCAGGAGCCAACCGATATGCGCAAAAGTTTCGATGGACTTTGCGGACTTGTATCCAACAAGCTGGGCCAAAACCCCATGAGTGGTGACCTGTTCATCTTTGTCAACAAGCCGCGCAATCGCATCAAAATGCTGCGTTGGGAAACAGGAGGCTTTGTTTTGTTCTATAAAAGGCTCGAACAAGGCACTTTTCACCTGCCCAAAGCATCGACCACAACGGCAGGAAAACTCATAATCGACTACAGCGAACTGGTTATGATAATCAATGGTATTTGGTTGGAAAAAGCAAGAAAAAACAAGCGTTTTTACCAACAAAATAATGTTGATAAATTGTAGCTAAATTCAACATTATCAAAGCATTGATTTGCTAAATTTGCCTCATGGCAAGTACGGAAAAGATAACTATTACCAAAGCAGAATACGAAGATTTTCTTCAGCAAAAAAACCTTGTTGCAGCATTGCAACACGAACTTGCCCAGCTTAAACGGATGATCTTTGGCAGCAAAAGCGAACGCCATATTCCGGTTGATCCCAATCAACCCACCCTGTTTGAACTACCCGCTGTTGAGACACCAGCGCCGGTGAAAGAGCAAATCACTTATACCCGTGATAAAGCACAGACAAAGAATAAACCTGTACGTCAGGAATTACCTGCACATCTGGAACGTGTGATAGAAGTGATTGAGCCTGAGAATCTCCCTGAAGGTGCCCGTAAAGTGAATGTCAAGATTACAGAAATACTTGAATATGAACCCGGTAAACTCTTTGTCAGACAGATCGTACGACCCTATTATATTGGCAGTCAAAACGATGAACAAACCGAGTTTATCATCGCTCCACTGCCTTCACGTGCACTTCCCAAAAGCAATGCAGGAGAAAGTCTGTTGGCATATATCATCATCAGCAAGTTTGTCGATCATCTGCCATTCTACCGTCAGGTACAGATGTTCAAACGTCAAGGTATTGAAATGGCTGAATCAACTGTCAATGGCTGGTTCAGTGACAGTATGGCATTGATCGAACCACTTTATGAAGTGCTCAAAATCCAGGTACTTAAGACAGACTATCTGATGGCTGATGAAACACCCATTGCGGTTCAGACAAAAGACAAACCCGGGGCAACCCACAAAGGCTATCACTGGGTTTATTATAATCCGCTGGCAAAAATGGTCTTGTTCGACTACCGCAAGAGCCGCGGGCGCGAAGGTCCCAATGAGGTACTCAAAGATTTTAAAGGATACATTCAAACTGATGGATACAAAGGCTACGACGAACTGAAAAATAAATCCGATATCACACATCTGGCATGTATGGCGCATGCGCGAAGGTATTTTGAAAAAGCGCTCAGCAACGACAAAACCCGCAGTGAGCATGCATTGGCCTTGATCAGGGAGTTGTATGCCATTGAGCGAGAGGCGAAGGAAAAACAACTGGATGCAGATCAGGTGAGAGAACTGCGCCAGCAAAGAGCTGTTCCTGTTTTGAACCTCTTTGAACAATGGCTCAAAGACCAGATCATTGAGGTGCTACCTGCAAGTGCTATTGGCAAGGCGATGGCCTACGCCTTAAGGTTGTGGTCGAGTCTGGTTAGGTACACCCAAGATGGTCGTCTCAACATAGACAACAATCTGATAGAAAACAGTATCCGTCCTGTTGCGCTGGGTCGCAAGAACTACCTCTTCGCCGGTTCGCATGATGGAGCTGAGCGTGCTGCTATGATTTATTCTTTTCTGGCTAGCTGTAAACTCAACGGCATAAACCCTCAAGATTGGCTCAAAGATACCCTCACCAAGCTTCCGGATTACCCCGCAAACAGGCTTCATGAGCTGCTGCCGTCTGCTGAAAAACTCTGAGAATTATTTTTGTTGGATGCCTATGGCCGAAGGGTTACCACCGAACAAGGCGAACCCATGGGTGTGTGTCTCTTGTTGGAACCTACACCCGACTTTTATGCTGCTCCGGAGGAGCTTGCCCTCAAAAACAGCTTCCGGTATTTATTTTCGTATCTCAGCGCACGGCAAACTGCTTTTACAACTGAAACTGGTGTAAGCAAAAGTTAATGGTAAGATTGATACCATTTTTGTTCAGAACAATCAGGAAGTTGATAAAAACCAGATTCTTGGTATTATTGAGAATCCGGCAACCTTTGCTGAGGTGCTTTCGCTA
>JAUXMV010000023.1 GCA_030683155.1 Bacteroidales bacterium
TGACATTGGACTTACGGTAAGCCATAAAACACTTTCTGTTACTGTCCATGAAGTATTTGAAGTCACTGTAAAACTGGTACTTCCTGCTGTCGCCGATACATTTTGATTCGATGGAGTTATAGTTAAACCAGCGCTCAATCCAGCCTGAGTAACTGTGACTATAACACTTGGACTTCCGCCACTTGCTGTAACAGTAATTTGTCCAGTACGGGACGAAGTTGTTGGATTGGCGTCGTAATTTACAGTAAGTGTGCCATTATTACTTCCTGACATTGGACTTACGGTAAGCCATAAAACACTTTCTGTTACTGTCCATGAAGTATTTGAAGTCACTGTAAAACTGGTACTTCCTGCTGTCGCCGATACATTTTGATTCGATGGAGTTACTGCAAGTGATGGAAGAATAACAGTTACACTTGTAGTAACTACATCAGATTCACCTTGAGCAGGCTGATCATAGATTGCTGAAACGCCGTAGGAATAGGTGCCGGGGACAACGTTGTTTTCAGTAAAAGTTAAAATATTTGGAGGTAAAGTATTAATTAGGGTGCCATTTTTATAAACTTTATAACCAATTAAATTATAGTTCGTACTTCCACCTGTTGTGCCATTTATCAAAAATGGGAAACCTTGTCCGGTTGAAGTACCAGTGTCTAGGAAATCTTGCCAGGAAGAAGTTGAGTTAGTGTATTGTTTTCCGTTACCAGTAACTGTCTGACCATTAATGGTAATTGGAGGTCCCCAGGGACCACTTGCAAGCGAGCCATCTATTGTAAAATCTACCCAGTAGGTTCCGGGGTTAAGCGTAAGACCGTTTGTATTGCAAATAACACTCATTATTGGCCTTGTTGTTCCTAAATCTGTCTGACTTACACGGTAGCAGTTTGTCCATGCAGTTGAAGCCATTAAGTTAGTAGTTAAATCACCCCAGACAACTGTTCCTCCTGTAGTTGGGTCTCCATTCCAGATTTGCATATAACATCCGGTGATAGTACTCACAGTTGTTGAACCGGTTTGATAAGTGTAAAAAGTGAAGTTTTCAATATTCCAAGGTACATCAACAGTAAAATCTTCAGCAAGACGATTTCCAAGCTGATATTGAACGCCAGCGCCATAAGTATTCATGCCAAGAGAACTGGTTTGAAGCACGCTTTGATCTGATCCACCAGGCCCGGTTCCAGGACTATTAATAAATGAGCCATTATTGAATAACAGCGTTTGTGGGTTGTAACTTTGAAGTTCTTTAATGCCTTTAGGGTCAATAATGGTTCTGCCATTTATTTCAGCATTTTCGGTATGAGAGGAAGATCCGTTCTCTGCATGATTTATGGCAGTAACTGAGGTGTTTGAAGTGTAATCCTTATTATTTTTTATTAATTCGATTGTCGCTCGTCCTAGATCAGGTGCTACCCATGCAAGATTAACAGTTGACCCAGTTGCATCACCAGTAAGATTGCGTGGTGGCGGAAAATTAAACCCTCCCACAAATAAGGTAACAGGGACTGTGATCGTCGGATTTGTTGCATCATTTGAGTTGAAAACCAAGCTACCCTGATATGTTCCATTTGATAATCCTGCCGAATTGAATGTAACAGTTATCTGGGTCGATTGCCCTGCGGCAACAGTACCGGATAGGGGTGAGGCAGACAGCCATCCTGATGGAGTTGTGCCTCCGTTATAGGTAAATGAATCTATTCCAATGTAATTTGAATTGTTACCACTTGGACCACCGTTTGTGACAAAATACCTGAATCCAATTCGTCCGTTAATTGTGCCTGTTATTCCGGAGAGTGTTACTGTATATTGTGTCCATGTTTCAGGGTAACCGCCAGTGACGAGGGTAGGATTAACGCTGAAAATGAGCGTTGAAAAATCTCCCACATCGGTAGCTAAAGTGCCCACATTTGTGCTGGAACCATTAGAACTAAGCCGAACTTCCAGTCTGTCGGGCCAGCTGGAAGCGGTTGTTGTTCGTGTCCAGAAACTGAAAGAGTGTCCGTTTTGGAATGCAGTTACAGGACTAATTAACCAGTTACTGATTGTTCCGGTGCCAGAAGTACTATTGTAATTAGCTCCAATGTATGAAGTTGCAGCTCCGGATTGGGCTGGAAAAATAGTTCCGCTTCCTTGAAACCAGCTTATTGTTCCAGCGGGCGAGCTTTTATTTATTAAAGCCCATCCTGAGGAAGGCAGTGTTGTAATGTCATCAAAATTTTCAGTGTATGACGCACCTGGCATTTTATTTATTTGGGGTAATATCTCGACATCAGCAAAAGTGTCTTGTGCAAAGGGGCTCGATCTATCACCTCCAACAGGTAGATTATAAGATGTATTATCATTATTTTCTGGTAGCTCGTTAATACTATTTGCTGTTGAATTCACTGCAAGATTAAACGTCAAGGCTGAACCTCCAGTATTTGAAACAGTTACAATCTGTGTGATCGTTTGATTTGCAGGCAGCATTTGCGTTAGACTTGTTGGGCTTACAGAAATAGTTGGTCCACTCTGACCTCCACCCATAAATACAAATGAAACTGTTTTTGCATTTGCATTTCTGCTTATACTCGTAATGGGCTTGTTGGTGTTAGCTCCTGCCCAGGATTTTGAACTGGGCAAGGTAGCATCGGTAAAGGATGTTTTTCCGGTTCCATTCCAGGCACAGTTTGCAGAATTTATATTGCCATATGAGCTTGGAGTACTTGTAGGATCTGAGGTTGCATTTTGACTTACGGGGTACATTCGTTGCGGATGGGTTGCATTAATTGTATTACCGACTGCATTAACACCACTGTGAACGTGGTAGATTATCATACCGCTTCCTGGAATATAGGAATCAAAAAGGTGCATTTCCCGGTTTTCAAGCAGAAAGAATTCGTTTGTCGTAGTTGTATTGTATCTGTAGAAACTATTTGAGTTCTGAGAGGCATTAGAAAGTGTAATATTCTGACCGGTACTTAGTGTTGTGGCAGAAGCCCACTGATAGTAATATACTTTTGTGTATCCATTGTGATGTGCTGGTGTAACGCCATTATTATTCCATGAACCTTCTGCCATCATATCCCATTGTCCGGTTCCAGTGTATTGACCTCCAGTAGCATAGTCTGTGTCGTAATAATCAGGAGCACCTAAAACATGGCCAAACTCATGACAAATTACACCTATTGCAGTAATTGTTGTGCCGCTGTTACCTCTAAGTTCGGGAGAGCATGAATATCGACTAATATAAACCCCATCTTTATATAACGGTGTGATGAGATACCATGCATGAGACCAGATTGTGTTGGGGCTTGCTCCTGCATCTTCCCCATAACCGGCATAGATCATGTAAACACCATCCACCCAACCATCCCCATCGTTATCATAATTACTATAATTTACGATAGGATCTGCAAGGTTGACGGCTTCAGCTGCCAGTTCTCTTGGTCTTATATCATTGCCATTTGCATTATTTGCTCCATAATAAGCCATATTGTTGCTAGCTGTAAATGGTCCGGCGACATCAACGGTGAGATTAAACTGATTGTAGGAATTCTCAAGATAGTAGTCTTTCACACTGCCTGTTGCACCTCCTGTGGTATAACCAACCTGATTAAAAAGATTATTAAACTCGGTTTGTGTTTTAGTAAAGGCCTTGTCAGTGAAACCTATTAAAATACAAACTAGTTTTCGGTTTCCGGTTGTTGGAAAAGTCTTTAAGGCCTCTTCACGCTTTATATTCCAAATCTGCTTCATCAGACCAACCTGACTTTGGCTGAACATAAGTCCTTTGTCTGTTTTTGAAAGCCAATTTGTTTCATTTTGTGTACGTTTTTCTATCGGTGAAACCCTGATGCCACTTCGTAGCATATCACCATTAGAATCCAGGATTGCGTATTCGTAAAACCCTTCATCATTCATTAGAATTGAATATCCGTCAAGGGTTTCAGCCCATTTTATTTTCTCGTCTCCCTTAAGCCGGATCTTGATTACGGTTCCATCAGGCAGCTCATATTCCACTGGATGTGGATAAGCTGTAACGGCAAAGGAAAACCTGATGCTAAAAGCAAAAATCTGCATCACCATTAAAAGTGAAAAAGTAAAAAGTTTCATTCTGACCTCCTGTTTTTAAGGATTGAAATTGTTTAATAATTAAAACCAATTTAAATTGTTGATTGTTAGCAATATAACTTACATTTTTGAAATATTATTACAATAAAATTACAATAGAAGAAAAGCTTTATTGAGAAACTGATAGGTTATTGTAGCAAGTAATATAATATTTTGAGGAAAGTTTATTAAGTTTTGAGGAAGGTAAAAATTCTTGTTAAAAATTCTAGTTTTCAGAATTTTTTTATGAACATGTTTTCATTAAAGAATGACTGATTTTTTGAAATAAGCTGGTTAGTTTTTTAGGATCATGAAAGCCTTCTATCAAGCTCCTTCAAGTTTTTAGTTGCAATTTTTAATTCTTTTTCGTTTCCGTTTATTTCCATGCAACAAAGTCTCATCTTACGGTCTACTTTTTTTACATGATTCAGGTTGACTATAAACGAGCGGTTGATGCGATAAAATTCATCTGAATGAAGTATTTTTTCGAGATGCCCTATACTCATTGAAAGAATTTCACTTTTCCCGTTGCTCAAAAACATCTCCGAATAATTCCAATCGGCTTCGATATAAATTATATGATCAGGAATGGTAAGAATAAAGCCATTTCTGGTGTTAAAACGATAACGCCGGTTGTTATTAAAATGGGGTGGAATAGGGTGCGCTTTTAAATGAAGTTCGTGGTTGATGATTGCAATTACAGCATCTTCAATAGTTTGCGAAAAGTATTGTTTGGTTATGGGTTTTACCATATAAGCAATCGCAGCAAGTTTAAATGCATCAAAAGCCGAATGATTATTCTCGGCAATGACGATTACATAAAATGAATATCCTTCCTGGTGAAGTTCGTTGAAAAGAGTGATGTTTTGATCATTTATCACATTGTCTGAAAGAAAAACTATGATCGGATTTTCCTTTTCTAAAATTGAGATAATATCACTGACTGATGAGAATGTTCCTATATTTTTCAAAATCGGAACATTGAAAATCAATTCATTCAGTTCTGTTTCTGAAGATTCTTTACCGTCTAAAATAACTGCTTTAATATTAGACTGATTCATGTTGCTGAAATTGAATAAAAGCACTCAAAATCAAGCATAAAAATACATCAAACTTCGGAACGCAATATCTTAATTATCATTTTTTTGGTTATATTCATTTTTTTTTATTTTTGGGACATAAAAAACATTTACCGATGAAGTTTTCCATGAAATTTCTGCTCTTTTTGATAAGTTGCACTATTTCATCAAGTCTTTTTGCACAATCTTTAGGCGCTACCGAAAATGGAGATTTTCTTTCTGGTTTGGGTAGCTTCAATGAAACAGCAACAAGTGATAAAGAGCCACATATTGAAGTTCATTCAATTCCGAAAGTAAGTAATATAAATCAAAAACAGCATAACCTACTTCTTACTGAAGACTGGAGCAGTGGAAGTTTTTCGACAAATAACTGGACTTTTGAGCCTTCTGCAGGAAATTGGTTTATTGCCTCTTCAACAGTACTTGGAAATCCGGCGCCAGCTGCAGTTTTTAGTTGGAATCCCATCCTGACAAATTATAGCTATTCAATGATAAGTCCAGAAATTGATGTTTCAGAAATAACCGGTCAAATTATGTTTGATTTCGATTATTTTTACGATGAATGGACTCCGACACAGACTGAATTTCTTAAAGTTTACGCTCAAAATGCCGATGACTGGTTATTGATTGATAGTTTCGTAAATTACGGAGACGTGCAATGGACAACGAAAAGTTACAATTTGGATGATTTTGCAAATAGTGCGGCAATAAGAATTAAGTTTGAGGCAAGCGGCCAAAACAGCAATAATATTGACCGCTGGATAATTGATAACATTAAAATTTATGAGTCAAACCCTGACTTGTATCCGCAAATTGAATTGAGTACGTATAGTATTTTAGCTATGCCAATGGATTGGAATGATATCAGAACTGAATATTTTACAATTTATAACACAGGTCAGGCCGACCTTATTTGGGAGTCCAACATCGATTATTTAAAAGGTGATGAACTTTCAAAGTTTAATTTCAACACAAATTTGAATTCACGTAATGCTTCAGATTCGAAGACCGTTTGGTTAACATTAAGTCCGTCTTCTGGAAGTATTGCCTCTGGAGCATCCCAAATAATTGCTGCGGTTTTTAATCCCGGAGATGCTTTAAATGAATATTGGCATCAGGCAAATATTTTGTTAAGCAGCAATGATCCTTTAAACCCGGTTTTGACTGTTTCTGCTGAAATGTACATTGGATGGACAAACCTAAGTGAACAACCGATGGAGCAAATTATGATTGGCCCAATACCATCCAACGGAAGTTTGCACATAAAACTCATTGACGATATTACAGCAATTCAAATGTTAAGTTTGACAGGCCAGCAGATATTTTTAACGAATGTTTTCGGAATGCCACATGTAAAAATGGATTTAAATGATTATAAATCTGGTACATATGTATTGAAATTCATTCATAAAAGTGGTGATATTGCTCTTCGAAAGATTGTGCTTTTTTGAAATGATTTGTAAAAAAAAGCAGACCTTCAATTTTTATTTCAACGCATCATAGAGCAATTCAACAGGATGTTTAGCTTTGCGTGAGGTTCCATCTTTTATCTGATGACGACAGGAAGTACCTGAAGCAGCAAGTTGTATCTTGTCATTGGCGTTCCGTATTGCCGGAAAAAGCACCAGTTCGCCTACCTTCATCGAAACTTCATAATGTTCTTTTTCATAACCGAACGACCCTGCCATTCCACAACATCCAGAGGGAATCTCTTTCGCTTTCCAACCTGACGGAATTCCTAAAATTGCCAAAGCTTCTTTGGTTGAGGCAATTGATTTCTGCTGACAATGACCATGGTAGAGAATTTCTTTTTCTTCCTGTTTAAACTGAGATCTTTCAATCTTACTATTTTTAAAAGCAATATGGATAAACTCTTCAATCGTGAAGCTGTTTATTGCAAGTTTTTCTGCATCCTTGCGTAAATGTTCATCCACCAAATCAGGATATTCGTCTCTGAATGTAAGTATTGCAGAAGGTTCAATGCCCACAAGCGGACTTTCAGCTGTGATGACATCTTTTAAAAGACTGACATTTTTATTGGCTATTTTTTTTGCTTTCCGAAGAAAACCCTTGCTGAGAAATGTTCTGCCGCTTTCGATATGCTGAGGGATAATGACTTCAAAACCAAGCTTAGTCAACAGAAGTATAGTTGAAATACCAATCTCTGTGTCATTGAACCTTGTGAATTCGTCATTAAAGAGATATACTTTTCCGTTTGTAAATCCACCCTTATTGTCAGCTTTTGTTTTTGTAAACCATTTGTCGAGGGTAGTTTTATAAAGCGTTGGCATACTTCTGCTTGGAGCAAACCCAATGCTTTTCATCAAAATTGGAGAAAGCAGCCTGCTGGTCATGAAAAAGTTTGTCAAACCTGGAACAAAACTACCTAGTTTGTTTATGGATGTTATGTTTGCGATAAGTTTTGATCTGAAAGGAGCTCCATTGGCATCATAATAGTGTTGCAGAAATTCCGCTTTCAGTTTTGCAACATCCACACTACTAGGACATTCAGATTTGCAAGCCTTGCAGGATAAGCAGAGATCCATCACTTCATAAATCTCTTTATGATCAAATGGATTGGCTTTTTCGGAGTTTGTCAGAAACTCACGCAGAATATTTGCTCTGGCTCTTGTACTGTCGTTTTCATTGCGTGTTGCCATGTAGGAAGGGCACATCGTTCCTCCGGTGACTTCCGTCTTGCGACAAACGGCTGTTCCGTTGCATTTTTCGGCAGCACGCAGTATGCCTAAATCTTTTGAGAAATCAAAAACCGTCTTGAATTCCCTTGTTTTCTTGCCTGGATCATAACGAAGTGAACTGTTCATTTTTGGCGTATCGACAATCTTATTTGGATTGAAGATACCTTTTGGATCCCATGTGCTTTTTATTTGGCGTAAAAGAGCATAATTTTTTTCGCCGATCATCATGGGAATGAATTCACCTCTAAGCCTTCCGTCTCCGTGTTCTCCACTGAGCGAACCCTTGTATTTCTTAACCAGTTTTGCTGATTCCAGCGCGATGGTGTGAAAAAGTTCAACATCAGCAGGATCTTTCAAATTTAGAACCGGACGCAGATGCAGTTCGCCGGTTGCTATGTGAGCATAATAAACGCAGCTCTTGCCGTATTTTGCCAATACTTTGTCAAAATCCTCAATGTAATCCGGCAGAAATGCAGGGTTTACAGCTGTGTCTTCAATCACAGGAACGGGCTTGGCATCGCCAGGCATATTGTTAAGTACGCCAAGTCCGGCTTTTCGAAGTTCCCAAACTTTTCCTATATCGCTTCCTGTGATGATTGGAAAATGATATCCGAATCCGGCTTCTCGCATGTCGGCTTCCATCTCAGCAGCTTTATTATTGACAGTCTCAAGATTATCTTCTGCAAATTCAACAATCAAGAGTGCACCAGGATCACCCTGAACAAAAAAACGGTTTTTGTTTTGTTCAATGTTTTCTTTTGTCAGGTCCATCACAAGCTTATCCATCAATTCTACTGCAACCGGTTTGTGTTTCAGAGCAATCAAATTGGCTTCCAACGCTTGTCGGATTGTTTCAAAATGCACGCAAACTAAAGCTTTGCAATTGGGTGGGAGCGGAACGAGATTTAGTTTAATTTCCGTTGTGAAAGCAAGCGTCCCTTCAGAACCTGCAAGCATTTTGCAAAAGTTGAAAGACTCTTTGCCTTGGCTAAAGGGGTCTGTTTCAAGTAAAAGATCGATGGCATAGCCGGTATTTCTTCTTTTCAGACTTTCATGCGGATACTCTTTGCGTATTTCAGTTTGGTTTTCGGGTAAAGATAAAATCTCGTTTATGTTTCTGTAAATTTCACCTTCAAGACTGGAAAGTTTAGCTTTTTTATCAAATTCTTCCTTTGAAATTTCCTTGAAAAAAGCCTCACTTCCGTCGCTTAAAAATGCCTTTATTTCGAGTGTATGATCTCGTGTGCTACCATATATTAAGGAGTGCGCACCGCATGCGTTGTTGCCAACCATGCCTCCAAGCATGCAGTAGTCGGCGGTGGAAGTCTCCGGTCCAAAGAACAATCTGTATGGTTTAAGAAATTTATTCAGTTCACTGAGAATGACACCGGGCTGAACACGAACCCATTTTTCTTTCGCATTCAGCTCAATGATTTGGGTCATGTAGCGCGAAATATCTACAATAATTCCGTTCCCTACCACTTGTCCTGCCAAAGAAGTGCCTGCTGCACGTGGAATGAGTGAAGTACGTGTTTCGTTGGCAAGTGCAATAAGCTTAACGATATCTCCCTCAGATCTTGGTCGTGCAACAGCCAGGGGTTTTTCACGATAAGCTGAAGCATCGGTGGCGTAAATAAGTCTTGTGGCATCATCAATAGAAATGTCACCTTCAAAATCGTTTTGAAGCAGCTGTAGCTTTTTGAAGATTAATGATTCCCGCATAAAAATTTATAAATTTCTTTTAGCATCCTTTGAAGCCGGAAAAGTGAGGCTGCTTCAAATACCGGATAAACCAAATCAACTCTGCTGAATATTCTTAGGATTTTTTGTCAACCAAATCCGTGCTCTCAAATATCTTATCTGCAGATTTTGCAATGAAACCTGAGTACAAGTGACCATCTGTATCAGGGTATCTGCGTGCAAATTCATAATAGCAACCTGGAATTTCTTTCACGCCTTCAGTAAATTCAATCTGAATCATTTCGGAACGGATGCTTGATTGTTCAAGAAGTTCTGAAGGAGTGCCTTTTATTTCTCCACCTGAATCATTGATTCTGAATCCATTGTCTTTCAGAAGTTGGTTTACACTTTCAACCGAAGTATATTTTTTAAGTGCATTGATGCTTACAGTAAAATGGTTTGCACAGAAACCGTTTACATAAAGCCAAGCCGCATATTCTGATTCTTCCCTTAGTTTTTCGTAGACCTCAAATGACGGTTGACCCCAAACATTTCCGCTGTAAATCAATTCGTTCGACTCTAATTTTTCTGCTGGAATATTATCAACCAAAGCTTTCACTGTTTCCTGAAGGTATAGGCTGAAATCTTTTGTGATGAGCTCCGAAATGAAAACCCTTGGATGCCCGTCGAGCTCAAAATGCTTGGCATAAAGGTGTTTTGATTCGAAATGATAATCACCCATGTATTTATAACCTGCAGCGATGAATGCTTTGGATAAAACTTCGATATTTACACGTGAATCATCAAAAGTTCGAAATGCAATGTGATCATTTTCAACTGTTTCGCCTTCTTTTATAAAAAGGTCATAAATAGCTTGAACAGATGGATTTTGTGTGGTGTAGTCTTTCCAGAGACGATCAAAAATAATTTGTGCTTCCATAAAGTGATATTTTTTTGATTTTTATTTATAACAATTGATTTGCCGTTATGTTAATCACTTTCTGCTCAGATTGAGAAAAAAGTTGTGTTGTCGAAATAGCAACAGCCATCAAATCAGCTTTGTGCGGAACATTTACAAGCGCCTTGCAGAGTTCAGCTGATTCTTTTGGGTTTGGTACGGATTGAGCTTCAATGATGATTCCTTTACTGACTTTCAATGAAAGATTTAGTTGTCCATTTATTGTATCAATCTTTCTGTGAAGGACATAATTGGGTGAATATCCAAAATTCCACTCCCAACTTTTGTATTTTTCTTCTGCGAGTTTAGATATTTGTTCAAATTCGCTGTTTGTAAAACTTCGTGCTTGCTGCAGATTAAACTTTTTGCCAACAAAATTTAAAAAGCCCTTTTCAAAGGATTCAATGTCCATGTCTGTTTCAAGCATGGGTCTGATATTGCAAATTGCTGCTCTGTTTGAAGTAATTGCTTTGGATAAATAGTTTTCAGAATTCACATCAATCGCTTTATTTACCAATTCAAGATCGGCGTCAAATAGAATTGTCCCATGATGAAGGCTACGGTTTTTGTGGAGATGAGCAGCATTTCCCGAAAACTTTATTCCGTTGATGGTGAGATTACTTTTCCCGGTGAGTTCTGCTTTAACACCAAGATGATTTAGATATTCAATTACTGGAGAGGTAAATTTCCTGAAGTTAATTTTATCCTGACCTTCGGGAGTGTTGGTAACGAAACTGTAATTAATATTTCCAAAACCTTGAAAAACTGTTCCTCCTCCTGAAATTCTTCGGATTACCGGAATTTCATTTTCGGTAATAAACTTCATATTGACTTCTGCAACCGTGTTCTGATGCTTTCCCACAACGATGCAATTAGCGTTCTTCCAGAGCATAAATACTTCATCCTGAATATGTTTTACAACAAACTCTTCAGCTGCCAGATTGAACCACGGATCGTCAGAGGGCTTTATAATTTCGGTCATTCAGGTATGAAAACATCGATTTGAGATGCAGGAGGCAAAATTAAAGCATTTTTAATCAGTTACATCAGGAGAATAAACTAATTTTGCACCCTCAAATTTAGAAAGTATCCAAAAATACAATATGCACGAAATCAGAAATATCGCCATCATCGCCCACGTTGACCATGGCAAAACTACACTTGTAGACAGACTTTTGTACCAGGTTAAACTGTTTCGCGACAATCAGGAAGTGACTGATTTAATTCTCGACAGCAACGACCTTGAGCGTGAGCGCGGCATCACCATCCTTTCGAAAAACGTTTCAGTCCGTTATAAAGAAACTAAAATCAACATCATCGACACCCCCGGTCACGCTGACTTTGGCGGCGAAGTTGAACGTGTACTCAATATGGCTGATGGCGTTCTTTTGCTGGTCGATGCTTTTGAAGGTCCTATGCCCCAAACCCGCTTCGTGCTTGGAAAAGCCATTGAGCTTGGCCTCAAACCAATTGTTGTAATTAACAAAGTTGATAAACCAAATTGCCGTCCCGATGAGGTGCAGGAGGCTGTTTTTGACCTTATGTTTAATTTGGGAGCCACTGAAGATCAGCTTGACTTCCCTACAGTTTATGGCTCATCAAAAAATGGCTGGATGTCAGATCATTGGGAGCGTGAAACAACAGATGTTTCTTATTTGCTTGACATGATTCTTAAGCATATTCCAAAAACAAAATATATTGAAGGAACACCTCAGATGCAGATCACCTCACTAGATTACAGTTCCTACGTTGGTCGTATTGCTGTAGGTCGTTTGTCAAGAGGAATATTGCAGGTTGGAATGCCTGTTTCACTTGTAAAGCGTGATAAATCAATTGTTAAATCCACCATAAAGGAACTCTATACTTTCGAGGGCCTGGGCAAGGAGCGTATTAAAACGCCCGTTTACGCAGGCGATATCATAGCTTTGATGGGCATTGAAGATTTTGAAATTGGTGATACTGTTGCTGATTTCGAAAACCCTGAAGGTCTGCCTCCAATCCGTATTGAAGAGCCTACGATGAGCATGTTGTTTACGATTAACAACTCCCCATTTTTTGGAAAAGAAGGTAAATACGTGACATCTCGTCACTTACGTGATCGTCTTTACAAAGAAACAGAGAAAAATCTTGCTTTGAGAGTGGAAGATACTGACTCGCCAGATGCTTTGATAGTCTTTGGCCGGGGAATTTTACATTTAAGTATCCTCATCGAAACCATGCGTCGTGAGGGCTATGAATTTCAGCTCGGTCAGCCGAAAGTTATCATCAAAATAATTGATGGTGTTAAGTACGAGCCAATTGAGGTGCTTACAGTTTTAGTGCCTGAAGATTTTGCTGGGCGCGTAATCGAGCAAGTCAGTCAACGAAAAGGCGAGCTCCTTGAAATGCAGCCCAAGGGCGACAGAATGCATCTTGAGTTTTCTATTCCTTCGAGAGGCATCATTGGTTTGCGCAATAATATTCTTACAGCAACTGAAGGAGAAGCGATTGTTGCACATAGATTTAAAGATTTTGAACCATGGAAAGGTGAAATTGCAATGCGTTCAAATGGTGCATTAATTTCACTGGATACAGGTTTGGCGATTCCTTATTCAATATGGAAACTTCAGGACAGAGGTCGTTTTTACACCAATCCAAACGAAGAAGTATATATGGGTCAGGTGATTGGCGAGAATAACCGTGGCACTGATATGGTCGTAAATGTTTGTAAGACCAAGAAACTATCCAACGTTCGTGCTTCGGGTTCCGACGAAAAAGTAATGATTATTCCAGCGATTCGTTTCTCACTCGAGGAGTTCATGGAAAATATCCGCGAGGATGAGTATCTGGAAGTAACTCCTCGATCATTGCGTTTAAGGAAAATATTATTAGATGAAACCGAACGTAAACGTCAAAATAAAACCAGTTGAGTATGAAAACACTTAAACAAACTTTTAAGGCAATTATTTTTGTTTTTATCGTGAGTTTTTCGCCTTCATGCGATATCTTGCAACAGACTGCAGAAATCCAAAGATTGCGTCTTTGCGAATTTGATGTGAATGGTGTCGCCGGAATCAAGCTTGCAGGCATTGATTTGCGTCAGGGCATGACGCGGAGCGACTTGAATGCGGCACAGATAATGCAACTCACAAATGCTGTTTTCAGCAATAAAATGCCTTTAAAATTTGATCTTCTGGTAAAAGTTGACAATCCAAATGACAAAACTGCCGCATTGTCAAGAATGGATTACAGCATTGTTGTGGATGGACTGGAACTGATCAGCGGAAACATAAATCAACGATATGAAGTTGGTCCGGGTGCTTCCACCGTTATTCCTTTGCCAGTTGAAATTGAGCTTTTTCAAGCTTTGTCAGGTCAAAGTGCTGATGCCATTTCAAACCTTGCTTTTAAACTCACAGGAAGCGATAGTAAACCAGTTGATTTGCTTTTCCGGGTGAAACCATATATTAATGTTGGTGGTCGACAGATGGCATATCCGGGATTTATGGATATCAGGCATACACTTTAAGCTTTTGGGCCTACTGAAAAAAGCAGACAACTGAATTTCGTTTTTTATTTTGCTTAAGGAATGCACTTAGATTTATTAAAGCGCCAACATGAGCGAAGGTATTTTGATCAGTGGCATTCGTTGTATATTGAAGCCCCAAAAGGCAAAATACAACAAACAGAATCACCAGATTTTATTATTCACTTAAACAGAAAATCTGCTGTTGGGATTGAAATTACGAGGCTTGTGGATGAGGATGTTTTTTGGATAAATGATCCTGAAAGCGAAGTTTTTGTCAAAAGCAATGGCTTTAATATGAATAATTTACAGAGATTGATTGCCAAAAAGGATGAGAAACATTCTCTTTATCAATCCAAGAAATTCAGAGCTTTGTGGCTTTTGATTGTTTTAGATGACCAAAGTTTTGGAGAGAAATTTCATCTGCCAAAAAGCATATTGAACCTGGATTTTGAAACGCGTTTCGATAAACTTTTTCTGCTTCATGCTGCTAAGAACAAATTATATGAACTGAAATAACAGCATCCATTCTCCTGAAGATTATTTTTTCAATGAAATACTTATTCAAAAAAATCAGCTGATTCTTTCAAACCAGCTGATTTTTTCTTTCAAAATCTGACTTATTTTTTGTTTTCTTTAGCCCACTCTTCTTTGTAGTATTTCATGGGCGCAACGAGAAAGCCATAGTTATAGTGCGCTTTTGGCTTATGATGATCCATGTGTGCCGTAATGGTTGCGCGAAGATATCTGTTGCTTAATTTTTGAAGAAATGGAATTCTGCCATGCACCAAAACATCATGAAAGGTGAAATATGCAAGGCCGTAGAGGGCAATACCTGCTCCAATGTAGAACTTCCAGTCAAAACCTGCTTCGATACCTGTGTAGATAAACAAGAAACTGGGAACGGCAAAAATTACCGCAAACACGTCGTTCCACTCAAATTTCCGTCCGTCTCTCATATGATGGTCTTTATGCAGTATCCATAAAAAACCATGCATAACATATTTGTGTGAAAACCATGCGACAAATTCCATGAAAAAGAAAGCCGCAAGAACCAGAATAGTAGCAATATACCAACTCATAGTATTTAGTTATTTTGGGTTTTAATAAAATTTTCAAGTTGTTCGAAAGCAATTCTGAACCAAACAGTATATTGTTCAGGATGCTTTGTCATGTCGTTTTTAACATCTTCAAGCAACATATATTTCCAGCTTTCAACCTCATCTTTATTAATGACGGGACATTCATTTGAATATCCGACGAAAACATGGTCAAATTCATGTTCTGTCAAACCCTGGCCAACATCTGCTTTATAAACGAAGTCGAAAGCTTTGGTGATGTTGCATTGCATGCCCATTTCTTCCATCAAACGTCTGGAAGTGGCTTGCTCTAGTGTTTCTCCTTGTCTTGGGTGACTACAACATGTATTGGTCCACAATCCGGGTGAATGATATTTGCTTAAAGCACGCTGCTGAAGAAGCATTTCATTTTTGCTGTTAAAAATAAAGATTGAAAATGCTCTGTGAAGGACTGCTTTTTCATGTGCCTCCATCTTTTCCATGATTCCTAAGTCATTGTCAGAATTATCTACAAGTACCACAAATTCTTTTTCCATCTTTTCCATTTTTATTTGATTCAAGCTCTTTGCAGTAATTCCTTTAAAATTATCATTTGTTTATCACTTGGTTTTGTCCTGTCCTGCAAAAATATCAAAACTTTCTTCGTGAAAACTTTATCGTTGAAGAGGTCCCTGTTTTTCGACAAGCTTTCGATAACTAAATTTCTATCTTCTTCAATATTAGCTCTGTAGTTAAGAAATATCGGTGCTCCCACTTGTACACTGAGTCTTAATAAGCGTATTTCAGGGTCTGTGGGATTTAATTTAAGCGCTTTTTCAATAAGATTTTTGCCTTCATTAAAGCGGCTTAGCTTCGTTGCAGGGTTAAAAGCTGCATCAGCACTTGACGCTCTTGCCACACCTTTATAAGCCGTTAAAACCGGCGATTTCATAATTTCTTCGGCAGCAAGCAATTTGAAAAGGTTTTCAGGAGCACTTTTGTTTTCTTCAAATTCAAAGAAAAGTGTTCTTGCATCTCTTAATAAGTCACTATTCTGAGATTGAAAATACATTAAAAAACTCAACAGGAAAACCATCATCTTATAAAATGTTTAGCCTGAAGCGCACATAGGATGTTACGAGCAGTAAATATTTTGAGGTGTTTGGAACGCGAATTCTTTTGTCTTCCAACAGCCTTTTAGCATGAAGCCGTTTGATCTTTTTGAATAGGTTGAAGTAATAAACGTAAGCAACATAAACACCATATCTGGCTCCAACAGGAAGTTTTTTAATGCCATCGAGGCCATCTTTGAAGTCTTTGGCAATGTCATCTTCAATCCTTTTCTTGGCAGCGGCATCGAAACTTTTAACATCGAGTCCGGGGAAATATGTACGTCCCAAATGGTTATGATCGTTATGCATATCGCGAAAGAAGTTGATTTTTTGAAATGCTGAGCCAAGTCGCATTGCAGGATAAACAAGCTCTTTATATTTTTCTTTGCTGCCCTCAGCAAATACATGCAGACACATCAATCCAACGACTTCGGCTGAACCTAAAATGTAATCTTCATAAAGCATTTGATTGTACTCAATTTCATCGAGATCCATTTCCATGCTTTTGAGAAACCTGTCAATGTGTGCCCACTTAATGCCATATCGATGCACTGTTTCCTGAAAGCTGTTTAAAATAGGGTTGAGGCTTATTTTTCTTTCAATGGCAAGTTCAGTGTCTTTCCTGAATTCGGCCATTAGGGTCTCTTTATCGAAACCATGAAATGAATCAACGATTTCATCGGCAAGACGCACAAAACCGTATATTGCATAGATAGGATCGTGAAACTTTTTTTCAAAAAGTCTAATACCCAAAGCAAATGAAGTAGTATAGGCCTTTGTTGTTAGTTTGCTAATCCGAAAAGAAACATCATCATAAAGCGCTTTCATTTTAACTTTTTTTGGCGTTCAATTATATCTTTTGCTGCTACTTGTCCAGAAATTATTGTCGGAGGAACCCCAGGTCCGGGCGTTGTTAGCTGACCTACATACAACAGATTTGAAAGCTTTTTGTTGAACATGGAAGGTTTTAAAATTGCTGTTTGTCTGAGGGTGTTTGCCAATCCATAGGCATTTCCTTTGAATGCATGATAGTCGGTTGCAAAATCTCTGTTGGAGTAGAATTTTTGGTAAACAATGTTTTCTTTGAAATTATAGCCAAGTGTTTCCTCAATACGTTGAATCGAAAAATCAAAGTAATGTTGCCTAACTTCATCGGTATCATGCAATCCCGGTGCAACAGGAATCAAAACAAAGAGATTTTCCATTCCGTCGGGAGCGGTAGAAAGATCAGTTTTTGACGTACAGCTTAAATAGACAGAAGGATTCTCGGGCCACATTGGCTGTTCATAAATCTGCTCTGCGTGTTTCTCGAAATCTTCATTAAAAATGAGTGTATGATGGAGAATGTCATCAAGTTTTTTATTAACACCTAAGTAATAGATGAGTGAAGAAGGCGACATTGTGCGGCTGTCCCAGTATTTTTCATCATACATTCGGTATTGAGCAGGCAGAATTTTTTGCTCCACATGATGGTAATCTGCGCTTGCAACCACATAATCTGCATCAATTGTGCGCTTGTCTGTCACAACAGCTCTAACGGTTTTGTTGCCATACTCAAATGCTTTAACTTCTTCGTCGAAAGAGAATTTTACGCCTAAGCTTCGTGCAAGTTTTTCGAAACCCTCCACAACGCTGTACATGCCATTTTTTGGATACCAAGTGCCCAAAATCATATCACCATAATTCATGAGACTATACAAAGCGGGTGTTTTTTGGGCTGTCGCACCAAGAAACAAAATCGGGAATTCGAGAATTCTTAACAGTTTTGGGTGGTTGAAGTACTTCCTTATATAAGAATGAAATGATGTAAGAATATGCATCCTGAGTGCATTTTTCATGATGTCCCATTCTGCAAATTCGAGTAAACTTTTGGATGGCTTAAAAACAAGTTTTTTGATGCCAATTTCATATTTGAAAGCTGCTTCTTCTAAAAATTTCTTTAATTTCAAGCCGCTCCCTGGCTCTATAGAGTCGAATAAACTATAGAGTGCCTGCTCATCTGCAGGAAGGTCGACTCTGTCTCCCGGCCCGAAATATATAGTGTAAGATGGGTCGAGCCTTTCGAGTTCATAAAAATCAGAAACAGATTTACCAAAGTAGTTAAAGAATTGCTCAAAAACGTCTGGCATCCAGTACCAACTTGGCCCCATGTCGAATGTAAATCCTTGATCGCTGAACTTCCTGGCTCTTCCGCCGGACATAGAGTGTTTTTCGATTATTTCAACCTCAAATCCATGTTTTGCGAGAACAGAAGCAGTAGATAATCCTGAAAAACCAGCGCCGATAACAACTACTTTTTTAGTCATTTTGTTTTGTTTTAACTTGTACTCAAAACTAAACATTTAACTTGATTTTTTTGTTCAAAAATTCAAGATTTTATTAATTAAGTTTTTCAAAAAAAAAACGGCTTAATGAATCTAATGAAAAAAGGTTTGAAAATGGTTGCAGACTCTTTTAATTGCTATCTTTTTCTGAACAAGCAGCTACTAAACAATGCTTAAATTTGGCTTCAGTTGCTGACATTCAAATTCAATAGTCAATTAGTTTTAATAAATTTGCCCGGAAAAGATAATAAAGACATTTATGAATATTGCGGTAACAGTTGTTTCAGTAGGGGTGCTTGTTTTTTTGGCACACGTTTTTGCCGAAATATTTAGTCGAAAAAAAATTCCTGATGTACTTCTTCTAATTGTGGTTGGCCTCATTGTCGGCCCGCTTATGAATATCATTTCGATTGATGATTTTGGAATGATTGGCCCAGTATTTACTACGATAACCCTTGTCACGATTTTATTTGAAGGGGGAACAGAACTAAGATTTGACGCCTTAAAGAACTCATTAAAGGGCACTTCTCTTCTTACAAATCTCAATTTTTTCGTTACAATGATTGTTGTTGGGTTGATTGGCTGGCTTGCTTTCGATTTGCCTGTTTTGGTTTCTTTAATGCTTGGTTCTATCGTTGGAGGAACTTCCTCAGCAGTTGTTATTCCGCTTGTTCGCCAATTGGAGATGGGAAAAAACAGTAAAACAGTCCTGATACTCGAATCAGCTTTCAGCGATGTTTTGTGCATCGTTTTTGCTTTGGCGTTCATGGAAGCTATTGAAATGGGTCAGTTAAATATTGGCCTGATGATTGGAAATGTTTTTGCTTCATTTATTCTTGCGACGCTGATAGGACTTTCCGGAGCCTTTTTCTGGTCAATGGTTTTACATAAAATCCGTAATATCAATAATTCCATTTTTACAACACCTGCATTTGTCTTCATCATTTTTGGCATAAGCGAGTTGTTAGGCTATAGTGGTGCCATATCTGCTCTTGCTTTTGGAATTGGCCTTGCAAATATGGATTCTTTGGCTTCACCAATTATTCAATCCATTATAGCTAAAAGGACAGATACCCTCAACGAAACTGAAAGAGTACTTTTCAGTGAAATTGTATTTTTATTGAAGACATTCTTTTTTGTTTACATTGGTATTTCGATCAGGCTTGATGATTTGTTTCCTATTATTATCGGTTTCATCATAACGCTGATATTGTTTGTAGTAAGAGTGCCTGTTGTAAGAGCCTCAATGCCAAATAGTCAGGATCATAAACTTGACTTGTATTATATGTCAGCTATAGTCCCAAAAGGGCTTGCTGCTGCTGTCCTCGCTACAATCCCTCTTCAGCGGGGTATTGCGGGGGGGAGTTTATCATGAACCTAACTTTTTCAATTGTTCTTTTTAGTATTGTTTTTACCTCAGTTTTAGTGTCATTGGTCGGAAACAATGCCACTGTGCGCAGAACATACGAGTTGGGTTTAAATTTTAGCATGTTGTTTCGCATACTTGTTCAAAAATATCAAAAAGCGAGAAAACTTAAAAAATTAAGGAATGAGGCACTTTTCAAAGAGCCAATACAATCAGACTATAATACTGTGATTTCAGAATTAAATGCCAACAAAGAAGAAGACGAAATTAAAAAATGAAGAATATATTGTTTAGTTATAAGAAATATACTATTTTTGCAGGCTCAAAATTTGAAACGGAAGACATATGTATTTAACTGCAGAAAAGAAGACAGAAATTTTTAGTGAATTCGGGCAATCAGCTACCGATACTGGTTCTGCCGAAGGACAGATTGCGTTGTTTACCTTTAGAATCAAGCATCTTACAGAACATCTCAAGGAGAACAAAAAAGACATGTTCACCATGCGTTCACTGGTTAGGTTGGTTGGTAAAAGAAGGAAATTACTTGATTACCTAAAATCAAAAGACATCGAAAGATACCGCGAAATCATCAAGAAGTTAGGTATCCGTAAATAAAACAGGACCCTCGAAAAGTCTCCAAAAGGCAATTTTAATGATTGCCTTTTTTTGCATTTTCACAGGTTACATCATTACATTTTTAATATTTTTTTATGAGTCCTCAAGGAATTAAACAATCGTTTGAACTGCCTGATGGTAGGTTGGTTACAATTGAAACAGGAAAACTCGCTAAACAAGCTGACGGCGCTGTCGTAGTCTCCATTGGTAAAACAATGATTCTTGCTACTGTGGTTTCTGCAAAAGAAGCAAAAGAAGATGTGGATTTTATGCCACTTTCAGTAGATTATAAAGAAAAATATGCTGCTACAGGTAAGTTTCCTGGTGGTTTCTTTAAAAGAGAAGGTCGCCCTTCGGATTATGAAATTTTAATTGCACGATTGACTGACCGTGCTTTACGACCACTTTTCCCCGACGATTATCATGCTGAAACAATGGTTACGATCAACCTCATTTCAGGTGAAGAGGATGTTGCTCCGGATGCATATGCTGCTTTGGCGGCTTCTGCAGCAATTGCAGTATCTGATATTCCTTTTAACGGACCTATTTCTGAAATAAGAGTTGCACGTATCAATGGTGAATATGTATTGAACCCAACCTTTTCATCCCTGAAAGAAGCAGACCTTGATTTAATGGTTGCCGCTACCATGGATAACATAATGATGGTTGAAGGTGAATCAAAAGAAGTTTCTGAAATCGTTTATCTCGAAGCACTTAAGATTGCTCACGAAGCAATCAAAGTGCAATGCCAGGCCCAGCTTGATCTGGCAGCAAAAATTGAAAAAGCCAACCCAAAAAGAACATATTGTCATGAAGTAAATGATGAAGTTCTTCGTGAAGCAGTTGCAGCGTTTGCCTATAAACCTTGTTATGATTTAGCTTTGACAGGCAATCCAAACAAGCATGAGCGCGCAGATGGATTTCAGGCCGTAAGAGATCAGTTCATCGAAAGCCTTCCTGAAGAAGAACGTGATGCAAAAAAATCTCTCGTTAAAAAATATTTCCACGATGTGGAGAAAAAGGCTGTCCGTGATGCTATCCTGAATGAAAAAATACGCCTCGACGGAAGGAAGCTTAATGAAATCAGACCAATCTGGTGTGAAGTTGATTACTTACCTTCAGCACATGGTTCAGCCATTTTTACACGTGGTGAAACACAGGCGCTCGTCACAATTACATTAGGTAACAAAATGGATGAGCAAACGATTGATGGTGCTGTTATTGAAGGAAAATCAAACTTCATGCTTCATTATAATTTCCCTCCTTTCTCAACAGGTGAAGCCAGACCATACCGCGGTGTGAGTCGTCGCGAAGTTGGACACGGTAATCTTGCTGAACGTGCACTTAAAATCATGGTGCCTGGAACCGACGAAAATCCTTATACAATCAGAGTCGTTAGTGATATTCTTGAATCTAATGGATCATCCTCAATGGCTTCTGTATGCGGTGGAACACTTGCCTTGCTCGATGCTGGAGTGAAAATGAAGAAACCGGTAGCAGGTATCGCAATGGGACTTATCTCTGAAGGAAGAGATGGAAAGTTTGCCGTTCTTTCTGACATTCTCGGTGATGAAGATCATCTCGGTGATATGGATTTCAAGGTTACCGGTACAAAAGATGGCATCACCGCATGCCAAATGGATATTAAAGTGGATGGCCTCACATACGAAGTTCTTCAGATTGCACTCGAACAGGCTAGAGAAGGAAGATTGCACATTCTCGGTGAAATGGCTAAAACCATTACAGAGCCACGTGCAGACTACAAAGACCATGTGCCAAGAATTGAAAAAATGGTCGTGGATAAAGAATTTATCGGCGCTATCATTGGACCTGGCGGAAAAATTATTCAGGAAATGCAGCGTGAGACCAACACCGTCATTGTTATCGAAGAGCAAGGCAATTTTGGAATTATCGATATCGTTTCAGCCAATAAAGAATCAATCGAACTTGCAAAGGCGCGTATTCGTGCCATAGTTTCAGTACCTGAAGTTGGTGAAGTTTATCTCGGAACAGTGAAAAGCATTCTTCCTTTTGGAGCTTTTGTTGAAGTTTTACCTGGAAAAGATGGATTGCTTCATATCTCCGAAATTGAATGGAAACGATTGGAAACAGTAGAGAGCGTGCTTAAGGTTGGCGACAAAATTAAGGTTAAACTCATTGGTGTTGATCAAAAGACCAATAAGATGAAACTTTCGAGAAAAGCCCTACTGCCAAAACCTGAAGGTTTTCAAGAACGTAACTAAATCAACTTCTTTTCGTAAAACACCCCAAAAATTAAGCAATTTTTAAGGATTCATGAGGCAGCTAAAAATTACTAAACAGGTTACCAACAGGGAAACCGCTTCGCTCGACAAGTATTTACAAGAGATCGGAAAAGTTGAACTGATTACTGCTGAAGAAGAGGTTCATCTTGCACAGCGAATTAAACAAGGTGACAGGGCTGCTTTGGAGAAGCTTACAAAAGCCAATCTTAGGTTTGTAGTTTCTGTGTCAAAACAGTATCAAAATCAGGGCTTAAGTCTTCCCGATTTAATCAATGAAGGAAACCTTGGTTTGATTAAGGCTGCCCAGAGATTTGATGAAACACGTGGATTCAAATTTATTTCCTATGCAGTTTGGTGGATTCGACAGTCAATTCTTCAGGCTCTTGCTGAGCAGTCACGTATCGTCAGACTTCCCCTCAATAAGATTGGTTCAATAAATAAGATCAATAAGGCCTATGCAAAACTCGAGCAAGAGTTTGAACGTGAACCAAATGCTGAAGAAATAGCAGATGTTCTTGAAGTCACTGAAAACGAAGTCAAAGAATCACTCAAGAATGCCGGAAGGCACATCTCGATGGATGCACCGCTTATTCAGGATGAGGACAACACAATGTACGATGTGTTGCGCAGTGAAGAAGCAATTACACCTGAAACAGAATTGTTGTATGAGTCTCTGAGAAAGGAAATTGACCGCGCTATTTCGACGTTAACGCCGCGTGAAGCAGATGTTATAAGATTGTATTTCGGTTTAAACGGAAGTCATCCAATGACACTTGAGGAGATCGGTGAAAAGTTTGATCTCACACGCGAACGGGTCCGGCAAATAAAAGAAAAAGCCATTCGAAGATTAAAACATACCAGTAGAAGTAAAATACTGAAAAGTTATCTGGGATAAATAATAAAAGCCTCTTTTTCGAAAGGGGCTTTTATATTATAACCTGTTTCAACCTCAATATTAGTTTTAGAATTTTCCGTTCCTCTATATGGCCTAAACCGAGATAAAAAGCATTTAATATTATTACCTTTGCCGAAGTAAATTTGAATCAAATAATATAAATGCTTTATATGAAACCACTTATAGCACCATCACTTTTGTCAGCTGATTTCTTAAATCTTGGAGATGATATTGAAATGGTTAACCGGAGTGAGGCCGATTGGTTTCATTGTGATGTGATGGATGGGATTTTTGTTCCAAATATATCATTCGGGTTGCCAGTAATAAAAGCAATAAAAACAAAAGCTGAAAAACCATTGGATGTACATTTGATGATTCAGCATCCCGAACGTTTTATCAATGATTTTAAAAATGCCGGAGCTGATTTGCTGTCTGTTCACTATGAAGTTTGCTCTCATTTGCACCGAACTTTGCAGGAAATTAAAAACCTTGACATGAAAGCAGGGATAGTCCTTAATCCTCATACGCATGTCACAGTACTTGAAAATATTCTTTCAGAAGCTGATTTTGTGCTTCTTATGTCGGTAAATCCTGGTTTTGGCGGACAGTCATTTATTCCCGAAACATTTGATAAAATCAAAAAATTAAAAGAAATGATTCTGAAGAAGAATCTTCAAACACTAATAGAAGTTGATGGTGGTATAGGTTTAAATAATGCAAAACAATTAATTGAAGCAGGCGCTGATGTCTTGGTTGCAGGGAATGCAGTTTTTAAAAACCCTGATCCATCATTGGCAATAAAAATGTTAAAAAATTCTTTCTTTTAATTAAAATCCCTATTTTTACAAACCAAAAAACATCACATTCTTTATGAGTGCTTTTCAGGATAATATCACAGTTGCTGCCCCGGACAACAAACAATATATCGTTAGAAACAAGCATGTTGACTGGTTAGGCAAAACAGTTTTAATTGTCGAAGACACACCATCAAATTTTCAACTTATTGAGACTTATCTGTCTCGTACAGGCGTTACTATTATTCATGTTGATAATGGCAACAAAGCATTGGAGATTATAGAACATAAAGAATCAATCGACTTAATAGTTATGGATATTCGTTTGCCCGAAATGAACGGATTAATTGCAACCCGAAAAATAAGGGAAAAGAATTCCAGCATCCCAATCATTGCTCAAACTGCTTATGCTATGGATACAGATAAAGAACTCTGCTTAAGTGCCGGTTGCAATGAGTTTATTCCTAAGCCCTTCAGAAAACATGAATTGCTGGATGTGATGGCGAATTATCTGTAATTTCATCAATTCCCCTTTTATCTTTTTCGCACTTTTTGCATATTCTAAGCAAATTTTAGCTTGCCTTATTCTTCTTTTGTTTGATTTCAAGACGACATATTGATTGTGAATTTGTAACTTTGTACAAATTAAAAAATGTTTAATTATGAATGAAGTATTATTGAGTCTTCAACCGAAATCGGTTTGGAAATATTTTAAAGAAATTACAATGATACCGCGTCCTTCAAAGAAAGAAGAACGTATTGTTCAATATCTGATTGAATTTGCGAAAAGTTTCAACTTGAGGTATGAGCAGGATGAAGTTGGAAATATACTTATCTGTAAAGACGCTACATCCGGTTTTGAAAACAGAAAAACAGTTGTTCTTCAAAGCCATGTTGATATGGTATGTGAGAAAAACAGTGATAAAATTCATGATTTTGACAATGATCCAATTGAAGTTCAGCTTGTTGATGGTTGGGTAAAAGCAAAAGGAACCACATTGGGTGCTGATGACGGGATTGGCGTTGCAGCCCAATTAGCTATTTTGGCTGCAGACAATATTGAGCATGGCCCAATAGAGTGCCTTTTTACAATCGATGAAGAAACAGGTCTTACAGGTGCATTCGGACTTGATTCAAATTTTATGAAAGGCAGGATATTGCTCAATCTTGATTCAGAAGATGAAGGCGAGCTCTTTATTGGTTGCGCCGGTGGAAAGGATACTGTGATAAAAATTCCCTATCAACTCGAGTCTGCACCGGTAAACCATTCAGCATTTATTATCCGCGTAAGTGGTTTGAAAGGAGGTCACTCCGGCGATGATATTCATAAAGGTCTTGGAAATGCCAATAAAATTATAAATCGCATTCTTTGGAAAGCATCAAAGCTATTCAATTTGCGACTTTTTGCTATCGAGGGTGGAAATCTCAGAAATGCAATTGCTCGTGAAGCCTTTTCTAAAGTCTTAGTACCTTCAGACAAAATTGCTGATTTTGAAGCTTTTATTTTTCATAGTGCTGAAGCTATCAAAATCGAATACAACATTACTGAGCCGTCGTTGCAAATAAATCTTGAAATATCTGATGAAGAGGCTAATCAGGTAGTTGTAAAAGAAGATCAGCAAAAGCTGTTAAATAGTCTTTATGCTTGTCCGCATGGTGTGATTTCGTGGTCGCAAAGCATTCCCGGATTTGTAGAAACTTCAACAAATTTGGCCTCAGTACGCATGGAAAATGATCACTTCCTTATTACAACCAGTCAAAGAAGTTCTGTTGAATCTGCCAAAGAGGATGTAGCCAACATGGTGATGGCCTGCTTTGACTTAACCGGTGCCGAAATAAAACAGAGTAATGGTTATCCCGGATGGGCTCCCAATCCTGAATCGGCAATACGTGAAATCACGGTGAATTCTTATAACAGACTTTTTAAACAAGAACCATTGGTGAAGGCAATTCATGCAGGACTCGAGTGTGGTTTGATAGGAGATAAATATCCTGGCATGGATATGATTTCATATGGGCCAACGATAAAAGGGGCGCACTCACCCGATGAAAGAATTCAGATCGAAACCGTTCAAAAGTTTTGGGATCTCACATTAGATATTCTAAAGAATATACCTGAAAATTAATAATCAAAGGGACGCCGGTTTAAGGCGTCCTTTTTATTCTTAAACCTATGAGAAATAACCTTGCTTTATTGTTTGTTTTAATTGCTATGAATGTAAACGCACAGAAATCGGATCTGATTTTGCCCCAGCCTGATACAACGGGAGGAGTTCCCATTATGAAGGCTCTGCATGAAAGAAGTTCTGCACGAGAATTTTCTGAAACAGATCTTAGCATGCAGGATTTATCTGATTTATGTTGGGCAGCATGGGGAATCAACAGAGTGGAATCAGGAAAAAGAACTGCCCCTTCATCGCGGAATTTTCAGGAAATGGACCTCTATGTGGTATTAAAGACAGGCGTGTTTGTCTATAATGCCCAAAAAAACTTACTGGAAATAGTAAAGGAGGGCGACTTAAGGGATCTGTGCGGCACTCAGGAATTCGTTGAAAAAGCTCCTGTAAACTTTCTTTATATTGCCGATCTTAGAAAGAGAAATCTTGAAAAACCTGAAGATATTACTGATACACAACTACTTTCGTCATGGGCAAATGCTGGATTTATGTCGCAAAATGTTTACCTTGTTTGTGCTTCGAAAGATTTTTCAACTGTTATCAGGGCAATGATTGACAGAGATAAACTGCAAAACGAGCTCGGTTTAAATCCTATGCAAAGGATTATTCTTGGGCAAACAATCGGAAAGAGTCAAAAGTGATTAATTGTGAACTCTCAAATATTTTAGCGGATTCTTATTTCAATTTCAGGACTGTTTTTTAGTAATTGAATGATTTCATTTGTATCTGTTTTTCCATAATGGTAAGGAAATAAAACTGCAGGCTGAACTGCTTTGGCGGCTTCAGCCGTCATTTCGGGCGACATAGTAAATGGAAGGTTCATGGGTAAAAAGGCGATGTCAATTTTTCCAAAATCACTCATCTCAGGAATGTTTTCTGTATCTCCGGCCACATAAATTCTTTTATCACCTACAGTTAAAATATAGCCATTTCCTTCGCCTTTAGGATGGTAAGGTATTCCATTATCTCTCTTGTTGACAATATTATAAGCCGGAACTGCCTCAATTTTTAAGCTGCCAAAATATGTTGACTCGCCATTTCCAATAACTGTAACTTCTCCTTCAAAGCTGACTGTTTCAAGGCATATTGGAGCCACAATGTATTGCGTATTTTCCTGATGAATTTTGTTAATTGCAGCTGTATCAAGATGATCTCTGTGCTGATGAGTGATTAGTATCAGGTCAGCTTTGGGAAGTTGACTGTAATCACTGACTCTGCTATAGGGATCGATGTGGACTATTTGTCCATCAAAACTGAACATCAGCGAAGAGTGACCTACATGGTGGATTTCCAGTTTTCCTGCAGATGTTTCAAAAAAATCAATTTTTTGGGCGTTCACATTCATATGAAATACACTCAAAAAAATTAAACTGATCATAAAGATTGTATTTTTCATTGTATGCGTTTTTGTATTACAAAAGTAAACAAATAAAAATACCACATTGTTCGGTCTGAAAGGCTGAACAATGTGGTAATTAATAGTAGCGTTTAAAGCCTAAATCCACTTCACAAGCGGGAAATCTTGCCTGTTCGGAAGGTCGGGATGATTGGGGAAAATGCGGAAAGTATAATCATAAACACCTGCTCTATAGACAGGTACATTGATATGATATTGCACCCAGCCATCGCCGGAACCTACGATATTCATTTTTTCAATAAAGACTATTTCATCGATTTTGTCATGCAGTTTTCGGCCAAACAGCAGTTCAATGCCAATTTCGCCGGGCTCAAGGCCTGCAGTATTCAAAGTTATTTCAGCAACAAAATTTTCCCCAAAATTCAGCGGTCTTACTGTCGGATCGGGAACTTTAATAAATTTCACATCGATAGCTTCCCATGCCAACTTTACTTTTTGTTTCCAGGCGGCCATTTGTATAGCCTTCTCAAAGTTACTTTCTTTGATTATATTGGTTCGCCCAATCAGTTTGCTGTAGTATCGTTCAAAATAATCATCGAGCATACGCTTCATTGTGAAATGAGGTGCAATTTCGGCGATATTGTTTTTGATAAATTTGATCCATTTTTCTGGAACATTCTTTTCATTTCGATCATAGAATGAAGGTACAATTTCTGTTTCCAGCAAGCTGTATATCGTTTCTGCATCCAACTCATCCTGAAACTGTTGATTGGCATAAGTACGTTGTTCCTGAATCGCCCAGCCTGCATTGGGTTTGTAACCTTCAGCCCACCATCCGTCAAGAACGGAGAAGTTGAGTACACCATTCATTACTGCTTTCTCACCGCTTGTACCAGAAGCCTCCAGTGGACGGGTAGGTGTGTTAAGCCAGATGTCGCAGCTGCTGGTGAGTCGCTTGCCTAATTCCATGTCATAGTTTTCGATAAACACAACTTTGCCAATGAAATCAGGCATCTTAGAGATGTCAATGATTCTTTTTATAAGATCCTGACCAGCTTTATCCTTAGGATGCGCTTTTCCGGCAAACACAAAAAGAACTTGTTTTTCGGCGTTATTTACAATTTTATTAAGTCGATCAAGATTTGCAAAAAGAAGATGTGCGCGTTTGTATGTTGCAAACCTTCTTGCAAAACCAATTACCAGCACTTTATCATTGAGTGCGTCCATTGTTTTACGGATGAGTGTAGGGCTTTCCTGTCGCTTGGTGAGATCGTTCTTTATTCTGTATTTAAGATATGCAATAAGTTCGCCCTTAAGCTGCTGACGAATATCCCAGATTTCTTCGCTATCAACTTTTTGAATTCCGCTCCATAAGCTTGCATTCGACTGGTCGAGTTCAAAACCCTTTGGGAAACGTTTTGCATACAATTCCTGAAATGCTGCGTCAGTCCATGTTGGAAAATGAACACCATTTGTAACATAACCAATATGAAGTTCATTGGCAAAGTAACCAGGATAAAGCGGCTGAAACATTTCGCGTGAAACCCTTCCGTGAATTCTGCTTACGCCATTTACTTCCTGACTAAAATTAGTTGCCAGCACACTCATTGAGAATTTTTCGTCAGCGTTGTTTGGTTTAAACTTTCCTAAATTTATGAAATCTTCCCAGCTTATGTTTAGTCTTTCTGCGTAATGTGGCATATAGGTTCTTAACAAATGTTCTTCAAAAGAATCATGGCCTGCAGGAACCGGCGTATGGGTTGTAAACAGATTTGATGCTCTTATAACTTCTTTTGCAACATCAAAACTGAATTGTTTTTCTTCCATTATAACGCGCATTCGCTCCAAACCAATGAAAGCAGAATGACCTTCGTTGCTATGGTAAATTGTTGGATCTATACCTAACCTTCTTAAGAGTCTGATTCCACCAATACCTAAAATCATTTCCTGTTTAAAACGCATTTCATTATCCCCGCCATAGAGTTGATGCGTTATTGTACGATCTTCAGATGTATTTTCCTCAATGTCGGTATCAAGCAGGTAAAGAGGAATCCTTCCAATGGGAACTTTCCATGCTTTGGCAATAACAACACGACCAGGAAAAGCAACTTTTACTGTAATCCAATCTCCGTTTTCGTCTCTTACAGGCTCAAGCGGAAGGTGAGTGAATTTTTGAGGAATATACTGTGCCATCTGATCTCCAAAAAGCGAAATGTCTTGCTGAAAATATCCATATCTGTAAAGAAGTCCCATTCCAACAAGGTTTGCAGCTGAATCGCTTGCTTCTTTCAGATAATCACCTGCAAGAATACCAAGCCCTCCGGAATAGATTTTCAAACTCTTGTGCAATCCATATTCCATGCTGAAGTATGCAATTAAATCCGAGCTTCCAGATGCTCCTTTCAGATAAGTTTTAAATTTATCATGAACGATTTTTAATCTTTCTATGAATTTACTATCGTTTTCCAATGCTTCCATTTGCTTGACAGACAAGTCCTCAAGAAAAGAAATTGGATTTTGTTCGTGGTCATTCCATGCCTTTAAATCTATAGATTCAAATAAGGAGATTGCATCATGATTCCATGACCACCAAAGGTTTTGAGAGAGTTCATTAAGTTTTTGAAGTTCACCGCTATATACGGGTTGGAAAAGCACTTTTTTCCAGGTTGGCTGATCTTGCTTATTCAATGTAATAGGTCTAAGGGTTTCAGTATATTTTTTAGCTTCAAACACCTGAGCTCGGCCACTTAGTTTCTGAAGGGCAATATCCCAGGCTGATTTATAATTATTTATGAGATCTTTCCATAATGCCTTCGAAGCAATTTCGAATGATTGATTTCGGTAAGTTTCAATCGTTTCATTGTCATATGTGCTGAATTTAAAAATATTGTCCTCGATACTCCGGACAACATCACTGTTGTTATCCTCGTTTCTTTCAATTACAACAACGGCTTTTCCGTCCATTTCAATGCTTCTTACCCAAATGCCAAAACCAGCAAGGCTGGTAGTAATCGTTGGAATTCCGAATGCAATACTTTCAAGCGGTGTATAACCCCATGGTTCATAATATGAAGGAAAAACAGAAAGATCGAATGCAGCAAGAAAGTCATAATAAGTAAGATCGAAAATACCATCTTCACCTTTAAGGTAAACAGGTACAAAAAGGATCTTGACTTTGCTTTGAGGGGCATTCGTTAAACCAGCTTCTTTAATGCGTTTCATCACTGCATCTTCGGCTGCATTCAAAAGAAAATGAGTTGTGATATTTTCGGTTTGAACGGCCTGACAATTAGGGTCTGCAAGACAATCACGCAATTCTTTGTTTGGCCCGCTGCTGTGCCCCGGAACAGCAATTACTGCAAGCACATGTTTGTCGAGGTTTTCGTTTTTATTCAAGTTGCCCAAAGCATCAATGAACAAGTCGATGCCTTTGTTTTTAAACTCGTATCGACCACTGTTGATAACCATTAAGGTAGATTCGGGTAGTAGCGTTCCGGTAAGTATTGAAGCGATGTGCAGAATTTTCCTTCTCGAATTTTCTTTTTTAATTTCCAGCGCCTCAAAATTGCCTGCAATATTTTCGTCGAATCCATTAATTGTAAGTACATCAGGGATTCTGTTGAGAAACTGCTTACATTCTTTAGCGGTAATACCACTCACGGTTGTAAACGCATCTGCTTCCTTTGCCGAAAGGCTTTCGAGGGATTGTTGTGAGGTAATATTCAGGCGATTCGACATCACTGAAGGATTGTAAGTCTCCAGATCCTTGTATAAAGGAAGATTGTTTCCGGCAACAGACCGCCCAAGATAAGTTGCATGGGTTGTAAAAACAGTTGCGAGCTGAGGAGTATTCTTTTTAAGATACAAAATGCCTGAGCCGGTCATCCATTCATGAAAATGTGCAACTATTTGATCATAACCGGTGAGGAAATTTTCATAAAAACTCTCAATGACCTGCCCGGCAGCGTAACCAAACATTGCGGGTTCAATATAATCCCATGGACCATGAATAGAATCCAGTTGATATGTTTCCCACAAAGTGGCAAAAATCTTATCTTTCTCGGCAAGCAAAGGCGTAAAGTCAATGAGAATCGCGATAGGTTTGCTTTCGATAGCCCATCTTCCCACCCTGAACTTGAGTCCTTTAAGCGCTGCTTTTTGTCTCCATTCGCTAAAAAGGTTCGAATCTTCAATAAAGTATGGGTTCTTGTGTGTTTCTTTCCAAACATCGGGTCCGATGGTGATGTAATTGTCTCCCCATTCTTCACGGGTAACATTCGCTTTGCTTGATAGTACAGTGTAAATTCCACCTACCATATTGCATACTTCCCAACTTATCTCGAAAATATAATCTGGTTTTTTCATTCTTAGTTATTTGGTTAAAAATTAGCAAAATCCGACATCATCTCAAAATGAGATGTATCGGATTAGATTGTATAAAGTAATAGGATTATTAAAATACATTAAAACAGTTCGCGCATTTTTTCTTCAATCGCACTTCGCATTTTATTGACCTGAGTCTTTGTCGTACGACCAGCCTTTTCTTTAGCTTCATCAAAACTTTTGCGTGCACTTTTCGAAAGATTGGGTAAAACCTTTTCTACAAGCTCTTCTTTTGCATCTTTCAATGCTATGACCAAATCTTCAGCCTCAAGGTCTTTTATCAGTTTTTTGATTTTTGCATCTGAAAGTTCAACCAAATCATCAAATGCAGGTTTTATTTGTTTTTCACTTTTACGAAACCTTTCTTCTATTGATTTTGCTGTCTTTTGTAGTTGATCTGCTGCAGTTTTACCAATCTCCTTTCCAAGTTTTGCGCCTTTTTCCAGCAGTTCATCCATCATAACTTTTGTGCTGGGTGACTTTTCATTTACACGAATTGTAAAATCTGCCAGCACATTCATATAGTTAATGTATGCTTCATAAGGGGATGGGTAGTGATTGAAATATTTATGCACATCACCATCTGAGAACCATTTGGTGCATATGAAGTAGAAATGGTCAGAAGATTGAAGGTAATTCCAGTCGCGTTTCAGATCCTCATCATCGGATTGATTTACGCGTTCAGCCAGATCATACAACCTTTCAAAAGCTTCATCCTGCATATTGTTTCCTCGCCATGCCGTAAGATCCCGCTCTTCATCAGCCCATGAAATTGGGTATGGGACTTGAATTGCTGAAACAGGCTGTAGTTTTTCGGCCAGTTCTGCAGGAGTCGCAAAATTATATTCAGTTTTACTTAGGATGGCAGCTGGCAGTTTTTTCATAAAATCAAAAATTCCTGTCGAAGCCCATTGATGCTCACCAAATGTTTCGTAATCGAGAAAGATATTCAAAACTTCTTCCTTTGGATTGATGTTATTTAACCAGCCGACAAATTTTTCAGTTGTCACAGGCCATTCAGGCCAACTCTGCTGAGAAAAACGAAAAGCGATATCATCGCTCATTCGGAAGTTTCGCAGCAAAACTTTGAGCTTAGGGTTGATGGCATTTACATACATGAAATTCGGACTTTTCCAGCCTAAAACATGCTTTGCACCCTCAGTTAACATTACCTTAAAGCCCATATCAGCTACTTGTGCTCCAATAGCATCAGAATAGATAAGCTCCGTATTTCTGAAACTAGTGGGTGTGACACCAAACACTTCCTGAATTTTTGCTGTATGTGCGGCAACCTGTAGTTTAAACTCTTCCGGATTTTTTAGCGAACTCAGTGAGTGAGCATATGTTTCAGCTAATATCTCAACCTGACCGGTGTTTACCAATGCGCGGAAACTGTCTAAAACTTCTGGTGCATAGAGTTCCATCTGTTCGATAGCAATGCCGGAAATAGAGAAACTGACTTTAAATTTGGCGCCAAATTCTTTAATTTGTTCAAGCAGAATGGCATTCATAGGCAGATAGCTTTTCTCAGCTATTCTACGCATAATCATCCTGTTGAAATATTCGTCATAATAAAAATGATTCCGGCCTATGTCGAAAAACCTGTAGGTTCTTAGCCTGAAGGGCTGATGTACCTGAAAGTAAAAGCAAATAGATTTCATACGTTTCTTTATTGTTTTAACCTCTATTATCTTATTTGGGGATTCTCATTTTTTATAAAAAAACTGAATCATATACTTTTTTGACATGAAAGGCGGCATGTTCCCATTTTAGGTTGTCAACCTCTTCCTTGCCATATTTTATAAAAGTTTCCGAAAGTGCATCATAATGACAAAGGCCATAAATAGCGTCTGCCATTCCGTCAACATCCCAGAAGTCTACTTTAAGTGCATGTTTTAGAATTTCTGCAACACCTGACTGTTTCGAAATCACCACAGGTACGTTTGACCGCATGGCCTCAAGTGGAACAATTCCAAATGGCTCTGAAATGGATGGCATTACAAAAACATCTGTCATTGCAAACATTTTATCTACATCATCACCTTTAAGGAAGCCGGTGAAATGAAATTTGTGACCGATTCTGAGTTGTGCAACCCTTAAAATCATTTTGTTCATCAAATCGCCCGTGCCTGCCATTACAAAACGAATGTTGTCGTCTTGTTTCAAAATTTTTCTGGCTGCCTCCACAAAATACTCGGGACCTTTTTGGAAAGTAATTCTACCTAAAAATGTGACAACCTTTTCCTTGACCTGTTTGCCAGGTAAAGTGAGATCTGATTTGTCAACAGGTTCAACAGCGTTGTGCACTGTAAATATCTTTTTAGGATCGATGCCATATTTCTCAATAACAATTTTTTTTGTAAGATTGCTGACAGTAATCACTCTATCTGCCACTTCCATGCCCCGGCGCTCAATGGCATAAACATCGGAATTAATGTTTTCGCCTGAGCGGTCAAATTCTGTGGCATGCATATGCACCACCAGTGGTTTTCCTGTTGTTTCCTTAGCTGCAATTCCAGCTGAATATGTCAGCCAGTCATGTGCATGGATGATATCAAAATCGTGTTTTGTGGCAACTGCTGAACCAACTAATGCATAGCGAGCTACTTCCTCCATAAGATTTGCACCATATTTCCCGGAAAATTCATATTTCTGAGAAAAGACAGGACTCTTAAAGGTTTCAGTCACTTTTCTTTGTTCTTCCTGAAGGATTTCAAACTGCTCTGGCCCAACATAGGGTATGATATTTGAACCAATTTCCATGTATTGAACTCTTTCCCAGTAATTCTTGCTTTCTTCTTTTTCAATATCTACAGAAACATCACTCGCATTAACGATACGGACAGCTTCTTCACTTTCGTCGCCATATGCTTTTGGAACAACAAAAATAATATCTACATTATGTTTTGCAAGTCCTTTGGTTAAACCAAAACAGGCTGTTCCAAGTCCTCCTGTAATATGTGGTGGAAATTCCCATCCAAACATTAATACCTTCATGTTATGCGCTGTATTTGAGTTTATTTGCTTGCTTTAGTTTTTTCTATCAGCTCTTTTGTTTTTATGAGTGCCGAAATACTCCATGCCTGTGAAATAGCCCCCCGTGATTCGTGTGGTGGATCACCATCGAATATCTCCGAAATGGATCCAAGTCCACCTTCAAAAACAGCTGGTTCAAAATTGGCATAAATTTCTTGTATAAATGGCAATCCTGATTTGCCATGAAGTCTCAACCATGCCTTGCAGAAGTGAGATATAAGCCATGGAAAAACAGTGCCCTGATGGTAGGCCAGATGGCGCTCTGTTTGATTTCCCGCGTAAACTCCTTTATACAAGGGGTGTGTTGGCGTTAGCGACCGAAGTCCCCTGTCAGTCAATAAATCCGATTTAATTCGCTTTAATACAGCATTTTGCATTTCTTCAGTAATAGGACTGAATGGCATTGAAGCTGCAAGTAACATATTTGGTCGGATCGTCCAGTCTTTTATACCTTCATAAACATAATCAGCTAAGTAACCTTTTTTCTCATCCCAGAAAGTTTCAATGAATGAAGCTTTAATTTTTTCCGGAACAGATTTCCATTCATTTAAAAATGCAGTGTCATCTGAAATTTCAGCCAATTCTATTGCATAGCAAACCGCATTGTACCATAATGCATTTACTTCTACGGCCATTCCTGAACGTGGTGTGATTGGTTTTCCATTATTGAAAACATCCATCCATGTAAGTGCCATTCCAGGACCGCCAGCAGTTATCAGGCAATTGTCAAGCATCTTTATGTTGTATTCAGTGCCTTCACGATAACCTTCCAGAATTGTTAAAAGTACTTTTTTGTATTTCTTCCAGATTTCGGCATGATTGTTCTTTGAAGATGAATATTGCTGGAGGCACCAAAAGAACCATAGCGGAGAATCAACGGATTCATAGTCAGGCTGGTTGGTTTTTCCGATATTTGGAAAAAGAGGCCCCTTCATTGTCGATATCATTGTATCTATAACAGCTTTAAAGCTCGCTTCATCACCTCTGCTTAGCGTTACGCCGGGAAGTGCAATAAAAGTGTCGCGACCCCATGTTCCAAACCATGGGAATCCAGCCATGATTTCAGTTTTATTCTTACTTTTTACTAAAAATTGTTCTGCAGAGTTTAATAAACAGTTTTCAAAATTATTCCGGGGAATACGTTTTTTAATTTCTGCATTAAAATGTCGGTTCAAGGTATCAGTTTTGATCTCGTCAAGACCTGCCGAAACAACAATGCTTTCTCCTTTTTTAAGATCAACTTCGAAAAAGCCCGGTACAAACAGGTCTTCCTGATGTGGAAGTCCAAGTTCTTTTTCACGAATATACTCGATGTTGAAATACCAATCAGGTACATGTGTATATTCTGTGTCTTTCGAAATCTGAAAATGAACGCGTGAGTATCCGTTATACATTTGCCATGAAACGCCTTTCTGGCAAGGCTCATACTTGATATTTGCATCGATATTGGCTCTTGTCAGTTGATGAACATTTCTGAATGCTAAGAAAGGTTTTAGGCGCAAGGTAGTTTTGGAATGAGCTTCTTCAAGAGTATAGCGAATCATTATACGCGCTTCATTAACGGCAAAGAGTATCTCTTTGCTCAGAACAACCCCTCCAACACGGTAAGTGATTTTTGGAATGGGTTCAGCCGTGAAGGCGCGCAGATATTTATGACCTTTTGGATTGTAAGTGCCATTAGGATACATTCTTACGCCAAAATTAAATTCCTCGTTATGCTGAATGATAGTTTCATCAATAGAGGAAAGCAAAACATGATTATTGTGATCAAGCCAAGGCTGAGGCACAACAAGCAATCCGTGTGATTTTCGGGTATTGCATCCTGCAATGGTAGTGCTGGAATAAGCTCCGGATCTGTTTGCACGCAATAATTCACGGGAAAGAGCAAACTCCAGATTGATCAATTGTGTTTTTTCGAAGGATATGTAACTCATAATGAGATTATTGCTTTAACTTTCAACCTTATTGTATCATGTACAAAATTAAACAGAATTAAGCTACAATCAAAATAAAGATGCAATTGTTTACCAGAATAATAAATATAACTCTTTGAAAATATGGACAAAACAAAAGCTTAAATACAATATTTTTGCAATCAGTTTTTTTTCAAACGGTTGCAATTTTTTTAATTCACTCTTTTAAATAATTGATTATGCGTTCATTAATTTCTTTGTTTCTGCTCCTCATATTGGGGTTTAATTCAAAAAGTCAGGATTGTAAACCATTGGAATTAGGTGTTTATTCTGATTGGAAAGAACTGAATAACCCTGTAATTTCTGTTGATGGAAGCAAAGTGGTTTACGAATTAGCCCCACAAAAAGGTGATAGAAAACTCATCGTTTACGACCGTGAAAAACAAAAGTTTGATACGCTAGATAGAGGCTATAATGCAGTCTTTATGGCTGATTCTAAAGTTCTTGTATATAAGATATCACCTCCATATGCGCTTATTCGGAAACAACAGCTGGATGGCGTGAAGAAAGAAAAACAACACAAAGATTCTCTTGGAATTTTTCTTTTTGAAAAAGACACAATCATAAAATTCCAGGAAATTAACACTGTGAAGTTTTCTTCAAAAGAAGGTTCTTTAGTAGCCTGGATGCATGATGAGAACTTCAGTCCAAAACGCGACACTGCATCTCAGGATAGTACTTCAAAAACTAAACCTGAAAAGAAAAAAACAAAATCCAAATCCAAAACTTCCTTTTTTCAGGTTTTTGATGTTGCTTCCGGAAAGTTAGAGAGTTACAAAGATGTTAGTGAGTTTGAAGTTTCAGATTTTGGAAATGCATTAAGTTTTGTAAAGCAGACGAATGACAGCATAGATTCGGTATTTGTGTTTAAATATCACTCAAACCTTGAAACTGCTCAACAAATTTTTGAAGGTCAGGGTGTAGTTAAGAATATTTCGTTTGATGAAATCGGAAGCCAGATCGCATTTTTATACTCAGCTGATACATCCAAACGACAGGTTTTTTCATTGGCTTTTATGGGTCAGAAAGATTTCCATGCCAGAATTATCGCTGATTCATTGCACATATCGCTGCCAAAAAACTGGGTTGCAAGTGAACACTTCAAACCGAAATTTTCGGAAGATGGAACGGCGCTTTATTTTGGAATAGCCCCTAAACCATTGCCTCGCTTCAAAGATTCACTTACGGCCGATGAAAAAGTAAGTGTGGATATTTGGAACTGGAAAGATGGTCAATTACAAACTCAGCAACTGAAAAATCGTGAGCGTGAACAGAAGAGGACTTATCTGGCAGTTTACTATCCAAAGCAAAATAAGCTTATTCCATTGGCTACGGACGAAATTTCTGATGTCAGACCTGACTATAAACTGCATAGAAATTTCATGATTGGGACAAACAGCAAGCCCTATGAGCACCTGTCAAGCTGGGAGCAAACACGCTATGCTGATCTGTACTTAATCAACAGAACCACAGGCAGCTCAAAGCTGCTTATGCAAAAAGCAAATTCTTTTTTTTCGCTTTCACCTTCATCGGATTACCTGCTTTTTTACAAAACATCAGACAGCAGCTGGTATAGCATGCACACAAAGAATCAGTTAGTGAAAAAACTTACAACCAATTCATTGGATATCTTTTACGATGAAGAAAATGATATTCCAAAAGAGGCTGGACCTTATGGTTTTGCTGGCTGGTTAGAAGGTGATAAGGCCATTGTTTACAGTCGTTACAACCTTTGGCTTCTCGATCTGAAATCAAGCAAAGCGACTCCTTTAATAAAAGAAACTGAAGCAAAGCGATACCGTTACGTACCACTGGAAAAAGATGAACCGCTTTTGCCCGCACTAGTCTATCTTTCGGTATTTGACGAAAAAACAAAACAGTCTGGTTTTGCCTCATTAGAGGTTTCATCACAAAAAGTTACACCACTCCTCTACGACGAGGCGCGTTTTACAGGTTTGATGAAGGCGAAAAATGTGAACCGCTTCTTGTTCAGGAAAGAACGTTTTGATCTTTATCCAGATTTATATATAACCGAAAGTGATTTTAAGAATTCAGTTCAAATAAGTGAAGCTAATCCTCAACAGAAGAACTATTGCTGGGGAAGTGTGCAATTGGTTAAATGGCAGTCATTTAATGCAGAACCTTTGGAAGGTCTTTTGTATTTTCCGGCTAACTTCAGCAGCGATTCCACTTACCCCATGGTGGTTTATTTTTATGAACGACACAGCCACGATTTATTCCGGCATATAACTCCAAGGCCATCTCGGTCTGTGATTAATATCAGTGAGTATGCCAGCAGAGGCTACTTTGTTTTCACTCCCGATATAGTTTATGAAGATGCCCGACCCGGCCAAAGTGCCTACAATTCTGTCATTAGTGGTACTCAATCTCTTTTAGAGCGTTTTCCCCAGATCGATAGGAAGAGACTTGGTTTGCAGGGCCAAAGCTGGGGCGGTTATCAAATTGCCTGGCTGATAACGAGAACAAATTTATTTAGTGCAGCAATGGCAGGCGCTCCGGTGAGCAATATGACAAGTGCATATGGTGGAATCCGTTGGGAAAGTGGCGTCGTCAGGGCATTTCAATACGAGGAAGGTCAAAGTAGAATAGGAGGGTCACTTTGGGAAAAGTTACCGGATTACATCGAAAACTCGCCTTTGTTTTTTGCCGACAGGGTTCAGACACCTTTGCTTATTATGAGCAATGATGCCGATGGCGCTGTCCCCTGGTATCAAGGCATCGAGTATTTTACTGCCTTGCGAAGATTGGGTAAGCCTGTATGGATGCTCAACTACAATAATGGGCCTCACAATTTAACACGAAGGGCTGATATGGAAGATCTTACTGTAAGATTACAGCAGTTTTTTGATCATTATCTCAAAGCTTTGCCAGAGCCAGTTTGGATGAAAACGGGTGTTAAAGCAATTGATAAAGGCGTCAAAACTGGTTTTGAATGGGCTGATGAGAGCGGCACTGATTGACTTTTGAAAAAGTTAAGCTTCGAAGCCTTATCTTTGCCAAAAATTTTATTTGAGCATGAGTCTTATTCAGGAGATTAAACGCAGGAGAACATTTGCTATTATCAGCCATCCCGATGCCGGAAAAACAACGCTAACCGAAAAACTGTTGCTTTTTGGAGGTGCCATTCAGGTAGCCGGAGCCGTTAAGTCGAACAAAATTACCAAGACAGCTACCTCTGACTGGATGGAAATCGAACGGCAGCGCGGCATTTCTGTTGCAACATCTGTAATGGGTTTTGAATACAAAGATTTGAAAATAAACATACTCGATACTCCTGGTCACCAGGATTTTGCCGAGGATACTTTTCGCACACTTACTGCTGTGGATAGTGTTATAGTTGTGATTGACGTTGCAAAAGGCGTTGAACCTCAAACGGAAAAATTGGTTAAGGTTTGCCGGATGCGTAAAACCCCCATAATCGTTTTTATTAACAAACTTGATCGTCCTGGAAAGGATGGATTTGAACTGCTGGATGAGATTGAACAAAAACTCGACCTCAGGGTAACTCCGCTAAGCTGGCCTATAAATATGGGTCCAAAATTTAAAGGGGTATACAATATTTTTGAACAAAGCCTTTATCTTTTTGAGGCCAACAAGCAGCGTGTCGAAAAGGGTGTTTCTTTTGATGATATCAACAATCCTTTCCTCGTGCAGTACATTGGAGATGATGCTGCGACTTTACGTGAAGAAATAAGTCTTATTAAAGGTGTCTATCCTGAATTTGAGGTCGAAGAATACCTCAAAGGTGAGGTATGTCCTGTTTTTTTTGGCAGTGCACTGAATAATTTCGGAGTAAAAGAACTTCTTGATTGTTTTATCCATATTGCACCAACCCCTGTAGGGCGCGATTCGGAAGAAAGACATGTTGATCCGGAAGAGGAGGCATTTACAGGATTTGTATTCAAAATTCATGCAAACATGGATCCCAATCACCGCGACAGAATAGCATTTGTGCGCGTTGTTTCAGGTAAGTTTGAACGAAACAAACCATATCACCACATGAGACTTAATCGAAAAATTAAGTTTTCGAATCCAACTGCATTTATGGCTCAAAAAAAATCTATTGTGGATGAGATGTTTCCGGGGGATATAGTGGGTTTGTATGATGCCGGTAATTTTAAAATCGGAGACACATTGACCGAAGGTGAACTGCTTCGTTATAAAGGAATTCCAAGTTTTTCACCCGAACTATTCCGCTATGTCGAAAATGCAGATCCAATGAAATCAAAACAGCTGGCAAAGGGTCTTGATCAGTTGACTGATGAAGGAGTAGCGCAATTATTTACAGGAAAAGCTACAGGCCGAAAAATTATCGGCACTGTTGGAGCGCTGCAATTTGAGGTTATTCAACATCGCCTTTTACATGAATATGCTGCCAGTTGCCGCTTTGAGCATATCACTTTATACAAAACAGCATGGATTACCAGCAATAACAAAGTGATGCTTGAGGATTTCAAGGCAAGAAAGTCATCTTATATAGCTTTGGATAAAGAAGGCAGAGACGTTTTTTTGGCTGATTCTCCATACTCACTTCAAACAGCTATGGAAAAATACCCTGACATTCGTTTTCATTTTACATCAGAGTTTTGATAGTGTTGTGTTAAATTACCTCACAGCATTTTGTAAATGAAATTGCTTATCGCTTAGTTTATAGCAATATAGCCATCTTGTAAAAGGGATAGTTCTTGGTTGTGCATTTCTGTTGAAAATATTACATGTATTTTTACCGTTCAAACGGAGATATACTAAACACAAATATGATTTTTTGTTAGCATGAAAAAAATAATTTCAAGGTTCAGAATTTTAATTTTAGTCATACTTTTTTCATTTTCAACAACGAGTGTTTTTGCTGCATATATTCTTATTCCAATGGACAGGGCTCAATCCAATCATTTAAAAGCCTATGGTATAGCCTATTGGATTTTGCAAAGGGATATTGAGATCAGCTGGCTGCTCAACTATCGTGGCGGAAGTTATCTTATTCCGTATCATGAGGCTTTTGAAAAAGAATGTAAACTTCGAAATGTAAGCTATCAGGTAATTGCAGATGCGCAGGCAAATGCAATTCTTTATGAAATTGGTGATATGGGGAGCAATATGGACGAAATGAAGTTGCAGAAGGTGCCGAAGATAGCCGTGTATTCCCCAAAAAATAAACTTCCCTGGGACGATGCCGTTACGCTCGTTCTGTCATATGCCGAAATTCCTTATGACATTATTTATGATGACGAAGTGCTTGATGGTGCGCTTCCGCTTTATGATTGGTTGCACCTTCATCACGAAGATTTTACCGGACAGTTTGGCAAATTCTGGGCGCGTTACCGTCACTTTCCATGGTATCAGGATGATGTAAGAACACAGGAGGCTACTGCAGCAAGACACGGTTTTCAAAAGGTTTCTCAATTGAAACTGGCTGTTGTAAATAAGATAAGGGAGTTCGTCGCTGGTGGAGGATATATGTTTGCAATGTGTTCTGCAACTGATAGTTATGACGTGGCTTTGGCAGCTGAAGGACTTGATATCTGTGATGTAATGTTTGATGGAGACCCAATTAGACCAGGTGATCCTGAAAGACTGAACTACCACAATTGTTTTGCTTTTACAGATTTCTCGGTTGTAACCAATCCAACCGAATATGAAATCTCAAATATTGATGTCACAAATTACAGGTCGCGAAGCATCAACCAAAGCAACGACTTTTTTACATTATTCGATTTTTCGGCAAAATGGGATCCTGTTCCCACCATGCTGACACAGAATCACGAAAAGGTTTTAAAAGGATTTATGGGTCAGACAACAGCTTTCAACAAAGATTTTGTTAAGTCAGAAGTAATTGTTTTGGGGGACAACAAATCCTTTCATGAAGACCGATACATTCACGGAACATTCGGAAACGGTTTCTGGACTTTTTACGGAGGCCATGACCCTGAGGATTATCAGCATTTGGTTGGCGACCCTCCAACAGAACTGGATATGTATCCAAATTCGCCTGGTTACAGACTTATTTTAAACAATGTTTTGTTTCCGGCTGCAAAGAAAAAGAAGCAGAAAACTTAGTATTTCTAAACTGCTACCTTCTTCTTATCCAGGTTTCATAGCGATAACTGAAATCAACACTGCTGTCGTCCTGTATGATTTCTTTTTCGATTAATTCCCATTCAGAAAAATTAATTTCAGAGAAAAAAGTATCTGCGTCAAAGTCTTTTTCTACAATGGTGAGATACAATTTATCAGCAATGGGTAAAAATTGTTCATACACCTGCCCGCCGCCGATGATAAAGACTTCAGTTTCATTTTCAATTTTTTTCAGCGCATCTTCAATTGAATAAGCTGTTTCGCAGCCGCCGCCAAAACAGTCTGTTAGTTTATCTGAAAGGACAATATTTCTCCTTTTTGGCAAAGGCCCGGAGGGGAGTGAAAACAGCGTTCTTTTTCCCATAATCACTGAATGGCCGGCTGTCAGGCGCTTAAAACGTTTTAAGTCGTTTGAGATATGCCATAGCAGTTGATTGTCTTTGCCGATCGCATTGTTTTGCGCGATGGCAACAATGATTGAGAGAATGGGACCTGTTTTTTTTATTTCATGCATAAATAGTCATTTAAATGGCAATTTCTCCTTTAATGTGTGGATGAGGATCATAGCTTTCCAAAGAAAAATCATTTATTGAAAACCCAAAAATATCTTTAACATCCGGGTTGATATTCATTTTTGGTAAAGCCCTTGTATCGCGCGAAATCTGCAGTTTCGCCTGATCAAGATGATTGAGATAAATATGTGCATCGCCAAGTGTAAGTATAAATTCACTTGCTATAAGACCTGTAACCTGCGCTACCATCATGGTTAGCAGGGCGTAGGAAGCGATGTTAAATGGAACGCCAAGAAAAATATCTGCACTGCGTTGATACATCTGACATGAAAGCTTCCCGCCTGCAACATAAAACTGAAACCATGCATGGCAGGGTGGAAGGGCTGCTTTTCCGAGTGCAACGTTTTCTGAAAAACTCTTTCCTGGTATCGGCAAAACTGATGGATTCCAGGCAGCAACAATATGTCGGCGGCTATCAGGGTTGTTGCGGATGTTTTGAATCACTTCACTTATCTGATCGATGCCTTCGTTGTTCCAGTTGCGCCATTGCGCCCCATAAACCGGCCCAAGATCACCATTTTCATCGGCCCATTCGTTCCAGATTGAAACTTTGTTTTCTTTCAAATAGCCAATATTTGTATCGCCTTGAAGAAACCAAAGCAGTTCGTGAATGATCGACCTGAGGTGAAGTTTTTTTGTGGTCAGCAACGGAAAACCATCTTCAAGATCAAAACGCATTTGATGCCCGAAAACACTCAGGGTGCCAGTACCGGTTCTATCCTCCTTTTTTTCACCTTTTTCAAGTACGACCTTTATTAGTTCAAGATATTGACGCATGAGTCATTGTTTTAGTATATCTAAATCAGTGTTTTAGATGTTTGACAATTTCATTTAATGTTAAATTTCGTGTTTGCCTTAATTCGGTTAGACACATCAACCAATGAGCATCCCAACAATCGTTGCAGATAACAAAGATGCCAGTGTGCCTCCAAGAAGTGCTCTCAATCCATATTTAGAAAGCAGAACCCTTTGATTTGGGGCAAGAGAGCCGATGCCTCCTATTTGTATGCCGATAGATGCAAAATTTGCAAATCCACAAAGCATATAGGTAGCCATAATAATTGATTTAGGATCAGCAAAGGCATTGGCAAGTTTGAGTTCTGAAAGACTCAGGTATCCAATGAATTCAGTCAAAATTATTTTTTCGCCCAAAAGTCTTCCCAGCAGTGTGATGTCATTGAGATTTACACCGATCAGCCACATCAGCGGTGAAAACAGATAGCCAAGCATAAATTGAAGCGAAAGTTCATTATAGCGTCCATTGCTGAAGCTACTAATACGATCATTCAACCCGAAAAAATCACCTATATAAATCGTGATGTAGTTGAACATGGCAATAAAAGCAATAAAAACAAGCAACATCGCAGCTACATTTACAGCAAGTTTCAACCCTTCGGAAGTGCCATTGGAAACTGCATCCAACACATTGCTTCCAATCTGATCTTTACTAATGTCCATGGTTTTATCAATAGGCTCAGTTTGAGGAACTAAAATTTTGGCAATCACGATTGCGCCAGGGGCAGCCATGACCGAGGCTGTCAGTAGATGCTTCGCAAACATCAGTCGCTGAACAGGGTCGTCTCCGCCAAGGAAACTGATATATACCGCCAAAACACCACCTGCAAGTGTTGCCATGCCTCCAAGCATTACAAGCAATATTTCAGATTTGTTCATTTTTGGCAAATAAGCTTTAATCATCAAAGGCGATTCAGTTTGGCCAAGAAATATATTACCTGCCACCGACAGACTTTCAGCGCCAGTAAGACGCATCAGGCGCGTCATTGCCCAAGCCATCGCCTTCACAACTTTTTGAATGATGCCCAGATAAAACAACAAGCTTGTTAAGGCCGAGAAAAATATGATCGTTGGCAAAATTTGAACAGCAAAATTCTGAAGTGCCGACTCAATAATATTACTCGAAAAACTCTTGAAAAGGAATTCAGTGCCAGCTTTCGTGAAATCAAGAACCAAAACAAACAACTTTCCGACGAATTCAAAAAATGCCTGAATGAAAGGCACATACAAGACTCCAACAGCCAAAGAAAGTTGTAATCCAAGTCCTGTTAACACAACCCTCCAGTTGACGGCTTTTCTGTCAGTACTGAATGCAAAAGCAATTAAAATTAAGGCGAGCATACCTAATAAACCACGCAGGATGGTAATGAAGTTAAACTCTGAACGTCGATCCATTGCTAAAAGATGGCTTTTATCATCAGCCGAAGTTTGAGAAACATCTGGGGTTGTGATCCACATGGTATCAGCAATGCTTTGTTCAATGGTATCGCCAGGATTTGTGAAATCAGCAAGATTGTCTTGTGCGTTCAAATGCATTGCTGTCAGAATAATGAATGCAATGAACAGAAAAGTTCTTGATAAAGATGTCATAGTTATTTTTTTGGAGAATGTTAAAATGCAATTTTTAATTAAGGAAGTAATTATTTGCGCTTTCTTTTTTGGATTTCATCCCGAATAAGGGAGGCCCGCTCATATTCTTCATTTTCTACTGCTGTTTTCAGCATTTCTTCGAGTTCACTTGTAAGGTAAGCACTCATTTCATTTTCTTCTTCTTCAGATGCACCTTCATCAATATTATCTTCTTCCGAATCATTTTCCATAATAATTCCAGCCTCTGAAAGAATCTTTTCATAAGTATAAACCGGACATTTGAATCGAATAGCCAATGCAACGGCATCTGAAGTTCTGGCATCAATTTCACTGATCATTCCTTCTTTATCACAGATCAACAATGCGTGAAAAACACCTTCTTTAAACTTGTGAATGATAACCTCAGTCAATTCAATGCCGTAAAAATCAGCAAAGTTTTTCATCAGGTCGTGCGTCATGGGTCGTGCAGGCTGCATTTTTTCGAGACCAAGTGCGATTGACTGTGCTTCGAAACCCCCGATGATTATTGGCAGTCTTCTGGCTCCGTTAACCTCTCCAAGAATCAACGCATACGCACCACTTTGTGAGTGACTGTAAGACATTCCTGTGATTTCCAGTAAAATTTTGTCCATAATAGTTTAGCAACTTTTGAAGTTATAAAAGTAGAAAGAAAATTCACAGGATTGGCAATGTGCAACAAAAACATACCCGTTTTTTATCAACATTTCAATCTTTTAATTTGGACAAAAATATTCCTTTGTTTCGAAAAATTAAGTCATTATTTTTGCGGGCAGACGTTTTAGTGTTTCTGATTGCAATCGATTGCAATTTTATCTGTAAGATTAGCAATGAATTGTATGAAAGAAAGGGTGTTTTTTAAGTTGAACTTTTGAATATGAATTTCTTTTGAATGCTCGTTTTAAGTAACTATATGGACGAATTTGAAATGAGGTACTTATATGCTGAAATTGAAATTGTTGCTTTGAAATTTATTTTTAGACATAATAACCAATAACTAAAAAAGTATGATGAACTCGATTTTTTGGCTAATTCCCGTATCTTCGGTGATAGCGTTGCTGTTCGCTTACTATTTCTTCAAAAACATGATGAAGAATAGTGAAGGAACTGATGAAATGAAACGAATTGCGCAATATGTGCGTGAAGGTGCAATGGCATATTTGACCAGACAATACAAAGTAGTAGGCATTGTTTTTGTCGTGCTGGTTATCTTCCTTACACTGCTTGCATACATGAATGTGCAGAATCCTTTTGTGCCCGTAGCATTTCTTACTGGAGGTTTTTTCTCCGGGCTTTGCGGATATTTAGGAATGAAAACAGCCACTTATGCTTCCGCAAGAACAGCTCATGGAGCATCGCAATCATTAAATAAGGGTCTTCAGATTGCCTTTCGCAGTGGTGCAGTAATGGGTTTGGTTGTGGTTGGTTTTGCATTGCTCGATATTGCGGCATGGTATTATGCACTCACCGAATGGATTTATACACCTGAGAACATGAAAAATGGTCTCACCTGGATGGGACTAACTTTTGTACATCCGGAAACGACAGATCATCTAAAGATGGTTGAAATTACAGCTACGATGCTAACCTTTGGTATGGGAGCTTCTACACAGGCGCTTTTTGCACGTGTTGGCGGAGGTATTTATACCAAAGCTGCTGATGTTGGAGCCGACCTTGTAGGAAAAGTTGAAGCTGGAATTCCTGAAGATGATCCGCGCAATCCTGCAACTATTGCTGATAATGTTGGCGATAATGTTGGTGACGTCGCCGGTATGGGAGCCGATCTTTATGAATCATATGCAGGCTCAATTCTTGCTACTGCCGCTTTAGGCGCTGCACTGCCTATTATTTCGGGTGGCGAGCAGGAAAAATATGTTATAGCACCTATGATTGTGGCTGCTGTTGGTATTCTGATCTCAATTTTAGGTATCTTTTTTGTCAGGGCAAAAGAGTCTGCTACGCAAAAGAACTTGCTGAATGCCTTGTTACTTGGTACAGGAGGTGCATCTTTTCTAATCCTTGCTGTTGTAGCTGTTTTGGCATTCATGGGCTGGATTTCATGGGGGATTTTCGGTTCAGTTGTGGCCGGTCTTGTGGCTGGTGTAATTATTGGACAAGGAACCGAGTATTTTACCTCAGATGAATATAAACCTACAAAAGGAATTGCACGTCAGGCAACTCAAGGTCCTGCTACCACTATTATCGATGGAATTGCTGTTGGGATGTTCTCAACCTGGATTCCTGTAACGACGATTGTTTTAGGTATTTTGGCAGCCTTTGGTTTTGCAGGTGGATTCGATGATTTCGCTATGGGCGTCTACGGCATTGGTTTTGCTGCCGTTGGAATGCTTTCTACTTTAGGTATAACTTTAGCAACTGATGCTTTCGGTCCAATTGCAGACAACGCAGGTGGAAATGCTGAAATGGCACATTTGCCAAAAGAAGTTCGTGAACGTACCGATGCCCTTGATATGTTGGGCAACACAACTGCTGCTACAGGAAAAGGTTTTGCAATCGGTTCTGCTGCACTTACTGCAATGGCACTTTTAGCTGCTTATATTGAAGAAATCAGACTCTGGATTGGCAAACTTGCTGAGGATACTGATGGTATAAGACAAGTTGGCAATGTAATATTCTATACAGCCAAAACTGTAATGATTCCTGTTGCAGAACAGGGCGAAAAGGTTGTAATGCTTACTGCCGCTACAATTGGTGATTTCACAGACGCTTATGATCTGACGATTTTCAATCCACTCCTTCTTAGTGGGATTTTCCTTGGTGCCATGATGGCTTTCGTTTTTTCTGCAATGACAATGAAAGCTGTTGGACGTGCTGCAGGGGCTATGGTGGATGAGGTAAGACGTCAGTTCAGAGAAATTCCGGGAATCATGGAAGGAACTGCAACGCCCGAATATGCAAAATGTGTTGCTATTTCAACTAAAGGTGCGCAACGTGAAATGCTTGTACCATCCTTACTTGCTATTGTTGTTCCTATCGTAATCGGAGTAGTTTTTGGCGTTGCTGGTGTAATCGGATTGCTGGTTGGTGGACTAACAACTGGTTTCACACTTGCTTCGATGCTTAATAATTCTGGTGGCGCCTGGGATAATGCAAAGAAATTTGTTGAAAAAGGCAATTACGGTGGAAAAGGTAGTGATACCCACAAAGCGAGTGTTGTTGGAGACACAGTTGGCGATCCTTTTAAAGATACCAGCGGCCCATCCCTCAATATTCTTATCAAACTTATGACAATGGTTTCGGTTGTTATGGCAGGTCTTACTGTTTCAGCAAGTCTGTTTTAGACAAGAAATGTTTTAAATAATTAAAATGTCCGGTATCATTTTGGTGCCGGACATTTTTTTATTTCAGGATTTTCCTTCCCACTCATCAAAAAACTGTTGCAGATAACTTACCATATAAAGGTGTCTTTTTTCAGCCCTTCGTTTGCCTTCATCGGTGTTCATAAGCTCTTTCAGTAGAAGCAGTTTTTCGTAAAAATGATTGATAGTAGGAGATATGCTTGATTTATAATCTTTTCCGTTAGTGTATTTCTCCGGAAGAATTTCAGGATTATAAAAAGGTCTTCCTTTATAACCACCATAACTGAAAGCTCTTGCTATACCGATTGCACCAATTGCATCAAGCCTGTCAGCGTCTTGTACAATCTGAAACTCGATTGATTTTTCACCTGCGAAATCATAAGAAGCCTTGAAAGACATGTTTCTGACGATATATACAACGGCTTCCACTTTTTCATCATTTAGTTCGGTTGTCTTTAAAAATGCACGAACTTTTGCTGGCCCGATTTCTTCATCTCCTCCATTGAATTTTGCATCGGCAATATCATGCAGCAAAGCAGAAAGTTCTACTATCAATCTGTCTGATTCTATCTTTTCGGCCATAGAACATACTGTGGTATAAACCCTCTGAATATGCCACCAGTCATGGCCACTTTCAGCTCCGGCAAGTTGCTCTTTTACGAAAGCGATTGCATTTGAAATAATTTTTTCGTACTCAAAATTTATCATTGCTCAAGATAATTTAGGATGGGTGTCAAATCAATTCTTTTGTTTCCGTCAACTGAAACAATATTTTTTCTGTTTGTAGGAATGCCATATTGAAGATAACTTCGCCATATATGGTCAATGTACCAATCGGGTTCGTTTCCCCACCTGTAATCGCTGTTCTTTCTTTTCATGAAAAGGGAATAACTAATCTCGATAAACACATTTTTATCAAAAAGTGCTTGTGTGAGAGGATTCCAGAAAACCATTAAGCCTTCTACGATAACAATGTCGTTTTCTTTTTTTTCTGCCTCAATGGCATCTCTGAAACGCCTGTGATCAATCGAATCAGGACTTTCCCAATCAATTCTGTTTTCAATAAGAGGAATTTGTTCGACTGGTTTAACAAAGTCATCCTGACAAAGAATGCTGACTTTCTTATTTTGAAAAAAGTTGCGCAATTGTCCTGCAAGTGTTGTTTTGCCGGCTGTACTTACACCTCCAATAGCTATAATCATAGAATAACTTGTGTAAGTTCAATGCTTATTCTTCATCCGGATCTGGCACATATTGGTACGCACCTATGTCTGGAGAACTGCTTCTGCTTATACCGTCCAAATCAAAAGGGATGAGGTTTGTTATACTTATTTTTCCCCTTCCGATTACTGGCGAAAGTGTATCAGGTCTGTAATTGAAAGCAGCATAATTTTTGAATTTTGGATCTTCATTTTTAAAACTGTTTTCAAAGTTGGGCCAATTTGCAAGATTTCGCTCAGTTTTAACCAGACAATGGTCAAACAAATAGGTCGTGTCAGCACCACTTACAAGTTCTGATTCAATTTCTTCACTGTTAGAACCATAAATAATACTGTTTCCAAATTCAAGATTGAAAGGAACGGGTATTGGTCTGTCGAGTGAGTCTAGTAAAAAATTGTTGTAAAATAAAGAAGGGGTATTTCGTACAGAATATCCCCAGTTGTTGGCTAATGTTGTATGCATAAACCGATAGGCGCCACCGGCAGTGAGGGCAACACAGTAGTTTCCGCAATTGGCAACCACCACATTTTTTGCATCGATGGCAAAAAGTCTTGAATAAATACCTATCCCAGTGTGGTTTTCGATGATTGTATTGCTTATGTTGAGCTGATTGGAAGTTGCCCTTAAGAATGATTCAGCCTGAATTCCGATGAAACCGTTACGGATTATCGCATAGTCAATCTCATGATTGAAGCCTTGTCGCCCTTCCATCAACCAAATACGATCCCACTGCCCCGGAATATTTCTGTAATCCTTGTCTAAACGATCACCTTGAAATATGACAGGATTTTCAAGACTTCCCCTGACTTTCAAAACGCCGTCAACGTATGCCCATAAACCAGATTTATCATGAAAATGAATGCGTGCACCTTCTTCGATGATGAGTGTTCCATATGAATCAATAAGCGCATAACCATAAATAACATAGGGTTTTTCTGCAGTCCAATATACAGTTTGGTTGCTGTCGGCAATAATTTTAAATTTTGGAAACTTGCCCACCTGACGATCGGCTACAATATATATTGCATCTTGTCCCCAGGCTACAAGCTTTACGCGTTGTTCATTTCCGTTTGTAAGAAACACAATGTCATCTTCAACAATGTATGGATTATTTACATTTTGAGGATCGATAGTGGCCCTGACAAGAACATAAAGACTGTCATTTCCTGCAATCTCAACATCGTTGATGGTTGTTCCGGGAATGCCGTCAACATTCATTCTGTAAACAGATTGACTGCCTCCCTGAAGCTGAATTGAAGATATTTTAATCCGCTTATTGCTTTTGTTGTATACCATCAATTTGCGCGTGACTGTTCCAAGGCTTGTAAAAACAGTATCAAAAACAACGGAGTCGCCCGAGAAAGCAAGACTTATTGAGCTGTCGGTGCTGATTATGTCGTCTTTCCGGCAGGAGGAAAATATCAGAAAAACCAATAAGGGAAAGGCCCAGAAAAAATGTTTGTAATGTTTCATTAAATTTTTCTACAAAAACCGATTTTAAACGGCAAAGTTAAACAACAAAAGCATTACGTAAAAGTTTGACATTTATTGTATTTTCGCAACTCTAATCAATATCCGTTACATGAGAAATTCTATTGTTATACTTTTTTTTGTTGCAGGCATTTTGCTTGGCTTGAATTCTAATGTATATGCTCAGTATGAGCGGCTTCCAGAAGTTCAAAGCAAGTGGGTCTTTGGTGGAAATTTTGGTCTTGGTTTTTCCAATTATGGATCTAATATTCTCATTTCGCCTCAGATAGGATATCGAATCACACCTATGTGGGAAGCGGGAACGAGGCTAACATATAATTATGCCAGTTACAAAAGTGGTCCAAGCAAAGTAGGGGTAAGCTATTATGGCGGAGGATTTTACAGCTCTTATGAAATTTTTCGGGGTCTGTTTGCCCATGTTGAAAACGAATGGCTCAGTTATCAACCTGTCTATCTTGGTAACAATGGTCTTTTCAAAGATGACAGAAGAGTAGTTCATAGCTTTTTTATTGGGGGTGGATACAGGCAGTATTTTTCGTCGGTAGGTTTTGCAAGTATCACTGTTTTATACAATCTGAACGAAACTTTTGACTCCCCATATAACAATCCGCTCATCAGAGTTGGTTTTGGCTTTGGTTTTTGAAATATTATTCTTTATTTCAAAAAAGACCTCAGGTAAATAACCAATAAATATAGTAGAAAGTGAAAAGGCTCAAAAAAATGATGCCTATCCATGACCAGATTCGGAGGAAAATTCCGGGCTGATATTTTTTCTCAATTCTTGAAGAAGTTATAACCTTGTAGTTTAAAAATGCAAGAACCGGAGCTGTAACAAACGAAATACTTGTTGCCATATCCACCATAAAACCCATCGTACTTCCCGAATAAGTTATCAGCAAAATCACACCTGCTGATAGAATAAAAATCCAAAAGAAGTATGAAATCCTTTCGTTTTTCATTCTCAGGGGTGGGAAAAGAAGCCATACCGAATGGCGTAATGTTCGTGGATAAGCATCTGAAACCGTAATTGTTGTACTTAACATCGTCGAGAGTGCAGCAGTTGCAATTACAGGGTAGGCCCAGTTTCCTATGGTTGAAGTGTACATACCAATAAGTTGTCCTGCAAAAACAGCTCCGTTTGGTGACAAAGCTTCATTATTTCCGTACATTACCAAAGCTCCAAGTGCAAGAAATGCCGCAGCTATTAACATTGTACCAAAATATGCAACTCTGAATTCAATCAGAACATCTTTGAGTGCAGGTTTTTTCTCCCATTTCCCAAATTTTGTCTGACTCCATAATGACGTCCAAACTACAATATCAATAGGAGCCGGCATCCAACCAATGAAGGCGATAAGAAAAAAGATGTGTTTCTTGTTCATCCAATCGAATGATGATTCCAGGCCATCATGCTTTGGATGAATGTTAAGCGAACTTATTACGGCCAGAACAGTTGTGATGGTGAGCGCAACAATGACATATTTAATCAGGTTGTCGAGCAGTTTGTAGCGGCCAAGAATGAGCAATGTCATTGTAAGTAGTACAAGTACGATACTCATTTGTGCAGAACTGAGTCCTAAACCAGTAATGTTGTTTGCCAGTCCGGCTGTAACAAGTGTGAGCGCAGCCTGAATGGGAAACATCGTTAGCAATGTAAGCAGCAGAAACAAAGCTAAAATCCACTTTCCAGCATCAAAATAGGCATCGACTAAATTTTTTCCTGTTGCAAGAACATAGCGACTACCGATTTCGAAGAAAGGGAATTTCAATAAGTTCGCCGCGAAAATAATCCACATAAGCTCAAAACCAAAGTCAGCACCAGCGCGTGTTGACTGCACCAAATGTGAGACTCCGATTGCAGCTCCTGCATATAAGAGGCCTGGTCCAAGAAGCGACAAAAAACGTCTAATCATAACTTAAGTTGGTTTGTTTATTGACTTAACTGCTTTTTTTACTTTTTATGTTTTGAGGGTTAGTCTTGCAAAGAAAAAGTTCAGGTCTTCATGTAGTAGCTATTGTTATGAAACGAAGGATGGATATATTGCAGCCATATGACTTAAAATCAATAACTATAAAACTAATTCCTTCTCCAGATTTTCCATGCTTCTTCAGCCTGATTGATAAACATCGTCATCCCATTGGCTGTGGAAGCACCCATTTCTGATCCTTTATGAAGAAAAAGCGTCTCTGAAGGATTGTAAATCAGATCGATTAAAATATGATTATTTGTCAAAAACTGATATGGAAAATCAGGTGCTTCATCGATGTTTGGATACATACCGATTGGACTTGAGTTTACGATAAGATTGTAATTATTGATGATGGACTTGGTTAACATTCCATAGGTTATTTGTTCGGCCTTCAATCCCGCACGACTAACAGACCTGAAAGCAATTCCTTTTTTGCGAAATACATACTTCACAGCTTTGGAAGCACCACCTGTCCCGAGAATTAATGCACGAATATTAATTGGTTTTTTAAGAACAGTGTCTAAAGTTCTTTCAAAGCCTACAGCATCAGTATTGTAGCCTTTTAGTGCTATCTTTCTGTTCTTCCGTTTTATCGCTATTGTATTGACTGCACCAATTAGTTTCGCACTTTGATCCACTTCGTCAAGCAGTCTGATGACAGATTGTTTAAAAGGTATTGTAACATTTAAGCCTTTTAAATCAGGTTTGCTCTTTATCAATTCATATACTTCCTGAATATCATCGAGTTGATACAAATCGTATTGCGCGGAGATGCCTTCTCTTAGAAATTTTTCAGTGAAATACTTTTTAGAGTATGAGTGCGAAACCGGATTTCCTATAAGCCCGTATTGATCCATCTGAAAAAGAAAAGTCAGTTAGTTTTTTTAGTGGAATTCATTTCAATCAGCCAGATAGTTAAAATGCCTGCTGCCATTAATGCAAGAGCAACGATTTCTGTTGTGCTAAAAGAATCAGGTAAAATAATTTTATATCTCGAAACAACTTCTTTACCGTTTTTTATAAGAATTTGCCCTGAACTGTCCAGATAATAGATCGCTTGTTTCCAAGGCCATATCACTCCTAAAGATCCAAATATAAAGCCTGTAAGTGTTGCAATCGTTTGGTCTTTAAAAGATTTTAGCAGCCATGATAAAAAATGGCTGAACGCAATAAGCCCGAATACCATTCCCAAAAGTACAGGCAGCAAAATAGAAAAATCAAGATTGTTAATAGCTTCAATAGCAACGAGTTGATAGTTGCCAAGTAAAATTAGCACAAATGAACCTGATAAGCCGGGAAGAATCATGCTGCTTACAGCAACAAAGCCACTCATAACAAGGTAAAGAAAACTCCGGTTTTCCACAGCTGGCGTCATGAAAGTGATTGACAAAGCAATGGCGGCTCCTAAAATGAAACTTATCCAAACAGATGGAGTCCAGCGGCCAATTGTTTTTCCCACAAAATAAACACTTGCCAGAATTAATCCAAAAAAGTAGGACCAGATATGAATTGGATAATGGGTGAAAAGAAAGTCAAACAACCTTGCCAAGCTGAAGATTGCTATGCCAACACCTGAAAAAACGGATACCAGAAACCAGAAATCTGTATAAACGGCAAATTTCTTGAAATCACCTGAAAAAATAAGTTTTATGGCTTTAAGATTAAGAGACTTGATCGCGTTGATAAGCCTTTCAAAAATTCCGGTTATCAATGCAATTGTCCCACCTGATACTCCGGGTATTACATTTGCCGCACCCATGGCAATACCTTTTAATACAAGTTGTAAAATTTCCTTCATAAGCCTATTTCAATACTAATTTAACAAGTTTCAACTTCTTTAAAAAAGGAGGATATCTTAATGGTATATCAAGCCAAGTCGCGCGTTTCATCACAGGCTTCATATGCGAAAATGATTTAAAACTTGACTCGCCATGATAACTTCCAATGCCACTGTTTCCAACACCACCGAAAGGTAGATTTGCGTTGGTAAAATGCATGATTGTATCATTTACTGTCACACCTCCGGCACTAATTTGGTCAAGCATCAGTTTTAAATTTTTCTTGTCTGAAGTGAAAAGATATAGTGCAAGTGGTTTTGGTTTGTTTTTGACAAATGTGATGGCATCTTCAATTGATTCAAATGAAACAACCGGCAGAAGCGGGCCGAAAATTTCCTCCTGCATCAAAGCTGAGTCGTTTGCTGCATCCACAATCAAAGTCGGAGAAAAATATTTTTCCTTTGCTTCAATCAATCCTCCTGTATAGACTTTGCCCGATTGCATAAGTTTCTCCAACCTGTTTACATTGGCTTCATTGATAATCCGCGGATAATCAGCATTTTCTTTTGGGTTATCTCCGTATAGTTCTGTTATGGCAGACTTTAAATTCAAGAGTAAATCTTCTTTAATGGACTTATGCACAAGCACATAGTCTGGTGCGATGCATGTTTGACCTGCGTTGATACATTTGCCCCAGATTATGCGCTTTGCTACTAATTTGAGGTCAACATTTTTATCAACGATACATGGGCTTTTACCACCCAATTCTAGCACAACCGGTGTAAGATTTTCAGCAGCAGCTTTCATGACAATTTTCCCAATTCTTGGGCTGCCTGTAAAAAAAATAAAATCAAATTTTTGCTTTAGAAGCGCTTCACTAGCGGTTGCATCGCCATTAAGAACATGGATATAATTTTCCTGGAAACTTCCATTGATTATTTTTTCGATCACTGCAGAGGTATGCACACTCATTTCGGAAGGCTTAATAACAGCACAATTGCCTGCAGAAATGGCTCCGACCAAAGGCGCAATAGCCAGCTGAAACGGATAATTCCATGGAGAAATTATCAAAGAAACACCAAAGGGTTCAGCTTTTATAAAACTTTTGGAAGGAAATGCGGCAATGGGTGATCCAACCCTTTTTGGTTTTGTCCATGAATGTAATTTTTTTAGGTGAAGCCTTATTTCTTCATAAACAATACCAATCTCTGTTGCGTATGATTCAAATGTTGATTTACCAAGATCTTTCGCTAAAGCTTGTGTGATTTCGGCCTCATTTGATCTTATTGCTTCACGCAGTTTCAGAAGTTGTGACTTTCTGAATTTTATATCAAGCGTCGCAGAGGTTAAGAAAAATGATTTTTGTGCGTTAAAAACTTCTTCAATCTTTGACTTGCTCATGGACTTATGGTGGCTTATATTTTCTTAAGAATAACTTCGACTTGGGCTAATTCTGTCGTGAAGCCGCATACTTCTCCAGAATCTCAAGTATTTTGGGGTATTTTGTAATCCCCGGGAAGTAGTCAAGTAACTCTTGATGCCCTTCATAATTAAGGTCCAGCGCATTTTCAAGGTAATAAGCAGATTGAACCTGATTGCCATTTAACAACAATGCCGCTGCAAGCCTGTAAATAATGGAGGCATTTTCGGGTTGGTGAATAAGGCCGGTTTTCAAAATTTGAATTGCTTTTTCAGTTTCACCTTTCAGGATATGCATATTTGAATATTCTTTCCACAGATCAATATCCTGAGGATCAATTTGCTCAATGCGCTGAAAGCACTCTTTGGCTTTATCATACATTTGAAGCTTGATATACATATCTGCCTGAATTAATAGAAATTCTGAATTCAGCTGATCCAGCTCGATTGCTTTTTCAATATAATTTAGTGCTATCTTGGTTTTGCCTTCTTCATCAAAAATCACACCTATGCCTGCCCATGGTTCCGGAAGATTTTCATCAAGCTCAATGGCTTTGTGATAAAACTCCAGTGCCTTACCATAATCCAGCAGCTTTTCGTAACATTCACCTATATAATAAAGTGTCAAAGCTTCTGGACTTTCGTATTCAAAGCTATCATGATAAACTTCGATTGCTTTTTTGAAATTTTCCATACTGGCATAGGACTGTGCCATACTTAAATAAGCAGGAATACATGCTTCATCAACAGCAATTGCGTATTCAAAAGCATCGATCGCCTTTTCAAAAAGCTCGAGATGATGGTATGAAAGTGCCAGATTGAACCAGGATGCCACGCTCGAAGGCTGCTTGTCAAGATATTTTGTAAAAAATTCAACAGACTCTTCAAGTTGTGATGCCATTTCGTAGCACATGCCTATTTCATACAAGAGTTGTTCAGGATATGCGCTGATTTCTAATGCTTTGACAAGGTACTCAAGTGCTGTGTCAAAGGCTCCCATATTTTCATATTCAAAAGCGATCGAAGAATAGACCTCCTCCATTTCATCGTCGTCAACCATCACCAGTGCTTTCTCGTACTCAGAAACAGCTTTCTTAAAATCCATCATCATGCTGTAAACCGAACCCTTGGTCATCAATATTTCTGCATCAGCTGGTTCAGTAATTTCAATTTCATTCAACAAACTGATGGCCTTCATATAAAAACCTTCGGTAGCCATTTGTCTGGCATGCTTGATTTTAATTTTATTGCTGTAAGGATGCATCCGAATAGCAAAATCTAAAACAAGCCTTGATTTTTCACTGTTGAAAGTAGCTTGATAATAGTCAATTAGCATCTCCAACTCTTCCGAATCAAAATACAATTCCGTACCTTCTTTGATCATTTTATCAAAGCGGTCGGCAAGTTCTTCAACTTGAAAATCATCTTCCCACTGAAAGTCTTCACTCATCTTTTATGCATCTTAAACGGCACTGCAAAAGTAATACTTTATAGAATGCCAAGTTTCGTTATTGAAGATCTATTCCATTTTCGGTTGTAAAGATAGGCTCACATTGGTGAGTTAATTACCAAAGTCGTACTTTTTTTTTCAACCATGCAATACGACTCTTTTGTTAATAACCTCATTATTCATTCTGATCTGCTTTCTATTGTTATTGTAATCAGCTTGTTAATTGAAAGGATGTCATCGCGAAATTATGATAAAACCTTTTTCTTAATGGAGTTTTTAAGGTACATTTGCCGCGAAAATTATTAAAACATCTATGACACTTATTAAATCCATTTCAGGAATACGTGGAACTATTGGCGGAACACCGGGAAATAATCTTACACCGGTTGATATAGTGAAGTTTACAACTGCTTTTGTTAAACTGATCCGGGAAAACACCAAAGACGACCGCAGGTTGAGCATAATTATCGGGCGTGATGCCCGAATTTCAGGCGAAATGGTGAATCACCTTGTTTGTGGCACGCTCATGGCAATGGGTGCTGACGTTATTGATGTTGGTCTTTCAACAACGCCTACTTTGGAAATAGCAATACCTGTTCTCAAGGCCGACGCCGGAATTATCCTTACGGCCAGCCATAATCCTTCACAATGGAATGCCATGAAATTGCTCAACAATAAAGGTGAATTTATTTCTGCAAATGAGGGAGAGCGATTACTTGCTTTTTCGGATGATCCGAGTTTAAATTATACTGAAGTTGAATCAATTGGAAGTTATCACAGACTTCATGGGTGGATTGATAAACACATTCAAATGATCCTGGATTTGCCGCTTGTAGATGCAGCTTTGATTGCCAGATCGAACTTTAGAATTGTCGTTGATGCTGTAAACTCCACTGGCGGTATTGCTGTTCCGGCATTGCTTAAAGCACTTGGCATTGAAAACATCTTTGAAATAAATTGCACTCCAAACGGACTGTTTGCCCATAATCCAGAGCCTTTGCCTGAACATTTGACTGAATTGTCGGCAATGGTAAAAAAGAAAAAAGCAGATTTGGGAATCGTTGTCGACCCTGATGTTGATCGACTGGCAATCGTTGATGAGAATGGAGATATGTTTGGAGAGGAATATACCCTTGTTGCAGTTGCTGATTATGTTTTGCGCAACACGCCTGGAAATACTGTTTCAAATCTTTCTTCAACCAGAGCTTTGGCTGATGTAACTGCAAAATATGGAATGGAATACGCTGCTGCTGCGGTTGGAGAAGTCAATGTGGTCGAAATGATGAAGCAAACCAATGCCATCATTGGAGGCGAAGGAAACGGGGGCGTGATTTATCCTGAGCTTCACTATGGCAGAGATGCACTTGTTGGCATCGCTTTATTTCTGACACATATGGCAACTTTGCAGCTAAAATGTTCCGATTTGAAAAAAACCTATCCTGACTACCACATTTCAAAAAATAAAATTCAACTTGAGCCAAATACTGATGTAGATGCCGTCTTAAGTGTCGTTGCTGAAACGTTTAAAAATGAACGTGTTAATACAATTGATGGTGTAAAAATTGATTTCAGTGAAGGTTGGGTTCATTTGCGCAAGTCGAATACAGAACCTATTATCCGCATTTATGCTGAGGCAAAATCAGCAGAATCAGCACATAAGCTGGCATCAATGATTATAGAAGTAGTTGAAAAAAACACTTAATTGAGTTTATAAATATTTTGCTGAGTGATTGTGTCATTAAAGCAAATATAGTACCTTGGCGCAGGATTAATAAACACTAAGCCGATGAAGCAAAAAGGCAAAACAAAGGCAAAAAAGAGGCGAATTAAATTCAAACAAATCGCTTTCAAGCTTTCGGAAAAACAATACCGTTCGCTATTAAATTATTGCAAAGCCCGAAAGACAACACCATTGAAATTAATTAAAAAGAACATTGATAAATTTATCAATGGATATGATATTCAGGTGCCAAAGCAATATTTTGTTTCAGAAAAACAGCTTGAGTTATTTAATGAACCAGGTTCGGAAGCGTCCAAAAAGAGCTTTGGGGAATAATTTTTCAGCCGTTATCGAATGGAGTTCTGTTCATAATTGATCTGCCTAAAGTAACTTCATCCGCAAATTCCAGGGCATCGCCTATTGCAACACCTTTTGCGATGGTGGTAATTTTAAGATTTTCACTTTTGATCAAACGGTAAATATAATAAGAGGTTGTGTCGCCCTCAATTGTTGCGGGCAAAGCAAGAATCACTTCCTTAATATCTTCAATTTTCATCCTGTCGATCAAACTGGTTATTTTCAAATCTGAGGGCGAAATGCCTTCAACCGGGTTAATGACACCACCTAAAACATGATAAAGTCCGTTGAAACTGGAGGTTCGCTCAATTGCCATCACATCGCGTATGTCTTCAACCACACAGAGTAAATTCTCATCACGTCGTGTATTGCTGCAAATGGCACAAACATCGGAATCCGAAATATTGTGGCATTTTTTGCAAAAAACAATCTTTTCACGCAAAAGTGAAAGCGACCTGCTAAGCGCTTCAGTGCGTGATTTATCTTCGCGAAGCAGATGTAATGAGAGCCTTAAAGCAGTCTTTTTGCCTATTCCGGGAAGTCTGGAAAGTTCATTTACTGCATTTTCGAGAAGGATGGAAGAATATTCAGTCAAAATTTTCGTTTTTGCAAAATTACTATAATCGTTTTACTCTTAGTAATTTTGCAAAAAATCTGTCCGGCATCATGAAAAATAAAATTGTCTTCATATTATTAATTCTTTCCTCATTCGCTTTTAATCTTTTGGCCCAAAGACCAACTGAAATTAATCAGGCTGATGACAAGGGGAAGAAATTTGGTTATTGGGAAGCGCGCTACCACTCTGGAAAAATTCGCTATACCGGCCAGTTTCACAACGATAAACCCATTGGCGAATTTCGATACTATTTTGAATCGGGCGCATTGAGGGCAACCAATAGTTTTAGTAATAACGGATTGAAAGCCAATCATAAAAGTTATGCAGAAAATGGCATCTTGATTGCTGAAGGGATTTATTTTGATCAAAAAAAAGACAGTACATGGAAGATATACAGTGATGTTGATAAAGTGCTAATTGCCGAAGAAAATTACCGAAACAATCTGCTTCACGGGTTGAGTACAACTTTCTTTCCTGACTCTGGCCTGCCTGCTGAAATATTAGAATACGTCGACGGAAAACGTCATGGCGAATGGAAAAAGTTTTTTGATGATGGCCTACTCATGTCTAAGGCCTTTTACGAAAATGACCTTTTACATGGTCAGGTTATTTTTTATTATCCTAATGGAAAGGTTCAAATAAGGGGTAATTATAACAATGGATTGAAAACTGGCGTCTGGCAAACCTTTGATGAAGATGGTAACCTCCTGAATGAGGATGTACACAAGGAAGGGGAGTTTTAATTGCTAAATTTGCAAACTGAAATTAAACACCTTTCTTGTATATGAAATTCATTATAAACAACATAAAAGAACTTGTCGGGGTAGAATCCGAGCCAAAGTTACTCATCAGGGGTAAAGAGATGTCAAATCTTGAAATTATTCGCGATGCTTTTGTGGTAATAATTGATGGTATAATAACTGACTTTGGCTCAGCCGATTCAGAGGAATATAAATCTTATTTCACCAGCAATAATTTTGAAATAATCGATGCTGAGGGCGGACATGTTTTTCCTTCCTTCTGCGATTCACACACACATTTGGTTTATCCTGCTTCCCGCGAAATTGAGTATATCGATAAGATAAAAGGGCTTTCGTATGAAGAAATTGCCAAAAGAGGTGGGGGAATCCTGAATTCTGCACAAAAGATGCAGCATGCCTCTGAGGAAGATCTGTATGAAAGTGCATGGTATCGCCTTGAAGAAATTGCGAATTTTGGAACGGGCGCTGTGGAAATTAAAAGTGGCTATGGTCTTAGCACCGAGTCGGAGCTGAAAATGCTTCGCGTTATCAGAAAACTGAAAGAAAAATCTGGTTTAAGCATAAAATCAACCTTTCTTGGAGCTCACGCTGTACCTTTGGAATATCGTGACAGGCAAACCGAATATGTCGATCTGATTATAAATGAAATGATTCCAATGGTCGCCTCTGAAGAACTGGCTGATTTCATTGATGTATTTTGTGATAAAGGCTTTTTTACCGTCGAGGATACCGATCGTATTCTTAATGCCGGAATGAAATATGGGCTGCGGCCAAAAATACATGCAAACGAACTGGCGCGTTCAGGCGGAATACAGGTGGGCGTAAAATATAACGCTTTGTCAGTCGACCATCTTGAATACACTGAAGAGGAGGAAATTGAAGCCTTGCTCAATTCTGATACAATGCCGACAATTTTGCCCGGTGCTGCCTTTTTTCTGAATATGCCTTATTCTCCAGCCAGAAAAATGATTGATGCTGGATTGCCGGTTGCAATGGCAAGTGATTTCAATCCAGGCTCTTCGCCTTCCGGAAATATGCAGCTTATTCTTTCAATGGCCAGCATTTTATATCGTATGACACCTGAAGAAGGTATCAATGCAACCACATTGAACGGCGCCTATGCTATGGATTTAAGCCATGAACTGGGAAGTATCGCAAAGGGGAAAATAGCAAATCTGTTTATCACAAAGCCGATACCCAATATAGCCTATATGCCTTATTATTATGGAACTAACAAAATATCTAAAACCATTCTCAACGGTATCTTGCGTTAGTCATCTGAAAATTTTTAAACCAAATAGAAATCCTGCATGAAAAAATTAATTGAATGTGTGCCCAATTTCAGCGAAGGGCGAGATATGGGAATTATAAAACAAATTACAGATCAGATTGAAAGTGTAGAAGGCGTTCGTTTGCTCGATGTTGACCCGGGTGCAGCCACCAACCGTACAGTAGTTACAATGGTTGGAACACCTGATGAGGTTATTGAAGCTGCGTTTCGTGCAGTTAAAAAGGCGTCGGAAATAATTGATATGCGCAAGCACAAGGGAGAGCACCCACGCATGGGCGCAACTGATGTCTGTCCGTTGATTCCTGTCTCAAACATAAGCATGGAAGAAACTGTTGAATATGCCCGGAAACTTGCAGAACGTATTGGAAACGAGCTTGGTATTTCTGTTTATTGTTATGAAAATGCAGCGTATGTGCCTGAAAGAAAGAATCTTGCCAACTGTCGCTCCGGAGAATATGAGGGCTTGGCCCAAAAGCTTTCTGATCCGGCATGGAAACCCGATTTTGGCCCTGCTGACTTTAATGAAAAGTCAGGGGCAACTGCTGTTGGCGCACGTGATTTTCTTGTTGCGTTTAATGTAAACCTCAATACAACAAGTACCAGAAGGGCTAATTCCATTGCTTTTGATGTGCGCGAAAAAGGAAGAGTTCTTCGTGAAGGGAATTCTGTTTCCGGCAAAATTGTAAAAGATGAAAAAGGAAATCAGGTTTTTGTGCCTGGCACATTAAAATCAGTCAAGGCTATCGGCTGGTTTATCGAAGAGTATGGTATTGCTCAAATTTCGATGAACCTGACCAATATTGGGATAACGCCTGTGCATATTGCTTTTGATGAGGTTTGCCGAAAGGCAGATGCGCGCGGCATTCGTGTTACGGGTTCCGAACTTGTTGGTTTAATTCCACTCAAAGCGATGACTGATGCTGGCAAGTATTTTCTTGCAAAACAACAGCGTTCATTGGGCGTTGATGAACATGAGCTGATAAAAATTGCAATAAAATCGATGGGTCTGGATGAATTAAAACCTTTTAACCCCGAAGAAAAAATCATCGAATATGTGCTTGCCAAAGAAGCACCAACACAAAAACTGGTCAATCTTACTGCAAAAGGATTTGCCAATCTGACTGCATCGGAATCGCCAGCTCCTGGAGGTGGCTCTGTGGCGGCTTATCTGGGTGTGCTGGGGGCTTCGCTGGCGACAATGGTAGCCAACCTGTCATCGCACAAGCGCGGCTGGGACGATCGTTGGGAGGAGTTTTCAGGATGGGCTGAGAAAGGCCAGAAATTGAAAGATGAGTTATTGTACCTTGTTGACGAAGATACCAATGCATTTAATAAAATTATGGATGCATTCAGTCTTCCAAAATCAACACAGGAAGAAAAGAAAACACGCCAACAGTCTATCGAGCTCGCCTCAAAATACGCAATTGAAGTTCCCATGCGCGTGATGAAGGTTTCTTTGGAATCAATGGAACTTATTGAAGAAATGGCTAGAAATGGAAACCCAAACTCAGTTTCTGATGCGGGCGTAGGAGCACTTTGTGCTCGTTCAGCTGTGATGGGAGCTTTTCTAAATGTAAAAATTAATGTTACAGGAATTGAGGATCAGCAATTTGCTCAAAATATGTTAAGTGAAGGCGATGCAATTCAGCAAAAGGCAATGAACCTTGAATCGCAGATACTTGAAGTTGTAAATCAGGTAATCAGTAAACTTTAGCGTTTACAAAAATTGATATGGCAGATTCTTTGACCCTGTGGCTTTTGTATTTTACTTCCTTCATAACACTCATGAATCCGTTGGGTGTCATGCCGGTTTTTATGTCAATGACTTCGGATCTTGAAAGATCACAAAGAAAAAAGACCGCGTATAAAGCCCTTGTTACTGCATTTTTTACACTTATTGTTTTTGCCTTTGGCGGACAAATGTTGTTTTCGTTTTTTGGAATTTCAGTTGCCGGACTTAAAGTCGTTGGTGGTGTGCTGTTTTTTTTCATGGGATATGATATGCTCAATGCACGATTAAGCCGGCTTAAGTTAACTTCAAAAGATGTTGGCCCTTATGTTGACGACATTTCAATTACCCCTCTTGGGATTCCAATGATAGCCGGACCGGGTTCAATCACAAATGCAATTATCTTGATGGATCAAAGCAATGGCACACTTGAAAAGGCCATCCTTGTCAGCTCAATTCTGGCTGTTTGTCTGATTGTATTAATAATACTTTTAAGCGGCAGTAAGATCATGAAATTCCTTGGAGAAACAGGGAATAAGGTGCTCATGAAACTTATGGGACTTATCGTAATGGTGATTGCTGTTGAATTCTTTTTCACAGGAATAACCCCATATATCAGAGCGATTTTAAATATTGAATAAAAAAACACAAAATTATTAGGTAAGTTGACGGAAAGTTTATATTTTTGCCGTCCGAAAATTTGAAAGAATACATAGCATGGCTAAGAAAACAAAAGAAGCACGACATCAGATTATTCTCGAATGTACTGAGCACAAAACCAGTGGTATGCCCGGAACATCAAGGTACATTTCTACCAAAAACAAGAAGAATACGCCTGAGCGAATGGAGTTGAAAAAGTACAACCCCATCTTAAAGAAAATGACAGTTCACAAAGAAATTAAATAAGCAGAGTCATGGCAAAGAAAGTAGTAGCAACGCTGCAAGCGGCGGGAAAACAATATGCGAAGGTTATCAGAATGAAGAGATCTGAGAAATCAGGTGCTTACACATTCACTGAAACGATCGTTCCGAACGACAAAGTTCAGGAATTTCTCGCAAAACGCTAAAATGTAATTTACGTTATGGAGGTGAGCTTTTCCAATAATTTTGGGAAAGCTCATTTCTATTTCTATTAATTTGATTCATATGGGCATTTTTTCTTTTTTCAGTAAAGAAAAGAAACAGGACCTTGATAAGGGCCTTGAAAAGACAAGAGAGAATGTTTTTTCGAAATTATCGAAAGCCTTCATCGGTAAATCCAAAGTGGATGATGAAGTGCTTGACGAGTTGGAAGAGATTCTTGTTACTTCCGATGTTGGGGTCAGCACCACACTGAAAATAATTGAAAGGATTGAAAGTCGTGTTTCTAAAGATAAGTATCTGGGAACAAGCGAGCTTAACCGTATCCTTAAGGAAGAAATAGCTGCTTTGCTGCAGGAAAATAATTCAGGTGACGGAGAGGATTTTGATATCAGGCCTGGAGTGAAACCATATGTTATTATGGTCGTTGGCGTAAATGGTGTAGGCAAAACAACCACGATCGGCAAACTGGCATATAATTTTAAAAAGGCAGGAAAATCAGTAGTTTTGGGTGCTGCCGATACTTTTCGTGCTGCAGCAGTCGATCAAATTAAAATCTGGGGACAACGTGTCGATGTGCCGGTTATTTCTCAAGGAATGGGTGCTGACCCGGCTTCAGTTGCGTTTGATACCCTCAAGTCAGCCATCAGTCAGAATACAGACATCGTAATCATTGACACGGCAGGCAGATTGCATAACAAGATCAATCTGATGAAGGAATTGACAAAGATTAAGTCGGTAATGCAGAAACTTCTACCTGATGCACCGCATGAAATATTACTCGTTTTAGATGGATCTACCGGTCAGAATGCAATCGAGCAGGCCAAACAGTTTACAGCCGCCACCGAAGTAAATGCACTGGCTTTGACCAAACTCGACGGAACGGCTAAAGGAGGTGTAGTGATCGGTATTTCTGATCAATTTAAGATTCCGGTAAAATACATCGGAATTGGTGAAAAAATGACTGATTTACAAATTTTTAATCGAAAAGCATTTGTTGAAAGTCTTTTCGAACAATCCAAATAATTCCCTACAGTTTGAAAAAACAAACAATCAACATTGTTACATTGGGCTGTTCTAAGAATACTGTTGATTCTGAGCATCTTGCTGGTAAATTAGATCCTTCCTTGTTTTCCGTCATACACGATGACGAAGGCACATCTGATATAGTTATTATAAATACATGCGGTTTTATTGGCGATGCAAAAGAGGAATCTGTTGATACAATTCTTATGTATGCCAAAGCAAGAAAAAGGAATAAAATTAGTAAGTTGATCGTTATGGGTTGCCTATCGCAACGTTACAGAAAAGATCTGGAAAACGAAATTCACGAAGTAGATGCTTTTTATGGAGTGAATGATCTTGATAGCATTGCAACCCTTTTAGGTCCTGATCCAAATTTACTTGGTGATTCTTATCATTACAAACGTCAGCTATCTGCCTCATCACATTATGCTTATCTGAAGATTTCTGAAGGCTGTGACAGGAATTGCTCATTTTGTGCCATTCCATTAATCAGGGGAAAACATGTTTCCCAATCTCCGGAGAAGCTTTTGGAAGAAGCGGCTTATCTTGCTTCAAATGGTGTTAAAGAATTGATACTGATAGCTCAAGATTTAACTTACTATGGCATTGATTTAAATGGGAAAAGACAAATTACCCAGCTTGTTCAATCTCTTACGGAAATTGACGGCATTGAATGGGTGAGATTACAGTATGCTTATCCACATGGATTTCCGGAGGATTTACCTGACCTCATAAATAATAATCCGAAAGTTTGTAATTATATTGACCTGCCTTTGCAGCATATCAGTTCTCGTATCCTGAAATCAATGAAACGCAATGTTGACAAGGAGCAAACACTTAATCTTGTAAATTTAATCCGCGAAAAGGTTCCCGGAATTGCTTTCCGCACTACACTTATCGTTGGGTATCCCGGCGAAACAGAAGAAGAATTTCAGGAATTGCTTGATTTTGTTAAAAGTCAACGATTTGAGCGGCTTGGAGTATTTGCATATTCACCTGAAGAAGGTACTTCAGCCTATCTGATTGAAGATGACGTACCTCAGAAAACAAAGGATTACAGGTTGGCTGCATTAATGGAAGTTCAGCAGGAGATTTCAAACGAAATTAACAGCAAGAGAGTCGGATCAGTTGAAAAAGTAATCGTTGACAGGATTGAGGATGAGTATTATGTTGGACGGACACAGTATGATTCTCCGGAAGTAGACAATGAAGTGCTGATATCCAGGTCGCACGGTCAACTTGAAATTGGAACATTCTACAATATGTTGATTGAAAGTTCTGATTTTTTCGACCTTTATGCAAAGCCGGTTTAATCAGCTTTCTTAATTCCATTACCGAAAGGTAAAGCTTTTTTATATCTGATTTTTAACAATTTTAAATGGATATTTTTTTAAAAAAAGTACTTTTTTGTTCTTGAATTTGTTGCATGGCATAGTTATTGGTTTTAAAAGGACAATTGAAAAATGTTCATTGCATCTTATAGATCATTTTTTAATAAATGAATTTTGGTTATTGAAATAGGCTTGTTGGAAGACAGGCCTATTTCATTTATACCTTATGGTATTTCTTATCTTTGTCCAGATTCTACAACCTAATGTTAGTTTAATGAAAAAAATAATTCTGCTTTTGGCATGTGTATTTGCAAGTGTATTCCTGATGGCTCAAACGATGCTTCATGCAAACACCAAAGATCTTCCAGACGGTATTCACCGTTTAAATGTCAATTCACATGAGGCTACTGGACTAGTTATTAATTCTTTACAAGAAGGCGTATGGGTCACATACTTTCCTTCAGATCAGCTTCATCTTCTACAGCAATTCGTAAATGGAAAGCTAAATGGATTAAGTATTGAGATGAACGAGAATGGTTTTATTGAACTACAGGCAACCTATTTTGATGATTATTTACAAGGAAAGTTACTCAGGTTTAAAGTTGGAGGCAAAATTACTTTGGAGGAAAATTACCACAAAGGGGTTTTAAACGGTTTGCGAAAAGTATATTATGAGCGAGGACAGTTAAAGGAAGAGTCTGCATTTGTCGATGGAATACGAAATGGGACAACAATCTGGTACAGTGAAACTGGTAAAAGAATAGCAGTTTACAATTATGCCAATGGTTTATTTGATGGCATTCAGCTAACTTATTTTACTGATGGTTCTATTAAAACAGAGCAATCTTTTGTAGCAAACCAGTTGCAAGGAGCTAATTTTGAATATTTTAACAATGGCAGCATAAGGGTTGAAGGAAAATTCACAGATGGAAGAAAAGATGGAATTTGGAAAACATATAACCAAAATGGCGAACTTATTCAAAGCCAGCTTTTTGAAGCAGGGGAGGAGATCAAATAGTTTTTCGAAAAGTTTTTTCGATCTTGTTTTTTGTCAAAAATGATTTGGCTGATCTTGAAAATCAAAGAATAAATCCTGAATATTTATGAAATTAAAGAATCCTTACATCAAGTTGGATGGTTACAATTGTTTTGGTTGTGCGCCACACAATCCGCTTGGTTTGAAACTGAAATTTGAACTCAAAGATGAGCGAATAATTTCATATTGGACTCCTGATGCTGATTATCAGGGTTTTTATCAAATAATTCACGGAGGAATTATTGCAACGCTGGTTGATGAAATTGCTGGTTGGGTTGTTCAGGTTTTATGCAAAACAGCAGGAGTTACGAGCGAAATGCAAGTGAAATACCTCAAACCGGTGTACACAAATAAGGGGCCGCTCAGACTTGAGGCACACCTTCATGCAATAAAAGGCAGGTTCGCTGAGATAGAAGTGAATCTTTATGATGTTGATAATGAATTATGTACGAAGTCAATTGTAACGTATTATCTTTTTTCTGAAGAACTGGCAAAAAACAAGTTTCACTATCCTGGCGGTGAAGCGTTTTATGAGGATTGACGCATAATTGAAGATAATTGTTTTGGGGTAAAAAACTAAAGGTTTAGATTAATCCGTTATAGCGAAAATAATTACGCAACTATCTGATCTTCTGTCTTGAAGTGATTCATTTCCTGATTTGTTTCAAAATCATAATTGCCTAAATTCCATATTCCTTGTAATGACTCTGTTACCCCCAAACTATATCCGAAAAGGCTCATATATTCATCAATATTTTCACCCATATTTTCAAGCTGATCGAGATATTCTTTGATAGATTTTGATTCAATGATGACAATCTTACCCATTTCATTGATGACCGGACTATGAATGCGTGAATGGTCATGATCAAATTCGAGAATTCTGCGTCCCAAACGAGTGAGGCCTATGGTTCTGAATGTCAAACTTTTTCCTACACCCGGCATGTTAAGAACATTGCGGTCAGTTGCCAGAAAAGGAAGATTGTGCTTCATCCTTAATTCAGAAATATTTTTCGCAAGATATTCTGGTTTTTCAATGAGAACCTTAAGTTTTTTAGCAAGATTTTCATCGATGACACCAATTCTTTTTTCTTCAATCTGTTCCTGCAATGCACGTGCATTGGTTGCAAAGTTGTGATAGTTTTCGCGGTAGCCCTTTACGGAGAAAGTGTAATAAGTTAGGATTCCAAGATCATTTAATACCTTTCTCAATTTTGAAGTGTGCCCTCTTCTGGAAGCTGCTGCCGTAAATACCATCTGATTTGAGATCATCCAACCAGTTTTGAGCAGGAATTCAATACCTTTTTTTGCTTCCGGTGTTACCTCCATTGCAGTTTCAAAATGTGTTTGAATCACAAACTGTTTGATACCAATTTTACTTGCTTTTTCTCTGAAATTATGTAAAACTTCACATAATTCGGCGGTTATCCGTTGCGGTAAATAAACAGGTAATCGCGTGCCAAGTCTTACTCTTCTGATTTCGGCTTTCTTCAATCCATTCGGAAGTAGTCGATTGTTGTCTTTTTTTCTTTTTGCCATTTCAAAAACGGCATCAAGTATAATTTGCAATGACTTATCGCGGCTCATAAGTGCATCACCGCCTGTAATCAATATGTCATTCAGCTGATTATCTTCCTCAAAGTAGTTAAGTAACCGATGTAATTTTACCGGCCAACTTTCTTTTGGTAGAAGTTTGTCGAAATTGAAATTCAACCGCCCGCTCTGGAAATCGTACATTCGCTGGCAACTCACGCACAATCCGCCGCAAGCTCTGCCAACGGTGTCAGGTATCAGTATCGCAACTTCAGGATATCTGCGGTGAACGTTGTTTCCATCCGGCAATATCCATCCTGCGGCATTGGGCTCTCCTGATTTCACTTCATCTTCTTTTTCCCAAGCCTGAATCTCCCCAAATTCTTCGATTAGCTGCTTGCTATATAAAACATAATCTCTGATTGGAAGGTCCGAACCAATGGCAAATGAAGGTTCGCCAACATGTAATAAGGATAGATAATACAGGTTTACAAAAAAAGGAATGCCGTTTTCAGAAGCCTTAAATAATAACTCCATCGTTTCTTTGCTGAGAGAAAAATCCAGAAACTCATTTAGCAGTTTAGGTGTTCGAATTGCAAATTTCAGATGGAAATTTTTATCCTCCCACCACTTCATGGCTAATTTGTATTTCTCCTTTTCAGACATTCCTTCATCAAAAAAGAAACGCGTACTTTTAAAAGCACCTGCATCAATCTTTTTTATGACCAACCGAATTATTCTTTCTTTGTTTTTTTGCCTGATAGCAACAATACCTTCATCGAGTCCTGATGGATGACGGTTCATCCATTCTTGAACTGTGGTTAAGTCTGGAATTGGTTGAGCAGATTTGTTTTTTATTTGTTGGAATAGCTTTAACATATCAAGAAAAAACCCTTCGCTGCCACCACCTTTACCTTCTTTTATGGCTAACCATAACTGTCTTATTGGGTGGGAAATAACCATTTCATCTTTCAGATTTGCATCTTTAAAGATCCGCCCGGCATTTTGTATATAATCCATGATACGAATTATGCCGTAATCTTGCCAACTTAAACTGCTGATTTCAATGTCTTTAAAATTATCTTTAAAAAGTTCTGATAAATATATTTTCTCTTTAATGATAGGAGAAATCCAATTAAGAATTCCATCGAGGGCTTCTTTTTCAGTTTTTGCCTCATTTAGAATGTTGAAAATTTCCGGATTTTCGGAATTAAATTGCTTTAAGAGATTTTGTGACCTGGTGTCAATAGCAACTTTATCAAAATGTAAAAAATTTATTTTACTGCTTTTCATATATAGACTAACCTCCAAAAATTTTGGGTGTCCACTTTTCATCAGATGATGTGTGAACATTAACAAATTGAGTAACGCTTACAAATTTACGAAAATATTTTCTAAAACTCAATACCTCATAAGGCTCATGAGCAGTTTCAACTTGAAAAAATGAATTAATTCTGTAATAGTAAATTATTTAGAATGCTTCTAATCAATGAATATTTTATACCTTTGTAAGTGAGAAATAAATATGTAACACAATAATAATTAATTAATTACAAACATGTACAGTGGATTTTACAAAATACCTGAGCCATACAACGAGCCAATAAAGAGTTATGCGATAGGTACACCGGAACGCAAAGAAATAAAATCAATGCTAAAAGCGCTTAGGAGTACCGAAATAGAAATTCCGATGGTGATTGGCGGCAAGAAGATTACAACTGAAAGCAAAGTAAGAATTCATCCTCCACATGAAATAAAGCATACCTTGGGATATTTTTATCAGGGTGGTGCTGAGCATGTTACTTTGGCTATTGAGGCAGCTTTGGCAGTAAGAAAACAATGGCAGGCTTTGGAATGGCAAGACAGAGCTGCGATTTTTCTTAAGGCAGCTGAACTGATTTCTGGCCCTTATCGTGCAAAAATCAATGCGGCTACAATGCTCGGGCAATCAAAAACAGTTCATCAGGCCGAAATTGATGCTGCATGCGAGCTTGCTGACTTTCTCAGATTTAATGTTCATTTCATGTCGATGATTTATGGTCAGCAACCAATTTCTGATCATGGAATTTGGAACAGGATGGAATACAGGCCTTTAGAGGGATTTATTTATGCATTGACACCTTTTAATTTTACCGCTATTGCTGGCAATTTACCTTCTGCACCTGCACTCATGGGTAATGTTGTGGTCTGGAAAGCATCAAATGCACAGATTTATTCCGCAAAAGTCATCATGGATATTTTTGAAGAAGCAGGCTTGCCCGACGGTGTCATCAATTTGGTTTTTGTTCCCGGCCCGGCAGCGGGTAAAATTATGGCACAACACCCTGATTTTGTTGGCGTACACTTCACCGGTTCTACTTCTGTTTTTAGCAAAATCTGGAAAGCTATCGGCGACAATGTGTCAATTCACAATACCTACCCAAAGATTGTGGGTGAAACTGGTGGGAAAGATTTTGTTGTTGCGCATAAAAGTGCCAATTCCAAAGCATTGGCAACAGCACTTGTGCGAGGTGCTTTTGAATATCAGGGACAGAAATGTTCTGCAGCTTCAAGGGCTTATATTCCAGACAACCTTTGGCCTGAAGTGAGGGAGAATATGCTTCAGGATCTTAGAACCATAAAAGTTGGTCCTGTTGAAGATTTTACAAATTTTATGGGAGCAGTTATCGATGAGGCTTCATTTGATAAGTTATCTTCATTTATCGATAATGCAAAAAAGGATGAAGGTGTTGAAATCATTTTTGGCGGAACTTATGACAAATCTGAAGGTTATTTCATCCAGCCAACTGTCATTTTAACGAAAGACCCTCTATATATTACGATGAAAGAAGAGCTTTTCGGACCAGTTTTAACGATATATGTTTATGATGCAGATAAATGGTCAGAAACACTCGAATTGGTTGATCGCACTTCGCCTTATGCACTTACAGGAGCTGTTTTTGCACGTGATCGTTATGCTATTGAAGAGGCCAATATAGCGCTTACCAATGCAGCTGGAAACTATTACATTAATGACAAACCTACGGGAGCCGTGGTTGGCCAACAACCCTTTGGCGGCGGCAGAGCATCAGGAACAAATGATAAGTCTGGTTCATTTTTGAACTTATTGAGATGGGTTTCGCCGCGTACAATAAAAGAGAATTTCAATCCGCCTACTGATTTTCGGTATCCATTTATGGAGGAGGAATAGAAAAGTTAAAACTTCACATTATTTTTATGAAAAGCCCGTGTTTCCGGGCTTTTTAATTCCTTTTCTGACCTAATATTGACCGTTTGGTACTTTTTAAATTAAAAGATTTTGGTAGAGGGTCATTTTTTCGACTGACAGGATCTATGGATGATCGCGTTTTGTTACCAACAGGCTTTGAAAGGATATTATTACTTGTATTGCAAGAGGTGAGGCCAATTAAAAAATAAAATAAGGCTAGAATCAGGACTGTGTTTTTCATTATTGAATCGGTTTTGATCTACTAATAACTCTGTTCTCAATAAAATTATTGCTCTATTAACTGGCTTTTGGCTAGTGTTTTATCAATCCATAAAAATAACACATCATAAAATTTCTCTCGAACATATTTTTGAGATAGAAATAAGTCATGCTTTGCGTCATGTATTTCGAGAACCTCAATATCGCCCAGTAAATTTTTAGCGTACTTTTTAGTATCCTTCACATTTACAACAGCATCACAAGTATGAAATTCCTCACTCCATGAAAATCTTTTTATGCTTTTCTCCGCATACGCCAAAAGTGTTGGTTTTTTGAGTTTGATTCCTTGTTTTATCTTCTGATGAGAAAGATAAACAGCTCTTACCCAACCACTGTTTACAAGAGGCGCTACATGTGGTTTCCAGTTTAAATTATAGTCCCATTCACCCTTGAAGTTTTTGTGAAGGCTGGGGCCGTAAAATTTTGAAAACCCGCCAGGTACAGGAAAATCAGGCCAATGCTTAGCCAATGTAGAAACGATAGGAATGAGTATCTTTTTTGTTACAATGTCTTCATTTTGTTCAAAAAAAGGGCTGTTCAGGAAAACTGCATCAAAAAGTCCGCTATCTGAATATTTTTCTGCAAAAAGTGCTACTGTTAGGCCGCCAAGTGAATGACCCATCAAGACAATTTTTTTAATCCCATCATTTTTAATCGTTTCAAGTGAAACTTTAATGTCTTCAAAATACTCATCAAGACTTCTTAGATTATTGAATTTTTGATGTGGCAAATAGGAACGTCCTGATTTTCGCATATCAACCGCATAAAAATGAATTCCTCTTTCAGCGAAAACTATAGCCGCTTCATTGTGAAAAAAATAATCGTTAAAACCATGAACATGCAGCACTGCTGTATCACTTTCAGAAACACTTTTCTTTTTGATTAAAGTACAAACAACAGCTCCTTCATAATCATCTGGTTGATTAATTGTAAGTGATTCAAAACCTGATAGTTCAGTGTCTGATTTAAATAAGTGTTTGTCTGCCATGTTTTTTTTGATCTGCAAGAATAAACAAAAAGTACGAAAAATCAGATTTAATTGATAAATGATTAAAGTATCCCCTTCAAATCTCTGTATAGCTGCATTGCATAGAGGTCGGTCATGCCTGAAATAAAATCGACAACCGACTGAAGTTTATGGTAAAGTTCGTTTGATTCAGTGTTGAATTGCAAAGGCAAAAGCGAAAGCAACTTTTGGTTGTAACTTTTTTCAGGTTCTAAGATGGCTTTTGCAAATTCATCCATGAGCATGCCAAGTACATTGTAACCGGTAAGTTCAATTTTGATGACTGAAGGATGTTTGTAAATGCGGCTCAATGAAACATCTTTACATTTTTTTAGTGCGGCTTTGTAATGGCCGTCAAGTTGTTTTACGAGGGTGCTTTCAAAACTTCCTTCCATAATAGCATTGTAATTATTCAAAAAAATACTGCTAACTTGCTGTACAAGAAGATTAATCACTGTTGCTCTCAGAAAAGCGATGCGTTCGTTTGTGTCAGTAACTTCGAGATAAATCTTCTGCTTATATTCCAGATTTGCTTTGTTTAGCAACGGATCAAAAAAGGAAAGCAAGAGTGATTCTGTCTCCTCTGTATTAAGAATTCTTAATTTGTGTGCATCCTCAATATCCATAATCAGATAGCTTATATCATCAGCAGCTTCTACAAGAAAAACCAATGGATGCCTTGCATAAGCAGCTTTTTCATCATCAATTTTTGGAATACCACATTCATGTGCAATGCTTTCCCATGTTGAAGTTTCAGAATGGAAGAAACCATATTTACTTGGTTTTTCATTTGCAGAAGAAGGGTAGGGGTATTTAACCATTGCAGCAAGTGTTGCATAAGTGAGCGCAAAACCACCCTTTCGTCTGCCATTGAATTGATGAGTAAGAATTCTAAATGCATTGGCATTGCCTTCAAATGCAATGAGATCTGACCACTGTTCGAGTTTAAGACTCGCTTCAAAGACTTTTCCATTTCCTTCTGTGAAATAGTTGCTGATGGCTTTTTCTCCGGAATGCCCAAAAGGAGGATTGCCGAGATCATGTGCAAGGCAAGCAGCTGAAACAATAGAGCCCAGTTCGTGAAGGATTTCTTTGTTATCAATATCGTCTCTTTTCTGCAGTTCACGGGCTACAAGGTTTGCTATCGATCGACCCAGGCTTGCTACTTCAAGACTGTGCGTGAGCCTGTTGTGAACAAATACACTTCCCGGAAGAGGAAAAACCTGTGTTTTGTTTTGTAAACGCCTGAAAGGACTCGAAAAAATAATTCTATCGTAGTCGCGTTGAAACTGGCTTCGTATATCTTCTGGTCTTGTTGAAGAAGAGAGTCGTTTTGCAGAAAGTAATTGTTCCCAGTGCATAGTATATTTTTTCAGAGAAATAATTATAAAGTTTTATTGCTTTGTCTCGTGTAGGGAGTGAGTTTTTGCGAGGCAATTTCATTTTTCATGTATTTAAAATAACCCGCAATTGCAATCATTGCAGCATTATCGGTGCTGTAATCAAGTTTAGGAATATATACATGCCAACTATGTTTTTCGCCAGCAGAGAGCATTGCAGCACGTAATCCTGAATTTGCAGAAACACCACCAGCAATGGCAATATGCTTAATCCCGGTTGACTGAGCGGCTAAAACTAACTTTTTCATTAATATAGAAACAATCGTTTTTTGAATGGAAGCGCAAAGGTCGGCTTTGTTTTTTTCGATGAAATCTTTATCAGTTTTGAGATGGTCTCTGAGAAAGTATAAAATACTTGTTTTGAGTCCACTAAAACTATAATCAAAGTTTGACATTTTTGGCTCTGGAAAATGAAAGGCTTCAGGATTACCATCTTTTGCCAATTGATCCAGCACAGGCCCACCCGGATAGGGGAGTCCCATAATTTTTGCAGCCTTATCGAAAGTTTCACCGGCGGCATCATCGATTGTCTTTCCAAGAATTTCCATCTCAAAGTGTGCATCAACTTTCACTATTTGTGTATGGCCTCCAGAAACTGTAAGGCAAAGAAATGGAAATTCCGGTATGTTTTTATCTTTGTCATCGGTCAAAAAGTGTGCGAGAATGTGTGCTTCCATGTGGTCAACTTCAATTAATTTTATACCTGAAGCGAGGGCGAAAGCCTTTGCAAAAGAACTTCCAACGAGAAGTGAGCCTAAAAGTCCTGGGCCACGTGTATAAGCAACTGCGTGAAGTTGATTTTTGTTTATTTTTGCTTCTTTCAATGCAATATCAACGACTGGAATAATGTTTTGCTGATGGGCTCGCGAAGCCAGTTCAGGGACTACACCACCATATTTTTTGTGTACATCCTGATTGGCAATAATATTGGCAAGTACTCGTGTATTGCAAAGAATGGCAGCAGAGGTGTCATCACATGATGATTCAATGCCAAGTATAAAAGTGTTCATAGTCATAATTAACAAGTTGCAAAATTATCAAAAAAAAGCTCAGAGATATTGTCCTGATTGCATTTGCTGCACTTTTGGCCATTCCGGTGAGCCTTTATGTGGCATTGCGTGATCCCTTTTTTCAAACTTTTGCCGCACGTTCAATAACCACATATTTATCAAAAGAACTTGGAACGGAAATTAGAGTTGATGGATTTTACTTTGCGCTTGATCTTTCTTGTACTGTTAAAGGATTAAAGGTAAATGACTTACGTAATAGTCCAATGGTTACTGCCAATGAAATAAGATTTTCTCTTGCCAATTTAAAATTCAAGGAATTTATTCAGATAAATTCAGTGAAACTGACTGATGTTGATGTGCAACTCATTCAATATGAGGGAGAAGAAGAATTGAATCTGCAATTTTTGGTTGATTATTTTTCTTCAGAAAAGGTCGAGATTGATACTGTCAACAAAGTGTTCTCTTTAAAAATTAATAATCTCTCTATTTCTAACGGTGCCTTTAGATTTCTGAATGAAGGACTGGCAAACCCTGAGATTGTTGGAATAGATTATGCACACATAAGAGCAGAGAAAATTTTCCTGAATGCCTCAGATCTATACATTTTAAATGATTCTGTTTCTGCTACTATAAATTTACTTAAAGCTATTGAGCAAAGTGGTCTTGAAATTAAAAGAATGAAGACACTATTAGCAATGGGAAGCCAAGGACTTACTGCTGAATCACTTATTATTGAGACTGGATCTTCTGCACTGAACATGAACCTGAATTTCAAGTATAATAATTATGCTGCATTTTATGATTTTATTGATTCGGTATTTGTAGATGTGAGTCTGGCCCCTTCTTCTTTACAAATGGCAGATATTGGTTTTTTTGCACCGGTTATGTTCGAGATGCCCAATCTTGTAAACATAGCTGGCGATGTGAAGGGTTACGTCAGCGATTTTACTGCAAATGACTTTAGCTTTAGTTTTGGAACAGAAACCGAATTTCTTGGGAGGGTAAAGATGAAGGGGTTGCCTGATTTCTTTTCAACCGATATTAACTTAAGAATTAGTAGATTAAAAACTAATTTTGCCGACATTTCAACTTTTAAAATACCCATTGAAGGGCAAAAGATACCAGTTCCAGAGAATATTGCCGCTTTTGGTTTAATTGATTTGAGTGGTGCATTTACGGGTTATTATGATGATTTTATGGCAAGAACTGTAATAAAAACCAGACTTGGTCAAATCCAGACTGACTTGGCATTGCGCACAAATCCAAGAACAAATGTTTCAAGCTATAAAGGACAATTGATTACTAAGGGTCTTAATATTGGAAAGATTATTGGAGATGATAAGATTATTGGGTTGCTTAGTATGAATGTTAAGCTTGATGGACAGGGTTTTAACATGGAAACTGCTCAGGCAAGTATTTCCGGAAAAGTAAATTCAATCGAAATACTGAAAAACAATTTTCAGGATATTGATTTATCCGGTGACCTTTCCAGTCAAACTTTTAATGGCACTTTTTCTATTGATGATACGAAGCTTAAGCTTGATTTTACAGGACTTGCCGACTTCCAAAATGGGCAACCTGAATTTGATTTTGTAGCAAATATTCTTTTTGTAGATATTTTTCGGCTTAACCTTTTGCAGACTGATTCTGTTATGGAGCTAAGCACTTTGTTTAATGCCCGGTTCAGTGGGCTGAGTTTAGATGCTTTTTTAGGTTCAATTGTCTTTAACAACACCAAATACACGGATAGCAGAGGTGTATACAAAATGAAAAAGCTTATCGTAAGGATGGAAGAAGATCCTTATCTTGAACGTAAGTTAACAGTAAATTCAGATTTTCTTGATCTCGAACTTGGAGGGTCGATAAGTTTTACAGATCTGGATGAATCATTTAAAAGAGTTGCAAGCCATTTTGTTGCTTTTCAAAGTCTTACTCCTTCTGAAAAGATAATCAATGAGCAGGATTTTTACTTTAATCTTAAACTCAAAGAAACAGAAATACTTAGTCAGTTAATCATTCCTTCAATTAAAATTGCAAATAGCACAAATTTTTCCGGTGTCTATACCAGCAAGCAAAAGCTCCTTAATGCATCGTTTAGTTGCGATTGGATTGAGTATTCTGGTGTGAAATTCAATAAACCATATCTTGTGCTACAAAGCGATGTATCAAATGCCAACGTCAGGCTTGAATTGACCAGCATCAATTTCAAAGAGGGTACAAAAAGTGATTCAACTGAATTTGGTATAGAAAGTCCAAAGTTAAGACTCAATCTTAAAAATGATAGTATTAACTTTAATTTTGGTTGGGATAATCATCTTTCTAAACCTTTAAACAGAGGGGACATACATGGATTCTACAATCTGGGAGTACAGGATCCTTCGGAATTGCAAATAAGTCATGCCAATATAATAATTAACGATTCAGTTTTTCGTCTAAAAAAAGAAAACAGGATACTGTTTTATAAAGATTATACCCTTCTTGATAATTTTGAGTTTTGGTTAGGAGGCAGTTCACTTAGGTTGGAGGGAAGATTGCCTTTTACGGAGGCAGATTCGTTGCAAGTATATTTTAACAGTTGGGATTTGTCAACTTTTGATGTACTGACACGCACAATAGGCTTTGATCTGGATGGGATTATCGAAGGAGATCTCATTTTAGCAAACCTTAATACGAGTCCGGCTTTCATTTCAAATCTGCATATTTCCGGGCTGAATTTGAATGGAGAACGACTTGGTGAGGCAAGATTACTTAGTAGCTGGAATAATGATGAACAATCAATTTATGTTAATACTCAAATTATTAATATTGGAAATATCAGCACAAGCAGAATGCTGAACTTGCGTGGTTTTTATTATCCAAATAAAACCAAAGACAACATTAATTTTGATTTGAGCCTCGAAAACTTCAGGCTTAAGATTCTAAATCAGTTTTTCGAAGGTGTTTTAAGCCGTGTAGAAGGGCTTGCATCTGGTGAATTTACAATCGATGGGGAACTGCTTAAACCTGTAATAAAAGGAAACATCGGCCTTCAGAGGACTTCTTTCATGATTGATTATTTGAACGTCGTTTACTCTATTCAACATAATTTTGAGATCAAACCCGGGCTAATAAATGTTGAAAATCTTGTAATGTTTGATACTCTTGGCAATAAAGCTATGGTAAATGGAACTGTAACCCACAATCACCTTAGAGATTTTGCTTTTAATATTCGTGTCCGGCCAGAGAATTTGTTGTCACTAAATACCAGTCCGTTACAAAATGAATTGTTTTACGGATCAGCTGTTGTTAGTGGAGAGGTGCTCATTCGCGGACCTCTTAATAATATTGACATGAGTATAAGAGCTATAAGCCAGCGCGGTACAAATATGGTAATTCCATTAAACAACACAGGTAGCATAGGAAGCAGTGACTACATCACTTTTTTGAGCCCCGTTGAAGAAGATGGAAATGAAGAATTAATTCGATCTCAATTCACCAGAGCATCAACAGGTTTTGGCTTAAACCTGGAAACTGTTGTGACGCCAGACGCAACCCTAAAAATTTACCTACCTTATAATATTGGAAATCTTGATGCGCGAGGTGCAGGTAATTTAAGCATGGGTGTTAATGCTTCGGGCGACTTTACACTCAATGGTGATTATGTCGTGCAAACGGGTCAGTTTCTTTTTGCTTTTGAAAACCTCCTTAAAAAGAGATTTGACCTGATGGATGGTGGACGGATCTCCTGGACCGGCGATCCCTATGATGCTGAAATAGATGTGAAGGGAGTTTATCGCGTAAAAACATCTTTGGCTGGTCTCGGCCTCGATAGCACAAGCAGCCTGCGTAACCGCGTTAATGTTGATTGCATAATTCATTTATCAAAACAGCTATTTAATCCAGATATCCGTTTCAGCTTTAAACTTCCCGGAATTGATACACAGCTTGAGCAAATTGTTTTTAACGTGCTGGATACTACCAATGACGCCTTGATGACCCAACAGATGATTTCTTTGCTTGTTTTAGGCAATTTCAGCTATGCAGCCGTGGATAACTTTTCAATTGGCAGCTCATCCTTTGACATGCTTTCTGGACAGTTGAGCAGCTGGCTTTCTCAGATAAGCAAGGACTTTGATATTGGAGTGCATTATCGCCCTGGGGATAAACTCAGCAATGAAGAACTAGAGGTGGCACTTTCAACCCAGCTTTTCAATGACAGGGTTTCAATTGATGGAAATTTTGGTGTAATCAATAATCGAAACACAACCCAAAGTGCAAGCAATATTGTTGGTGATTTTAATATCAGCGTTAAACTTACACCTGATGGGAAACTGCAGTTGAAGGTGTTTAATCATTCAAATATTAACAATTTGATTTCCTCCTATGATTTTGGAAAATATTCACCTTATACCCAGGGAGTTGGTATTTCATATAGCCAGGAATTTGATAAATTCGGCGACTTGATCCGTAAACGAAAAAAACAAAAAAAAGATGAAGCTTTATAAATTATTGCTGCTGACACTATTGATTTCGGCAACAACCTCCAAAGTAAATTGTCAAATTAGTATCGTCAGCAATGATATGCCAACCGCTGGAAATATTTTTCGAACGAGTATTGCACTGAATGCAATCGAATTTGATTTCGCACAAACCGGCGCCAACTTTGAATGGGATTTCAGTAGCCTTATACCAGTAAATCAAAGAGTTGATACATTTAAAACTTTGCAGCAAACACCTGTATTTTTTTGGCCAACATTTTTCACGAGCGCAAATCTTGCTGTCAGTTTTGATCCGGGCAATCTTTTGCCAGGGCTAACATTTGATGGTGCATATCAGTTTTTAAGTAAAACAACTGCTGCCTACCGCGATTTCGGTTATGGACTAATCATTGCTGGTTTGCCTTTACCACTTAAGTTTTCAAACCCGGACGTGATTTATTCTTTCCCGATGAATATGGGCAACACATTTGCATCGAATGCTGATTTAGAATTTTCGTTGCCCGACATAGGTTATTTATCAATTGATCGTCAGCGCGAAAATCTTGTTGATGGTTGGGGGACACTAAAAACTCCTTATGGAACATTTGAGGTACTTCGATTGAAATCCACTGTTTTTGAAATAGATAGCGTATACATCGATAGTATTTCACAGGGAATAAGGATTGAAAGAAACTATATTGAGTATAAATGGATAGGAAAAAACAAAGGTATTCCACTTCTTCAGGCCACTTTCGACGAGTTTCTTAGTACAGTAGCAATTTATCAGGATTCTATCAGGGATTTGACAGTTGGAATTCCTGAAGTGAATGACTTTAATCGGCCACAAGTTTTTCCAAACCCTTTTAGAGAGGAACTGTTTTTTAAGATTTGCGCCAATAATACTGAGCAGACTCTTGTTTCCCTGTTGAATATTCAAGGTCTAAAAGTTATTGAGGATCAATTGTTTAATACTTCATTGGGTTGCGACACCTATCGACTCAAGCTGCCAGAGTCCTTGTTAAAGCATGGTACTTATATCCTGAAGATTGAATTGGGAAATAAAATACATCATGTCAAAGTTATTGCGGGCCACCGATGAGTCTTAACGTATATAAGTCATCGGCAGGCTCGGGAAAAACCTATACCCTTGTTTTAGAATACCTTGGACTTGTCTTAAAGCAACCTTCATTGTTTCGTAATATTCTTGCGGTTACTTTTACAAATAAGGCAGCCAACGAAATGAAAGCCAGGGTAATCAAATCTTTGTGGGTTCTTTCTGATTCATCCACACAAGATGTGAAGCTGCGAGATTCTCTCATTAATAACCTCAAGAACAGATATGACATAAAGGAGGAAACGATAAAAGAAAATGCGGTTATTGTATTTTCAAATATCCTTCATTATTACAGTGATTTTAGCATTAGTACAATTGATTCATTTTCTCACAGACTTGTAAGAACATTTACGCGCGACCTTGAATTGCCGGCACAGTTTGAAGTTGAACTTGATGCCGGTCAATTGGCGCAGATTGTAAGCGATATGCTTATGAACAGGGTAGGTGTTGATGAATTTATCACACAAACGATACTCAATTTTGCTATGTTGAAGATGGAAGATGAGTCTGACTGGCAAATAGAAAGACAACTTAAGTTGTTTATAATGAAGCTAATGCAGGAAGATGCCTTTCTTCAAAATCGTTATAATATACCTCTTACGAAGGAGGATTTTGTAGAGATACGTGAACTTATTCCAGCTGAAATAAAGCAAACTGAGATCATAGTAAAGGGTCTTGCTGACAGAATGCTTGAGTTACTCGCTTCACAACAAATCAGTATTTTGGATTTGAATGGGAAGACAAGGGGGATTGGTCCTGTTATTGAAAAATTATCAAAAAAGCGTATATCTGACGTTTTTGAGCAAAAGTTGATTCATAATTATTTAAGCAATGAGAAACCCTTAATTGGCGACAACTCAAATTTTCAACTGAAGGCATCATTTGCGGTCATCGAAGAGGAAATGTATAAAGCTTTAGCCTTGTTAAGAGATGTTTATGAGACTGATTATAAGCGATATGTATTACTTCATTTATTGAATAAAAATATTTACTCTTTCAGTCTTTCATCACAAATTTCGAATGTAATGCTTGAAATCGGTGCTGAGAAGCAATTGGTGCATATCTCTGAGTTTAATAAAAGCATTGCCAGTTTATTGCAAAAAGTTGCTGTTCCGTTCATTTATGAGCGCCTTGGTGAGCGTTTTAGCCATTTTCTGCTCGATGAATTTCAGGATACCTCTGTGCTTCAATGGCAAAATTTTCTTCCTCTCATTGAAAACTCCCTTGCAAATGGTAACTTGAATCTAATTGTTGGTGATGGCAAACAATCAATTTACCGCTTTCGAAGTGGTGAAGTTGAACAGTTTCTTTGTCTTCCTGAAGTTTTTAAAAAAGATGGAAACGAGAATCTTTACCGATCGGAACAAGTTTTAAAACTGCATTACAATCAAATTGACCTCAACACAAATTATCGCTCTGCTGCCGGTATTGTTGAAATGAATAATAGTTTTTTTGATTTTGTCAAAAATTTCTTACCTGCGAATTTGCAGAGTGTTTATGAGAATCAAAGTCAGAAAGCTATCAAAACAATTAATGAAGGATTAACAACCTTCACTTTTTTAGAAAATTTGAAAGATAAAAAGCAGCATTTGCAGCAATATCTGGATAACATTCTTGATTTGGTAAATCAGTTGATTTCTGATGGATATCAGTTTAGGGATATCGCCATTTTAACCAGATCCAATAAGAACGGAAATGAAGTTGCACGGTATCTGGCTAATAATAATATTAATGTTGTTTCATCTGATTCATTGTTATTGAATTCCTCCATAAAAGTCAGGTTGTTGGTGAACGTGATGATGTTTTACCTTCAGCCGGAGGATAAAATTAACCGGACAGAGCTCCTTTATAACTTAACTAAGATTGAAGAAGCTACCGACGAAAATAAATTTTCTATACATCTGAATGATTTGGGTTCTTTATCTGAAGTAGAACAAATCCGTGAATTTCAAAGTCTGCTGGATTTAGAAAATTTTCACACCCCTGGATTAAGCCTGTATGATTTTTTTGAAAATCTTGTTCGCCTGTTAAAGTTTGACCATGATAAAGCTGATCCCTTTATTCAGTTTTTTTTGGATGAAGTCTATAGATTTCAGGTGAAGGAGCGAAAAGGAGCTGTCGAATTTCTTGAGTATTGGGAAAAGAAAAAAGAAAACATTTCAGTTGTTGTTCCAGATTCAACCAATGCTGTCGCTGTAATGACGATCCATAAGGCAAAGGGGTTGGAGTTTCCTGTTGTCATTTTCCCTTTTGCAGATATGAAGCTTAATCTTTCTTTACTTGGTGACAGGTGGCTCGATCTTCGTGCAGAAAATATTGGCAAGCTTGAATCATGTATTATTGGACTTAGTAAGCAACTGCTAAATACCAGATTTAATGAAGTTTATGAGGATGAGGTTTCAAAAGCAAAGCTGGATTTGATGAATCTGCTCTATGTTGTGATGACACGTCCGATTGATCGATTATATGTTATTGCAGCAATGCCTGACGAAAAAGAATCGTTTTCCTTTCCATGGTTTTTCAAGGCCTGGCTCGACAGTAAAGGACTTTGGGATACTGAAAAGTCAGTTTATGAAATTGGAATTTCAAATACCTTGAAAGTTTCATCAGACAGCGTAGGAATTTCAAATTCAACAGTGAAATTCATTTCAACAGATTGGAAATCAAAACTATATTTAGCAAAAGAGGCTGGCCCTTTTGATTCAGTTTCGGACAACGAATCAGCCATTGTATGGGGAAATCTGACACATCATTTACTTTCTGAAATTTATTTTGAAAGTGACTTTGAACATGTGATGAATAAATATCTGGAAACAGGGCTTTTCAACAATGAACAAGCTGTTAAAATTGAAAAACAAATACTTGCGCTGCTGAACCATAAACAGTTAAAACCATTTTATGGAGATGATAAATTGGTGAAAACTGAAGCTGAAATACTGGGGGATGATGGAAAGGTGTATAGAATTGATCGGTATGTAAAAACTGATGCTGAAGTTATTCTGATTGAGTATAAAACTGGAAGATTGGATGATGCACACGAGAAACAAATTTTGAGATATGTGCATCAGCTCGAAAAGATGGAAGACTTACCAGTGAAAGGGATACTTGTATATCTCAGTGATGAAGTTTTGGTAAAGCAAGTTTCTTAGAGCTTGAATTTCGGGTATAAAAAAAAGCTGCCTCGGATTTGATCGAGACAGCTTTATTTTTTTAAGCTTGAGCAGTTGGCCCACCCATTGAATAAGGTGGCATTCCATCACCTCCTGATTCCTTAATAACACCATGAATTGATTCATACTTCTTAATGTTATCAAGAAGAGCCTTGTATAATCTTTTAGCATGCTCAGGGGTGAGTATAATACGAGATTTTACTTTAGCTTTTTGAACACCAGGCATCAATTTCACGAAATCCACAACAAATTCTGAATTTGAATGTGTGATGATTGCCAGGTTTGAATAAATACCTTCAGCGATTTCTTCGCTGAGTTCAATATTAATTTGATTCTTATTTTCGTTCATTTTGTAATTGTTTTAAAAAATGAAAACACCTTCAAAATTTCTGAAAGGTGTTTTCAATTCTGTAATTTATTTATACTTCTCAGATCCTACTTTAAGAGATCTTGATGCGGTTTCCATAACAGCTTCATACTCAGATCTTGAACCAACGATCAAATCGTCATAATCTGGAAGACCTGTGCCTGCAGGGATTTTGTGTCCTACAATAACATTTTCTTTCAGACCTTTAAGCATATCCGACTTGGCATTAATAGATGCCTGCGTGAGTACTTTAGTTGTTTCCTGGAAAGATGCTGCTGAAATAAAACTATTTGTCTGCAATGATGCTCTGGTAATTCCTTGAAGAACTTGGAATGCCGTTGCTGGCTTGGCATCGCGGGCTTCAACCAGTTTCCTGTCTTTACGTTTAAGCAGAGAGTTTTCATCGCGAAGTTTTCTGGCAGTAATAATCTGACCTTGACGAAGTGCTTCTGAATCACCCGGATCAACAATAACTTTTTTACCAAAAATCTCATCGTTTTCTTCCTGGAAGTCAATCTTATTATTCAATTCACCTTCAAGGAATCGAGTGTCACCTGGATCTTCAACTTCAACTTTACGCATCATCTGTCTTACGATCACTTCAAAGTGTTTGTCATTGATTTTAACACCCTGAAGTCTATAAACTTCCTGAACCTCGTTCACGATGTATTCCTGAACTTTCATTGGTCCTTTGATAGCAAGAATATCAGCTGGAGTCATAGCGCCTTCTGACAATGGCGTACCTGCTTTAACAAAGTCGTTTTCCTGTGCAAGAATTTGTTTTGAAGTTGGAATTAGATAACTTTTCTCTTCACCTGTTTTAGAGGTAACGATTACTTCTCTGTTTCCGCGTTTTAACTTTTTACCAAAAGATACAACACCATCGATTTCTGCAACAACCGCAGGTTCTGAAGGATTTCGGGCTTCAAAAAGTTCAGTAACACGTGGCAAACCACCAGTAATATCACCAGATTTTCCAATAGCTCTAGGTATCTTTACAAGCATACCACCAGCTTTAACGTTAACACCCTCTTCAATTATGATATGGGCTCCAACAGGAATATCGTAGGTTTTTATTACCACATTATCCTTGTCAAGAATCTTTATGAATGGGTTCTTGGCTTTAATTCTGCTTTCAATGATAACCTTTTCATTGTAACCGGTTTGCTCATCGGATTCAACACGGTATGTCAGGCCTTCAACAATATTTTCAAAACTGATTTTACCTTCATATTCAGATAATATTACTGCATTGTATGGATCCCAGTCACTGATTGGATCACCTTTTTTGACCTCATCACCATGCTTAACAAAAAGATTAGCACCGTAAGGAATATTGCTTGAAGTAAGCACAATCCCTGTTTTTTTGTCTAAAATTTTCATTTCAGCTGAGCGGCCAATTACAATATCATAATTATTTCCATCCTTTGTTGTTGGAACAGCACGTAGTTCATCCAATTCGACAATACCATCATATTTAGCTGATATTTTCGACATAATGGCGATGTTTGAAGCGGTACCCCCAACGTGGAATGTACGCAATGTAAGCTGCGTTCCGGGCTCACCAATAGATTGGGCAGCAATGACGCCAACAGCTTCACCTTTTTGAACCAGTTTTCCTGATGCCAGGTTGCGTCCATAGCAATTAGCACAAACACCGTGTTTGGATTCACATGTTAATACTGATCTGATTTCAACATTTTCAATTGGTGAATTCTCAATTACACTAGCAACTTCTTCTGTAATTTCTTCACCACCAAGAATAATCAAATCGTTGGTCTGTGGATGATAAATATCATGTAGGGCAACTCTTCCCAGAATTCTGTCATAAAGACTTTCAACAATTTCTTCACTCTTCTTGAGTGCGGAAATTGTCAGACCGCGCAATGTTCCACAATCTTTTTCAGTAATTACTACATCTTGTGCAACATCAACCAATCGACGGGTAAGATAACCTGCATCAGCAGTTTTAAGTGCTGTATCCGCCAAACCTTTACGAGCACCGTGGGTAGAAATGAAATACTCAAGAACTGAAAGACCTTCTTTAAAATTTGAAAGAATTGGATTTTCAATAATTTCACCACCTGAGGCACCTGATTTCTGTGGTTTGGCCATAAGACCCCTCATTCCGGAAAGCTGACGAATCTGTTCTTTAGATCCCCTCGCTCCTGAATCAAGCATCATATAAACAGGGTTAAAACCTTGGTCATCCTGAGATAGCTGTGACATCACTGTATTCGTCAAACGCGAATTGGTATGTGTCCAAATATCAATAATCTGGTTGTAACGCTCATTATTGGTGATGAAGCCCATGTTATAGTTAGACATTACTTCTTCGACCTCTTCTTTTGCCTGACGAATCAATTCTTCTTTTGCCTCCGGAATCTTCACGTTTCCAAGGTTGAACGACAGTCCACCCTTGTATGCCATCTGGAATCCAATATTCTTAATATCATCGAGGAATTGGGCTGTCGCGGCAGTACCGAGCAACTTTACCATGTCGCCAATGATGTCGCGAAGCGATTTCTTGGTAAGCAATTGATTAATATAACCGAAACCTAAAGGAACGACTTCATTTAAAAGTACACGTCCAACAGTGGTTTCAATCATTTTATTACTGAGCTTTCCGCTTTCACGAACATCAACTTTTACATTGATTATCGCATGCAGATCAATTCTTTTCTCATTGTATGCAATGATAACCTCTTCAGGTGAAAAGAAACGTTTTCCTTCACCTTTTACAATGTGCTCATCAACACTTTTGCGGGCTTTGGTGATATAATACAGCCCAAGAACCATGTCCTGTGAAGGAACGGTGATTGGTGCGCCATTGGCAGGATTGAGAATGTTATGCGACGCCAGCATCAGAATCTGTGCCTCAAGAATGGCAGCATTTCCAAGTGGAACGTGCACAGCCATCTGGTCGCCGTCAAAGTCGGCATTGAAAGCAGTACAAACCAAAGGGTGAAGCTGAATTGCTTTTCCTTCAACCAATTTAGGTTGAAAAGCCTGAATACCCAATCGGTGAAGGGTAGGGGCACGATTCAACATGATTGGATGTCCTTTCAAAATGCTTTCGAGGATGTCCCAAACAACAGGATCTTTGCGGTCAACTATTTTCTTGGCTGATTTTACTGTCTTAACAATACCTCTTTCGAGCATCTTTCGGATAATAAATGGTTTGAAAAGCTCAGATGCCATATCCTTTGGAATACCACATTCATTGAGATTCAAATCAGGTCCTACAACGATAACCGAACGTCCGGAATAGTCAACCCTCTTTCCAAGTAAATTTTGGCGGAATCGACCTTGCTTACCTTTTAAACTGTCGCTCAATGATTTAAGCGGACGATTTGACTCAGTTTTAACAGCGCTGGCTTTTCTTGAATTATCGAACAAGGAATCAACAGCTTCCTGTAACATACGTTTTTCATTACGCATGATAACATCTGGAGCCTTGATTTCAATAAGTCTTTTAAGACGGTTATTTCTTATGATAACCCTTCTGTAAAGGTCATTTAGGTCGGAAGTTGCAAAACGGCCTCCATCAAGCGGCACGAGTGGTCTGAGCTCTGGTGGGATAACAGGCACGACTTTCACAATCATCCATTCAGGTCTGTTTTCAATGCGCGTCCGTGCATCTCTGAATGCTTCAAAAACCTGAAGGCGTTTCAAAGCCTCTTGCTTACGCTGTTGAGAGGTCTCTGTATTAGCTTTATGACGTAAGTCAAATGAAATTTGATCCAGATCAAGCCTTGCCAAAAGATCATGAATTGCTTCTGCTCCCATTTTAGCAATAAACTTATTTGGGTCAGAATCTGGCAAATGTTGATTGTCAGCAGGCAAAGCTTCAACGATGTCAATATATTCTTCTTCTGTGAGGAAGTCCATATAATTGATACCATCCAACTGTTTGACGCCAGACTGAATAACAACGTACCGTTCATAATAAATAATCATGTCAAGTTTCTTGGTTTGAAGGCCAAGAAGGGCGCCAATTTTATTCGGAAGGGATCTGAAATACCAGATATGTGCCACTGGAACAACGAGTTGGATGTGTCCCATACGTTCGCGTCGAACTTTCTTTTCTGTCACTTCAACACCGCAACGATCGCAAATGATACCCTTGTAACGGATGCGTTTATATTTGCCGCAATGACATTCCCAGTCTTTTACCGGCCCGAAAATGCGCTCACAAAACAAACCATCTCTTTCGGGTTTGTAAGTACGGTAATTGATTGTTTCGGGTTTGAGTACCTCGCCACTCGATCGTTCCAGAATTGATTCCGGGGAGGCGAGGCTTATGGTAATCTTCGAAAAGTTGCTGCTGATTGTACTGTCTTTTCTGAAAGCCATATGTTATTGTAATCTTATTGTTAAAAGATAAATGCACGCACTTTTCTGTTAAATCAGAAAAGTGCGTGTGGTTTATTTAGTCGAATGTAATTTCTAGGCCTAAACCGCGAAGTTCGTGGATAAGTACATTAAATGATTCCGGTATACCGGGAACAGGCATATTGTCACCTTTTACGATTGCTTCATATGCTTTGGCCCTGCCAACAACATCATCGGATTTCACTGTAAGGATTTCCTGTAGAATGTTGCTTGCACCAAAAGCTTCAAGTGCCCAGACTTCCATCTCACCAAAACGCTGTCCACCAAATTGAGCCTTTCCGCCCAAAGGTTGTTGCGTAATAAGTGAATAAGGTCCAATGGAGCGCGCGTGCATTTTGTCATCAACCATATGATGCAACTTGAGCATGTAGATGTATCCAACTGTAGCCGGTTGATCGAATTTTTCTCCCGTACCGCCATCATAAAGATACACACTGCCATTTTCAGGCAAGCCAGCTTTTCTCATGTAATCATTGATCTCATCAATATGAGCACCATCAAAAATAGGAGTTGCGAACTTGAGTCCAAGTTTTGCTCCAGCCCATCCAAGAACAGTTTCGTAGATTTGACCAAGGTTCATACGTGATGGTACACCAAGAGGATTCAATACGATATCAACGGGAGTGCCATCTTCAAGAAATGGCATATCTTCTTCACGGACGATTTTGGCAACAATGCCTTTATTTCCGTGACGACCAGCCATTTTATCGCCAATATTTAGTTTACGTTTTTTAGCAACATAGACCTTTGCCATCTGGACAATGCCATTTGGCAGCTCATCGCCAACAGTAGCCACAAATTTTTTCCGGTTGTAAATACCAAAAATTTCTTTGTGTTTAATGTTGAAGTTATGTATTAGCGCTTTTATTTTGTCGTTTACTTCTTTATCAGTGGTCCATTTGTTAGGATTGATGTTTTGATAATCAATCGTGATAAGGGATTTTTGGGTAAACTTCGACTTTTTGGGTACAATGGTCTCTTTAAAATTGTTCATTACACCTTGGGAAGTCCGGTTGTTCAATAGGACAATAAGTTTGTCAACCAGTTTATTTTTCAATTCAGCAGCTTGTCTGTTGAATTGATCATCTAATTCATGGATGACATCCCTGTCTTTTGCCTTTGATTTGCGATCCTTGATAACGCGGGAGAAAAGTTTCTTTTCAATAACAACACCTTTCATTGATGGTGGTGCCTTGAGAGAAGCATTTTTAACATCGCCAGCCTTATCGCCAAAAATTGCTCTTAATAATTTTTCTTCTGGTGTTGGATCACTTTCACCCTTAGGGGTGATTTTACCGATCAGAATATCGCCTTCATTAACTTCAGCGCCAATACGAATCAATCCATTTTCGTCAAGATCTTTTGTAGCTTCTGCACTTACATTAGGAATATCGTTAGTAAGTTCCTCAATTCCTCTTTTTGTATCGCGAACTTCCAGAGAAAACTCTTCAATATGAACGGAAGTAAAGACGTCTTCTTTAACGATGCGTTCTGAAATAACAATGGCATCCTCAAAATTATAACCTTTCCACGGCATGAATGCAACCATCAGATTGCGGCCAATAGCCAATTCACCGTTTTGGGTTGCGTAACCTTCACATAATACCTGTCCTTTTGAAACATAATCGCCACGTTTGACAATCGGTTTGAGGTTTATACTGGTATTCTGATTGGTACGAATATATTTTGTTAAATGATAAGTCTGAACATCGTCATCAAAGCTGACAAGTTTTTCTTCTTCTGTGCGATCATAACGAATTGTAATTTTTGTTGCATCAACATAAATTACCTCGCCATTTCCTTCTGCATCAATAAGTACCCTTGAATCTTTTGCAACTGAACGCTCAATACCGGTTCCAACAATTGGTGTTTCTGGCTGGAGCAATGGCACTGCCTGACGCATCATGTTTGATCCCATCAGCGCACGGTTGGCATCATCATGCTCAAGGAAAGGAATTAATGAAGCTGCGATAGATGCAATCTGGTTAGGAGCAACATCTATTAAGTCAACTTTTTCTCTGTCAATGATTGGATAATCAGCCAAATAACGAACTTTTACCCTTTCGTCAGCAAATAATCCTTTTTCAGTAATTTCGGTACTTGCCTGAGCAATGATTTTATCTTCTTCTTCTTCAGCGCTCAAATAAAGAGGATGTGATTTCAGATCAACGAAACCCTCCTTTACTTCACGATAAGGTGTTTCTATGAACCCTAAGCGATTGATTTTTGCATACACACAAAGCGATGAAATCAAACCAATATTAGGTCCTTCCGGCGTTTCAATCGTACAAAGACGTCCATAGTGCGTATAATGTACGTCACGAACCTCAAAGCCTGCTCTTTCACGTGATAATCCACCTGGTCCTAATGCAGAAACTCTGCGTTTGTGCGTAACTTCTGAAAGTGGATTGGTTTGATCCATGAACTGTGACAACTGGTTTGTGCCAAAAAATGAATTGATTACCGAAGACAAAGTCTTTGCATTGATCAAGTCAGTTGGAGTAAAAACTTCATTATCACGTACATTCATACGTTCACGAATAGTTCTTGCCATACGGGCAAGCCCTACTCCAAACTGTGCATATAACTGCTCACCCACGGTACGAACGCGTCGGTTACTTAAGTGGTCAATATCATCAACCTCAGTTTTGTTATTTGCAAGCTCAACCAAATATTTGATGATGGAGATGATATCCTCTTTGGTAAGAACTTTGGTATCCTTCGATATCTCCAGATTCAATTTTTTATTTATACGGTATCTTCCAACTTCTCCAAGATCATATCTTTTATCAGAAAAGAATAATTTGTCGATGATACCCCTTGCCGTTTCCTCATCAGGAGGTTCAGCATTTCTAAGCTGACGATAAATAAATTCGACAGCTTCTTTCTCAGAGTTAGCTGTATCCTTTTGTAAAGTGTTAAAAATGATGGTGTATTCTGATGTGTTGAAGTCTTCACGGTGCAATAATATCGCTTTAACACCTGAATCAACAATAAGATCTACATGATCATTTTCAAGAATCGTTTCCCTTTCAATGATAACTTCATTTCTTTCAATGGAAACAACTTCACCAGTATCCTCATCCACAAAGTCTTCAATCCATGAACGGACGACTCTGGCAGCGAGTTTACGGCCTAACACTCTTTTAAGTCCGGCTTTACTTACTTTGATTTCTTCCGCAAGGTTAAAAATCTCAAGAATGTCTTTGTCTGTTTCGTAGCCAATGGCACGAAGCAGTGTAGTAACTGGTAATTTTTTCTTTCTGTCGATGTAGGCATACATGACATTGTTGATGTCGGTCGAGAACTCCATCCAAGAACCTTTAAATGGGATAATTCTAGCCGAATACAACTGGCTACCATTAGCATGCTTATGCTGACCGAAAAATACGCCGGGAGAGCGGTGAAGCTGTGAAACAACTACGCGCTCTGCTCCATTGACAACGAAGGTACCTTTAGGGGTCATATAAGGAATCATTCCAAGATAAACATCTTGAACGATTGTCTCAAAGTCTTCGTGTTCTGGGTCAGTGCAATAAAGCTTTAGTTTAGCTTTAAGCGGCACACTGTAAGTCAAGCCGCGCTCGATACATTCTTCAATTGTATAACGAGGAGGGTCGACAAAATAGTCAAGAAATTCTAAAACAAAATTGTTTCGTGCATCCGTTATCGGGAAGTTCTCTGCGAATACCTTATAAAGGCCTTCTTCCTTACGATTTTCAGTATTTGTTTCCAACTGGAAAAAATCCTGAAATGATTGTAACTGGATATCGAGAAAATCCGGATAGTCAATAGTGGCTTTCGTGGACGCGAAACTGATTCTTTGGGATGTTTTTACTGCCAAGGTCTTAAGTTTTTGAAGCCTGTTTAGGCAGGCGGATTAAAAAAAGAAACAATCTACACAAAAAGCAAAATAGGCGCAAAACCTCTATCTCAAAAAGCATTGAGATAGAGGTTGCTTAGCCTCATATATTTGCGGTTATGATCCTTTTATTTAACTTCAACCTCTGCACCAGCTTCTTCTAACTGAGATTTTAATGCATTGGCTTCGTCTTTGCTAACACCTTCTTTTATTGGTTTTGGTGCAGCATCAACAAGTTCTTTTGCCTCTTTAAGTCCTAAGCTGGTCAATTCTTTAACAAGCTTAACTACTGCAAGCTTTGATTGGCCTGCTGACTTCAAAATTACATCGAACGAAGTTTGTTCTTCAACAACAGCAACGTCACCAGCACCAGGTGCTGCGGCTACAGCCACTGCAGCTGCAGCGGGCTCGATACCATATTCATCTTTCAAAATGGTAGCTAATTCGTTAACCTCTTTTACTGTGAGATTCACCAATTGCTCTGCGAAAGCTTTCAAATCTGCCATTTTATTTACGTATTAAATGATTACAATTGTAAATTATTTATTCTTTTCAGTACTGAATTTATTCCTCTTTCTCGGAAAGGGTTTTCAGAATACCCGTTAATTTTTGTCCTCCTGATTGCAGAGCCCCAACAACGTTCTTGGCAGGTGACTGCAACAAGGCGATAAGGTCAGCAATGAGATCAAATTTAGACTTAACATTCGTAAGGAAGTCGAGTTGATCGTCGCCAAGATATGAAGCTTCTTCAATGAAGGCAGCTTTAAGAATTGGACGGTCAGATGTTTTTCGAAATTCCTTAATCAGTTTTGCCGGTGCATTTCCTGTTTCAGAGAACATTACTGATGTAGCACCTTTAAGTGCAACAAAAAGGTCACTCATATCTTTGCCAGAGTTCTCCATTGCTTTTTGCAGCAGTGTGTTCTTGACAACAAGTAATTTAATGTCTCGACTGAAACAAAGCCTGCGAAGTCTGGCAGTGTTTTCCGCATTTAAACCTGAAATATCAGTCAGGTAAAAATTTGGATTTGCACTAAGCTGCTCCGAGATGGCCTGGATGATCGTATTTTTGTCTTCTTTTCTCATATCAATAACTTCCTTTTTTCTTTTAGATTGTTACTGATTTTGGGTCGATTTGAATACCTGGGCTCATTGTACTTGAAATGAAGATGCTCTTCACATAAGTACCTTTAGCTGCAGATGGTTTCAGCTTGTTGATCGTTAGAATCAACTCTCTTGCATTGTCAATAACCTTGTTATTGTCAAAACTTACCTTTGCAATTCCGGCATGAACAATACCGTATTTATCAACTTTAAAGTCGATTTTTCCGGCTTTTACTTCTAGAACAGCTTTTGCTACATCCATTGTAACAGTGCCAGTTTTTGGATTGGGCATCAGACCGCGTGGCCCGAGTATTCTTCCCAATGCACCAACCTTTGGCATTACGTTAGGTGTAGTAATAACTACGTCAATATCTGTCCAGCCGTCTTTGATTTTTTGGATATACTCATCCAAACCGACGAAATCAGCACCTGCATCTTTTGCTTCTTGCTCTTTGTCTGGGGTACAGAGTACCAAGACACGCATGACTTTACCACTACCGTGTGGCAATGTAACCGATCCGCGAACCATTTGATTGGCTTTACGGGGGTCAACGCCCAAACGGATGTTAAGGTCAACAGAGGCATCAAATTTGGTGAATGTGATTTTTTTGACGATATCAACTGCTTCATTCAAGGAGTAAATCTTGCTTTTGTCGAACTTGGCCAGAGCTTCTTTACTTTTTCTGGTTAATTTTGCCATTTTCACTAAATTGTGTTGAGGGTTCTACAAAATGCAATCTGACTAAAACACTTTGCCTTAGTCATTATCAAACGGGGCGTCACCTGTCACTTTAACTCCCATACTCCGGGCAGTTCCTGCTACCATTTTCATAGATGATTCAATCGTGAAAGAGTTTAAATCTTTAACTTTATTCTCAGCAATGGTACGTACCTGATCCCAAGAAATTGAGCCAACTTTGATTCGGTTAGGTTCAGCAGAACCTTTTTTCAAAGCAGCCAGCTCTCTTATCTGTATGGCAACTGGTGGAGATTTTAATATAAATTCAAACGATTTATCCTTATACACAGTAATGATAACAGGAACTATTTTTCCCATCATGTCTTGTGTACGAGCATTGAACTGTTTGCAAAACTCCATAATGTTGACACCTTTAGATCCGAGTGCCGGACCTACAGGTGGAGAAGGATTAGCAACTCCTCCTTTGATTTGCAGTTTAATTAATGCGCTTACTTCTTTTGCCATTGTAATCCTTAATAATTAATTGTTAATAAGGAAAAGTTGATGTGTTTCCTACTGCTCTTTTTCCACTTGCATGAAACTAAGCTCCAGCGGTGTTTTTCTACCGAAAATTTTCACCATTACCTTCAACTTCTTCTTTTCTTCATTTATTTCCTCAATAACACCACTAAAACTGTTAAAAGGACCATCAGTAACAGTGACGGTCTCTCCTATTATGAAAGGAATATTAACTTCCTCGCCCATCTCAGATAACTCATCTACCTTACCGAGTATTCTTTTGACTTCGCTTGGACGCAGTGGGTCAGCTTCTCCTTTTGTCCCTAAAAACCCTAGCACATTTGGTATCGATTTGATAATGTGTGGGATTTCACCCGTCAGAATAGCCTCAATCAAAACATATCCGGGAAAATAATTTCGCTCTTTGCTAATTTTTTTTCCTTTTCTGATCTGATACACTTTCTCTGTTGGAATGAGAACCTGTGCAATTAAAGATTGCAGTCCGAGATGAGCGATTTCGGCTTCAAGGTATTCTTTTACCTTTTTTTCCTTACCACTTATAGCTCGGATAACATACCATTTTTTTTCTACAGGATTACTCATTGGAAGTTAGAAACTTGAGTAGTTTGAAACACATATTAAATTCAATATCCAGAAAATCTAGAAGAGACGATAGAAGTTCTCCAAGATTGTTCTGAACGATATATCCATCAGATAAACCACCGCAGCGATTATAAGGGAAGCAATGGATACTACGATTGCACTACTTTGCAGTTCACTCCACGTGGGCCATGATACCTTTTGCATCAATTCGGTATAACTTTCCTTAGCGTAATTAACAAAGCTGAATTTTGACATTGAATTTAAACTTTTATTTGCACGGGTGGTAGGACTCGAACCCACAACCAATGGTTTTGGAGACCACTACTCTACCAATTGAGCTACACCCGTCCGTATTTATACTTTTTAAACTATTGAGGTGCCCCTTTTTACAGGAGCACCTTTTAAAAATTGTTAGTCGATGATTTCAGTTACCTGACCTGCACCTACTGTACGTCCACCTTCGCGGATAGCGAAACGAAGACCTTTTGTCATTGCGATCTCGGCAATAAGTTTTACTTCTACTGTGAGGTTGTCTCCTGGCATTACCATCTCAACACCTTCTGGAAGAACGATTTCACCAGTTACGTCTGTTGTTCTGAAATAGAATTGTGGACGATATTTGTTGTGGAATGGAGTGTGACGTCCACCTTCTTCTTTCTTAAGAATATAAACTTCACCTTTGAAATGTTTGTGAGGTTTAACAGATCCTGGAGCTACGATTACCATACCTCTGCGGATTTCATCTTTATCTATACCACGAAGCAATAGACCAGCATTGTCACCAGCTTCACCACGGTCAAGAATTTTGCGGAACATTTCAACTCCAGTAACAACTGACTTCAGTTTTTCAGCACCCATTCCAATAATCTCAACTGGATTTCCGGTATTGATAACACCTGTTTCAATTCTACCTGTAGCAACGGTACCACGTCCTGTGATTGAAAATACGTCTTCAACAGGCATAAGGAATGGTTTATCCTGATCGCGTTCTGGAAGAGGAATCCAAGAATCACAGGCATCCATCAATTCATAAATTTTTTCAACCCATTTTGGTTCTTTGTTCAAACCACCCAAAGCAGAGCCTTGGATAACAGGAGTATTGTCGCCATCGAAACCGTAGAAAGTTAGCAAATCTCTTACTTCCATTTCAACGAGTTCAAGCAATTCTTCATCATCAACAAGGTCAACTTTGTTCATGAAAACAACCAGCTTAGGAACACCTACCTGACGTGCAAGCAAGATGTGCTCGCGTGTTTGAGGCATTGGACCATCAGTTGCAGCAACAACGATAATAGCGCCGTCCATCTGGGCAGCACCGGTTACCATGTTTTTCACGTAGTCAGCGTGACCTGGACAGTCAACGTGTGCATAGTGTCGAGCAACGGTTTCGTATTCAACGTGAGCTGTATTGATTGTAATACCTCTCTCTTTTTCTTCAGGAGCAGCATCAATTGCATCAAATGAAGTAAATTTTGCAAGACCTTTGTCTGCTAAACATAGAGTTATAGCAGCAGTCAAAGTGGTCTTACCATGGTCTACGTGACCGATAGTACCAATGTTTACGTGTGGCTTGGTCCTTTCAAATTTTTCTTTAGCCATATTAAATGTTTATTAAAGGTGTTATGTAAAATTATTTTCGAGCCAATGACGAGGATTGAACTCGTGACCTCTTCCTTACCAAGGAAGCGCTCTACCACTGAGCTACATCGGCTTTGGAGCGGGAAACCGGGCTCGAACCGGCCACCTACAGCTTGGAAGGCTGTCGCTCTACCAAATGAGCTATTCCCGCGATAAAAAATGGTGGGGGAGGAAGGATTCGAACCTCCGAAGGCTGCGCCAACAGATTTACAGTCTGCCCCATTTGACCGCTCTGGTACTCCCCCATAATCCAATAAATATGAATATGAGCCGGTGGAGGGATTCGAACCCCCGACCAGCTGATTACAAATCAGCTGCTCTGGCCAACTGAGCTACACCGGCACAATTTCTAAGAACGTTTTTCTGCTTCTAAAAAAATGCAGACCCCTTTAAAAAGGTCTGCAAAAATAGATACTTTAATTGAATTGACAAATGTTTTTTATGAAAAAATGATAAATCAATTCAAAAAATCAGTAATATATTGATTATCAATAACTAACTATTTAATAAATTTTGCTTTATGTTTCTCAAGTTGTTTCTTTAAGGCTTCAACTGCCGAATCTGTGGCTTCTTCAAATGATTTACTTTGCTTGCTTGCAAATAAATCATTGCCTTTTATTAGTAGTTTAATCTCTGTAATCTTGTTTTCAGGGTTTTCTGTATTTTCTAATTTTAACAATACTTCCGAACCTAAAACATCGTTGTAACGACTTGTTAGTTTCTCAATTTTGTTGGTTATAAATGCTTCCAACTTTTGATCTGCTTTAAAATGCACTGCATTAATGTTTACTTTCATAGTTACCTCCTTTAAAATTAATGATTTGCTATTAGCCCATCGGATGAGCTTGTTTATGAATTGATTTTAATTGTTCTATGGTATTGTGGGTATAAATTTGAGTTGCAGCAAGACTGCTATGGCCCAATAATTCTTTAATCGCTATCAGACTTGCACCATTATTAAGCATGTGTGTAGCAAAGGTATGTCTGAGTACGTGAGGGCTTTTTTTTGTTACAGTAGTGACTTTGGATAACTCTTTTCCTACTATATTATACAAACTCTGAGGACTTGCCTTTTTCCCATTTCTATTACAAATGAGAAACTGGCAGTAAGGATAGAGTTTGTTTTTTTGTTCTAAGTATTTTGTCAATAGATGTTTCATACTGTGATGAAACGGCAAAATTCTTTGTTTATTTCGCTTACCAGTTACCTTAAATGTTAAGGAATGCAAATCAATTTCGGAATCTTTTAAATTCATAAGTTCCGATAAACGAATTCCACTTTGATAAAAGACTTCAATAATGACTTTGTTTCGTAATTCAACAAAGGTGTTTTCATTCACTGTTTCCCTAAAATACTCCATGTCCGTTTGAGGAACAAAAACAGTAATTCGGGTCTTTGTTTTGAGGGTGTGAATTTTTTCTGAAGGATTGAATGAAATTCTACCAGTTCCGTGAAGAAAATTGAAATAAGAATGAAGTGTCGACACCTTTCTGTTTATGCTGCTATTGTCAAGCTGCTGTTCTTTTAGCGATGAAATCCATTCTCTGATCATGACAAAAGAAATGTCTTTCGGCTCTGCAACTTCGAATTTTAAGCTGATGAAATGTGTAAATTGATTCAAATCAATTGTGTAAGCTTTAAGAGTATGTGCTGAGTAACGCTTTTCAGTTTCTAGAAAAGTAGTAAAGTCAATGATGTCCATAAAAAAACTTTGATGTAAATTTAATACAAAATTTAATCCACATCAAAGTTTTATGAAAAAAGTTTCTTGTAAAATCGCCTTAATTCTCGGCTTGTTGACGAAGTTGCTGAACGTAAATAGCCTTGAGTCTTTGTTCGCGATTGATTACAGAAGGTTTTGTGAACTTCTGACGAACACGGAGTTCTTTAATAACGCCCGTTTTTTCAAACTTTCTTTTGTACTTTTTCAAGGCACGGTCGATGCTCTCGCCTTCTTTTACAGGAATGATGATCATGTTAAATACACTCTCTTTCTTTAGATGATTATTAAACTACCAATTAACTTTAAGGCCGCAAAATTAGTAAAAGGTTTTAATTATTCAAAAATAATTTGCAAAAAATTGAATTTCAAGTAAAAAAGCTGTAATTATTTTAGGAGCGAACGTTCAAGAAAATCTGTCATCATTTCATAAAGATGCATTCTGGTGTTGCCTCCATGAATTCCATGATTTCGATTTGGGTAGATCATCAATTCAAAATGCTTATCTGCGTCTACCAATGCATTAATCATTTCCATTGTGTTCTGGTAGTGTACGTTATCATCTCCGCTTCCATGAATCAATAAATAGTTCCCTTTTAGCTTATCCACATGATTTATTGGAGAGTTTTGATCGTAACCTTCATTGTTTTCTTCCGGTTTTTGCATATACCGCTCAGTATAGATGTTGTCGTAATACCGCCAGTTTGTGACTGGAGCAACGGCAATGGCTGCGCTGTAATCTTCAGCTCCTTTTGTGATAGCAAGGCTTGACATATATCCGCCATAACTCCATCCAAATACTCCTATCTTATTTTCGTCAACATATTTCAAAGATGCAAGGTAGCGTGCTGTAGTTATTAAATCTTCCGTTTCATATTTACCCAATTCTTTATAGGTCATTTTTTTAAAAAGTTCACCCCTTGATCCCGTTCCACGATTATCAACGGAAACTATGATTATTCCTTTTTGGGCGAGCATCTGAAACCAAAGATGATTTGCTCCGCCCCAGGAGTTGTTAACGGTTTGTGATCCCGGACCTCCATAAACATACACAAGTACCGGATATTTTTTTGAAGGATCGAAATCAGGTGGAAGTAGTTGCCAGCAATTTAAGGAAATTTGCTTCCCATCAGGCAATGTGATTTCCGGATCATTTATTGTAAAAAAAGAAAATTTCCCAAATTGATAGTCAGCCATTTTTTCTTTTAATCTGGCGTTATCCTTCAAAATCCTTAATTCTTTTCCTCTGCTGTTATTGACCGTTATATAATAAGGTGTATTTATATTCGAATTTGTGTTGATAAAAAAACTGTAATCACTGCTGAAAGTAGCACTATTTTGACCCGACAGTATGCTTATTTTTTCAGTTTTTCCTTTTAAGTCAACAGTATATATATTTCTTTCCAAAGGAGAATCTTGGGCGCTTTGAAAATATACTTTTTTGTATTTCGGGCTGAAACCATATAATTGGGTGACGTCCCAATTTCCTCTTGTGAGTTGTTTTACCAATTTTCCTTGAAGGTCGTATAAATATAAATGATTATAGCCGTCTTTTTCACTGCTGATAATGAAGTGTTTGCCATCAGGTAAAAAAGTCAGATTGTCAGTAATGTCAATGTAATAGGGGCTTTTCTCTTCATAGATAAGTTTTGTATCGCCTAGATTGGCGTCAGCAAATAGAATTTCAAAATGATTTTGATGACGGTTTAATCTTTGGATGGATAATATGTTTGGGTTTTGTGTCCAGGAAATTCGTGGTAAATAAATGTCGGACTCTTCTCCAACATTCATTTTTAAAGTTTTATCCAAATTAGAATCCCAAATATGAATACTAACGATTGAGTTGTCTTCTCCGGCTTTTGGGTATTTATACTTGTACTGTTCTGGATAAAGTCCATTGTAATATGTCATCTGAAACTCTTTAACAGCTGATTCATCAAAACGATAAAAAGCAATTTTCTTACTATCGCCCGACCAGAAAAAGGCTTGTGTGAAACCAAATTCTTCTTCATAAACCCAATCTGTTGTTCCATTGATGATCTCATTCGTCTTTCCATCAAAGGTGATTTGTTTTTCAGTCTGATTAATTAAATCTCTGATAAAAATATTATTTTCTCTTGCGAATGCAACTTGTGTTCCATCAGGTGAAAAAGTGGCAAGTTGTTGTTTCCCGTTTTCAGAAAGTGGCTCAAGTTTTTTTGATTTCAGATCATAAACATAAAAAAATGAACGTGTAGAGTGTCTGTAAATTGACTCTGTTTCTGTCGGAATCAACACTTTTGACTCGTCATGATTAAAAATATAGGAACGCAATGAGATAGATTTTTCAGTGTTCTCAAGTGCTAAATCCTTGGCTTCAATAAGTTTACTAACAAGATCTCCGGATTCAAAACTGTAGACATTCAAGCCGCCATCTTCAATAACAGAATAAGTTTTTCCATCTTGAAGGGGATTCATTCCATGCACTAGCTCTGGGCTGAATGTCCGACTTGCCCAGATGTCTTTAAGTTCGATTTTCTTTGTCTGAGATTGAACTGCGAACTGCTGTATGATTAACGCTGTAATCATAAAAATCTTTAGCAAAATTGAATTTTTATTCATAAAAGAGTGATTTGAAAATTTCTTCAAAAATAAGGAATTGTTGCCGAATAAAAATGCTTGTGCATTTCAGTATAGTTTGTTATTTTTGCAGTCCTTTTTCAAAAGGGGCATTTAACTCAGTTGGTTTAGAGTGTCACCTTGACAGGGTGGAAGTCACTGGTTCGAGTCCAGTAATGCCCACGAGAACACGTCTTCAACAAGACGTGTTTTTTCATTTATACTTGTTTTTCAGTAGTTTAACTTTTTTATTGCATACTTTTTGTTTCACCATTTTAAAAAAAACATAACATTTTTGTGAAACATTACCGGAAACACTAAAAATGATTTCTTAAGTCTGGAGCCTACTTTTTCGAAACCATAGGATATTTTCGTTGTTTGAAGATTTTATAGGAAATACCTATGGTTGTAAAATTATAGAAATCATATGGCGATGAGTCGTTGGTGCTCCCTACCGAATCAAGTTTATCTGAATCCATCCATCTGTTGGCGGTTTCAAATTTAACACTCCAATGATCATCGATTTTGTAGCTCAGACCAACTCCACCAATAGCAATTCCCTCAATAACAAATCCCCATAGACCTCCACCCTGACCAAATCCTCTTTGTGCGATTATTTCATTGTCAGAAATATTGTATAGTTTGGAATTATAATATGAAAGACCTATTCCGAGTAAAATGGTTGGATGCCATTTATGATCTGTGCGATAAGGGACGAATAAGGCTACTGGATTTATTGCAATACCTGAATTCATTTCGAATAATTTGGCTTCAAAATATCGGTTTGATGTAGGTCGGGAGCCTGAAATACTTGCGTAGGCTATTTGTCCACGGAAGCTCAGAATCGGAGAAAATTCCCATTCAAGGTTCATTTGTCCTGACAATCTCCATTCGTTATGCGGTTTCTGAGAAGGAAAAATCACATTCTTTTTAACATCTGTAAACGAGATAGAAGGCCCTGCACCAATTGTTATTACTAAACCGGGATCATAGTAATACATTCGGTGAATAATACTTTGAGCTTTTAAATTTACACCAAATGAAAAGAATAAAAACAAAAAAGTGGTGCAGATTATAAAATGACTGAAGTTCAAAAAAAATATCCTGAATTTTATTTTCATCCTGTTTTAGAAAAATGCCCTGATCCTGTAACGGGAATTTCTCAGCAATTCCGCATAAAAAAAGGACTATAGCTAACCCCTTGTAAATGATTAAGCTAAAATATTTTGGATAGAATATTTTTCGCACTAATTTTGTCACAGGTAAACAAGCGATTCGAAGCACGTCAACAATTTGTATAAA
>JAUXMV010000051.1 GCA_030683155.1 Bacteroidales bacterium
ATACCTTTAAAAACTCAATCCAAAATCCAGCTTCACCATAGCACCGGGATGGGTGCGAGAGCCCGCGCGAACGGCGGGGCGGCGCCAGGGTGAATGAAAAAACAACTGCAAATCCTCGAACCTGGCCTCTGATAGGAGGCCATCTCGCCCCTCAGGGCGACGGTTCGTTGGAGTTGCGTTGTTTTTTCAGAGCGGGGAGGCGCATTGTTCGCGCTTGACTTTTGGTACTTTTGATCAAGCAAAAGTACAAGAGAAATGAATATTTTTGAAAAATGAGTCAATGCCAGACTACAAAAAAATTCTTTTTCTTAATTCACGACCACGATAAGAGACTAACCTAAACCACGGTGACAGTGGACTGCATCACGCTTTAGATCAATGCTATGGTAGTATTATTCATTTCCTGATAGCAAAACTTTCTTATATTTTTTAACACCCCAATCCAAAATCCGGCTTCACCATAGCACCGGGATGGGTGCGAGAGCGCGATTACAGGCTTTCCAAAGCATCAACAAACTTTCCGTCATCTATCAGTTTTGCTTGAATTTTGTATACAGCCGATAAAAACACAGGCTAGTTTAACAAGACCTGTATATTTTTGTACTTTTGGATAATGGAAAATGAAAAAATTGACGTCGAAAGAATCATCCAACATTGGATTTCGAGATCAGACAGTGATTTTGAAACCATGAACAACTTAATGGAATCAAAGGATTATCATTGGGCGCTTTTTATCGGACATCTTGTGATTGAAAGATTGCTGAAGGCAGTCGTTGTCAAAATCACAGGAACTCATGCCCCATTGACGCATGATTTAAGAAGACTTGCCAGAGCGGCATCGCTTGAATTAGATGTGGAGCAAAAGTATTTATTCGACACCATTTCCACATTTAATCTGAATACCAGATATGATGATTACAAGCAAGAATTCTACAAAAAATGTTCTGCTGATTTTGCTTCTATATGGATTACAAACATTCAACAACTTAGAAAATGGATAAAAACGAAGCTATAAAAATAGCCCAGAGATATCTTGCGTCTGTAAACAGCAAATTTCCTGTTCAAAACGCCTTTCTTTTTGGTTCATTTGTGAAAGGCACTAACCATCCGGATAGTGATATCGACATCGCTTTGGTTTTTGATAAGGTGGATGATATCATTGATTTGCAAATTCAATTGATGCAGATTCGCACCGACGACGATCTGTTGATTGAGCCTCATCCATTCAGGAGGTCAGAATTTCATCCTAACATTCCAATTGTTGCAGAGATCACAAAAAATGGTATTGAAATATTCAATCCGGCGGCATAGAAGTATTTCAACTCAATCTACATCAAGCTGACGCGCCATGCATTAGCCCGAAATAAAATTTTGCTTTTGCAAGGTGAACACCTTTCTATCAAAAATTTCTTAGCATGACACTTTACAAACATCCACTTTGAGGAGGGGCTGCCTTGCAAGATTTCCTGTTGATTGTTGATTCACCCTGGCGCTGCTCCCCATTCATACCGGCCCACGCACCCAGCCCGGCGAAAAGTGAAGAGTTTCATTCCTTCTACCATCATTCTTTTAACACCCCAATCCAAAATCCGGCTTCAACCTTCGCACCGGGATGGGTGCGAGAGCCCGCGCGAACGGCGGGGCGGCGCCAGGGTGAATGAAAAAGCAACTGCAAATCCTCGAACCTGGCTTCTGATAGGAGGCCATCTCGCCCCTCAGGGCGATGGTTCGCTGGATTTGCGTTGTTTTTTCAGAGCGGGGAGATGCTTCGTTCGCGCTTGACTTTTGGTACTTTTGATCAAGCAAAAGTACAAGAGAAATGAATATTTTTGAAAAATGAGTCAATGCCAGACTACAAGCATCAAGTCCTCATCTGTTTGTTTCAAACGCACACCGCATGTCCAATATTTCCAAATAATTGGACAAGCATGCAAATCGTGTTCATTTTCCGGGATTCTATCAAGGACTTGTCCAATAATTTGAAATAAATGAACATGTTTTTGTAGGATGTTCAATAAATGGACATATATTTGCGACTTGTCCAGAATTCACGAAATATTGAACATGTATGAGTAGCCCGGTATTTGACAGAAATCTTCCTTACAACGATTTACCATTCTTGCCACCTAAGAAGAATATCGAAAACAATCCTGCAATTTTGAAGCGATTGGTAACGGCATCGCGAGCCCTGGCAACTGTAAACGGCAGTTTAAACCGTCTGCCCAATCCGTTGATGCTAATCAATACTCTGGCCTTACAGGAAGCCAAAGCTTCAACCGAGATCGAGAATATTTTCACAACTGAAGATGAATTGTATAAGGCCATCTCGGAATCCTACAAGGATGAAAAAATCGATCCTGCCACCAAAGAAGTAATCAAATATCGCGAGGCGCTTTGGGCTGGGTATAACGAATTGCAGATCAAACAACAAATTGACGCGCCATTGATTCAGCGCATCTTCAGCAAGATCAAGGAAACATCAGCAGTATACAGGCCGCCCCAGGCACAGGTTGTGATTAAAAGAGGCGGAAGCGAATTTCGTTCCGGCGAAGTCATCTACACTCCGCCAAGAGCTCCAGGTTTGATCGAAACGCTTATGGACAACCTATTTGACTATTTAAATGACGATGAAAAACACCCTGCCGACCCCTTATTGAAAATGTGCGTGGCCCACTATCAGTTTGAAGCCATCCACCCTTTTCAGGACGGCAATGGAAGATCAGGCAGAATTTTGAATCTGTTGTACCTGTTCAACAAAGGGCTCCTGAACCAGCCAGTTCTCTATATGTCAAAATATATCATTCAAAACAAGGAGGATTATTACTTCAGGCTGAGTGCAGTAACCCAACGAAACGCCTGGGAAGCGTGGATCGGTTTTATGCTCGAAGTCACCGAAAAAACCGCATGGCATACCCACGCCCGGATCAATGAAATTCTGGCACAAATGGACGCTACACTCGAATATGCCAAAGGCAAAATAAAATGGTACAACAAAGAAGTGAATGCAGTAATTTTCAGCCAGCCATATATCAAACCTGACCTGATTGGTGAAAGCATTGGAAAAACTTCCAGAACTACCTTGACCAAATACATGAATGAGCTTGTTGATCAGAAACTGCTCAGACCAAGGAAAGACGGATCGCGCGTTTATTATATCAACGATGAATTAATCCGTATTTTAGAGAGCTGACAGGAGTCGGTTTCTGTTGTTGTTTCTGCATTATAAAAGTGAATTAGAGATGTTTACGATTATAATTGTATAGAGAAATCAAAAAGTAATTTGAGCTAACCAAGACAATTAAAACATGCTGAACAACCCCATTTACCCCCCAGAGCCTGCTCAAGAATCGTTAATGCTGTAACTTTGGTCTTTGTCATATAGCTAGTCAATTCGTCAACTTGAAGACGCATTACAAATTGAAACCACTTAGAACGATTGGATCAATAACATTAAAAACCTCTACAACAATGCAACAGAAAATAATTTGGATGCTCTTTTTGATTTTTGGGAATAGTGTCTTGTTTAATTCGTGTAGTACAAGAGATATTGATACCATCAAAAATGTAACCTATGTTTACAAAAACGGAACAGCTTATGACCTTGTTTTGGAGGTATATGATAATGGGGTAAAATTCAAGAGTTTTTCCATTTCACCTAATAAAGAGGTTGAAACAGGCACTACCAGGGATGAAGGACCTGTTCCATTTTTGTTTTATGAACCTACAATGAAGTATGGAGATTCTGTCGTTATCCGATTCAGCAACAACCATTGCTTAAGTTATTCAAGAAAAAGTGGCAGTGGTTCTCTTGGGGACAAAATCTTTGATTATAGGGAATACGACAATTATACCCCTGATTTAGAAAATAAAAGCAAATACACTTTGTATTATACAATCACAGTGAATGACTACAATGAATCGGTTGAATGCGAATAAACATTTTGCCCTGTTGCCGCACGTTTTGTCGTGTGGCAACAGGGTTTATTATCAGGCAAATCAATGTTACTATTTCTGGTCAACTCAATGGATATGAATGGATTGGACAGTTCAACCCTAAGATGCAAGGGCGATCCGTGTGCTGTCCGTTCTGTTGGTTTCACCGAAACTGCTCCATTTGTTAAATGTGACTTCACCCTACCAAATTGCAATAATTGCAACTGTAATATGACCATTATGATGACATTGGATATGGAGATTTTTGAGTAGGCAGCTTTAATCACAACAATTTATGAGCAAATCATTTGTTATGTTTTTGCGAGAAACAGGGGTCAACGCTGATTTATCAGACAACTAGCCCGGCTATCTGTTTTCAGTGAACTTAAAAAAGGATGGGGTAAACGTTAAGTATTTTCAAAACAATCACTGTATTGGATTATTAATCGCACGATAAGAAGAATATGTTGTTTATTTAAAACGTTTGCTTTACTTTTGTGGATAATATTCAACATTGTGATATGAATTCAAAAAAGCAAATCTTGTTTCCAAAGCATCAAAAGATCATGGAACAAGTGGGCGAAAACATCAAACTGGCCCGGAAACGACGGAAACTTACCACCATTCAGGTGAGTGAACGGGCAGGTATTGACAGGTCTACCTTGTACCAAATCGAAAAGGGCAATGGAAGCGTTTCGATGGCTGCTTATTTTAATACATTGAGAGTGCTTGGTTTACAAGATGATTTTTTGTTACTTGCTGCAGATGACGTGCTTGGCAGAAAACTTCAAGACATAAGTTTAATCACAAAAAAATAATCATGCCACTTACAAAAACAGACATATTGGTATATGCACATTGGGTTGGTATGAAAGCACCTAAATGGATTGGTGTGTTAGGTGCTCAACAAGCAAAAGGCAAAAAAGCATTTAGTTTTGAATACTCAAATGAATGGCTTCAAACAACGGAACAAATTTTAATTGACCCGGATATTGGTTGGTATAAAGGACAACAGTTTCCATCCCAAAAAGAAAATTTTGGTGTTTTTTTCGATTCAATGCCCGACACCTGGGGAAGAGCCTTAATGAAGCGGCGTTCGGCACTAAAGGCTAAGGAAGACGGCAGACCAGCTCAAAATCTTTACGATATTGATTTTTTGTTCGGAGTACATGATGATTGCAGGATGGGAGCTTTAAGATTTAAGCTCGATCCCGACGGACCATTTTTAGACAACAATCAAAATATACCAATTCCGCCATTGAGTAGTATCAGAGAATTACAATATGCTGCTCAAATTTTGGAGTCGGATGAAACGATTGAAGATATTAAAAAATGGCTTGAAATTTTGATAGCGCCAGGTTCTTCATTAGGAGGAGCAAGGCCAAAGGCTAACCTCATTGACGAGCGAGGCGATTTATGGATAGCAAAGTTCCCATCCAAAGGCGACAGCATTGATAAAGCAGCCTGGGAATTTTTAGCATATAAATTAGCGATACAAGCCGGGATTGATATGTCAGAATCAAGAATTGAAAAAATTTCAGGTAAGTATCATACCTTCTTCACGAAACGATTTGACAGGTTAAAAAAAGAAAGAATTCATTTTGCCAGTGCCATGACAATGACCGGTAACAACGAAGAAACCATAAAAGAAAAACCTGCCAGCTATCTGGATATTGCTGAATTTATACAATATGCAGGCTTCCAAAATAAAAAAGATTTGCATCAGTTATGGAAACGGATTGTTTTTAATATTGCCATATCCAATACGGATGATCATCTCAGAAATCACGGTTTTATTTTGTCAGAAAATGGTTGGATTATTTCTCCTGCGTTTGATATTAACCCCTCAGTTGATAAAAATGGTTTGGCGCTGAATATTGATACAGAAGATAATTCACTTGATTTTAACCTTGCAAAAAGCGTTGGGGTATATTTTCAATTGACAGAATCAATGATGGAATCAATAATTATTGACGTAAAGAATTCTATAAGTAATTGGAAGTTAATAGCGCAGGAAATCGGCATTACAAAATCAGAACAAGAGATAATGTCGTCAGCATTTAGATATTAGCTTCAAAATGAATTGATCGTATCCTAAATGAAATTTCTGAGAAAAAAACACGAATCATAACCATACTTTCTTTTCATGCCAAAGAAATTATATGAAAAAACTACTAATCATTTTATCGGCCTTTCTGGCATCATGCTCGATAACAGATCCTTATTATCTGGATTTGAGAACTTCACGCCAGAATGAATTAAATATTCTAAAAATAGATACCTCTGATAATTTCAATAAGAAAAACCCTTTAGAAGTTTACGCTATCAACAGCAAAGAATTTCTTAGTATTCTCAATAAATCGGCTGTCAAATACAAAATCGCAATGTTTTTCACGAATTGGTGTCCAAATAGTGCGGAAAGCATCCCTGTTTTACTGGATTCTCTAAAAAACAAGGAGGAACTGGAGATATTTCTGATTTCTCCGGATGATTGGGTCAGAAAGCCGAATTATTCAGGATACCAAAAAAAGCATCATTTAAACCTAAATATTTATCTTTTGGATGTTTTTTCGTATGGTGAAAAAAGAAATCCTCATTACCGTATGGAAAAGTTTATTTCAGAGATATGTTCAGATTGTAAAGAAATAAAGGGCTTCCCAAGTTTTCTTGTTTTTGATAGTGAAAATTCATTAATTTTCAAACATTCAGGAAAACTAGAAGCAAACAGGGTGAATGCAATTTTAAAGTTTTAAAATTCTCAATATAATATAGTTATTTACAATCAATAAATCAGAAGATGCCCTGCCAGGCCAAACAACAGGGTTGAAGTAACCATGTTAGTTTTTCAGCTCATTTATCAATCTGTTTATCCTATTCATTCAGGGAATCGTTTTGCTTTTTTTGTTCCAATTGTTTGGTATTAAAATTTGAGACGACATTTTTACCTGTTTTTTGCTCAATTTCTTTGCGGGTATTTCCTGCAATTGTGCCGCCTTGTCTGGCAATTTTTCGGTTTTCGGTAAATGTTTTCGGTTTCTTTTCTTTCGATATTTCTGTTGTGGAAGCTTCTGCCAACATATTAAGTACCAATTCCAAATTGGTCATATTGTCGCGAAGGTTTTCTTTTTTCAGGTCTTTGTGTTTCTTATATTCTTTGGTAGTAAAACCACTCCATGCCTGTGTAATATCATTCGTAAGAATAGCAAATTCCTGTCCCTTTTCTACACCGCGCTTTTCCCATTCATCAGTAAGCTCTTTTCGAATTTCAATGCTTTTTAGTCGTTGGTTTATCCATTCTTTTGAATATCCTTTTCGCAAATATGTTTCCAATAGCCTGTCTATACCAATTTCAGGATCTTCTATTTCATCTATTCGCTCGCGGGCAACTTTAGCAATCCACATTTTAAATGGTTCGGCTTTGGGGGATGGAATGGACTGAATTAATCGGAACAGTTGTTCGGTATCAGCAACATCGGTTTTGTAATTTTTACCATCAGCAGATTGCATTTTCAGTTGTCCGATTTTTTCGGACAACTCACTGCCTTCATTGTTTAATTTTGTTTTTAAATCGTTCCAATACTTACGCGGTCGGTCAGTACCTGTGAGCACTTCAATTACATCAATAATTGAAAAATACCATTTTTCTTCATCTTCATTCCATGAAGTACGGATTTGTTTTTGCTCAAATATTTTTATGGTTGTTTCTTTTGTCATATTGCTAAATAATACATTTAAGTATAAAACTTACCTATTTTTCATCTCTCTGATTCGGTGGTTCTTGAATTTAATTGCGGCGAATTCGCCATAATTAATTTTTTCTTTTCCATCCGCTTTTCGCTTCTTTTTCCCTGCCAACCTTTGCCCACAGAATTTCACCTCAAAGTTATAGGTTTTAAGATTCTGGGCAAACCCTAATTATTTTAGAGAAAATATTGATGTTAAAAACTGCCTGATGCATCAGATACGATTTTTCGGAAACTGTTTTCAGAATGAAAATCAGAAAATGAAATTAAGGATGTCTGCTTAACAAGAAGCCGCTTTTTCAGGATCTACCTGATCATACTCAAACCTTCGAGCGCACTGCTGTCGCCGGGTTTGATCATCAGCGCCTTCTGAAACATTACTTTTGCTTCGCGTAGTTTCCCGGATTTAAGTTGTGACCATGCCACCATGATGGCCGTATCATAGTCAAAAGGATAAAGGTTCAGCACCTTGCTGAAATACTTGAGGGCGGTCGGAAAATCTTCGCGTCCGTAGGAAATGAGGCCCATGCGGTAGTTGGCGGTGGTATTCATAGGATCGATCTTCAAAATGTCCTGGTATTGTTTTTCTACCTGCGCCCAGTTGCCCAAAGCTGCTGCCGGATTCACATAGCCAAGCCGGGCTTCTATCGACATTGGCATGAGTTCAATGCTTTTCTGATAGTAGGGGAGTGCATCCGAAAACCGGCCTGAAACATAATAAAGCCAACCAAGGCGGATATTAATTTCGTAGCTGTCGGCTCTGTAAATACCCGAAACGGCCTGAATGGCAATCGCATATTCACCTTTGGCTTCAGCAGCATAGGATGTTTCAAAAGCTTTCATTTGTTTTTCAAAATCCTGTGCATTGAGGCTGAAGAAAGCCAGTGAAATAAAAAGCAAAAGACTTGTTTTTTTTAGAATATCCATTTTATACCTCCAATTACTGTTTGTGATTGAATTTGATAAGTTTTTGTACTGAAGTTTTGTCCCTCACTGTCGAGAAAATCATATTCGCGTTCTGAATCCATAAATCGATAACGGACTTGCAGCAACAAATGTTTTGTCAGGCTTTGACTCAAGGTTGCTTCAAAGCGTAAATTTAATTTTTCAGGACTGTTATAAACAATATATCCATATTGATCACTGAGATTGTTTATGTGACCGGCCATTATTTCCGCTTCAAGCCATGTGGTTTTGAAAGGCTTTACACCAAACCGGCTTTTGACTATCCATTGGCTTTTGCCTTCGGTATTCACAAGAAAAACCTCCGTTTGGTTGTAGGTATTTATGTTTCCGAAGGGTTGATACAACCATCCGGCATTCAATTGAAAAACACTTGAATCGTTGATGCTGCCAATTCCCAGACCTGCCAGAGCAGTGATTTTTCCCAGATGAAGACTGCTGTTCAGTGTGAAGCTGTAATCGTTGGTCCGCCAGGGGATTGTTACAAATTTCAAACTGTTGACGGAGGTGTTGTATTGTGTCGCCTCACCTGTGATTTTGTTAAAATAGGAGGTGTCCTGAAGCTTCACTGTGGCACTGTCAGAAACACTAAAATCACGCTCAACGCGCATCAAATGAAGCCCTCCAACAAATTTCAGCTGGGTTGAAGCACCAAAAGAAGCTTGCAGATATCCCGATCGTTGTGTGAGCTGATGATCGAAGTTTATGGTTTTTGGATTTAGTCCCAACGTATAATAATAAGATTTTCCGAAATCATCTTCTGCAACCGACTCCAGTGCAAGTTCGGGTTCAAGGTAGGCAAAGCGGTCTGTGGCTGTAATATCTATCCACTGAAATCCTCCATATAAAAGCCACCGGGGATTTGCTTTAAAATAAAATCCGGCATCATAAAAGAGATTATCCTGATAAATGCGTTCCTGACCATAGATTCCCTGCGCTCCGGAAAGCTTTTCAAAACTTAGTCCTTCTGTATTGTTTCTGAAAACATTACCCACATCGGCATGAACAGAAACAGGCACAAAACCTTCTTTCAATCCGGAATTTTCTTTGCTGAGAATATTCATTTCATGCCAGAGAGAACCTGATTCCACTCCCTTGTTATTTGCCAGCAATGCTTTTTGAAGGTAAAGGATTGCATTTTGGTCGCGCGGACTAAACACCAATGCTTGTCTGAAATGCTCCTCAGCCTTGCTAAAATTGCAGGTTGACATCGCGGCAATTCCCAGACGCATCCTTAGGTAATAGTAATCCATGCCGTTTTTTTGCATCAATTTACCTGTTTCCAGCAAAGCCTTCCAGTCTTTTCTCAGATACTGTTCATAGCTCAGGCTGTCGTAGTTCATTTTGGGTGAAACAACCTGTGCATTTACTTTTCCTGCGAGAAAAAATACCGACAGCAGCAAAAAAACTGAAAATTGTATTTTGATTTTATTCACGGCTGAGTTTAATTTTTTTATTGCTTTTGTTCACAGTATAGGACATGAGTTGATTTTCGCTGAAGGACATCTCATAGCTACGTTCTTCAATTTTCCTGCCAAAAATACAAAACCGGATTCGTGACTGCATTGCGATGCGCGGAGAACTTAAATCATTCACTAAACGTTTCTGTTCCAGCGTATAAGTAGCGCTGAGGAAACGATAAAAAGGCGCGATGAAATCCTGCAAAGCCAGAACAAATCTGTTTGGATACAGACTTAGCGTCAGTTGTTCTTTTATTTGTAAACCAGGTACAAAACCTGTTATCAGCTGATAGGTGCCCAAAAAGAAGTCGAAAAGCAGACTGTTCTTATCACCTTCGTAATGCGTGAAAAAGAAAATATCTGGTTGGCGGACGAACCATGCTTTAGCGCCTGTTTGCTCACAGCGGATGAAAGTATTGTTGTAAATATCGGTTTCAATCTTCCAGGAAATATCTCTGATTTTTTCACCGTCGTCTGCTTTAAAAAAGAGGATCTGTCCGGGAATAAAATGAAGCGCATTGTCAAGAAGTTCCAGGATCTGATTGTTCGAAACAGTCTCAGCTTTCACAGGCTGTGAAGATGATCTGAAGGCAGTTTCTTTGCCATGATGCAGATAGGCGGCAAAGGGATAATTCAATGTTGCGGCGCCAACTTCGCCTGCCGCCTGAAACTGAAAATGCAGGTGAGGATAGGGCGAGCGCCCGGAGTTGCCACAGCTTGCAAGCTGTTCGCCTTTGCGCACATATTGACCTGCTTTTACGATGATGCTGTTTTTTCTCAGATGACTCAGCTGCGAAAAGAGTCCGGTGGCATGACTAACAACGATGCTGTTTCCCCAATTGTCTTTCAGGTTAAAATCGCCAATAAGATTGTCGTCCACACCATCAACAATGGCAGTGATATATCCGTCGGCGGGCGCAACAACAGGTTTGTTGTAACAATAGTAGTCTGTAAGCTGGTGTCCGTTTCCTGAATAGGTTTTTCCCTCTTCATCGGCCATTTCAAAATCCCAGGCATATTTCCAGACGTCTTTATGGGTGTGCTCTCCTTCGATGCCCTGAGTGACAATCCATTTTCCCCAGAAGGGCAGTTTCATTGGAATCTTTCCGAGATGCGAAAGTCTGTTTTTATTGACCAGATAACTGTAAAGGTTTTTCTCGGGACTGTACTGCTGGATATAAACCAATGTGGGCTTCTCATGAAAGCGTTCCCGGAGGTAGAAAAGGTAAACGAGCAGGATTACAACGATATTGAAGGGCAATGAAAATATTCCAAGCTGATAGTTTCCTAAAACGACATTTCCGGAAACAATAAGAAAGGCTATCAAAGGTACCGAAAGCAGTACATATAAAAACGAACTGGCCGAAGGAATTACAAAAAACCCTCCGATAGCAATGGCAGTCAGAATGTAGTTGAAACCAATATAGGTGTAGCTGAGTTCACTGATGCTGGCTCCGATAAAATCATAAAACAACCATGCTGCTGCAAAACCAATGACAGAAAACAAAAATGCAAGTCTTGACCAGTAAACCAATCCGGCGGCGATTACCAATCCGGCAAAAAGATGGTACTGAAAAAATATCGCACCAAGCGACCTGAAGTAAACTTTGATCATCTCCGGCCAGCCCAGCGTATTGAACCAGTCATAAACCTTTACGAGCGAAAGACCTCCAAGCAGATACATTTCGTTCAGCGTATAAATGCCTCTTTGGCTGATTTCAAGATGGCTGAACTGCCGTGTGCTCAGCATGGCTATCCAGGTGGCAAACAAAAATGGCAGACTCAGAAAAGGTAGTCCGTATTTTGTAAGGATTCCTTCCAGCATTCCTGTAATGAGCAACGAAAGCAGCGAAATAAATATTAATACGACAACAAAAACCATATTGAACTGAAAATGTATTCCCAAACCAAGTCCGGCCAGCAAAGCGTTGAAGCCATAAAGGCCGTCAACAACTTTATTGCGGTTTAATCCACTCAGGTAGGCGGCCATATTGGCTGTGAGTACAGCCAAAAGACCGGCGAAACCTGCATTCAGATCAAACATTGAAACCAATATTAAAAGCAAGCCCAACACCTTGTTTTTCGAAAAGAAAATCTGGGTATAACTATTGCTCAGGCTTTGCCAGAAATAGGGGAAAATATATTTCAGCTTTTCTGCTATCATAGTTCGAAGTGCACCAGATGCGGAGGTACAGCCTCCAGATCGGTTAGTGTGCTCAGGGTTTCATTGTTGCGAATAACATGTAGTTTGCCATACTCATCAATAAGCAGAACTTTTGGCCGCAGGGTAATAAACTGCATCCATTGGGTCATATTATAAGCGCCAACATGATGCACCACCACCTGATCTCCTTTGTTGAGCAAAGGCATATTGATGCTTTCGCGCACAACATCGATGTTCATGCATAAAGGACCATAAAGCGCTGTATCTTCGGTATAAGAAGTAAATGCCTGAGCCGGTGTAATCTTGTGGTCGTACCAGAAAGCGGTGAAAAGGATATTTACGCCAATGTCAAGTATTGTCGAACGGCGTCCGTCGGAAAGCCGTTTGTTGGCCAGCACACTTCCCAGAAGCCATGCAGCATCATCAATCAAAGCGCGCCCTGATTCGATGATGAGCAATGGGGGCGTCTTGGGTCTGTAGTCGCTGTTCATCAATGCAGAAGTAATGGCTTCGGCAAAATCATCGATGGAAGGACTTATGTCGCTACCCGGTAAAAATGAACCTTTGAGCGTGTTTTTTGATGCAAAACCACCACCCATATCGATGTATTTGATTTCATGGTTGTATTTTGCAAGCACACTTTGCGCAAGATGAGCCAGTTTTGAGGCTGCCACAGCGTATGCACCTGCCGAAAGCATAAATGTTCCGATATGTGTGTGCAATCCTACAAGATCCATCTGACCCGAAAACATGATTTTATTCAATGCATCCCATGCCTGGCCGTTTTCGTAGTTGAAACCAAAGCGATCCCACATCGGAAATATACCTGTGTCCAGATTAACCCGGATGGCTACTTTAGGCCGCTGTTTGGAGTTCTTTGCTATATCCTGCAACAAATACAATTCATCAAGGTGATCGATATGGATCAGCGAATTATTTGTAACAGCTTTGCGCAGATCAGCTTCACTTTTGTCGGGACCGTTGAAAATTATTTTACTACCTTCAACGCCATTCCGGATGGCTTTATCATACTCAAAACCTGAAACCACTTCGGCCCAGGAGCCTTCCTGATGATAAATTTTGCAGACAGCATCGAGATAATTGGTTTTATAACTCCATGCAAACTGAACCTTGGGGTAGCGTGTTTCGAAGGCTTGTTTGGCTGCACGGTAATTTTTTCTGATTTTCTTTTCGGAAATCACAAAAACCGGAGAACCGTGATCGCGGATGAGGTCTTTCACAGCGTGGCCTTCAACATGTGTAACAGGCTCATAAATAGTACGCATTCCGAATTTGTTGGGCATATTGCTTTCCAACTTTTTTATTATCGGCCGTTCGTAGGTTTTTTTTGGTGACATCTTTTCAAGTATTTATTTTTTCGTTTTTTTATTTTTCTGATGCTTCATTTCAAAGGAGCTTCTGTTTTAGAACCGTCTAAAAAAGCTGTTGTTTTACAACTCTCCATTGGTTGATATTTGTTCGAATTCGTGCAAGTCAACGATCATGTCCCATGCATAACGGATAAACATTTTTCCAACTTCATAAGTGGTAAAGGCATCGGTGGGCCAGCCCATAGCAAGGCGTGTGAGTGCTTCAGGGATATTTTGACCGACGCCAACAGCGAGGTAAATCCATGCAGGCATGCGGGGATTGATTTCCAGAAGATGATATTTTCCTTCTTTGTCTTTCATGAGTTCAAGCTCAAAACCTCCCCGCCATTTGGTTTCCGAAAGAAAACGCTTTGTAAGCGCAAGCGCCTCTTTGTCTGAAATAGAAATACCCCCCCAGGCTTTTCCTTTGTCGGTAATGTACTGTTTGCGCATAGGCACAGCTGCAACGGTATTACCTTCGCCGTCGCCGAGTCCTGTCACGTTGTATTCAGTACCATGCACAAATTTCTGAATAATGATCGGCAATCCCCATTTGGCGGAAATCTTGTTGAATGCCGACTTCACCTGATCGAAGTTATAAGCAAGCGTGGCATCATAATATTTTCCTTTGACAACAAGCGGCCAGTCGTAATCTTTTTCTAGCTGCTGCACTTCGTTTACGCTATATACCGACTTGCTTTCCGGAACAAGGATGTTGTATTTATTGCCGAATTTGTTAAGGTTCACTTTATGCCGTTCTTCAAATTGTTCCATTGTTGGCAAAAAAGTATGGATTCCTTTTTTCTTGAGTGTATCGGAAAGCTTGATAAAGGAATACAGCTCAGCATCGAAATTTGGAATGATGACATCCAGTTTTTCCTGCTCATGGATATATTCCAGGCGTGTCATCAGCACTTCCATTCCAGCCGATGGATAAGGAATCTGATAGGTTTTATCGACGATATCATGCATATAGATTCCGGGTTCGAGCGATTCATAGGAAAGCCCGATGATGCGAACGTCGAAGGAGGCCGCTTCGCGCAAACCTCTTATAACGGCCACACCCGGACCGGGACTGTCGATAGCGTTCAGTCCGGTAACACCGATGGTTAGTCTGGGTTTACTCATCGTCGTGCTGCATAAGGCGGTATTGCCGCATCATTTCGATGAAATCGAGCAGGTCGCGTTCTGCGTTGTCTGCTTCTACATTATAACTGGCCTGCATGGCAGCAATGATTTCGCTGTGGGACAAGCCTTTTCTGAGATGGTTGAGCATTTCAAGGCCAACAGGATTTACTGTAAAAGATTCGCCTGATCCGGGGTTGAAAATGAAGCCATTCTCACTTACAGCGATGTTATTTTTTACTTTCATGGATATATTTGATTTCAGATTGCAAGATTAATCACTTTAAATGGTTCGATGTTAATAGAATTCAATGCATATTGTGTAAGATTTTCTCATTTTTATGAAGGAGTTTGATTGCCTAATCGTATTCCATGACGTTCTTTTTCAGGGAGCGCCTTGTAATCTGTTACTGAATAACCCGTTATCTGTTTAAACTGTGTCGAAAGGTATTGCACGCTGCTATACCCCATCATATAGGCAATTTCGCTCAGACTGAGTTCATCAGACTGAAGCAACTCCTTCACTTTTTCGATGCGCTGAAGAATGATATATTTTTCGAGTGTAATGTTTTCGTGCCTCGAAAATAAGGTGGAAAGATGCTGGTAGCTTTTATCAAAACGACTAACGATGAAATCGGAATTGCGAACCATTGCATTAAAGGTTGTATGATGCACAAGCTCGATCACCACCCTTTTTATTTCTTCGATCAGCACACTTTCTTTGTCATTTAATATGCCAAAACCAAGGGATTTAAACAACGTTTCGATTTGTTCCCGGCTAACCAATTCAGGATTCCAGGCTATGGAGATGTCGCCGAGTTTTGATTTCCGCACCTCAACACCCAGGTGGTCAAGTTCGATATGCAATAGCTTCAGGCAGCAATCGCTCAGCATATTGCTCAATAAGTATCGATGTTGAATTCTCTCAGACATTACATTTTGTTAATGACAAAAGTAATCTTAAACGTGCATAAACCTCAAAAATTATTAATGGGCATAGCTTCTATGAAAATCAGAAATCAAGGATGCGTGCATAAAAATCTCATTGCAAAGCATGTATGAAAGCATTGCAGAAAAAAATCCGGAGCTCGTAAAAATGTATAACCAAACAACCCGGAAGCCGAAGAAATTATTTTAGCAGCTATAAAAGTGTTTTTTACTGAGGGCTTGCTGAAAAACTCAGAATGTTGATATTTCGGTGCGCTGCACCTCTCGTTTCAATTCTATTTGTTTTTCCTACAAAGATTATCGCCACTCTGTGGCTCAATTTCAGACCTTAAGACCTTCAGACTTTCAGACCTTCAGTAGAATTTTGTTCGGTGGTGTGTTTAAAGGTGCAGCGCACCGAAATATCTGATGCAAGGTTTTTGAACCAATATCTCCCAAATACGTTCACAAGAAATAAGATGCTATTGGATTAACTTTCAATATTTCAATAGTTTAGGACTTTTTCAGCAAGCCCTACTTAGGGTCGTAAGCCCATTTCAGGTAAATGGAACCCCAGGTGAAGCCACCGCCAAAAGCAGCTAGAATAATATTGTCGCCTTTGTGCAACTTATTTTCCCATTCCCACAAACACAATGGAATAGTGCCGTTTGTGGTATTTCCATAGCGTTCTATGTTGACCATCACCTGTTCTTTATTGATGCCCATACGTTTTGCTGTGGCTTCAATAATGCGCATATTGGCCTGATGTGGAACAAGCCATGCAATTTCCTCAGGTTTGAGGTTGTTTTTATTGACGATGGCTGCTGCAGCATCTGCCATATTGGTTACGGCAAATTTGAAAACGGCCTGTCCTTCCTGATAAACAAAATGTTCGCGTGCATCGATAGTAGCTATGGTAGGCGGTTTTGCCGAGCCACCGGCTTTCATATGCAGATGGGTCATTCCGGCGCCATCGGTCTGCATGAGCGAATCCATGATACCAAATTCTTCGGTGGTTGGCTCGAGCAGCAAAGCACCTCCGCCATCACCAAAAATGACGCATGTGGCACGATCTGTATAATCAACAATTGAAGACATTTTATCGGCTCCGACGACAATAATTTTTTTGTGGCTTCCGCTTTCGATAAATTTTGAGGCGGTCACAAGGGCATAAAGGAGTCCTGAACAAGCTGCATTCAGGTCAAAACTGAAGGCGTTTTTAATGCCGCAATTATGACTGATGATATTTGCTGTGGCAGGGAAAAGCATGTCAGGCGTCACTGTGGCACAGATCAGCATATCCACCTCTTCAGGTTTTGTGCCTGTTTTTTCCAGCAAGCCTTTCACAGCTTCTGTGCCGATAACAGAAGTGCCTTTGCCTTCTCCTTTTAGTATGTGGCGTTCTTTGATGCCGGTTCGGGTCATGATCCACTCGTTGGTGGTATCAACCATTTTTTCAAGTTCGGCATTTGTAAGCAAATCCGCCGGCACCCATCCCTGAATCCCGGTAATTGCAGCTTTTAATGTCTTCATGCTTTAATAGAATTTGCCCCAATGGCTTTAATTAAATTGCAATGTCTTTTATTGCAACGTTGATTTTTTCACTTAATGAAGAGGATACTATGTCGCGTGAAAGGAGCATCATGTTTTTTATAGCCAAAGGACTACTGATACCATGGCCGATAACAACAGGCTGATTTATGCCTATGATCGCACTTCCGCCATATATTTCATAATTGAACCTACTGAAATAATCATCCAGTAAACCGCGTTTTTCCATAATGCGATACATGGCTTGAATTTGTTTGATGACAATATTGCCCGTGAAGCCATCGCATACAACCACATCAGTTTTGTCGCTGAAAAGGTCGCGGCCTTCAACATTTCCAACAAAATTAAAAGTGCTGGTATCTTTCATCAACTGAAAGGCTGACTGGACCAGTAGATTTCCTTTTTTCTCTTCTTCACCGATATTTAAAAGACCCACTTTAGGTTTTTCAATACCTAAAATATTTTGTGCATACAATGATCCTAAAAAGCCATATTGATAAAGCACATCATGCTTGGCATCCGGATTGGTTCCTACATCTAAGATGATATTGCTTCCGCCACTGAGTTTTGGAATCATTACAATACTAGCAGGTCTGATAACGCCAGGTATAGTATTTACAATATGTACCGCCCCTACCATCATGGCACCACTGTTGCCAGCGCTTGAAAAAGCATCTATTTTCCCAGATTTTAGCCACTCGAACCCTTTAACGATCGTGGACTCAGGCTTTGATTGAAAAGCCTTTATGGGCTTGTCTGACATGGTGATTGTGTCAGGTGCATGAACTATTTCAACCCTTCCGGAATTCAAAACCGCACTATCAAGATAGTTGCGTATAATTTCTTCATCACCAAATAACACAACACGCTCACCCCTGGTGAGTTCAGGGATAAGGAGCAACAAGCCATCGAGTGTTGCCTTTGGGGCAAAGTCACCTCCGGAAACATCCAGGCCTAAACGCATTTCTGATGATTTAGGTCAACCTGAATTATCTGACAAGTCATTTGTTATGCTTTGGCTTCCATCACAAGTTTTCCCTTGTAATAGAGGTCTCCATCAACATAATAAGCTCTGTGATATACATGAATAGTTCCGGTGACCGGACATTTGGCTAGCTGAGGCATCACTGCTTTGTCGTGTGTTCTTCTTTTATCTCTTCTTGTCGTTGAGATTTTTCGTTTAGGATGTGCCATTTCTTGTGATATTATTAGTTATCAAAAAATATATTGATTATGATTTCAAATTCTTCAAAGCTTCCCAGCGCGGGTCGTTTTGTTCTTCAACGCGCAACTGTTCAAGGCGCTTAATAACTTCCGGGTTGCAACCGCTGTTTCCAGCATCATCTTCAGGATGAACCTTTCTGATAGGCAGGAGCAGCACCATATACTCATAAATAAGCTGGCTTACGTCGAATTCATGCAAGTCGGCAGGGATGATAATTATTTCATCCGACTCCTCTTCGTAATGATCACCATATTTCAAAATGAGCGTTTGCATTCCCTCAATTTCCTGACGGTATTCATCTGCACATCGATCACATGGTACTTCGAGCCAACCATGAAAATCGAAATGCATCTCGATCATATTCTCCCTTTTGTCGAACATCAGATCAACATGCACCGCTGCATCTATGATTTCAGATTCGTCAAACATATCTAGGAATTGACGTCCTAATTCAAAGGTATAGTGCTTGTTACCAACAGCAAGGCCGGCAATGGGTAAAATAAATTCGCGATGATATTTCACTTCGTTTATCGTCAAAAATCGGGCGGCAAAGATAGAAATTTATCTATTGGCACACAAATTATTGTTCTTAAACTGTGTTTTCCTTTGAAAATCAATTTCTATCGGTCGATTTTCCACCCTGACCCCCCTAAAAAGCCTAAAACTTTAAAATTTTAACCGTATACTATTATTGTGTGTTATTTTTTTAACAATACAATCAGTTTTTATAATTTCGCACACTGAAAGAGTAACGGTCTGAAGCATTCAGATCTTCAAAAAGTAAACTTAAAAACATTTTCACATGATGTGGATCAATAAAATGATTGCGGGTGTTTTGCCTTATATGCCCAAAAATATGGTGTGGCTTTTTTCCAAGCGCTATATCGCCGGAAAAACAATAGAAGATGCCATTCAAACAAGCCGCAAGCTGAATGAGGAAGGGATGATGGTTACCATCGACCTTTTGGGTGAGTTTATCACAGAACTGCATCAGGCAGAGGCGAATAAGAATGAGTACCTTCATATCATCGAGACCGTTCAAAAGGGAAAAATCGATGGTAATTATTCGTTGAAACCGACAATGTTTGGACTGTTAATCGACAAGGAGGTTTGCTACAAATACATCAGGGAGATTGTTGCAAAAGCAGCTTCCTTTAACAACTTTGTGCGTATAGATATGGAGGATTCTCAATGCGTGGATCTCGAAATAGAGTTGTTCAGAAAACTTAAGGCTGAGTTTCCAAAGAATGTTGGACTTGTTTTTCAAGCCTATCTGCGCCGTACGCTGAATGATATAGAAAATCTGCTCGATATTCATACTGCTGATACCCCCATCAACTACAGGATTTGTAAAGGAATTTATGTGGAACCTGAAAAAATCGCATTCAAAAAGTACGGTGAAATAAACACGCATTTTCTGAAAGACCTGGAGTTCATGTTCCAAAACGGAATTTATCCGGGCATTGCAACACACGATAAACCACTTGTTGATGGTGCTTTAAAACTCATCGAAAAGTATACGGTGCCGAAAGAAAAGTATGAGTTTCAGATGTTGTACGGCGTGACGCCTCAACTGAGAAAATCTATTGTTGATGGTGGTCACAGGCTGCGCGTTTATGTGCCTTTTGGCGAACAATGGTTTGCCTATTCAACACGTCGCCTGAAAGAAAACCCCGGAATGGCTATGGAAATAATCAAAGCACTTTTCGTAAGAGGCTAAGAATTCCAGTAACACACCTGCCCTGTAATAAAGCTGTAGAAATGCTGCTTTTGAAGCAGCCCAATGCGCTGATTTTGGGCTGTAAATCCGGAATAAGAAAAATATTTCCTTTGTTGTAGAAATTGTCTGAACAGTTGATAGTTTTAATGTGAAAGTTTTTTATACTACCTTTGCACATTATTTACAACGTTCATCAACATTATAACTAATGGAAAAAGCAAGGATTCTTTTTGTTGAGCAAGCAATAACGCCCTACCTGAAAGAAACCCATATGAGCAAGATATGCAGATATCTGCCACAGGGAATACAAGAAAGGGGGAAAGAAATCCGCACATTTATGCCCCGTTTCGGCAGCATCAACGAAAGACGAAACCAATTGCATGAAGTTATACGTCTGTCGGGAATGAACCTGATTATTAATGACACCGATCACCCTCTTATTATTAAGGTTGCATCGATTCAGCAGGCACGCATGCAGATTTATTTCATTGACAACGAAGATTTTTTTCACAGAAAGTTTACGATCAAAGACAAGGCGGGAAAATTCTATGAAGATAACGACGAAAGAACGATCTTTTTCTCTCGCGGAGTTATCGAAACAGTTAAAAAACTTGGCTGGGGTCCTGATATCATTCATTGCCATGGCTGGATGTCGTCGTTGGTACCTTTATATGTTAAAAGAGCTTATAAGGACAATCCCTTGTTCGCTGAGTCAAAAGTGGTGTATTCCCTTTATGATGACGACTTTAAAGAACAATTCAGGGATACTTTTGAGAAAAAACTTAAGTTGCCGGGCATCACAGCCAAAGATCTTAAATACTTTAAAGATCCAAACTACGTTAATGTCACAAAAGCTGCAATCGATTACTCAGATGCCATTGTTATTACAAGCGATAAAATAAACCCTGAACTGCTGGATTATGTTCATGAAAAGAAAAAACCTATCCTCGTTCACAACAATGATGCACCCTATGTGGATGCATACAATGAGTTTTACAACAGCCTGCTTCCAAAAAAATAGTGCGTACCATTTAAATTTTTTATCTTGAAAAATTTGATTTTAATCTTTACCAGAAAGATTCTTCTCGTTTCTGTTGTCCTTTCAGGCATTATATCTCAGTCCTGCAACAAAAAACCCGAACAAATCGGCGAAGGCATTCAGCCTGACAAAGAGCTCATTACACTTAAGTTTTCTGACACCAGCACCATCATTGCCTACACCATTCGTGAAGACTCGGTGAGGACAGATAAACCTGAGCATATTTTGCTTGGAAGCATGAAAGATCCTGTTTTTGGAACAACTGTTGCCGGGTTTTATACTCAGTTAAGGCTTTCGAGCAGCAATCATGATTTTGGTGACAATCCTCAACTTGATTCTCTTGTGCTTCAACTGGCTTATTCAGGCTATTATGGCGATACTACCACAGCGCAAACAATCAGGGTTTATGAGCTGGCAGAGCCAATTTATTATGATTCGGCCTACTACTCCCATACAACAAAAAATTATGGAAGCCTTGATTATGCTGCTTTTACATTTGTGCCAAAGCCTTTCACCACCTATAAGTGGCAGGGCGATACGCTCTCACCATTAATCAGAATGCGCCTCGATCATTTGTCACCTGCACTTGGCAACAAGCTGCTTACGGCTTCTGAAACACACCTTTCGGCAAATGATAAATTTGTGGAATATCTTAGAGGCCTTTATATTACAGCTGATCCTGTCAACGAAAATGGCGCAATTTTATATTATAACCTTCCGTCAACACTCTCACGCATGACTGTTTATTACAGTAATGATGAGCAGGATTCACTGCGGTATGAATATATGATTACCAGCAGTGATGCCCGCTTCAATAAGTTTGACCATATGGATTATCAGGATGCTGAGCCAGTGCTTAAAAACCAGGTACTTGATGGAAATATTCTGGCAGGCAGAAATAAGCTCTATTTACAGGCAATGGGTGGTTTAAAAACAAGATTGTTTTTTCCTAACCTCGCTAAATTTGCCGAACAGCAAGGAGGTAGAGTAGTGGTGAATGAGGCCAGGCTTGTTTTCTCCGGCCGATCTGTTGATACTACATTGTATCTTCCACCGGCTCAATTGGCACTCGTAAAAGTGAAGGAAGACGGCACCTACAGTTTGCTCAGCGATCAGTATGAAGGGGATAATTATTTCGGAGGAAAATATTTGCCGCTTTCCAACCAGTTCCAGTTTCGTCTGACCCGCTATGTTCAGAATAGAATTTCAGTTGGCGACACAACCGAAGACTACGGTCTTTATGTATTTATTTTAGGTGCATCAGCCCGTGCAAACAGATGGGTGATGAACGGCGTTCAACCTGATATTGACACACTTAGTCCTTTGCGATTAGAGCTTAATTATTCTTTGGTAAAAGACTAGTTAAAGAAGTAATTTTCAAGTAAGCTTTTTTTATCTTCGAACGTTAAAAGAGTAATAAAAACAAACCCAACTTCATTAAAATGTGTGGAATCGTAGCTTATATCGGCAAAAGGGAAGCATACCCAATCCTTATTGAAGGCCTCAGAAGGCTGGAGTACAGAGGATATGACAGTGCAGGTGTTGCCCTGTGGAACACGAGTCTGAATGTTTATAAGACAAAAGGCAAAGTTTCTGATCTTGAAGATTATGTAAAGAATTCTGACTTAGGAGGAAACATCGGAATAGCACATACCCGTTGGGCCACGCATGGCGAACCCAATCAGGTGAATGCCCATCCTCACTACTCTCAATCCAAAGAAATTGCGCTGATTCACAATGGAATCATCGAAAACTATGCCCCTCTGCGCAAAGAGCTTGAATTGCGCGGGTATGTATTTCAATCAAGTACCGACACAGAAGTGCTTACCAATCTTATTGAAGACATTAAGATCAATGAAGATGTTGATTTGTTTGAAGCTGTCCGCATAGCACTCAATCAGGTTGTAGGAGCCTATGCCATCGTTGTGATGTCACAAAGTGATCCTGATTCTCTTATTGCCGCCAGAAAAGGAAGTCCGCTGCTTATTGGCATCGGCAAAGACGATTATTTTGTTGCCTCCGATGCAACGCCCATCATTAGCTACACCAAAAACGTCGTCTATCTCGATGACGAAGAAATTGCACTTATTCGTCGCAATAAGGACCTGAAGATAAAAACCATTCGCAACAAAGAGAAAACACCTTATGTACATCAGCTCGAAACAAATTTGAGTGTACTTGAAAAAGGTGGTTTTGAACATTTCATGCTCAAGGAAATTTATGAGCAACCTTCGTCTATTCGTGACAGTATGAGGGGAAGAATCCATCTGGAACTTGGCACTGTTACACTTGGCGGAATCATTGATTATGAACAGAAATTGCTCAATGCCAGCCGAATTATCATCATTGCCTGCGGCACTTCATGGCATGCCGGACTTGTAGGAGAATACCTTTTTGAAGATATTGCACGCATTCCTGTTGAGGTGGAATATGCGTCAGAGTTTCGTTATCGCAACCCGGTGATATATGAAAAAGATGTTGTAATTGCGATTTCCCAGTCAGGAGAAACTGCCGACACGCTTGCAGCAATTGAGCTGGCAAAATCCAAAGGAGCAACGATTCTGGGAATCTGCAATGTTGTCGGTTCATCCATAGCGCGCGCCACACATGCCGGCAGCTATACCCACGCAGGTCCGGAAATAGGCGTTGCTTCCACCAAAGCATTCACTTCACAGGTAACGCTTCTCACCTTGATGGCATTGCGTTTGGCTCAGCTCAGAGGCACTTTGGGTCGCTCGCGCTTTATGCAGATTCTTACGGAGCTTGATATGATTCCGGAAAAAGTGGAGCGTACACTCAAGGTGAGTCGGCGTGTGATCGAAATAGCTGAGCACTTTAAAGACGTAAGAAACTTCCTTTATCTCGGACGTGGATACAATTTCCCTGTTGCCCTTGAAGGAGCATTGAAATTAAAGGAAATCTCTTACATTCACGCCGAAGGCTATCCTGCTGCTGAAATGAAGCATGGACCGATAGCGCTCATTGATGAAGAAATGCCTGTTGTTGTAATTGCAACCAATAAAGGCACATACGACAAAGTTGTAAGCAATATTCAAGAGGTGAAGGCCAGAAAAGGAAAGGTAATCGCTATCGTTACTGAAGGTGATGTGGATGTGAAAAACCTGGCCGATTACGTCATTGAAATTCCGGAAACAGAGGAAATGCTGGTTCCGCTTTTGGCTACGATCCCTTTGCAGAAACTCGCATACCATATCGCTGTTATGCGTGGCTGTAATGTGGATCAACCCAGGAATCTTGCAAAATCAGTTACTGTAGAGTAAGCTCAAAACAAGCCACTTAGCTGCCTTTTGCTGCTATCAATTAATGCATTCAGCTTCATGCATTAAGGGTCTGATTCTTTCGACGCCTGATTATTTTTCATTCTTTCATCCTTATTGACAGGTGTAAAAAGCCCTTCAAATATCATTGGCTTTTCCTGAAATTTTCGCTCATAATAGGCATCTTTTTCTTTGTGTAACTTAGTGCCTCCTTGGTGGCGCTTTGTGCAACAGCTATAGCACAAAGATCCACAGAGATTCCACAAAGAGATATTGGCTTCTGAAACAATAAAGACAATCCACTGCACATCAAAATAAGCTTTGGCCCGAAATGGTAAAAGAAAGAATTATATCTTTGTAACCATGAAATCAAATGGCATAGTAAACACTAAATAAGGACAATATGAAATTACTCGTTTTGATCGGGAATGTGCCCGACACAACCACCAAAATCAAGTTTAACGCCGATCGCACAGCTTTTGATGCTTCTGGTGTGCAATGGATTATCAACCCATGGGATGAGTTGGCGCTTACACGTGCCATGGAGCTGAAAGAAACCACCGGAGGCGCAGTCGAGACCATCACTGTTGCCAATGTTGGCCGTCAGGAAACGGAAGCAACTTTGCGAAAAGCACTTGCTATCGGCGCTGATAAAGCCATTCGTGTGGATGCCGATGTCAGAGATGCATTTTATGTAGCGAACCAGCTTGCACAGGTTTGTAAAGGCTACGACCTTATTTTTGCCGGTATAGAGGCCTCCGATTACAACGGCGCTGCCGTGGGTGGAATGCTTGCAGAATTGCTTGGCATACAATCTGTTTCTGCAGTTTCAAGTGTGCAGATCGAAGGCGGAAAGCTTCACCTCATCCGTGAAATAGATGGTGGAAGTCAGTCAGTGAGTGTCGCAACACCTGCGATGGCTATTGTGCAGAAAGGCATTGCCAAAGAACCCCGGATTCCTGCTATGCGCGGCATTATGATGGCACGCAGCAAACCGCTGGAAGTTGTTCAGCCGGTAGATACTGAAATAAGGGTTAGTTTTGAGTCTTTCGAACTCCCTCCTGCAAAGGCAGCCTGCAAAAAATTCTCAGAAGAGCAGGGCAAAGAACTGATGCATGCCCTTCGGGAAGAAGCAAAAGTGTTATAAAAAAAGCAGGAAGTTTTTAATCATTAAAAAAAGAATAAAATGTCAGTATTAATATATACCGAAAATCAGGACGGAAAATTCAAAAAAGTGAGTTTTGAACTTGCATCCTATGGCGCTGCTCTGGCTAAACAAATGGGCACAGAAGCCACTGCTGTATCACTGGGTCAGGTGGAAGAAGCAGAATTGCAAAAACTTGGCACCTATGGAATCAGTAAGGTTTTGAATGTTGCTGATCAGCGTTTTGCTCTGCTCGACAATCAGGCCATGGCCAAAGCTATTGCAGCGGCAGCCGCAAAAACAGCTTCAAAAGTCGTTGTGCTTGCACATAACAATCTTGGAAAAGCTGTGGCATCAAGGCTCTCAGTGAAGCTGCAGGCCGGATTGGTTACTGCTGCGCAAGGATTGCCCTCGAGCCTGAGTCCATTTAAAGTTAGCAAGGTTGTTTTCACCGGCAAATCAATCGGTCATGTTTTGATTCACACCGACATGAAAGTTTTAACCCTTTCCTATAATTCCTTTGGTGTTGCAGAAAGCCCTGTTTCATTGGTCGTAGAGAGTTTCGATCCCGGTATGACAGACAGTGATTTTGCCCTCACAGTTGAACAAACACAAAAAGTAACAGGCAAAATCCTTCTTAGCGAAGCAGAAATTGTTGTTGCAGGCGGCCGTGGAATGAAAGGACCTGAAAACTGGGGTGCTATTGAAGAACTGGCAGAAATTTTAGGGGCAGGTACCGCTTGTTCAAGGCCGGTTTCCGACGAAGGATGGCGTCCTCACAGCGAGCATGTCGGACAAACAGGCAAGATGATTGCACCCAATCTATATTTTGCATTTGGAATTTCAGGCGCCATACAGCATCTGGGTGGTGTAAGTTCATCCAAGGTGATCGTAGCCGTAAACAAAGACCCCGAAGCACCTATCTTCGAAGCAGCCGACTACGGCATTGTTGGCGACGCCATGAAAGTGCTGCCCCAAATGATCGAAGCAGCGAAAGAACTTAAAGCGTAGGATCTACAAAATTCAATAAAAACAAGGATTCATCCGCCACGGCGGATGAATCCTTGTTTTTATTGAATATGCCTGTATTTCGGAAGCGTTGCATCATAAAAATCGGCCTTACTCCGGCTGCAAAATTTTCTCTTGTAGTTACCATAAAAACATGAAGACGAAATAAAATTTCGTGAAGTGAAAATTTTATTTTCTCAAGTGAAAATGAATGCTTTCACCTGATGTTTTTAAAACTACTTTTGATCATGAAATTCCGACTTAAAAACCATGTTTTGGAAGAAAGAGATCAATGGAAAAGGTCTGAAATTGGACTAGATTGTAAGGGCAATTGTCTCATCATTTCTGCAGAAATATCCAAATCAGGCAAAATGATTTGCAGATAGAGTAGCGTGCAAAATTTTGAGGAAGAAGCAATTTCTTTTAGTTTTTGAATAGCGATTTTGCCTCCTGATTTCAGGCCTGAGTTGTATCTTTTTTAAAAAAAAAGTCAGGTTTTTTGAAGCATAAATCTGGCAACAAGGAAGTTTTGTCTTAAAATTAAAAACAGGTTTGAAGACGACAGACTAATGATTTATCAAAGATACCACTATGCATTATTTTTCAAAATGTAGTTGTCGATAATATGTCTGCTTTCTATTCCAAAATTATATGGTTTAGCGCTTCTGTCTTCTTTAAGTAAACCCAATTTTATCAACTCATTTAAGTCTTTGCTTGCAGTTTGTCTGACAATTTTGTGCTTTTCTGAATGAGATTTTAGCGTAATTCTATTATTTTCTTTTAAGTATAAATACCCCAATAAGTCTGCCTGCCGCTTATTTAGCCCCATCTCCATAAGTTGATAAGAAACATAATTTGCTTTTTTCTTTTCTTCTAATTTTTTGTCTCTGTAGGATTTTAATTTTTCAAAAGCTATGCTGATATTTTTGATAGAATAGGATATAAAATAATTTAAATCATTCTCGTCATTTTCAGTTCTTAAAAATGCTTTGTCATATTGTGTTCTAGACTCCAGAATTACCTTTGAAACAGATATATTCTTAATTAAAGAATAGCCTTTTTTTAATAAATACCAATAGAATAAGGCCCTTGCTGTTCTGCCATTTCCGTCTTTGAATGGATGAATGAAGCCAACCATAAAATGAATTATAGAAGCCTTTATTATTGGGTGTATAAATTTTTTGTCATTGTTGGCAAACGCACACAAATCTTCCATAAGTTTTTCTACTTCAATCCAATCTGGCGGTATGTGTGCTATTTCCCCGTCAACATGGTCAGTTACATATACATCGCCTTTCCTGAAATCGCCGGAATATTTTTCTGCATCAGTGTTTGCAGTCATAATTTGATGAAGCTCAATAATAAGTTTAAAATCAATTTCTGAATCTTGAAATTCACTTATATATTGGATTGCTCTCAAATTATTAAAAATCATTTGCTCAGATTCATTTCTGGGATTTCTTCCGCTTTTAAGCATTTCTTTTGCTACTTCTGTTGTAGTAGCAGCTCCTTCAACTTGTGAAGAGGCGACAGCCTCCTCCAGCAATGAACTCTTAAAAAAGTCTGTTTTATCAGATTGGGAGGGAGGCCGTTGTTGTAATCCTGCCATCAGTTTTAAATCAAAGTCATGTAAATTCTTTGCTATGTATGGAGATATAAAATAATTGAAGCGATAATTACCAAATACTATTGATTCATATTTAGCCGCTCTATAAGTTTTTAATAAAGTCCAGTTTTCGATTGGATTTTCAAACGGCACCTCTTTACGGTACTTTAAATCGTCCCAATAATAATAGCGTTCATCACTTTCATTCATAAAATCGTCAAACTCGCCCTTCCATATTCTTTGCAAGTATTCTAAATTGAGCTCAATATGTGGGGGCTTCTCGATTTTCATAACAACATTGTTAAATTGTCTCGCAAAATTAACAATGTTTTCTTTATTTGCAAACTATCTGTCTTTTTAAAAATTGCACTAGCTTTGTAGCTGCATCAAATATTTTTATCTGGTTAATTGTTTCATATGAAGTTTTTAGAAAAGCAGTTCAGCTTCAGTAAAGTAGTCTTTGTGGCTGCATTTGTGCTTTTTGTTGTGCATGCTTACACAAACATCGGTTATTTTCATGCCGATGAGCACTATCAGATCATTGAGTTTGCCGGAATCAAACTTGGATCGCATCAGTCCGCTGACCTTGCCTGGGAATATAAGGAGGCGAGCCGGCAGACGATACAGCCCGCTATTGCCTATGTGCTTTTCATGGGTGCGGGCTTCTTTCATGTGAATGATCCCTATATCCTTGCCTTTCTGTTGCGGCTGCTTACTGCACTTGTTGCCCTCAGCGCGATTGCATTTTTCGTAAAGAATGTGCAGCCAATGGTGGCGCCAGAGTCGGGAAAAACACTCATTTTTTTGTCTTTCTTTTTGTGGTTTATACCTGCTGTCAATGTTCGTTTTTCGTCGGAAAGCTGGTCAGGGATTTTCATCCTTTTCATGCTTGCAATGATCTTAGGAGAAAGGAAAAGCAACAGATACAAGCACCTTGTGGTTGGACTGTTCATGGGACTGGCATTTCTTTTCCGTTTTCAATCGGCATTTCTTTCGCTGGGCGTGATTGCATGGCTTTTGACCATCAAAAGAATTGCTTTCAGAGATTTTATTGCCTTGACCTTTGGCGGAGCAATCACACTTGTTTTTGGATTTCTTGTCGATTCATGGTTTTATGGAAAGCTGGTATTTACGCCCTGGACCTATTTCGATAAGCAGATTTTGCAGGGTATTGCTGCCGGATTTGGTGAGTCAGAATGGTGGTTTTATTTATGGGAAATACTCAGAGCACCCACCATACCGTTTGGAATTCTCATCGCAAGTTCATTGATTATAATCATTTTCAGGCGGCCAAAGTCCATCCTCCTGTGGGCGATTTTGCCGTTTATCATCGGACATTCTTTTGTTGCACACAAAGAGGTGAGGTTTTTATTGCCGCTTGTTAATCTTGTGCCATTGCTTTTAGTGACCGCTTTTGACGAAATAAATGCATTGCGGATGAAGCATTTTGCAAGCAACACTTTTGAAACAACATTGATGTTTAAAGGATTAGCGATGATACTCCTTGCGATGAATGCAACAGCCTTGCTTGTGATGGCAACAAAACCTGCAGGCACTGGCAAAATGGCCATCACAGCCTATATCGCAGAAAATTATCCCGGCCAACAGATTCATCTGCTTCACACACCCTGGAGTTCTCCTTACAATCCCTGGGAAAGCGTTCCGACAAAATTTTATCAGATAGAAGGACTGACAGAAACGCGTATCCGCAATTTGTGCCAGGTTTCGGACAGCTTGCTGCAAAATGACAAAACAAATCTTCTCGTAACCAGAATGGCTGAACTGAATGTGAAAAACTGTTCAGATCCATTTCTCGCAAACAGCAGAACTATATTGCTAAAACAAAGTATCCCTGACTGGATTCTTTGGTTAAACAAAGGTTATAAAGGCATCTACGAAGACGATGTTTTGTTTTTGTATGCGGTGAAAGAGGGCGGCCTTCACAATCAATAAACGGCATTTGGTATGCAATCAATGGTATTTGACTTCAGACTTATGTTGATGATCCCGTTTATTGTTGAAAACAAATCTGCTCACAAAATGAAATCAATAGAGACCGGCAAAATTAAGATGTATCAATAATTTGGGATTTCACACTTCGTTCGAAATGACAATCAGCGGTTTATAACTAATTTGAGGGGTTTGTGGGCGGCGAAGCCGCCCACAAACCCCTCCCCTTAAAAATCATTAAGTCATAGTCATTCTGAGCGTTAGCGAAGAATCTAATAATTAACCGGACGATAATGAAATATAAATGAGAAAATCATTTTGAGACACTTTTCCTGTCAAAGAAATTATCGAAATTTGCTTTTTTACCGGATTCGAGCATATGACACCTTCTTCAGTCTTAAAAACCATAACTTACTATGCAGTTTCATTGCTGCTGATTGTAATTCTTGCCGATCGTTTTTTCATTGAAGGGCTGCTCAATTCAGCCAATTTCCTGAACTGGGATGCGATGCATTATGCCCGCATAAAAGATGTCGGCTACAATGGTTTTGATGTAGCCTTCTTTCCTTTCCTTCCGCTTATCTGGAAACATCTTTCATTGGGTGTTGGGGGGATGGTCGTTTTTAATGCTTTGCTATATCTGACCTCGCTGTACTTTTTGTTACGTTCGTTGAAAAGCAGCGTTTTTGATACATTGTTGTTTTTAAGCATTCCCAGTGCTATCTTCTTTTACCTACCCTATACAGAATCTCTTTTCTTTGCAGCTTCCACGCTCATCATTCTGGGGTATAAAAAGGAAAACATGCTGCTTTTTCTGCTTGGGTTGTTTCTGAGCACTTTATCCAGACCGGCTTTCACTGTTTTTATCCCTGCCCTGCTTGTTACAGGATATCTGGCAGGCGATTTCAGTAAAAAGGCTTTATTGAAATTGGTTTATGGTCTTTTGGCAATTCTTCTTGGAATGCTTGTCGTTGGAATCGTACAATATACTGATACAGGCCAATGGTTTCAGTTTTTTGAAGCACAGAAAGTATGGGAAAACAAACTGCAATTTCCGGCTTTTCCGCTCACTTCATGGGCAGGTGGATTGATTGTAAGGCTTGATGGCGCTGCATTTCTGACGGGTACTGCAGCAGGCGTTTTTCTGCTTTTGTATTTATTCAAGGTGAAATTTTTGAAAAATATAATCCTACCGAAAGAAGTGATTTTTTCCATCAGTTACCTTGCCGGCATCACTTTTTCGGTCTTGATTTTCCGTGGTGGAAGCATGTTCAGTTTAAACAGATTTGTTTTTGCTGTACCTTTTATTATTGTGGCAATAGACTACTATCTGAAATCAAGTTTCACGATTGGAACAAAAAGGCTGTTGCTGAGCCTGCTTGTTGCAGTGCTTTTCTTTCTGATGTTTGGTTCCTATGTGCATCTTCAGAATTTCCTGAAATTCCTCTTTCTGGCCTTTTATGTCATTCTGCCGCTGGCACTAAAGCATGAATCTAAGCCTTTTTCTGTTATGGCACTCTTGCTGCTTATTGGGTTAAATGTCTTTTTTCAATTGTTTTTCTACATCCGTTTTCTCACCGGAGGATGGATTGGATAAGTAATTTCAGAAAAAGTACAAATAAACCAACGTTATTCAGACAAGCTCAAGGTACAGAAACATAAAAATAAGGAAGCTGTAGGCGATTATACTGACACCACATTTACAAAACCCTGCCATGCATGCATCAGGCAGGGTTTTCTTGTTTTCGGCCAGCCCGGTAAGCCTGAAAGCTGAGTTAAAACACGAACGGGAGCGCAACCGTCATTATCAATTCAGAACCACTCTACGTAAAGCGTAATACACTGTTTTGCAACACATAAAATTGATAAATCATTCGCTGCCCCAAAATTTAACAGTTGAAACCCTTGCTTTTTTTAAAAGTTTTGCTTACCATTGCTACCTAAAACAAACCAAACAATGTGCGCGACACAAAACAGCTACCTACTCCCCCGCAAAACCAAAAATTTTGGTGGATTAGCAAAGGAAGAAGCCTTATTGGCTGCTTGCTGTCATGGACTTTTCGGATTAATTTTATATTGCAATCAATTTGTGCCTTGTTGCACAACAAAATATATTTTCAGGCTGGGGAAGAATAACTTTGAGTCTGTAGGCCGTCAGGTTTTTTGATGTGGTTCGGGCGGACGGTGAATGAAACACAATCATAAAAAATTTATTAACCAGTTAATTTTTTCAATGATGACAAAAAAAATCTTAGGTTTGATTTTCCTGTTTTCAGTAATTTCTGCTACGAGAACAACAGAGGCGCAGACTTACCGTCCCATGTTACAAGATAGTGTGCGATGGATCATCGTTTTGAACGATAATCTTACTCCCTTTAGTGATGACGATAGATGGGAATATTTTGCCCAGGGTGACACTCTGGTCGAAAACATTTTATACAAAAAAATATACCATCGTTTTCTTGAATCAAAGTATGGAAAACAGCCACCTTTCCAAGCCGTTTCTCCCTATGTTTTGTTTGGTTTGATGAGAGAAGATACGCTGACCCGCCAGGTTCTCGGGATTCTACTACCTACCGAAGGTGGTTATTACAGTGAATGTCCGACCGGTTTGGAAACTTTGATGTACGATTTTTCGCTGAATGTTGGAGATACAATTAATCATTTTTGTACAATTCCTGAAGGGTGTGGAGAGGTCAATATCAATTCAATGGGTGAACTTATTATGTTTGGCATTAGCACCCAATGGTTTGAGGTTGCAAGCGGTTGCTCGTGGGGCAGATTGTATGAGGGGATTGGGTCTAGTTACGGGCTTTGGGAAGCAATGTTTACGCCTGTCAAATCTCAATATCTTTCGTATACTTTTTTAGAATATTATTGCCCCGATGCAGTTTGCCCATTTATTGTTGGGACAAAAGAGCTGGAAGCGAATGATAGAAATCTAAAGGTTTTCCCCAACCCTACCAATGACAAGATAACCATTGAAATTTCCGATACTCAAAGTCCGGTTGAAATGATGATCTATGATGCAAAGGGATTATGCCATAAATCACAACAGTTTGACCAGTCGGGTAATGGTACTTTTCAGGTAGATATATCCTCCTTGCCCTTAGGTATTTACCTGCTGCAAATTCAAACAAAATCAACCACTTACACGCAAAAAATAATAAAAGCAAACCGGGCAACAGCTTATTAACAGCATCGGTTTTAATTAAAGAATTCATTAATTTCACCAAAAAATATATCATTATGAAACGATTAATCAGACCAACGCTATTATTGCTGACCATAATGTTTTTGCTGTTTTCTGTCTCTTATGGTCAAACCTATAAGCCATTTCTTGAAGGTAGTAAACAGTGGAATATCATGATTACTTCATACGCTTATGGTGGTTCCGTGGCAACGATGAACACATTGCAGTTGCACATCACAGCAAATGATACCCTTATCAACGATACAGTCTATCGAAAAGTTGTCAATACCGGATATAGCGATGGTGCTTATCCTTCGGGTGTTAACGGATATATCAGGGAGGTTATTGATGAAAAGAAAGTTTATTTCAGAGAAAACTTTGCGCTGTTTTATCCGCCAAAAGACAGATTGCTTTATGACTTTTCACTTGAGACAGGCGACACTACCGAAATATTTGGCTTGCATCATTGCACATGGAATTCGAATACCTTTAAGGTCATTTCAACGGGTACAATTAACTTATTGAACGATGAAGTGCGAAAAACATGGTATCTTGAGCCCATCGGTGATAATGCGCAAGAAGCGGATCTATGGATTGAGGGAATAGGAAGCATGAACGGAATGCTGTTTCCGGGTTGCAGTCAATTGGCAACCATCTCCTTCTCGCTTGATTTGTTGTGCTATTACGAAGATGATTTAAATCTATACATGTCGTATGACAGTTGCTTTATTGACTGGACAACAGGTCTCGAAGCCCAGGTAGAAAACAGTATCAAATTGTATCCCAATCCTGCAAGAGACCAAGTTACAGTAAGCCTTCACGAAGAGTTTCAAAATGTAGCCATCTATCACATTTATAATATGGATGGGGCTAAGCTTGTTGAGGGCAGATTTTGTGAGAAATCGGTTACTATTCCATTAGAGAATATTAAATCTGGGGTATACTTCATTTATATTCAATACAATACAACTGTATTAAGATCAAAACTTATTATTAGCCATTAAAATACAAGAAGTTATGAAACATAAATTTACGTTTTTCTTAATGCTCATTTTTGCAAGTGCAAATTCATATGCACAAAATGAAATTTGGGAAACTCAATTGAATGCGCATAACATCACCTATCTCGACCGTATTTATTTTCTTGACGAAAATTATGGTTGGACTATTTGGGGCTGCTATTTTTTTACCTCAGACGGTGGCGAAAACTGGTATCTTGATCCTAGTTGTTTGTCTTCCAATCATTCGGGCTCTGATATTGTGTTTATAAACCAGGATACCGGGTTTATTGCGGGGGGAAATGGTACTATTCATAAAACTACTAATGGCGGCCTAAGCTGGATGCCAATACAAACACCTGCAACTCAAAATGTAATCAAACTGTTTTTTGTGGATGAATATAACGGATGGGCTACATTAGGTCAATATAGCGAAGGCAATATTCTTCATACCAGTGATGGAGGAAATACCTGGGAAATAATAGAAATACAGATTGATGGGATACAATCCATATTTTTCATTGATAATAACATAGGCTGGCTTATTGGATGGTTAGGCCCTCCTATTGGGAAAGGTGTAATTTTGAAAACAACAAATGCCGGTGAAGATTTTGAAATACAATATACTGCAGATTTTTATAATTATTTTGAAGGTTTATTTTTTATTTCTGAACAAATTGGTTGGGCTGTTGGATATAAAAATTCAATGGATTACCTGGTCCTACATACCGAGAACGGCGGAGCAACCTGGACAGAGCAAACCCTCCCGGATAATCACTATGGAACTCCAACTCAAGCCAATTGTGTATATTTCGCAGATGATACAACTGGCTGGATTGGTACATCCGGGCCTGGTGGAGGGGCCATCTACTTCACAAACGATGGTGGCCAGAACTGGCATGTTCAACAACTCTTTTCACAAGCAGTTTTTGATATTCAGATGCTTAACAGGGATACCGGCTGGGCCGTTGGTTCTGGTTTTGTTTACCATACCACAAATGGCTCATTAATTACAAATGTAATTGAAAATCAAGCTACAGAAAAACAATTTAAAATTACACCAAACCCTGTAACCAATACTTTTCACATTGAAACCAACAGTGCAATTTCTTGTGAGAATTGTCAGTTGGAAATTACAAATATTACCGGAAATTCCATTCTTCGGTTAAGCAGTATTTCTTTTGAAGCAATCACCTCTAAATCCATTGACCTATCAAACTACCCTGCCGGAATTTACTTTGTCACAATCCGGTACGAATCCAATCATCAAATCAAATGTTTCAATCAAAAAATTATTAGGCTATGAAAAAGTTAACAGGTGTTTTTATACTTCTGTTTTTGTTGTGCATCACATTGACTGCCCAGCTCCACATCGAAGCCTCTCCACTGTCCTTCACTTTTGGCGGCAAAAGGCAGTCCGATATCACTTACTATTCCAATGTTTAGCTCTCCAACCGGATCAGGGTTTGTGATTTCGGGCATCGAAGCGCCTACATCCTCATGCCACCTTTTTACCATTGCATCGTAGGTGCCATCTGCTTTTATTTCTGCAAGAAAGCGATTGAATTCTTCCTTCAGCGCAATGGA
>JAUXMV010000080.1 GCA_030683155.1 Bacteroidales bacterium
GACCACAATATCACAACAGTGGAAGATGATGATGGCAATCTAAAGGAGCTTGATTGCAACGAAAGATATTATGTGCCAAGCGAGATTACATGGCTGCTGAAATCACTCGGATTCAAAAAAATTGACATTTTTGGTGCTAAATTAGGCGCTTTTTCAAGAAATGATCAACTCACAACCGAGGATTTCGAAATGCTGGTCATTGCTGAAAAATAGCATTTTGGCAATGAGCTGCTTCAGTTTTTGACAGATCAATTTTGTTTCAAGCCAAGCAAAAGGCATTAATTTAAGCGATGGATTTGATTATTTTTGTGCTTTAAGAATTATTGATTCACAAAAATATCCAAAATGTCAGATTATCCTGTACTAAATATAAAGCCTATGGGTTTTCAGTGGCCTGTGAGTAATCCATTTATTTTTTGCGCACATCACCATGATAAATATCCCCGCGGCAACGGTGAAATGGGACCTGCTGCCAGTCTGAAAGGAAGAAATATCGGACAGGATTTTGATCCATCACTCGATTGGCGTATGTATCATGGGGATAAAGTTCCGGGATTTCCTGTTCATCCTCACCGTGGTTTCGAAACTGTAACAATTGTCACACAAGGAATGGTGGATCACTCAGATTCGCATGCACAGGCAGGTCGCTATGGTGGTGGCGATGTACAATGGATGACAGCTGGCTCAGGACTTCAGCACAGCGAAATGTTTCCGTTGCTGAAAACAGATGACGAAAACACCCTCGAACTCTTTCAGGTTTGGCTCAATTTGCCTGCTTCACAAAAAATGGCCGAACCACATTTTAAGATGCTTTGGGCCGAAGAAATACCCGTTGTGAAAACAATGGATTCGAACAATAAATCTGTTGAAGTAACCATTATTGCCGGAAAATATAAAGATACAGTAGCTTTGGCACCGGCGCCGGATTCATGGGCGGCAGCGCCTGAGAACGAAGTAAATATCTGGATTATCAAGATGGAAGCCGGAGCAGAATGGACGCTTCCAAAAGCTGATGGTTTGGTAAACAGATGGCTTTACTTTTACAACGGTGAAACTATGAAGCTTGAAACTTTTACACTTTCATCTAAACACGCGGCGGAGGTGGATGCGATGATCGATGTAAAACTTACAGCAGGTGATTCCGATTGCCGGATTGTGATGCTTCAGGGAAGGCCAATCAACGAAACGGTAGTGCAATACGGTCCTTTTGTGATGAACACACAAAACGAAATAAGACAGGCATTTTACGATTATCAGCAAACTGAATTTGGCGGATGGCCTTGGGCTCGCCGTGATATGGTACACCCAACTGAAAAAGGCAGATTCGCCAGATACCGCGATGGCAGAGAGGAAATCAGGGATAAGTGAAAGAAAGCTTGAGGAGAATTGAGAATAAAATGAAGATGTTTTTTTTACTCATTAAAATTAATCATTGAACTGGACTTGAATTCTGTTGATTAATGAAATGTATTCTCCCTGATTTTTTCATATCGTATGATAAGCTTAACAACTCCCATTTTTCTGACAATAGGTGAAAACAGCTTGTTTGTTTTTTTTGTCAAACATACTTCATGGATTTCTGAATGCAGCGCATAAAATTCAATGGCACTTTTTGATGGCATAGAAATTTTAGGTCAGAATTAATTTAGATTCATTCTGGAATTTATTGTAACTTTCTGTTATTTAATGATTACACTCTAATATTTTGTGTGTCTAATAAACATCTTAGAAAATTATGTGCTATTATTTAAAAATATTTCATATTCTTGTATCCAACAATTAGGCCCATGACAAGTAATAGAAACAATTTCACGAAAACAATTTTCCTCCTTTTTGCATCATTAAGTCTTACTTTAACAGGCTATTCCCAATTCGATGATTCTTATACTGATTTAGATAAAACTGAATATTTAGTTACATATTCAATGAAATTTCAGGAAGATTCATTAAACCCGCATTACATCTCACAGGAAGACATGCTTCTGTTAATTGGTCCTAAGATGAGCAAATTTTTGAGCTATAATTATTATATAGGCGATAGTCTTGTGCGCACAATTAGTACACATGAAGAGTTTCAGGAACTTGTCAATCATCCTCAAAATATAATGCCGCGAGTGCGTCTGATGTATGAAATTTTCAAAAACTATCCAATTGGAAAAATAACAACGACTGATCATATCATAGGCGATCCATTTAAGTATGAAGAAAAAATGGATCAATTTCACTGGGAGTTGCGCTCTGATACAGCCACTTTGCATGGATTTAAAGTGCAACAAGCTATATGTTTTTTTGGAGGAAGACAATGGATTGCCTGGTACACAGCAGACATACCAATCAGTGATGGTCCTTATAAATTTAATGGGTTGCCCGGATTAATACTTAACCTAAGCGACAGCAAACAGCACTATGTATTTGAATTTGTTTCAATTAGTAAAATAGCATACGCTTTGATGATTGACATGAACGATAAAGAATATATTCGCTCTTCAAAACAGGAGTTTTTCAAAGCGAGGAATAACTTTAGGGAAGATATCATATCAAGAGCAAGAGAAGCAGGTGCAGGAGTGCAGACGCAACAAGTTGCTGCACAAAACATGGCAAGACGAAATAACCCGATCGAATTGGAATAAAACGATGGTCATTCAGGCAAGTGGAATACGTTTTTGGCTTGGGTTGATTGCTGTCCTGTTATGTCAAAGTCTTTTCTCACAAGCGCTTATAAAAGGTGTTGCAGTCGATAGGGAAAGAAATCCAGTTCCATACCTTAATGTTATGATCCGGCCAATTGGTTCAAACGTTGTTTTGGCCTTTGGCATCACCAACAGCGATGGTGGGTTTAGTATTATTGTTAAAAATGAGGCCGACAGTCTGAATATCGCAATAAGTTCGATCCACTATCGCAACCAAAACAGGCACATAAAAAACATGTCTCAAGAAATGCGGTTTGAGATGGAAACAGATATCAAGCAATTGGAAACCTTTACAGTAAGGGCTTCCCCAATCCAACGCAAGGGAGACACGCTTAGTTATCTTGTCCAATCATTTTCAGGTGAGGCTGACCGCAGTATTGAGGATGTGCTTCGACGCATGCCGGGTATCGAAATTGAGTCTGATGGCCGAATTATATATCAGGGCATGCCAATACAAAAGTTTTATGTGGAAGGACTTGATCTTATGGACGGGCGTTATACGGCCATCAGCAGTAATCTCCCACATAAATCAGTATCAGTCGTTGAGGTGTTGGAAAACCACCAGCCTGTCCGCATACTCGAAGACAGGATTTCGTCACAGCAAGCTTCACTGAACCTTCGGTTGAAAAATAATATAACCACCACGGGTACTGCAAAATTTGGGCTAGGCTATGCAGAACATTTGCTTTGGGATGCCAACATCACACCAATGGCCTTTACAAAAGAATTTCAACTTTTAGGTTCATATCAAACCAACAATTCCGGAACTGATGTTTCGCAACAATTAAAATCACTGGGCTTCGAAGATATGTTGGATCATGATAAACCTTTGTCTGAAATTTCTCCTTTAATTATACAATCCCCCATTGTGCCGCATCTAAATCAAGATCGTTTTCTTCTTAACAACATTCATTTGATCAATCTAAATGGACTGCTGCGTCTGAAACGTGACCTTCAGGTACGTGCCAATCTGCATTTTGTGAACGACTTTCAAAAACAAAAAGCAGAGATGGTCAGGCATGTTTTTATGCCGGAAGATACGCTTATTTTCAATGAAAATATGGACAACCGCAACCATGATAGTTTTCTCAAAGCCGATCTTACTTTAAGCCGAAATGTCAAGACAAACTACCTGAATAACAAACTCAGCATCGAATCAGGTTGGAGCAGCAGTCGTGGCAATTTGTATGATGGCAACAAACAAATAAACCAAACCTTAAACAAACCGGTAAGGTCAATTTCCAACGACTTACGGAGTACATACCCCATCGGAGGCAAACTTGTGGAGTTTATTTCCTATATTTCTTTTGACCAGAATAATCATACCCTGATTGTCAAACCTGGCGTTTTCGAAAACACTTTAAACAATAGCTTGTATTATGACAAAACCCGTCAGCATTTGGATCTTAAACGTTTTTATGCACATCATACAGCTGGTTTTATTGGAAATTGGAAAGGACTGACAATTAATCCCCGGGCAGGATTTGTATTTAGAAAGCAAGGACTTGAAAGCACAATAGTGATTGTTGAAGGGGATACTGAAAATCCTGCAGGAAGTAGTTTTGATAACCAATTGCATTATACATTGTTCCGCTCTTATGTCCAAACTGGTATCGAATACAAAAGAAAAGGAATGACCATTAAGGCCTTGCTGCCATTGAGTTATGTGAGATTGGAAGCAGAAGACCCGCTTAAACAAATCAGCGATGGCTTAAATAAACTATTGTTCGACCCCAGCCTGTCATTGATATACAAATTCAAAAGTTTCTGGCAGTTCAGCAGTACATATTTTCAAGCCAATCGGTTAGGCGAGATGGACGATGTACATTATGGATTTATTTTAAAAAAATACAATACGCTTTTTCAAAATGCAACTCCCCTTGAATTTAGCAATAGCAGGAATATTTCTGTACGGATATCTTATCGCAATCCCATTCTTTCCTTCTTTAATTCCCTGACCTACATCAGTGGAATCAAAGAGCAATCTGTTGTTTATAGCAACAGTTTACTTTCAAACGGGTCAAGCATAGCCTTTGCAGCTAATATCCCCAACACAAGCCATTTTCAAAACCTACAGATAAACAGCAGTAAATATTTCTCCATCACCAAGTCAACAGTAAGCCTAAAAGCAATTTACAGTTTAAACAAACGATTATCGCTACTCAACGATGCGCTGTTTGAAGTAGAAAACCGAATTTTTAACCTGGGTCCTCAATTGAATACCAGATTTTCGTCATGGCTAAATGCGGAGTATCGTCTGGAAATGAATTATATAACAACAAAATTGGATCAAATAGGTAAGCAAAGAACAACTTTTTCAAAGCATCATCTCAATGTGTTTGCATTTCCTCGAGACAACCTGATGCTAAGCTTTACTAACGAATTGTACCTCATTGGTAAGGAAAGAAGCCTGTTTTCCGATATAAACTTCCGGCGTAGCCTCAAACCAAAAGGTTTGGATTTGGAAATAAAATGGAGCAATATCTTCAATGCCAAAACTTATACTGTTATTCAGGCAAATGCCTACACGCTTTTTGAGTCAAGGTTTTACCTTAGACCGGCACAATTGCTTGTTTCTGTAAAGTTCAATTTTTAAAGTTTTTCAAAACCAGTTCTCAAAAAGACCTTGTCAGCCGGCCTTTTGGGCACTTTTGTCAAAGCTGGCATAATTAGTGTATCTTTGCGGTCAGTTCTAAAACTGAAAACGGCAGGTTGTAAGCCGTAACTTATAAAAACTCTTTTCGCCGGTGCAGAAAATGCAACGTCTTTTCCGGCCACATTTTACAAAAATCTTAATGTCTTTTAAAAACCTAAACTTGATTGAACCTGTCATGAAAGCCTTGACAGCAGAAGGATATACTATTCCTACTCCCATACAGCAACAAGCCATACCTTACGTGCTTGAAGGCCGCGACCTGCAAGGTTGTGCCCAGACCGGAACCGGTAAAACGGCTGCTTTTGCGATTCCTATTATTCAGTTGCTTCAACAGCAAAAACAATTTAAAGCAGGCATAAAAGTGCTTGTACTCACTCCCACAAGGGAACTTGCCATACAAATTGATGAAAGTTTTGGCGCTTACGGAAAATTTACCAATCTCAGGCATACAGTTGTATTTGGTGGAGTATCGCAATTGCATCAAACCAACGCGCTCCGACGTGGCGTGGATGTGCTTGTTGCTACTCCAGGTCGTTTGCTCGACCTTATAAATCAAGGATTTATCGATTTGCGCCAACTCAATATTTTTGTACTCGACGAAGCCGACCGCATGTTGGACATGGGTTTTATTCATGACGTGAAACGTGTGATTGAACGTCTGCCTGCAAAACGTCAGACACTCTTTTTCTCCGCTACCATGCCACCCGAAATTCAGAAACTGGCCAAATCATTGCTTACAAATCCAGCAAAGGTTGAGGTTACACCCCCAACTTCTACAGTAGATAAAATCGAGCAAAGTCTTTATCACACCAATAAATCTGATAAGCCCGATCTTCTTTTGCATCTGCTCGATGAAAGACGTGTTCGCACGGCTCTTGTGTTCACACGCACAAAGCATGGTGCCGACAAAGTGGTGAAATATCTCCTCCGTTCAAATGTAAAAGCAGCAGCAATTCATGGAAATAAAAGCCAGAATGCCCGTCAGAATGCTCTGAACGATTTCAAAAACGGACATCTGAAAGTGTTGGTTGCAACCGACATTGCTGCCAGAGGCATCGATATCGATGAACTGACGCATGTCTTTAATTACGATTTACCGGATGTACCTGAAACCTACATTCATCGCATTGGCCGCACCGGAAGGGCTGGTCATGACGGTGTTGCAATTGCTTTCTGTGATGTGGATGAAAGAACAGAGCTTAGGGATATTGAAAGACTTATTTCTTTCAGGATTCCGGTTGTTGACAGCCATCCATATCCTCCAATTCCTGGAGCAGTGCCACAAAAAAAGGTTCCTGTGCAACGCGGACGCAATATGCAACGCAGAAAAATGACTGCTTAGACCTAAAAATCTTTCTTATAAAGATAAAAAAACCAGATGAAAATCTGGTTTTTTTTGTGACATATACAGAAATCTTGCGTCTATAGGTGACATTAGAACAATAAAACTATTTTTACACGTTTTTGACAACTTTTTATATCACATAACGAACCCTTTTCAGCTTTTTAAAATTAATCAGAAGGCTTTTTCGTATTAGAATTTAACAGAAAAGCAGTCATATTAAAAATGACCGATATATTTAAGTAACTATATATCAAATTATTAAAAAATAAATTAAATTTTTATTCATATACTTTACCTAAATTTTAGCGTATGCAGTTAATATACAAAGCCAGCAGCTTGTTTAAAGGGATAGAAAAAAGGAGCTTTACAGTTACTTTTAAATCTACCGCAATATTCGTACTCATTTTTTTAATGAGTTTTAATGTAAAAGTGTTTTCGCAAGGAACACGATTGTTGCGTCAGCCTTCGTTGAGTGCAAATCATGTCGCATTTGCCTATGGCGGAGATATATGGGTGTCTGATCTTAATGGCACAAATATTTTGAGACTGACCAGTACACCAGCAGTGGAAAGCAATCCAAGACTCTCTCCTGATGGAAAATGGATAGCATTCAGCTCCAACAGATCGGGTAGCGACGCTGTATATGTAGTTCCTGTAGAAGGTGGAACACCCATAAGATTAACATGGCATCCGGCTTCTTCTGTCGCATGTGGTTGGACAAAAGATGGTAAAAAGGTGCTTTTCTCTACACCAAGAAACAGCGCCCCTGCAGGCGTTGACCGTCTATGGACGGTTTCTGTTGAGGGAGGCCCGTCTGAAATGCTTTCAAATCAATGGGCTACTTATGGTTCTTTTTCGCCTGATGGCAGCCGGATTGTGATTGACCGCGTAAACCGCTGGGATGTGGAATGGCGAAATTATCGCGGAGGCCAGAATACAGCGCTGCATATTTTGAATCTCTCCGATCAGTCAGAAATTCTTTTACCCAATGAATCAACCATTGATATTCAACCACTTTGGTTGGGAGATAAAATTTATTTTTTGTCAGATAGAGACTGGATAAGCAATATTTGGTCTTATAGTCCCGCAAATGGTAATCTTGAACAGCTCACAAATTTTGTAGGTTCTGATATTAAATGGCTAAGTGGATTTGAGGATAAACTTACTTTCGAACGTGATGGATTTATTCATTTGCTTGACCTTTCAACCAATGAAATCAAACAATTAAATATCACTATCAATGCTGATTTTCCTTGGGCAGAGACTAAATGGGAAGACGTATCGAAAAATGCACGTTCTGTTTCAGTTTCTCCAACAGGTAAACGCATTATTGCTGAGGCACGTGGCGAAATTTTTACCATTCCGGTCGAAAACGGGGATGCGCGCAATATGACACAATCCTCCGGTGCTGCCGACAGGGCTCCACTTTGGTCACCAAAAGGAGATGAAGTTGCCTGGTTTTCTGATGCTGACGGAAAAGGATATGCCTTAATGATTGCAAAGCAAGAGGGTTTGTCAAATCCACGAAGCATTTCCATCGGGGAGTCAAAAATGGCATGGTCGCCTTCGTGGTCACCTGATGGTAAATATATTGCATTCACAGACAATGCTGTCAGAATAAGGGTTGTGGATATTGAAGCCGGAACCGTTAGAACGGTAGATGTTGGTGGAGTCAACATCGAACGTGGAAGAATGGGTCTCACCTGGTCGCCAGATTCAAAATGGCTTGCTTATTCAAAAACAGGAACGAATAATTTCAGAAGAATCTTTGTATGGTCTTTGGAAAAAAATAGTACACATGCATTAACAAACTCTTTTGCTGATTCCTATTCCCCGGCTTTTGACAGAGGTGGCAAACATTTTTACTTTTTGGCAAGCACTGATCTGGCGTTATCTTCAGGCTGGGCCAACACAAGTTCAATGACCTCAGATCCCGCTTATGAACCTTATGTGATTAATCTGCGCAAGGACGACCTGTCGCCTTTTGTTCCAAAAAGTGATGAAGAACCTGTTTCTGATGAGAAAAAATCGGGTGAAGAGAAAGAAAAGTCTGCTGATAAAAAGACTTCAGAAAAGAAAAAGGATGCCGATGCTAAAGAGACAAAAAAGAAAGAGCCGGAAATTGTTGTGATTGACTTTGATGATATTGAAAGAAGAACTGTTGCGCTTCCTGTGTCAAAGGGCAATTACAGATTGATTGTTGAAGGACCTTCTGGAACTGTTTTTCTTGGAGAAGCAAAGCCTGGAACCCGGGGTTTGATTTTGCATAAGTTTACACTTGAGAAGAGAGAGTCGAAGGAATTTGAAAGCGGCGTAGGGCAGGTTTCTGTTTCAGCCGATGGAAATAAAATACTTGCAAAAGTGAACAACGACTGGAAATTGATGAACGCTACATCTGCCAGCGGAAAAGATGGGACTTCCGTGAAAATGAACCTCAACATGCGGCTCAACCGAATTGAAGAATGGGCTCAGATTTTTGATGAGGCATGGCGCTATCAGCGTGATTATTTCTACGATCCCGGCATGCATGGAAGAGACTGGAATGAGGTTTATGCGCGATATGCACCTTTGGTTCCTTTTATAAAACATCGGTCCGATCTCAACTATGTGCTTGACCAGATGAACGGTGAGCTTTCGGTAGGTCATAGTTTTGTTTTTGGCGGGGATTTTCCAGATGTGGATAAATCTGCAATAGGTATGCTTGGGGCAGATCTTATTGCTGATGAAAACAGATGGAAAATTAGCCGGATTTATACCACTGAAAGTTGGAATCCGGAACTTTCAAGTCCGCTTGACCGACCGGGTATAAAAATTCAGGAAGGCTATTATCTCGTCGGAATCAATGGAAAAGAGCTTAAAGCCACAGATGATCCCTATCAATTTCTGGATGGCACGGTTGATATTCAAACAACACTTCATATTAATAAGACTCCTGATTTTGCAGGGGCGTGGCAAGAAATTGTCAAGCCAATTTCCAGCGAAGGCAACTTGCGCCAAAGGGCATGGGTAGAGGACAACAGAAGGCTTGTTGATAAATTGTCGGATGGTAAACTTGCTTATGTATGGGTTCCAAACACTTCAAACAGTGGTTTCATCTCTTTCAATCGCTATTTCTTTGCCCAGCAGGATAAAAAAGGCGTTGTGATTGATGAGCGTTTTAATGGTGGTGGTTTGCTCGATGACTACATGGTCGATCTGATGAACAGGACGCTGCGGGCGGCAATCACCAACGAAGCTCCGCAGGGTGTTCCTTTTAGGCTTCCAGCAGGAATTTTAGGACCTAAGGTGCTTTTGATCAATGAAATGGCTGGTTCCGGCGGTGACTTTTTCCCTTGGGTTTTTCGTCAGCAAAAGACCGGACCTATCATTGGAACCCGAACCTGGGGAGGTCTTGTAAAATCATCTGTTCACTACAGCTTGGTTGATGGCGGCGCACTTACAGCTCCGGATAATGCTGTTTTTGATCCTGTGAACAATAAGTGGGTGGGTGAAAATGAAGGAATTGCACCGGATATTGAAGTTTTACAGGATGCTGTTTCACTTTCCAAAGGGATTGATCCGCAATTAGAGCGGGCCGTTAAGGAAGCATTGAAACTGCTCGATCAACAAAAGGAAATTCAAATTGTGCCTCCACCATATCCTACTCCGGCACTTCCGCAAAAGAAATGATAATTAGGAATTCCAGCATTGCAGTTTTGTAGTGCTGGAATTTAAAATATTATAGAGTATATTGATGTTCAGTTTTCTAAACATGGTGACGAAAGCTATGTTGAAAAATCCCTTTTTTCAGGATCGTTTTTTTAAAAATAAAAAATTCATATGTTTGTCCATCGTTATGAACTAACAGTTGATTAAACATATGACAATGTTCCAAAAAATAATAAAGACCGATACTTCAAAATCGACGATATTAATCAGATTAATGGTTGGAGGCGTGTTCCTTTGGGAAGGCGTTCAAAAATTCCTCTTTCCGGCAATTCGCGGCACAGGGCGCTTTGAAAAAATAGGCTTGCCCAATCCTGAATTTTTGGGAGATTTTGTTGCTTCTTTTGAAACTTTATGCGG
>JAUXMV010000065.1 GCA_030683155.1 Bacteroidales bacterium
CAGCAATTCCGCATAAAAAAAGGACTATAGCTAACCCCTTGTAAATGATTAAGCTAAAATATTTTGGATAGAATATTTTTCGCACTAATTTTGTCACAGGTAAACAAGCGATTCGAAGCACGTCAACAATTTGTATAAATAGCTGAATATCAGCTGTTAGCGTCAACTTGGCGGTTTGCCCGCCATTCCGAAAGGATGTGGGTTTCATGTTTTAATATTTGAAAAACGCCGGAGCAAAGCCACGTATACCGGCGTTTTTATTTGTAGCTAAATTACTCTATTTCAATTTAATAAACAAATATTTTAAACTTTTTTTGATTTATTTTTTTTATTTTGTATATTCTATAGAAGACACAGAAAAACAGAAAAAGAGCCAGATGCAAGGCTAAAATTGAGTTGCATCAAATGTACACCTTCACCATGCAGATGGCTATAACCATCAAGCGTCGCTTCCCTGAGTTTTTGAAAATACTCAGCCATGTAAGCGACAATCGCAAAAGGCCTGTTTACAAAGTTGAGGAATTGTTGATGGCCGTAATTAGTTTGTTTCTTTTCAAGCGGGGTTCGCGTAATCATGCCGACAACACGGCAAGCAAAGGGAATTATTCACGCAATTTTGAACGATTGTTTCAATGCAAACTGCCCGATCTTGACACTTGCGACCGACTTCTTAAAACCCTGGACACACAGGAACTGGAAGAAATTAAGCGCAAAATGATACAACTGCTTTTAAGAGCAAAGGTGTTGGATAAATACAAACTCTTTGGAATGTATCATCTTATCGGGATTGATGCCACGGGCTTACACAGTTATGATTACGAACCATATCCCGAATGTCCCTACAAAACATCTAAAAGCGGAAAGCGCACATGGACAGCTTATGTACTGGAAGCTAAAATATTATGCAGCAATGGATTTAGTTTTTCGATGGCAACGGAATGGGTTAAAAATCCCGTAGGTCTGGAGTATGAAAAACAAGATTGTGAACTTAAAGCCTTCAAACGTCTAAGCCAAAAGATCAAACAAATGTACCCACGGCTGCCAATGGTGCTGGCTGCTGATGGCCTCTATCCCAATGACAATGTGTTTAAAACCTGTAAATCCAATGGCTGGCGATTTATCATTACCCTCAAAGATGGCAACCTTCCAAGCGTATGGGAAGAAGTAAACCTGCTTAAAAAGACCGCTGCACCAATTATTATTAAAACTTACGATACAATCGGGCAGAACAAAACCGTTACTCAATATTGCTTTCTCAACAGCATCGAATACAAAACCCACACCATCAACTTTTTAGAAACAAAGATCACCAGCCAAGCAGTTAGCACAAAAAATGACACGAAAATATCGCAGGAAAGGTTTGTTCATATTACGGATATAGGGATTACAAATAAAAACAGTAAAACGATAAGTGACTATGGGCGAATGAGATGGAAAATTGAAAATGAGGGCTTTAACGAACAGAAAAATAGTGGGTATAATCTTGGTCACAAATACTCCAGAAAATCATTCAATGCAACCCAAAACTATTATCAATGTCTTCAAATTGCCCATATGATAAACCAGTTGGCCTACAAAACCCAGTATGTCAATAATATGATTGGCAGTCATGATACCATAAAGTCATATGAAGAATGCATATTTATTATCATGATAGGTTATGATCTTGATTATTTTCAATCTCCTAACCTAAACGCTCAGATGAGATATTGAGTTCTAAAACTAGAGAATCCCTGCTCAAACATTCAGGGCTAAATCTTTTAACAAAAGAAAGGAGGTAATTTCTTAACAAATAATGATTTTTAAAACCGCAAGTTCGCGGATAGTTATAACTATGCTCAGTTCTATAGGCTTTGCTCTAATTTGTTTGGAAAATTATTTGCTGCGGAATCGCTGTTTTTTCACAATGCCCTTGCACAAAAGTGTTTGTTGTGTTACTTTTGTAAAAAAATCGGTGATGCGAACGCATTTGATTTCAAATTTTTACCACAACAACGGCAAAGGTCTTTTTGCCTGTTGGATTTGCTGAGTTTCCCGCTTTTTCTTCCGGGCAAAGCATTGCAATTGTTTCAGCGCAACTTTCCGTTGAAAATCCCATCACAGACTCCTCAATTTTTCCATTTTAACTTCGATGAAAGGCCTAATTTTTGACATTCGTAGTTTTTCGGTTCACGATGGACCGGGTATCAGGACAACAGTTTTTCTGAAGGGCTGTCCCTTGCGTTGCGCATGGTGCCACAATCCTGAAAGTTTTTCCTGCGAGCCGGAGAAAGCGCTGAGAGTTCAAAAACTTGGCGACACTTCCTATACCGTGCAGGAAACCATTGGCAGTTGGATGCATCCGGAAGATATTGTTGCCCGCTTTGAAGCCGACCGTCCATTTTTTGAAGAGTCAGGTGGTGGCATTACTATTTCTGGCGGCGAACCTCTTTTTCAGCCGGAATTTACTTTGGATATTTTGAAAAAAACCACTGCCAAAGGAATTCATTCTGCCATCGATACCTCCGGATATGCGCCTGAAGCGCTGTTTAAACAAACTATTGCCGTCACCGATCTCGTTCTTTTCGACCTTAAACTTGCAGATGGTCAACGGCATAAAGAATTTACCGGACAAGATAACGGACTGATAATGGCCAATCTTTCCCATCTGGCAAAAAGCAAAAAGACATTTTTTATCAGAATACCATTGATTCCGGAGGTTACTGACACAACCGAAAACCTGCATGGATTAAAGAAAATCCTGCTCAGTCTTCCCGTGATAGAAAGGATTGACCTGCTTCCTTTTCATCATCTGGCGCAAGATAAATACAAACGCCTTGGCCTGAATTATGGCATCGGGGCAACAAAAGCCTACGACAAAAACCGTGTTGAAGAAATTAAAAACTTCTTTGCTGATGCAGCTTCAACCGTAAGTGTAGGAGGGTAGAATTAAGAATATTTTTTCATTCATAAAGAAAAAACCAATGTTAAGCCAACGTATTCAACAACTTAGAAACGAAAGTCTGAAAGCGGTAAATTGCATTTCGCACGAAAGGGCTCAGCTCATCACACATTATTATAGCACTGTCGATGCTGAAGAAACCGGAGTAGCACTTCAGAGAGCAAATGCTTTCCGGCATATCTTACTGAATAAAAAGATCCATATTTCGGAAGGCGAACTCATTGTCGGAGAGCGTGGCCCGGCTCCGAAAGCGACGCCAACCTACCCTGAAATTTCACTCCATACCATCGAAGACCTTGAGGTGCTCCACAATCGAAAAAAAGTTTCTTACAAGGTAGATGAACTTACAAAAAAGGTTTATCTGGAAGAAATTATTCCTTTCTGGAAAGGCAAAACCCAACGCGACCGGGTGTTTCAGGCTTTGAGCAACCAATGGAAAGAGGCCTATGCAGCCGGAGTTTTCACAGAGTTTCAGGAACAGAGGGCGCCCGGACATACCGTTGCCGGAAAAGACCTTTTTACCAAAGGCATGCTCGAAATAGTCGAAGAAATTCAGCAGACTTTATCTTCAATGGAACGCAAAGGCATCAGTATGGATCGTTATGAAGAGCTGCTCGCCATGGAAATTACTGCAGAAGCTATCATGGCCTATGCAAAACGACATGCAGATACACTGAAGCAGTTGCTTCCCGAAGAGGCAAGTGAAGAAAGGCGCAACGAACTGCTTGATATGATTTCCATCTGTGAAAAGGTTCCGGCACATGCACCAGCAACTTTTCATGAGGCTTTGCAGCATTATTGGTTCATCCATGTTGGCATCATTACAGAGCTGAACCCCTGGGACTCCTTCAATCCGGGCCGCCTTGACCAGCATCTTTATCCTTTCTACACAAAAGAAATCGCAGACGGCTCGCTTAGCCGCGAAAGGGCAATGGAACTTCTTCAGGCATTCTGGATAAAGTTCAACAACCATCCTGCACCGCCAAAAGTTGGAATAACAGCTTTGGAAAGCAATACCTACACTGATTTTGCTCTGATCAACCTTGGAGGACTGAACGAGGATGGTGCAGATGCAGTGAACGAACTTACATTTTTAATTTTGGATGTGATTGAAGAAATGCGTCTGCTTCAACCCAGTTCGATGGTGCAGATAAGCAAAAAGAACCCCGATAGTTTTGTGAAAAGAGCCTTGCGAATAAGCAAAACCGGCTTTGGACAACCTTCGTTTTTCAATACGGATGTCATTATACAACAGTTACTTAGTCAGGGGAAATTACTCACCGATGCCAGAAACGGTGGCGCAAGCGGATGCGTCGAAACCGGCGCTTTCGGAACAGAGGCTTATACCCTGTCGGGCTATTTCAATCTCAATAAGGTCCTTGAACTTGCGCTCAACAACGGCTATGATTTCCGCACAGGGAAACAAACTGGATTAGAAACAGGGGATGTTTCAACTTTTGACAATTTTGAGACTTTTTATCATGCATTTGAAAAACAACTGAAGCATTTCATTGATATCAAAATTGAAGGAAACAATAGCATAGAAAGGCTTTTTGCAGAACATATGCCAGTGCCATTTCTCTCTTTGTTTATAAAGGATTGCATCGCTAACGCCAAAGATTATAATGCCGGTGGAGCAAGATACAATACCAGTTATATACAAGGTGTAGGTCTTGGGAGTATTACCGATAATCTGACGGCAATCCGCAAATGGGTTTTTGAGGAGAAGGCACTCAGCTTTGAGCAACTGAAGGAAATGCTGACCAGCAACTTTGAAGGATTTGGTCAGTGGCGCCACCGCTTTGTTTACGAAACACCAAAATGGGGAAACAATGATGAAACAGCTGACAGGCATGCTGTGAAGGTGTTCAAAAGCTTTTACAATTCGGTGAATGGCAGGCCAAGCTATCGTGGTGGCGTTTTCAGGATCAATCTTTTGCCGACCACATCCCATGTGTATTTTGGAAGCGTCATAGGTGCAATGCCTGATGGCAGGAAATCAGGATTACCGCTGAGCGAAGGCATAAGTCCGGTGCAGGGTTCAGACCAAAAAGGACCGGTGGCAGTTTTACAGTCAGCCGCCAAAATTGATCATATCCGCACGGGCGGCACTTTGTTAAATCAAAAATTTACACCTGAATTTTTCGCTTCAGACGAAGCACTCGATAAACTTGTGGCATTGGTAAGAACCTGGTTTCGCCTCGACGGACACCACATACAATTCAATGTGGTAAAAGCTGAAACCCTTCGTGCCGCGCAAAAGGAACCGGAAAATTACAAAGACCTTATTGTGCGTGTTGCAGGCTATTCCGACTATTTCAACGATTTGGGCGACGACCTTCAGGAAGAAATCATTCAGCGCACAGCGCATGATTCAAGCATTTGATTTAATGCGGGTAATAAGTTCTTGCTGAAAAACTCAGAATGTTGATATTTCGGTGCGCGGCACCTCTCGTTTAAATTCTATTTGTATATTCTACAAAGATTATCGCCACTCTGTGGCTCAATTTCAGACCTTCAGACTTTCAGACTTTCAGACTTTCAGACTTTCTGACTTTCTGACCTTCAGACTTTCAGACCTTCAGACCTTCAGTAGAATTTTGTCCGGTGGTGTGTTTAAAGGTGCAGCGCACCGAAATATCTGATGGAAGATTTTTTAACCAATATCACCCAAATCCCTGCACAAGAAACAAGAAATTATTGAATTAACTTCTTATATTACAATAGATTATGACTTTTTCAGCAAGCCCTAATTATTGCAAATCACTGCAGAGAATAAAACTATGGGGTTGGTCTTACAGCCCCAGACTCATACTCAGCAGCTCTGCAATATCATAATTTTTCATCCGGTCTTCCTGATTTTTATATTTGATTCCATCGGTCATCATCACCATGCAGAACGGACAAGCTGTTGCAATGATATCGGCGCCGGTGGCAATGGCTTCCTCGGTGCGCTCGATGAAAACCTCCTTATCGCCTTTTTCGGCTTCTTTAAACATCTGACCGCCTCCGGCACCACAACATAAGCCAAAACTGCGGTTACGCGGCATTTCAACTTTTGCGGATGGAATTATTTTCAAAAGATCACGGGGAGCATCGTACTCGTTGTTGGCTCTGCCAAGATAGCAAGGATCGTGAAAAACGATAGTTTTACTGCTGAAAAGATCCGATTTGATATTCAGTTTTCCTTCGTCCAGCATTTTTTGTAAAAACTGTGTATGGTGCCACACCTCATAATGACCACCCAGGTCAGGATATTCATTCTTGAGGGTGTTATAATCATGCGGACAACAAGTCACGATCTTTTTCACCTCATACATATCCAAAATCTGAATGTTGGTGAGCGCCTGCATCTGAAACAACATTTCGTTGCCTGCCCGCCGGGCCACATCGCCGCTGTCAGACTCCTCCGCACCTAAAACAGCATAATCAGTTTTAAGCCATGAAAGGATTTTCGCAAATTCCCGTGTAACTTTTTTGTAGCGGTCGTCGAAAGCACCTGCAGAACCAACCCAAAACAACCATTCTGGCTTGTGGCCGGTTGCGAATATTTCGGCCATTACAGGCACTTGCACTTTTATTTTATTTTCCATCTTTTCTTTGCTTTTTGGGTTGATTATGCTTTGGCATTTACATACAACTCTTCGGCCCATTTCATGCGGTCCTGAGGCGAAAACTGCCAGGGAGCACCATTGTTTTCAATATTTGCGAAAGCGGCATTAAGCCCTGCAGGTGCGGCAGATTTTTCTAAAACAAGATATCGGCGCATATCCAGAATCAGTGAAGGCTGGTGGATATTCACAGGACACTCTTGCGCACAGGCATTGCACATCGTGCAAGCCCACAATTCTTCTTCAGAGATATAATCGCCGATGAGTGATTTCCCATCATTAAATGTCAAGCCTTCCCTGTGCAATCCCGGACCTTTTTCTTTCATCCGGGCGCGCAAGTCCATCATGATTTTGCGTGGGGAAAGCAGTTTGCCGGTTATGTTGGCCGGACAAACAGCAGTGCATCTTCCGCATTCAGTGCAAGAAAGTGCATTCATATAATTCACCCAGCTTGTGTCTTCAGCATCAGAAACACCAAATTTTGGAGGAACTTCAGTGGAAGCCGCAAAAGCTGTCTGCGGGTCTAGCATCATCTTTACCTCTTTGGTGATGCTTTCCATGTTTTCGGCATAACCAAGCGGACTGATTCGGCTTACAAATACGTTTGGAACCGACATGAAAACATGAAAATGCTTTGAATAGGGCAGTATGTTGGCAAAAACAAAAATCAACAAAATATGTCCCCACCAATTGAACTCATGCCAGAAATGAATGACTTCCGGACTGAGGCCAGCAAAGAGACCTGCCAAAAAAATACTTACAGGATAAACGCCCGTAAGCGCTTCATTATGGGAATCCATTTCAAGCAGATAAAAGGTATTCATGCCAAGTAAAGTAATCATCAGTAAAAGGATGAAACTTAGTGCCAGATTTGCATCTGCCTTGGAAACCGGTTTCATCTCAGGACCATAGAAGCGCTTCACTTTCATGAAAAGACGCCTGAAAAGAAAAACAAGGATTGACACCAATATAATAGCTGCAAAAATATCTCCGGCAGCAAACAGAAAATCATAAACCGGCCCCAAAAAACCCAACACCCTTTCTGTGCCAAAAAGCCCGTCGATAACCATTTCAATGCTTCCGACAAGAATGACCATAAAACCCCAGAAAACCAATGCGTGTAATAATCCCATCACAGGATGACGGAATATTTTTGTTTGTCCGATGGCTACCTCCAAAGTTACTTTTATGCGTTTAGGAATGTTGTCGAGCGGTAGTTTTTTAGTGAATTTAAAGTTAAAAAAAAGCCGGCGCATCGTCCAGGCAAAAACTGCCAAAGTAATCAGCAGCGTGATGGAGAAAAGGATTTGCTTAACCATAACCCAAATAATTTGTGTGTTCGAATGATGCAATATTAAGGTTTTTTGGCTAACGAACAAGCACTTGACCCTTATTCAGAATCGATCAAAATTTCCACAGTGAAAAACGATTATAAAACAAAACATATCAAAAGCCTAAAACTATAAAACATTCAATTTTCTTCAATAATATTTTGTAAAAAAGGTTTTTGGTTTTAGTAAGTCACAAGCAATGCAATCTGTCGTCCCAAAAAACTCAATCATTGCCCTATATATTTAAAATGCTACATTTGTATCAATAAAAAAATACGACATGCTTTCATCATCTATTGACAGTTACAAGCCCAAAAATCATATTCGTATAGTAACGGCAGCTTCACTTTTCGACGGACACGATGCCGCCATCAACGTGATGCGGCGTATCATTCAGGCCAGCGGAGCCGAAGTGATTCATCTCGGCCACAACCGTTCGGTGCAGGAAGTTGTAAACACCGCAATTCAGGAAGATGTGCAGGCTATTGCTATAACTTCTTATCAGGGAGGTCACATCGAGTATTTCAAATATATGTACGACCTGCTTGCCGAAGCGGGTTGCGGCCATATCCGCATCTTTGGAGGCGGGGGAGGAGTTATACTACCTTCTGAAATTGAAGAATTACAAACCTACGGCATCACACGCATTTATTCGCCCGACGATGGCCGCTCAATGGGTTTGCAGGGAATGATCAACGAACTGCTTGAAAAATCTGATTTCCCCACAGGGAAAAATGTTGCCCGTGATATTGAAGCCCTCAAACGAAAGGATCATAAAGTGATCGGACAACTCATTTCGGCAGCAGAAAATCATCCTGAAGAAGTGCGGGGCTTCATAGAAGAGTTGCAAAATAAAACGTTGAAAAAATCTCCTGTTTTGGGCATCACCGGAACTGGCGGTGCAGGAAAATCAAGTCTTGTGGACGAAATTGTGCGCCGTTTTCTGCACGATCAGCAAGGTAAAACCCTTGGTATTATCTCTGTTGACCCTTCAAAACGCCGCACCGGCGGAGCGCTTCTGGGCGACAGAATTCGCATGAATGCCATCGACCACCCCAATGTGTATATGCGCTCACTGGCAACACGACAGTCGAATCTTGCCATGTCGAAATATGTACGTGATGCAGAAATCATTCTACAGGCTGCCGGTTTCGACCTGATCATTCTTGAAACTTCGGGAATAGGACAGAGTGACACTGAAATCATCGATCACAGTGATGTTTCACTTTATGTGATGACGCCCGAATATGGCGCAGCAACCCAACTTGAAAAAATTGACATGTTGGATTTTGCCGACTTCATTGCATTGAATAAATTTGACAAAAGGGGCGCACTTGATGCCTTGCGCGATGTAAAAAAACAATATCAGCGCAACCACAAACTTTTTGATACAGACCCTGAAGAGATGCCCGTTTTCGGAACAATTGCTTCTCAGTTTAACGATCCCGGTGTGAATGCACTCTATCTGGCTTTGCTTGAAAAAATAAGGGAAAAGGACCCCTCCGGCTTTCAGACTTCGATGGAAAAACCTGAAGAGATGTCGGAAAAAATCTTTATCATTCCACCAAAAAGGGTGCGTTATCTGAGTGAGATTTCTGAAACAATCCGTAATTATAACAATTGGACGGAAAAGCAGAGCGAAACGGCGCACCTGCTCCAAAGTCTGAAAGAAAGTGCTGCATTGCTTGAAGAGCATCACAAAGCCCATGAGTTACATGTACTTCAGGATTTGATAAATCGTGAACAACGAAAACTCGACCCGCTGGCCTGGGACATCATCGAGGGCTGGGAAGAAAAGAAGAAGTTGTATAAAGATCCGTTTTATGTGTTTCGTGTAAGGGACAAGGAAATTAAAGTTGCCACACACACCGAATCCCTTTCTCATCTTCAGATTCCAAAAGTTTCACTGCCTGCCTATCGCTCATGGGGCGAAATCGTGCGATGGTCGCTCAAAGAGAATGTGCCGGGCGAATTTCCTTATGCTGCCGGCGTATTTCCATTCAAACGTGAAGAAGAAGATCCCACCCGCATGTTTGCCGGCGAAGGAGGTCCCGAACGCACCAACAGGCGCTTTCATTATGTTTCGCATGGCCTTCCTGCAAAAAGACTGTCAACGGCATTTGATTCTGTCACCCTTTATGGAGAAGATCCGGGCCGAAGACCTGATATTTATGGAAAAATCGGCAATGCCGGTGTCTCCATTGCTTGTCTGGATGATGCCAAAAAGCTATACTCCGGCTTCAACCTTGCTGATTCAAAAACCAGCGTTAGTATGACAATCAATGGTCCGGCACCAACTTTGGTTGGCTTTTTCATGAATGCAGCCATCGATCAGCAATGCGAAATTTACATTCGTGAAAATGGTCTTGAGAAAGAAACCAACGCCATCATCGAGCAGATATACAAACAAAAAGGAAGCCCGCGACCACGGTATCAGGGTTCGCAACCAACCGGAAGTGATGGACTTGGCCTTTTACTTCTTGGAGTTACGGGCGACATGGTGCTTCCTTTGGAAGTGTATAACCGCATTAAAGCCGACACCGTTTGCCGTGTGAGAGGCACAGTGCAGGCGGATATTCTCAAAGAGGATCAGGCACAGAACACCTGCATTTTTTCAACGGATTTCTCCCTGAAGCTGATGGGTGATGTTCAGGAATATTTTATAAAAAATAAGGTGCAGAATTTTTATTCTGTTTCCATTTCAGGTTATCATATTGCTGAAGCCGGCGCCAATCCTATTAGTCAGCTGGCATTTACACTGGCCAACGGATTCACTTACGTGGAATATTATATCTCGCGCGGAATGAATATTGATGACTTTGCACCCAATCTTTCGTTTTTCTTTTCAAATGGGATTGATCCGGAGTTTTCGGTCATCGGAAGGGTTGCACGCCTTATCTGGGCCAAAGCCATGAAAAACAAATATGGCGCCAACGACCGTTCACAGAAACTCAAATATCATATACAGACTTCAGGACGTTCATTGCATGCACAGGAAATAGATTTCAATGACATCCGAACGACTTTGCAAGCCCTTTATGCGATTTATGACAACTGTAACTCACTACATACCAATGCTTATGACGAAGCAATAACAACGCCTACTGAAGAGTCTGTGCGCAGAGCTATTGCCATACAAATGATCATCAACCATGAGTTGGGCTTGTCAAAAAACCAAAATCCATTGCAGGGATCATTCATTATTGAAGAACTTACCGATCTTGTTGAGGAAGCTGTAATGGCTGAATTTGACCGTATTACAGAACGCGGTGGGGTTTTAGGAGCAATGGAAACAATGTATCAGCGGAGTAAAATTCAGGAAGAATCGCTCTATTACGAAACGCTCAAACATACAGGTAAGCTTCCAATTATGGGGGTGAATACTTTTCTATCGAGCAAAGGATCTCCCACTGTGACGCCGGGCGAAGTGATTCGGGCTACTGTCGATGAAAAGGAATACCAAATTGAGATGCTGGAGCGCCTTCATCATGTTTGGCAATCTGAAGCTGAAGAGCAGCTCGTTAGTTTGAGAAAGGCCGCTTTGCACAACGAAAATGTTTTTGAAGCACTGATGGAAACGTCCAAATATGCTTCGCTGGGTCAGATTACACGAACTTTGTTTGAAGTTGGAGGACAATACAGACGAAATATGTAAGGAGCTTATATAGAAAGGTTTATGAAAGACGCGGCTTTTTATCGAAAGAAATATTACTAATAATTTTTTTCGTCAATAAGATTGCCGTTTTCATCCCACATAAACCATGAGCCTGTTTTCTTTCCGTTCAGATAATTCATCTCGTAGCGGAGTGTCCCGTTTTCATCACGAATGAACCATTTTCCATTTTTCATATCGTCTGAATAGTTTGCTTCGGCGGTAATTGTGCCGTCAGCGGAGAAGGTTTGCCAGGTACCATGTTTCTTTCCTTTGCTCCAGGCTCTGATTTCTGATAAATATCCGGTTGAATGATAGTATCGGGAAAGACCATCTTCAAGTCCATTGATGAAATTTTGTTCAGATTTCAATTGTCCTTCGGGATAAAATGACTGATGAAGTCCGTTCAGAAGCTTGTCGTTAAAATAAAACCCATCGTTGCGCCTTTCTGGCTCCTGCGCTGTAATACTTGTGCTGATTAACAAAAGTAACATGACTGCCAGGGTTAACTTTTTCATCTCTAAAAGATTAATGATTGATAGAATAATACGGTGTTTCAAAGTTCACGGTTTTAAACAGCATCACTTTCTTGATTCAAGCTGCACAAAAAGCCGTGACACAAATATACAAAACTTACATTTAGTTTGCAATGATGCAGGTGGCAGTGAATAAAAAAGACAAACAAAAATCTCTGTTTGTCTTTTTCATTGTGTCCTGAACAGGATTTAACGCTACTTCTTTATTTCAAGTTGAATGTCAACACTGTTATCTTTAGCGTTGACCTGTATTGAAGGAAGGCTTTTTTCTTCGTATGAAATGTATTTTACTTTCAAACTATAAGTGCCGGCCTCAACCTCGTTAATGTTGTATTTTCCTTCCAAATCTGTAAAAACCTTCAACGTGGTTCCTTCGATTTCGATTAATGCACCTGCTAGTCCTTCTCCGGTGTTTGCATCAGTTACTGTGCCGCTGATTATGGCCATGCCTGCAGGAGCTTTAGGTGCTTTCCCACTGTCATCTGAAGCAGAGAGTGAAGTGCCTAAAAGAAATACTACCATTGTTATTATTACGCTTAATGTCTTTTTCATGTTTTTGATGTTTAATTACAGCCGCAAAAATAGGTTGCAAGTTCATAAACGATGTTAACTGACACTTAAGTTTACTTTACCTTATTGTTAATTTAAGGTTAAGAACCTAAATGCTTTACTTTGGGATTCAATTATTCTTTGTCAGAATTTCTTAAGCCCATGCTTCAATTATATTTTATTGTTTTCATAAGCAGTCCTAATATGAAATCTTTCAAAATCCTTTATCTGACAAGCAGGCATGATTCTTTTCTTTTCAAAAAATATATCAGGTTGATCAGTTGTTTGATACATATTATCTAAATTTGCCTCTGTAATTAACAGCCTTAAAGGCTTTTTAATAAAAATATTAATATAGAATTTTATGAATTACCCTTCATTAAAACCGGTGAAAGCTATTCACCTGATTATTTTTACTATGATTATGAACATGAGTGTTATCGCACAAAAACCTGAAATCATTCCTTTGGAAGATTTCTTCAAAAATCCGGAAAGAACTTCGTATAACATCAGTCCTGACGGAAAATACATTTCCTTTATGGCGCCCTACGAAAGCAGGATGAATATTTTTGTGCAAAAAACCGGCAGCGATAAGGTTACACGCCTCACCTCCGAAACAAAGAGAGATATTGCCGGCTACTACTGGGCAAACAACACAAGGCTTCTTTACATTAACGACAATGGCGGAGATGAAAATTTTGCACTTTTTGGCGTGGATGTAAACGGAAAAAATGAAAAATGCCTCACTTGTTTCGAAAATGTTAGAACGCAGATTATCGATGACCTCGAAGATCAACCTGATTTTGTCATTGTTGGACTCAACAAGCGCGATGCAATGGTTTTTGATCCTTACAGGCTCAACATCAATACTGGCGACATGGTTATGCTTGCCGAAAATCCAGGCAATATTCAGGGCTGGATGACTGACCATGAAGGAAAATTGCGCGTTGCAATGGCCATTGTTGATGGTGTCAACACGCAATTGCTTTATCGCGATAACGAAGAAGAGGAGTTTCGTCCGATTCTCACAACAAGCTTCAAAGAGTCGATGAGCCCTCAGTTTTTTACTTTCGACAATAAAAGATTGTACGCTACATCCAACCTCAACCGCGACAAATCCGCTGCCGTAATTTTCGATCCTGTATCTGCAACCGAAACCGAAATGCTTTATGAAAACGACTCTTATGATGTATCTTCTATCAGCTACTCAAGAAAGCGCAAAGTTATCACAGCAGCCAGTTACACCTCCTGGAAAAGAGAACGGAATTTCTTTGACGAAACCACCAAAAAACTTTTTGAACGACTCGAAAAGGAATTGAAAGGCTATGAAATTTCCATTTCTGCCTCAGATAAAGCGGAAGAGAAATTCATCATCCGTACTTACAGCGATCGCTCTCTGGGATCATATTATTTCTTTGACAAAAAGAAAGATAAGCTGACTAAAATCCAGGAAGTAAGTCCGTGGATTGACGAAAATCAGATGGCAGAAATCAAACCAATACAATACCGTTCACGCGATGGTCTTATCATTCACGGCTATCTTACACTGCCAAAAGGTGTTGAACCAAAAAATCTGCCTGTAGTGATCAACCCTCACGGAGGTCCGTGGGCGCGCGACAACTGGGGCTTCAATCCGGAAGTACAGTTTCTTGCCAACCGCGGGTTTGCTGTTTTGCAAATGAACTTCCGTGGCTCAACGGGTTATGGAAAAGCGTTTTGGGAAGCTAGTTTCAAGCAATGGGGCCTCACCATGCAAAATGATATTACAGATGGTGTTTATTGGTTGATTGAGCAAGGAATTGCCGATAAGGACAATATTGCCATTTATGGGGCGAGCTACGGCGGTTATGCAACCTTGCAGGGACTGGTGGTAACGCCTACATTGTATGCTGCCGGCGTTGATTATGTTGGCGTATCAAACCTCTTTACTTTTATGCAGACGATTCCTCCTTACTGGAAACCTTTGCTCGACATGATGTATGAAATGGTTGGAAATCCTGAAACCGACAAAGTACAATTTGAAGCCACTTCTCCCGCCATGAATGCCCATCGCATTATGGCTCCGCTTTTTGTTGCACAAGGAGCGAAAGATCCACGTGTGAATATCGCTGAATCAGATCAGATTGTCGAAGCCATGCGCAAACGTGGTGTGGAAGTGGAATATATGGTAAAAGATAATGAAGGCCATGGTTTCCGCAACGAAGAAAACCGCTTTGATTTTTACAGGGCAATGGAGAAATTCCTTGCCAAACACCTTTTAGATTAAAGGGTTTTTACAGTAGAATTTTTTGAACAAAGCCCTGTAGGAGATTTCTTGCAGGGCTTTGTTTTATCTATTTTGCCGGTTAATCTTAATTTGAAGTACAGAGGATTGTTCTGAATCCATTACCTCTTTGTGTTAGGCAGAGATTCCTCCTGTAACTTTGTGATATAGCTATTACACAAAGAGCCGCCAAGAAGCCACTAAGTTACACCAAGAAAAATATGAGTATTATAAGGAAAATCAATCCGAAAGCTCTCGCCTCAAAATAAGAACCAGCCATTTTTCTTACCTGATTAACCTTACAAAGATTGTTACCTTTGCAGCTCAAAATTGATTGAAGGTAGCACGCCATGAAAGCAAAAATTACCGAAAACATTAAAAAAGTATTTCACCCAAAAATACTTACAACCCTCAAAAATTACAACTCCAGGACTTTCATTTCTGATCTCATAGCAGGTGTTATCGTTGGTGTTGTGGCACTTCCGCTTGCCATCGCTTTTGGAATTGCTTCAGGAGTAGCGCCCGAAAAGGGCATTATTACGGCTATCATTGGAGGATTTCTTATTTCGCTGCTAGGCGGAAGCAAAGTGCAGATTGGGGGCCCGACAGGCGCTTTCATCGTGATTGTTTATGGTATCGTGCAGCAATTTGGCGTTGAAGGCCTACTTGTGGCTACATTGATGGCAGGTTTCATGCTTGTCGCAATGGGAGTTCTGCAGCTTGGAACAATCATCAAGTTTATGCCATTTCCAATCGTTGTTGGTTTTACAAGCGGAATAGCGGTTGTCATTTTTTCGAGCCAGATAAAAGACTTTTTTGGGCTTACGGTAGCAGAGGCTACTCCGGCAGATTTTATAGAAAAATGGAATTTTTATTTTCATCATTTTGATGCCATAAACTACTATTCCCTTGCGATTGGGGTATTCACCGTGCTTTTGATTTCGTTGTGGCCACGCGTGAACAAGCGAATTCCTGGCACTTTGATAGCACTTTTGCTTACAACGCTGGCAGCCTCATTTTTTCAGCTTCCGGTTGAAACCATTGGAAGTCGTTTCGGTGAAATTAAAGCAACGATCCCAATGCCATCCATTCCTTCGGTGAGTTTTGACACCTTTAAAATGTTGTTGGCACCTGCTTTTACAATTGCTATGTTAGGTGCAATAGAGTCACTGCTTTCGGCCATGGTCGCCGATGGAGCCACAGGCGGACGACACAGATCCAATACAGAGCTTATCGGACAAGGTTTTGCCAACATTATTACTCCTCTTTTTGGAGGTATTCCCGCCACCGGTGCCATTGCACGCACAATGACCAACATCCGCAATGGAGGAAAAACTCCGCTTGCAGGAATTATTCATGCGATAACACTGCTACTTATTTTACTCTTTTTTGGTAAGCTGGCCCGGCTGATTCCCATGAGCACCCTGGCAGGAATTCTGATTATGGTATCCTATAATATGAGTGAGTGGAGATCATTCAAAGGATTATTCAGAAATAGCCGGTCTGATATCGCCGTGCTGCTTGTGACATTTTTTCTGACTGTGATCATTGACCTCACTGTTGCCATTCAGTTTGGACTTCTTCTGGCAGTATTGCTTTTCCTTAAACGTATCATAGAAACCACTGGCGTCGAGGTACTCAAAATGGAGGTTGAAGATGATGCTGATGAATTTGCAGAGGAAGGTCAGCAGCTGAGCATCCCCGAGGGTGTAGAGGTATTTGAGATCAATGGACCATTCTTTTTTTGTGTTGCAAATAAGTTTGAAGAAGCAGAAAAGAATCTGACAAAAATGCCTTTGGTTCGCATTATAAGATTGCGCCGTGTTCCTTTTATTGATGCCACCGGATTGAGCAACCTCGGAAATTTTATCAGAAGGTCAAGGAACAAAAATATTCATATCATATTAAGTGGCGCCAATTTACAAGTGCGCAATGCCCTTCAGAAAAACGGTTTCTTTGAACTTTTGGGAGAAGAAAATGTTTGTCCGGACATACAATGCGCGCTTAATAAAGCGGATGAACTGCTTGTTAGAAAGAGATGATTTTTAACACCTATAAATAAATGAGTTACTAAAGTACCGGAATAATTAAATTTTCATAATTTTCCAATAAATTTGCACTTTGGAAGTTATATACAATGTTTATGATAATATTGATACCTATGAGAAAAAAAAGTATGATGCTGGTTGCACCACGTTTTTTGCTGGTGCTTTTAATGGCTGCGGTAACCCTGGGTGGTACAACAAGCTGCAAGAGCAAGAAAAAATTAGCACGGGAACAAGCTGCTGCTGAATATGCAGCGCGTGTTGATCAGGCTAAAAAAGATCTTACAGCAATTTTAGATGATAAAACCAGTTGGTCATTGCAGGAGAAGGAGCAACGTTTTGAAACAATTAAATCATGGAATCTTCAGGATGAAGAAGTGCTGAAGCTCATCGATCTGGTTGAAGACAAACTTGCACGCGAACGCTCTGAATCGATGCGAAAAGCGGAAGAAGACAGGCTAAGAAAGGCTGAAGAGGAACGATTAAAAGCCAGTGGGTCTAAATATTCTGTGCTTGAAAATCATTTTCTTTCTATCGCCGGAGCACCCAGCGTGGCTGTAGCCAATGAAAAAATTGGTCAGGTTTTGCAACTCTTTTCAACACCCGATGTACCGGTACTGATCATTATCAGTCAGGCCGGAGGATTCAACGACTATGACCGTCCGACAACTATTCGTAAGTACCTTGACTATCTGAAAGATCAAAAGGTTAACAACAACAGGGTTGAGCAAGCCAAATACGATGCAAACGGAAAAATAACAGAATTGGAATTGATAAAAAAATAGCGGAACATGAGAAAAATCACTTTAATAATGGCTGTTGTGTTCAGCCTTTTTTCCGGATATACCCTTTCAGCCCAGGACAACCTAAGCCCTGAGCGCAAACAGGCCATTGATAGTTTGGCTCTTGAGAAGGTGCGCGATCTGAGTAAATATGTTAGCATCATTGGAAGCAAATCCACTCCCTGGAGCGAGGCCAACCGCGTGATTGACCGCGCCGAAGAACTATTTATGCAAGGTGCCGAAATTGGCGTCTCATCCCTCTTCAGATCAGAGATTAACTATTTCAAGGTGCGCCAATATTTCGAAAGACTAATGCGTTTGAACTATGACAGGGTTGAGATTGAATGGTACAAGATAGAATATGTAAGCGACCTGCAACGTCAGCCCGATGGCACTTATGTTGGTGTAATTACAATATTCCAGAAGTTCAGAGGCTTTGATCGTGAAGGCGGTCTGGTTTATGAAGATACAACCAAAAAAGACATAACCGTGTATGTAAAACGCAAGGAAACCCAGATTGGTGGCCGCCTGATCGGCTTCTGGGATGTACTTCTGGGAGATATCCGCGTTAAAGAAACGAGTCGTTAGATACAAACACTTTTGCCCGCGAAAGTTTTTTGGCTGGCATAGTAGAATCATACAAAACCCCGTCAGAATATTCCGGCGGGGTTTGCTTATAAAACCAAAGTTGTGGATTGTATTTTTTAGTCCCTGATAGAGACATAATGTTAGTGAAACACTATTTTTGCACACCGAAAAATGTTTTATGACAATCAGAAAAAGCCTTTTTAGTTTAGCGCTTTCAGTTGGAATATTTCTTTTCACCTTTCAAAGCAGCGCACAGACAAGAACTGTTGGCGCTTTTATGGTGGACGAAACGGAGCTTTATGCTATGACAAAGCAGATGAGCCAGTTTTTTAGCCGTTTCAACAATGAAGAGGATCAGTTTGGAAAGAAATACCATTTTAATTCACCTGAATATCGAAACAACGAAAAGCGCAAACAACTGCTGCCATTGCTCTTCGACAAGGAAAATCTGCGCACATCAAGCGCCTTGAAAGACTTTTTTATCGATGACCTTACAACTCCAAAAGACACAAATTTCATGGAGTTTCTTGGTGGTCGATGGTATTCGGAAGTGTCGGCCACATTCGAATTTCAGGGCAAGACGGTCAACATCATTATGATATTGATGATTGAAAAAGAAAGACTTGGCTCAAAGTGGGTTTTGACAAATGTCTATTTCCCAACTTTTAACCGCATGTTTCCTGCAGGAGAGATTGCTGAAAGGGAGAAGCATTTTTTGCATCCAATGAGCCATGAGCTCGATTTTATGAATATCCACAAGGCTTTCAGACAACCGGAGGTTATCGATTATTATGCCTCAAATAATTTTCGACCCGATTATCTTAGCTTGTTTTTTTATGAAGTAAAACTCGGGCGACTGAAATTTGTAAAAATTGATGAACTGAAATTTCATATTTTTCAAATTAATAACTGGTATTTTGAGGTTTCATGGTTCAACAGAAAAGGCAATAACAGCGGCTGGTTGATTTCAAACCTCATGTATGTTACCGAATTAGAAAAAGAATCATTACTTAAGTTTTACGAACCATGATAAAATTTTACAGAACATCGGTTTTCCTGCTTGGCTTTTTATTTTTAAGCATCATTTTGCATGGCCAAAACAAGCAGGAATGGGCAGTAAGTGTTGAAGATATGGAGGAATACCGCGAGCAGACCAGAATGCTGATAAAGTATTTTGAAGGAACCCTGAATTTTTTAGGTGACCCTGCTTCAACGATTCAGGAAAAGGATATCATTATCAATCAAAGCTACGATAAAATTTTTGTGAATGATCTGGTTCAAATTGAAGACGACCTTGATGAAAACCGCGATGTACCTGTAAATAAAGATGTAAGAGCCTACTTAAAAGATGTCGACTTCTTTTTTCGTTCTGTGACATTCAACTTCGACATTCAAACCATTGAACCTTTGATAAGCGAAAACGGCGCTATCTATTTCAAGGTGACCTTAATGCGACAAATCAACGCAAGATCGATTACCGGCGACACGATAAATTCTTCGCGCCTTCGTTTTTTTGAAGTGAATCTCGACCCCTTTAAAAAAGACCTTCGCATAGCCAGTTACTACACAACCAAATTGAATGAAAAGGAAGAATTGCGGCATTGGTGGGCTACAATGCCACAGGTCTGGAAAGATTTTTTTGGAAGTAGTTCGATGGTGTACAACAATATTCCTATGTCACAAATTTTAAAAGTTGAGGATAATGCTCTTGTTTTGAACCGTTTGATTGAAGTGGATCGAAAAGGAAGGTTTCTTGTTGCCGGAAATGACACCATTCCTGAATCAGAAAAATCAGTCTTAGGTGGCAGAAGGCCAGACACTGTTATTGTGCTTCAGGATAAAGTTAAAAGGCTCAAAAAGGACACAATGAAAGTGAATCCATCGGAAGCAGATAACAGACTCAAACAAATCAGCTTGATGAAGGAAGTAAGCATCGCTAACCGCCCTGAATTTGTCACATTGGAACCATTGTCTCAACTCTCAGATCTCGAAACAGTTGACATCAGCTACACGCCTGTTGAAGATCTTACTCCTTTACGAAACCTCAGCCGTCTGCGCACAATAAGCTTATCTGGCACCATGGTGCAAAACCTCACTCCTTTGCAGTATGCCGGAAATCTGCGCGAAATTCACTGCAACGAAACCAATTTGAACGATATTAGTGTAATGGCCAGTTTCAGGCAACTTGAAAGATTATTTTGCAGCAACTCAAAGATTCAATCGTTGGATCCTTTATCATCACTTTCAAATCTGAGCATTTTGAAGCTTTCAAAAACGCCTGTTAAGGATTTGACTTCCCTAAAAAACCTGATCAACCTGCGTATTCTTGACTTGAGTCACACTGCAATCAATGATTTGTCACCTTTAGCAGATCTTACGTCACTTCAGCAACTGAATATTGAACATACAGAAGTTTCAAGCATCGAAGCAGTCCGCAATTTAAAGGCGGTAAACATGGTTCAGTTTAGCAATACAAAAGTCAGCGACCTTAGCCCATTGCAGGAATTACCACTGTTGAAAAGGGTTTACAGCGATAATAATGGAGTTACTGCCGCTATGGCCTCTGTCTTTATGCGCAACAGGCCCGGCGTTTTAGTTGTTTTTGACTCGGAAGAACTCCTGGCTTGGTGGGGCAATCTGCCAATTTACTGGAGAGCTATTTTCACAGAGCAGTCAGGAATCAGCAACAATCCAGGCACTGAAGAGCTGCATCAGATGATCAACACACCACGCATTGACCTCAACGGAAATATTTACCTTCAAGAAATGCAGCCACTCAGCAGAATGATTAATCTGCAGGAACTTAACATCAGTCGTACCGAAATCACTGATCTTTCTCCATTGACAGGCCTGACGGATTTGCGAAAATTAGATATTTCAAATACACGTATCAGCAAAACGGATGCATTGAAAGGAATGTTTTTACTCGAGCATATCAATATCGAAAACACCCGCATCGAAAGCCTTGATGATCTGCATGGTATTTTGAATCTGAAGTTGGTGCTGGCAGATAAAAGCCGCATCAAGATTGAGGATGTTCTGTCATTAAAAAAAATAAGACCAGAAGCATTGATTGTGTATCAAACCGAAACCCTAAGATTTTGGTGGAACAATCTGAATGATGAATGGAAAGATGTTCTTGGCAGCAATCTTCCTGCTGGAATAAATCCATCGCCAATTCAGTTGCAAGCGCTCGCCGACAACAAGGAAGTGGTTGTGAAAAACCTACTTTCCGTCTATTCCCTTGAACCTCTGATGCCATTGTTGCTGCTCGAAAAACTTACCCTTGCCGGAACGACTGTCAGCGATCTTTCTCCCTTGAGAGGCCTGAAGCAATTGCGTCAGCTTGAACTTTCTGGCAACCCTATCACCGATTTAAACCCGTTAAAGGAACTGGAACTGCTCGAACATCTGAATCTGGAAAACACATCGGTTGCAGACCTTTCCCCTATAGCAGGCCTTACTACCCTGAAAACACTCAATATTGGAGGAACCCAGGTGAGGACGCTTAAAGCATTGGCAACATTGGAAAATCTTGAAGAGCTTTCGGTGTTTAATACCCGCCTTAAAAACCTTAGTCCGGCCGATAAGCTGCCCTCATTGAAACACATTAAATGTTTCAACACACGTATCAGCAAAAAGACAATCGATAGACTTCGCATCGCCCGTCCGGAATTGAATATATTATACTACTGACAGTCCTTTAATCCAAAAAATGCCTGATACCGGCTGTTTTCAAGGATTTTTCTCCATTTAGTAAAGAGTAGTACAAACCATAAAAAGGTTTTGACTGTACAATTGTTCTATTTTCTTAGGTGCAAAAATTTATCACTTTGCAAAAACTAATAAACACTAAAACAACATTTTTATTCATTTCGTATTGATTTTGTTTAACTTTAGGCCGACAAAGCTGTGGTAAATAATACAAACCATTATTTTGTAAAAATATTTCCATAAACATTTGTAAATGAACCCTAAAACAATAGTGCCTTGTACACATTAAAAACAAAAATTGATGTCCGATCTGCAGAATTTCTACAAAACAGGAACAACTTTCTGAAAATCCTGTCCGATTTCAAAGCTGTTCAAAGTCAGGTCACAAAAGGTGGAAGCGATGCCGCCATTGCAAAGCATAAAGAGCGCAATAAACTCCTCGCCCGTGAACGCATCAACTTGCTTATCGATCCTAATACTCCCTTTTTAGAGCTTTCATCTCTCGCCTCCTATGGTCTATACGACAATGGGTTTCCTTCAGCAGGGATAGCTACAGGAGTTGGAGTTATTCATGGACGCGAAACGGTTATCATCGCCAACGACGCTACTGTTAAAGGTGGAACCTATATGCAGTACACCATCAAAAAGCATTTGCGCGCACAGGAAATTGCCATGGAAAACAACCTGCCCTGCGTCTATATTGTTGATTCGGGCGGCGCCTTTTTGCCTGAACAGGATACTGTTTTCCCTGACAGGGACCACTTCGGATGTTTCTTTTACAATCAGGCACGCATGTCTGCCATGGGAATCCCTCAGATAGCAATGGTGATGGGGTCTTGCACTGCTGGCGGAGCATATGTTCCGGCCATGAGCGATGAAACAATCATCGTAAAAAACCAGGGAACCATTTTTTTGGGAGGCCCTCCACTCGTTAAAGCCGCTACAGGTGAAGAGGTTACAGCCGAAGAATTAGGTGGCGCTGATGTGCACACTTCAGTTTCTGGTGTGGCCGACCATCTGGCTGAAAACGAAACACATGCGATTGCCATTTGCCGCAATATTTTTGAAACATTGAAACCACCGTCAAAGCAGTTGCTCGACCTCCAAACCCCTGAACCTCCACTGTATGACCCTGTTGAGCTTTATGGTCTTGCACCTGTTGACCTTCGCAAAATCCTTGACCCACGTGAAATTATCATGCGCATGGTTGATGGAAGTCGTTTTCAGGAGTTCAAGGCACGTTATGCAACCACGGTGGTTACGGGCTTTGCCTACATCATGGGGTTTCCGGTTGGTATCATCGCCAATTTTGGTGTCCTTTTCAGTGAATCTGCACTCAAAGTGACACACTTTATTGAGCTCTGCACTTCAAGAAAAATCCCGTTGGTTTTTCTGCAGAATATCACCGGTTTTATGGTTGGTAAAGAGTTTGAACGTGGAGGAATTGCAAAAGACGGTGCTAAAATGGTTCACGCAGTTTCCAATGCCAATGTTCCGAAATTTACAGTAATCTTTGGAGGCTCTTTTGGTGCTGGAAATTATGGTATGGCAGGAAGGGCTTTCGGGCCAAGATTGCTTTTTATGTGGCCCAACGCAAAAATTTCTGTCATGGGCGGTGAGCAGGCAGCCACTGTTTTAGTAACAGTGAAACAAGATCAGTACCGCGAAAGAGGGCAGGAGATGCCGCAGGAAGAGTTGGAAAAACTTCGCAAAACCATTCTGGATAAGTATGAGCGGGAGGGTTCAGCTTATTATAGTACAGCCCGACTTTGGGACGATGGCATCATCGATCCCGTCGACACAAGAAAAATGCTGGCAATAGGTATTGCTATGTCTGTAAACAAACCTTATCCTGAACAGCAGTTTGGGGTATTCAGAATGTAGAAGCATGGAAACATTTCAAACAATCCGCACCGAACAACAACAGGCTGTTTACACGATATGGCTCAACAGACCTGAAAAACACAACGCTCTTAATCAGCTAATGATAAGCGAGTTGACTCAGGCTTTTGAAATCGGTGGAAATACAGAATCTGTTCGTGTGATAGTGCTGCGGGGAACAGGAAAATCTTTTTGCGCCGGTGCCGATTTGCAATATATGCACGACATAAGCGCTTTCGGTCCGGAAGAAAATGCCGCTGACGCCATGAAACTGGCAAGCCTTTTCGAAAAGATTTACCAATGTCCTAAACCCGTCATAGCAATCCTTCATGGAGCGGTTTATGGTGGCGCAAACGGCCTGTCAGCTGCTGCCGACATCGTACTCGCTCATGAAGAAACCGTTTTTGCCTTTAGCGAAGTGAAACTTGGAATAACACCGGCTACAATTTCTCCTTATGTAATCAGACGTTGCGGACAGGCTGCAGCGCGCGAACTAATGCTTACCGGACGAAAATTTACTGCGCAGGAAGCCTACCGGTTTTTGCTTGTCAATTTGATTTTTACAGAGGAAACGCTGGAGGCACAACTGCAGTTTTATTCAGGTCATTTGCATAGCGCTGCTCCCGGAGCAGTGTCGTCGTGCAAACAACTCATACATGATGTGTCAACTTCAACACTTAGTACGGACGAAATGATGAAGGACACAGCTTCGCGCATTGCCTTTCAACGTGCTTCTGCCGAAGGTAAGGAAGGAATTAAGGCGTTTTTAGACAAAAGGAAACCAAACTGGATAATCGAATAATCGTATGACAATCCGTAAAATCAATAAAGTTCTCATTGCCAACAGAGGAGAGATAGCTGTGCGTGTGATCAAAACGCTGCAAAAAATGAATATCAGTTCTGTTGCTGTTTTTTCTTCTCATGACGAACACTTATGGTATACCCGCCTTGCTGACGAAGCCTGGCCACTGGGCGAAGGAACCCTGAAAGAAACCTATCTGAACATCGATAAAATTATCAGCATCGCTTTGAGCTGTGGCGCTGAGGCTATTCATCCCGGTTATGGATTTCTTTCTGAAAACCCTGACTTTGCTCAGGCTTGCGAACAAAACGGACTCATTTTTATTGGCCCTGATGCCAATACCATTCGCCTGATGGGCAATAAAATTGCTGCCAGAAATATTGCAGTTCAAAATGGACTTCCTGTCACAAAAGGACTCACCGGAGAGGTAGATGAATTGCTTCAGCAAGCCGACAGCCTTCCATTTCCAGTTTTGGTGAAAGCAGCTGCAGGTGGTGGAGGAAAGGGCATGCGTATTGTCCACGATAGCGCCTCTCTGGAAGCTATTTTGCAGAGCACTTCACGCGAAGCGGAGAGCTATTTCGGCGACGGGACTGTTTATATAGAACAGTTTATCGAAGAACCCCGCCATATTGAGGTGCAGGTTTTAGGCGATGGCAAGGGAAATCTTATTCACCTTTACGAACGTGAATGCAGTATTCAGCGGCGGTATCAGAAAATTATTGAGGAATCACCTTCTCCGACACTCACTCCCGAATTGCGCGAAAAAATGGGTGCCGCTGCTGTGAAACTTTGTTCTGCCATAGGATATCGCTCCGCTGGAACGATAGAATTTCTTGTTGATAAAAACCTGAATTTCTATTTCCTTGAAATGAATACGCGCATTCAGGTAGAGCATCCCGTCACAGAATTGGTGACAGGATACGATTTGGTGGAAGAGCAGCTGATGATTGCTCAGGGCTATCCATTGCGCATAGTTCAGCAGGAAGTGCGTCAAAACGGACATGCCATTGAATGCAGAATTTATGCTGAAGATCCTGCCGCCGGGTTTTTGCCTTCACCCGGAATGATTCGTTTATATGCTGAACCAGAGCAACCTTTTTTGCGTATCGACAGCAGTTTAAATGAAGCTGCGGAAGTGATGAGCTTCTTCGATCCAATGATCAGTAAGCTTGTAGCATGGGGCGAAACACGAAATCTGGCCCTGCAACGTGCTGCCAAAGCACTCGAAATGTACGCAATTCATGGCATTCAGACGAACATCCTTTATCTGCAGCAGTTGCTCAATCACCCAAAGTTTATCGACAACAAAATAAGCACAGGTTTTTGTGACCAAGCCACAGCAGAAATTCTTGAAAGCATTGAACTGAAACATTCAGAAGCTAATCTAACACCTTCAATTGCTGCTTTTTTGTTGCATGATTTTAACAAAAACTTCCTTGAAGGGGTTAGCAACATCTGGGAAGAAATTGGCTACTGGCGCCACAGCATGAGTTTTGATCTTGAAGCTGATGGTAAAATTTTCGCTATCGAACCAACCAAAATAGCTGAAGGGAAATTAAATGTTACGATTTCAGGAAAAGCCTGTATGCTGCAGATGCGATCGTTTTCAAGTGGTCACTTGAAGTTTGAATTCAACAGTATTCCGCACACTGCTTTTATTTCTGAAGATACCGAAGGCTATCATATCGTTCAATTGAATGGATTGATTCATCGCATGATACGCCTCGATCAGTTGAATAACAGTCTCGACCACGCTCACCTTTCCGGTGGTGAAGGTGACGGAAACCTTTTTTCACCCATGCCGGGAAAAGTTATCCAAATTAATGTAAAAGAAGGCGAGTCCGTGAACAGAGGGACGATCTTAATTGTTGTAGAAGCAATGAAAATGGAAAACAATATTGTGTCACCAGGAAAAGCCATTGTAGAGAAAATTAATGTTAAAGTAGGAGATATGGTTGACAATCAGACACAACTGATCCATTTGAATGAAATTGAAGATTAAAAACAAAACAAAAACACCATGAATTTCGACCTCACCGAAGAACATAAGATGATCAGAGAAACCGTTCGCGAATTTGCCGAACGTGAGATCAAGCCTGTTGCGCAAGAACTGGATGAAAAAGCTGAGTTTTCAATTTCACTCACCAAACGCATGGGCGACTTAGGGCTTTTTGGAATGTATCTGCCTGAGAAATATGGCGGTCAAGGCCTTGACACATTATCGTATATAATTGCTGTTGAAGAACTTGCACGTATTGACGGCTCTCATGCTGCAACCTTGGCAGCACATAATTCTTTGGGTATCGGGCCAATTTATTATTATGGCACTGAAGAACAAAAAAGTAAATTTCTGCCAAAACTTTGTACCGGTGATGCCATATGGAGTTTTGGCCTGACTGAGCCGGGAGCCGGCAGCGATTCGCGCGGTTCAAAAACGACGGCTATTCTTGAAAATGACCAATGGATCATTAACGGATCAAAAATATTTATCACCAATGGTGCTTCAGAAATAAGTATTGGTTCTACAGTACAGGCTGTTTACGGCAATGTCGATGGTAAAAAACAGTTTACCACGATCATCGTTGAAAAAGATACTCCCGGTTTCACAAGAAGGGCAATGCACAACAAAATGATGTGGCGCGCTTCTGACACAGCAGAGCTTTTCTTTGATGATGTAAGAGTTCCAAAGGAAAATTTATTGGGAGAGATAGGTCAGGGATCAAAAATTATGCTTTCTACACTCGATGCCGGTCGGCTCTCTATAGCTGCAATGGGTTTGGGGGCAGCTCAGGGAGCATACGAGCTTGCTCTGGCTTATGCAAAAGAACGCAAACAATTTGGACAGCCTATCTCGAAATTTCAAATAATTTCTTTCAAGCTGGCCGACATGGCGATGAAAATTGAGCTTGCCCGCAACTTGCTTTACAAAGCCTGTTGGTTAAAAGACGAAAACCGTCCCTTTGCGCTCGAAGCTGCCATGTCAAAACTCTATTGTTCCGAAATTGCAAAAGAAGTCGCTGACGAAGCAGTTCAAATTCATGGAGGCTACGGCCTGATGAAGGATTACCCAGTTGAGCGCTTTTATCGCGATCAGCGCTTGTTGCAAATTGGGGAAGGAACTTCTGAGATTCAGCGTCTTGTAATTTCCAGGCTTATCGGTTGCTGACACACTGATAATAGTTTTTTGGTTCAACAACTATCAATCCCGAAGGGTTTTTATAGAAAATTTCTAAAGTTGTAATTGGCTTTTTAAGTTTTTATCCGGATGATTGCAAAGACATGTAAAATTGTGTCTGAATCAGCTGTCATGCTTATACTATAATTCACTATTTTCGCACTTTCAATACCCTTTGCAAGTGATGGAAGTTAATATGTTCCTCGAACCTGTCGATGTCAGTTTAATGGACGCCAAAAAAAGACCCGGGCAAGACAGAGTGGCCGAAACCATTCGTGTTTATACTGAAAAAGGTCATTTCCCTGACCTTGAAGGATTGCGCATAGCTTTGATTGGCGTGCGTGAAGAACGAAATGCAGTAAACAACATGGGATGCAGTGAAGGCTCACAGCATATAAGGAAAGCATTTTACCAACTTTTTAATCATTGGCCCCAATTAAAAATTGCTGATCTCGGTGATATACGTGCCGGACACACCATCGATGACACTTATTTTGCTCTTAACCAGGTTTTGGGATCTTTGATCAGGATGAAAATTATTCCAATCGTGATAGGTGGAAGTCAGGATTTGACCTATGCTCTTTATCAGGCCTACGAAAACATTGGGCAGTTGGTAAACATTGTTTCGGTTGATCCACTTTTCGATTTGGGTCAGGAGGAGGATGAGTTTACTGCGCAATCATACCTGAGCAGAATAATTATGCATCAGCCAAACTATCTTTTCAATTATACCAATCTGGGATATCAAACCTATTATGTTGACCGCATGGCAGTTGATCTGATGAAAAGCTTGTTGTTTGATGTTTATCGCCTTGGTTTTGTAAAGTCGAGGATGGAAGAAGCTGAGCCTATGGTTAGAAATGCTGATATTCTGAGTTTTGACCTCTCTGCGATAAGAGCTGCCGATGCACCCGGAAACGGAAATGCCGGACCAAATGGTTTCACTGGCGACGAGGCTTGCCGGATAGCACGTTATGCAGGTCTGAGCGATAAATTGTCAACATTTGGATTGTTTGAATATAATCCGTCGCTCGATAGAGAAGGCATTGCCGCAGAACTTGCTGCACAGATATTATGGTATTTTATTGATGGAGTTGCCAACCGCACAAATGATATTCCTTCAATAGGAAACAGTGATTTTTCACGCTACAATGTCCGCATTGAAGGACAAGAAGAGCCTGTTGTTTTTCTGCGAAGCAAAACCACTGACCGCTGGTGGATTGACCTGAGCTTCGGCCGAACTGACCGTAAAAAGTATGAACGACACCATTATGTGCCTTGTTCAAAAGAAGATTATGATCAGGCGATGAAAGATGAATTGCCTGACCGTTGGTGGCAATTTTTTCAAAAACTGATGTAGACCTTTTAAAACAGTGTTTATGAAAAATATAACTTTGGTTTTAACATTGTTATTGTTCGTTAACAATTTGTTTTCTCAATGGGAATTAAAGGCTGATTTATCGTATCAATATCCTCCGCTGACTTTTAATGTGGGCAAAATCTGTTTTACCTCTGCACAAAATGGATATTACTGGCTCACGGCCGGAGGAATACATTATGCCAGTTATGATATTATGCGAACAGTGAATGGTTGGCAAAGTAATACGCTTGTTTATTCTCAAGGAGGTAACTATAACCAATACTATATAAGAGATATGGTATTCATTAATGATACAATTGGATATAAACTTAGTGGCTATGGTCCTTTTTTAGGGATCGATAAAACTGTTAATGGAGGCTCGGAATGGACGACGGTTGCCAATAATACCAGCATGTATTTAGGTATTGCACTGTCTTATCCAAGCGAAGATCTTGGTTTTTATCTTCGCAGCGTTGGGGGGTCTCCTAATTTTCAAGTAGTGGCTTCAGACCATGGCAGTTGTAGCATTATTGATTTCAGTGAAAATTTTGTGAATGCCTCCTATATCAATTTTATCAACGATTCGACAGGCTTCCTTTTTTGCAGAGACACGCTACAAAATTATGTTTGCATGAGAACAACTGATGCTGCTGCCACCTGGAACTTTGTTTTGAGCGATTCGTTGAATAGTTTTTCGGAACTTCATTTCCCAACAGATCAGATCGGATATCTTGCTGCAAATAATGGCCGCGCTTATAAGACAACCGATGGAGGCGTCACATGGAATCAATTGACAACTTCCAACAATCGTAAATTGAATTCAGTTTTCTTTTTGGATGAAGATTTTGGTTTTTTTGCCGGCGATAGTGGTTTAATCCTAAGAACAATTAACGGAGGGCAAAATTGGACAATAGACAGCACCTTTACAAAGGATTCAATTAAAAAAGTCTTTTTTGCTGATTCTCTTACCGGATATTTTGCAACCAGCACCAATAAAATATTTAAAACAGGTTTTGTTGGAATACCTGAAAATATTTTGACAGAAGAAAAGACTGAATCGATAATCCTTTTTCCTAATCCTGCTGATAACTACATCAGTTTAAAAAACAGTCAAAAACTACAAAGAGCTTCAATAAAGATTTTTTCCAACCAGGGTAAAGAAGTTAGCACGCTGGTTAATTGGGTTTCAGATTCAAAATTGGATATAAGCAAACTTGCATCAGGACTGTATTTTTTGCAAATTTCCACTACCAATAAAGTGTTAACAGGCAGATTTATAAAAAAATAAAAGAAGATTATAGAGCAAAAAAATGCCGATGTTTTCATGGAAGAATTTATATCCTCCAACAAAACATCGACATTGTATTTGATGGTTTACTTTATTTCAGTAATTCAGCAACTTTTTCACGTAGTGCTTCTTCCCTTAAGTTTTTCGCGACAATAGTTCCGTTTTCATCAAGAAGAACACTGTGCGGAATCGATTGAACACCATAAAGCTTTCCGGCTTCATTTCCCCAGCCCTTTAAGTCTGAAACATGCGTCCATGTTAGCTTGTCTGCCGCGATAGCTTCCAGCCATTTGTCTTTGTTGGTGTCGAAAGAAACGCCATAAACATCGAATCCTTTGTCTTTGTAATCGTTATAAACAGCAACAATGTTTGGGTTTTCAACGCGGCAGGGAGCACACCACGATGCCCAAAAGTCGACCAATAATAGTTTAGTACCAACTTTTGATGAAAGCTTGATTGGCTCGTCATTTTGATTTCCTTGTTCAAAATCCTTGAAAGGCATTCCAACTGCAACACTTTTCAACACAAGAACTCTGTCCATAAGTCCATCGAGATAAGATGAATTCTTTTCAGTATCAAAATTTACCACCATCGATTCCAGTTCATCAAGCTCAAACTGATATGAGTTGCGAAAAAGGATGTAATGTGAAACGACATCGCTGTTGTTTTGCATGATATAGTTCACAAGGAATTGTTTTTTTTCTTTTTCAGCTAGTTCATAGGCATCATTGGCCAATGATTTTGCTGTTGTATCACCATCTTCATCTGCAGCGCGATAAGCCTGATAATGCTGAAAAAGAATTTCATCATATTTATCGAACTCATTCATGAAATCAAGGTATCGCTGATGTGCTGCGCTACCTGTTATCTCTGGTGAACGAAGGTTATTAGGATCTACTTTTACAGTGATTTCAGCTGCTTCGGCAAAAAAAGGAACATTGCCACGCACATCCTGCAGGCTCAGAAATAACATTTCCTGCCCTTGAATTTCACCTGAAAGCTTCACCATGCCAGCTTCAACAAGCGCTGAATCCACTGTTACCCATGCGTCATCCACACGTCGTTGAACTTTCACCTGATTTCCGTCAAAATCAGAGATGCTTACAAATACATTGAATTTTTCAGCAGGCTGCTTTTTGTCCGTGCAGGACACAAACGTGAATAGAGCCGCGAAGATTATTAAAACAAGATTTTTCATTTTCAAAAAATTATAAGGTTAACATTGTAAAAAGCAAAACTATCAAATATTGTTTTCATTTTTGGTCGCAGCAAAGTTAAATGTTATTCAACAAAAAATGAATGAAACTAACGCTTCTGTTTTTGCAAGAAGAAAAACGAAAGCAGTAAAATGATTATTTGTGAAAACATTACACTAAACAGTATGCGCATCAAAGTGCCGCCAAACTGCGAAAAACTAAAAGACTCCAGAAAAAAGAGCGCAAAATGATGCATTAAAACAAGGGTTGACGTGTAGCTGAACCACCAACGAAGGCCCATCTGAGAGAGACTTGGCATATTTACGTTTTCTGGCTCTTTTGAACCCGTTGCCAGTTCAATCACATAAGGCCGCATAAAAGCCATAAAAACGCCTGCTCCGGCATGTAAACCCGGGGTCGACATAAACAAATCCATAACAAGCCCTGTTCCAAAACCGGATAACAGCAACAGCCACCCTGGCAAACTAAACGGTAGCATCATTACAAAAAGGATATAAACAAAGGGGTTGATATAGCCACCAAGCCGAATGTTGTTAAGTACTAAAACCTGTAAAAGTATCAGTCCGACAAATCTCAATATGTTGGTCAGAAGGTTACTCATTGGTTTTTATTTTTGATAATGAATTCAACTCTTCTTTGTGAAAATTTTTCACAACATACACATTGCGCACTTTGTTAAAATCAACAGCAAAGCGTATTCTGGCTGAATTAAGGTTCCCTCTTTCAGATTGTATAAACTCTTCTATTGTACCAACAACAAGGTTTTCAGGAAACACAAATGAGTGCCCGCTTGTAACGATTGTATCCCCTTTTTGGAGTATCACATGGGTTGGAATATCCACAACTTCCCCAAATCGATAGTCGCCGCCTTTCCAGTTCAGATTAGCAATCTGATCGTTGTTTTTGAATCTCACGCTGAGTGTAGCATATTTGTGAAGCAGCGACATTGCACTTGCATAGCGATCCGAAACACTAATAATGATGCCAACAACTCCTTCAGGGTCGATAATACCCATGTCTTTTGCCACCCCATCTCGCCTGCCTTTGTTGATAATGATATAATTATTGCGCAAATGCGTGGTGTTTTTTATCACACGGGCAGGTAAGAAGTCGAATACTACATCTCCAGGCAATGTGTCAGGAGGAAGTATTGATGTTTCCATTTGCGCCAATCGGGCTAAAAGTTCAGCATTTTGAGTGCGCAAAAGATCATTGGCGTTTTTAAGCGAGTAGTAGGCTGTTATCGATGAATTAATCTCGTATAGGCGCGAGGCAATCTGATTGGTAGTATGGCTCACCGCAGCACGATGGTAGGTGTGGCTGCGGGTCAGCATGATAACCGAAACGATCTCAAGCAACACAAATAGCAATACGAAATTGTGTTTTTGCAAAAAACGTATCAGGTTATACATGTTTTACCTGGACTCCTTTCTTGAATCTATTTAATCAGGAACGGGAACTTATCAAAATTCTTCAATGCTATGCCTGTTCCGCGCGCTACAGCCCTCAAAGGATCTTCGGCCACATGCACTGGTAATTTTGTTTTCAGCTGAAGTCGTTTATCAAGGCCTCGCAAAAGTGAACCACCACCAGCAAGATAAATTCCTGTACGGAAAATATCAGCTGAAAGTTCGGGAGGTGTCATTTCAAGGGCATTAAGCACAGCCGCCTCAATCTTTGAGATGCTTTTGTCAAGACAATGTGCAATTTCAGTATAGTTTACTTTTATCTCTTTTGGAATTCCGGTAAGCATATCTCTTCCATGCACTGGAAATTCATCCGGTGGGTTGTCAATCTGTGGAAGTGCTGCACCAACCTCAATCTTGATGCGTTCAGCGGTACGTTCGCCGATGTTGATATTGTGCTGCTTGCGCATATATTCTTCAATATCAGCATTGAAGTCGTCGCCGGCAATACGGATAGATTTATTGTTTACGATACCGCCAAGAGCAATTACAGCAATTTCGCTCGTGCCACCACCAATATCAATAATCATATTTCCGGTGGGTTCAAGCACATCGATGCCAATACCGATTGCGGCGGCCATAGGCTCGTGAATCAAACGGACTTCTTTAGCGCCGGCTTGCTCAGCAGAATCTTTAACGGCTCTCTCTTCTACTTCGGTAATACCTGATGGGATACAAATAACCATTTTCAATGCCGGAGGAAAAAATCGGTTTTTGATGCCAATCATTTTGATCATCTCGCGCATCATATGCTCGGCAGCCTGAAAATCGGCAATAACGCCATCACGAAGTGGACGGATTGTTTTGATGTTTTCGTGTGTTTTACCATGCATCATCATGGCTTTTTTTCCAACAGCGATTATGCGGCCGGTGTTGCGCTCTATGGCAATAATTGAAGGCTCGTCGACAACCACTTTATCATTATAAATGATGATGGTGTTGGCCGTCCCGAGGTCAATTGCGATTTCTTTGTTGAGGAATGAGAATAGACCCATATCTTTAATTGTGTTATTTCTGCTTTAATGCCTGAAATGCCTTGTTCCTGTAAAAATCATACTCATGTTGGCTTCATCACAGAAGTCTATTGTATCCTGGTCTCTCACAGAGCCTCCAGGTTGGATAACTGCGCTGATGCCTGCGTTGGCAGCAACCTCTACCGAGTCAGCAAAAGGGAAGAAAGCATCTGAAGCCATTACGGCACCCTGCAAATTGAAGCCAAATTCTGCTGCCTTTGCAATCGCCTGTTTCAGTGCGTCTATCCTTGATGTCTGACCAATACCACTAGCCACCAATTGTTTATTTTTTACCAAAACAATTGCATTGGAGCGGGTATGTTTCACAATTTTGTTCGCAAAAATAAGATCATTAATCTCATTTTCTGTTGGACTCAAGCGGGTCACAAGTTTGAAATCTACAGCCTTTTCAGTATGTAAATCCCTTTCCTGCTCCAGAAATCCATTGAGAATTGTTCTGATTTGCTTAGCTGGAAACATTCCTGCCCTTCTGCGCAAAATTATTCTATTTTTTCGAGAACTGAGCAGTTTCAGTGCATTTTCTTCAAAATCAGGTGCAATGATCAATTCGAAGAACAGCTTGTTTACCATTTCGGCTGTTTCAAAATCAATGTTTGTATTGCTGATGAGCACCCCGCCGAAAGCCGAAACAGGATCGCCTGCCAAAGCGGCCTCCCAGGCATCCGAAATACTTTCTCTGCTGGCTAGTCCGCAGGCGTTGTTGTGTTTCAGTATAGCGAAAGTTGGCTCGTCAAATTCACCCATAAGATTCAGCCCGGCATCAAGATCCAACAGGTTGTTATAGGACAATTCTTTACCATGCAGTTGCTCAAAAACCTGCGAAAGATCACCGTGAAAAACGCCTTTTTGATGAGGGTTTTCTCCATAACGGAGTGTTTGCTTATGGTTGCTGCTGATACGTAAATTTTTATCGCTTTCATTGAACCAGTTGTATATCGCTGAATCATAGTGTGAGCTCACGCCAAAGGCATAAGCGGCAAACCGTTGTCTGTCGCTGAGACTCGTGGCACATTGCTGGTTCTTCAGCAGCTCAGACAATTCGCTATAATTGCTTGATGAAGCAACGATAAGGACTTCTTCAAAGTTTTTGGCTCCTGCACGAATGAGAGAAATCCCGCCAATATCAATCTTTTCGATGATCTCGTCCTTGTTATCTGTTTTTGCGACAGTTTCTTCAAAGGGGTAAAGATCAACAATCACTAAATCGAAAGCAGGGATATCGTATTCAAGCATTTCTTTCTGATCACTTTCGAGGCTTGTTCTTCCCAAAATTCCTCCAAGCACTTTTGGGTGTAGTGTTTTTACCCTTCCTCCAAGAATAGATGGATATCCGGTAAGTGATTCAACCTTTTCAACCGGACATCCAAGCTGGTTGATAAAGTCGAATGTGCCGCCGGTTGAGTAAATTTTTACTTTATTTTGTTGCAAGTATGCAACAATTTCGTCTAGCCCTTGTTTGTAAAAGACAGAAATTAAGGCAGTTTGAATCTTTTTCAAAACGTTGATTTATAAGGTGAATGAATTTGCAAGATTATTAAAAAAGGACATGTGCTGCAATTAAAATTATGTTTAATTCGATGATTGATTACTTTTACATTGAAAAATACATTTTACAGACATGTTATTAATTGTACGACTTATCAGTGAGAGTTTCCGCTTTGCAGTGGTTGCTCTTTTTGTGAACAAGGTGAGGACTATTTTGTCGTTGCTTGGCATCACCATCGGAATTTTTTCGATTATATCGGTATTTTCAGTTTTTGACAGCCTTGAAAAAGCAATCAGAGATGATATTAACTCGCTTGGCGATAATGTTTTATTTATTCAGAAATGGCCTTGGATGGCTGGAGGCTCTGATTATCCATGGTGGAAATACTGGCAACGTCCTGAAGCATCGCTAAATGAGATGCAAGAGCTTGAAAAGCGCAGTAATGCTGCTCAGGCATTTGCTTTTATGGTGGGAACAAACAGAAATATTTCCTTCAACACGATCTCCATCGACAATGTTTCAATCAACGCCGTTTCGCACGATTATGTTGATGTGATGCCTTTTGACCTTGAAGCAGGGAGGTACTTCACGCCATTGGAATCACAATCTGGTCGAAATGTAATTATCATTGGTGCCGAAGTGGCTGAGGCATTGTTTCCTAACACAGATCCGATTGGGAAAACGCTTAAGGTTTTTGGCTTGAGAATGGATGTTATTGGACTGATGAAAAAGCAGGGAGAGAATATTTTTGGCAATTCAAATGATAAATCTGCAATAATTCCGATCAATTTTGCCCGTAATGTAATCGATATCCGTGACAGGGGAACCTCAATAGTTGTAAAAGCCAAACCTGGTGTAAACAACGAAGAGCTGCTTGATGAACTTACTGGTATTATGCGATCCATCAGAAAAATAAAACCTTCAGGGGAGGATAATTTTGCCATAAACCAGATGGACATTATCAATAAATCTTTCGATCAGCTTTTTGGTGTGATTGCTATTGTTGGTTGGATTATCGGAGGTTTTTCCCTTCTTGTGGGAGGTTTTGGAATTGCCAATATCATGTTTGTTTCGGTGAAGGAGCGCACAAGTCAAATCGGAATCCAAAAATCCCTTGGGGCCAAAAATTATTTCATCTTGCTCCAGTTTCTCGTTGAGGCAGTTTTTCTCTCAATTATGGGTGGTATTGTAGGGCTTCTTATCGTGCTGACAATGAGTGTAATGGTTAGCAATTTTACAAGTTTTACATTGGTGCTGTCATTACAAAACATTTTGCTTGGGTTAATTGTTTCCGGTTTAATTGGATTGATATCTGGCTTTATTCCGGCATGGACAGCTTCCCGGCTTGATCCGGTGGAGGCAATGCGCTCAGGTTTTTAATCCTGACAAGCTGAGATTCCTTTCGAGCATCAGAAATTCTTTAATGAGATTGAGTTTTCTTTAAAGAGAATTAGGCTGTCTTTAAGAAGAAAATAGCTTTTCGCTAATGTCGTAAATAACTGTATATCAACACTATGTAAATTAGCTTTGACATACAGAAAAAACCTGTTGAATTGCGGAGTTTATTTTTATCTTTACAAATTAAACAAGAAGTTGATGGAAAGCAGGTGGATAGTTAAGCAACAAGGTGATATTGAGGTCGTACGAGAACTGATGGAGGTGCTGTCGGTCGACTTCAACATTGCCACTTTACTCGCCCAACGCAATATTACAACTTTCGAAGAAGCAAAAAAGTTTTTCAGACCCGATTTTGAACAGCTGCATGATCCTTATCTTATGAAAGATATGGATAAAGCAGTCGAACGTGTTTTGCGGGCAATCGAAAAGAGTGAAAAAGTACTTATTTATGGCGATTATGATGTTGATGGAACAACTTCTGTAGCGCTGGTCTATTCCTACCTCAAAAAATATTTCAAAAAAAGGATTGAGTTTTACATTCCTGATCGTTATGAAGAAGGTTACGGAATTTCATACAAGGGAATCGATCACGCTGCCGATAATGGCTTCAATCTGGTTATTGCCCTTGATTGTGGCATTAAAGCAGTAGAGAAAATCAAGTATGCAAACGAACGAAATGTTGATTTCATCATTTGCGATCACCACAGGCCGGGTGATGTATTGCCCGATGCCGTTGCTGTTCTTGATGCAAAACGTCTGGATTGTACTTATCCTTTCAAAGAGCTGAGTGGCTGTGGCGTTGGGTTTAAACTTATTTCTGCACTGGCTTCAGAACAAAATGAAGCCTTCGACACCCTGTTGCAGTATCTCGATTTGGTTGCAATTAGTATTGCTGCCGACATTGTTCCAATCACTGGCGAAAACAGGTTTTTGGCATACTACGGCCTGAAGCTTATCAATAGCGCTCCACGTCCGGGACTGGAATCAGTGCTTAGATACTCGCAAGTGCTGCGCAGAGAAACACAAACAGATCAGTTGCCCTTAGCTTTCAACAAAGAGTTGTCGATAAGCGACCTGGTTTTTTTGATTGGCCCACGTATAAATGCCGCAGGCCGTATTGAAAGTGCTTGTGATTCAGTAAGATTGCTCCTTGCCGATAAAATGAGTCATTCCGATAAGCTGGCGCACGCCATTAATGATCTCAATACCGAACGGCGCAGTCTCGACAATCAGATAACGGAAGAAGCTTTGGCAATGATCGAAAACAACAATGATCAGAAAGATGCAAAAAGCACCGTACTTTTCAATGAAAACTGGCATAAGGGCGTTATCGGAATTGTGGCTTCCCGACTTACAGATACCTATTATCGTCCAACTATTATCCTTACCAGATCCAATAATCTTATTACGGGATCAGCACGTTCCATCAAGCATTTTGATGTGTACGATGCAATTGATCACTGTTCAGATTTACTGGAGCACTTTGGCGGCCATAAATATGCAGCAGGCTTGTCACTCAAAATAGAAAACCTTGAATTATTCAAAAAGAAATTCAATGATTTTGTAAGCAATACAATCAAAGATGAGATTTTGGTGCCTGAAATAGAGATTGATACCTACCTTAATTTTAGCGATATTACCCCAAAATTCATGCGGATATTGAAGCAGTTTGCTCCTTTTGGCCCTGGAAATTTATCGCCTGTCTTCAGAACAGATAATATCATTGACTCTGGTCGTTCGCGCATTGTCGGCAAAAACCATCTGAAACTTGAACTCATTCAAATTGATTCACGCAGTGAACCATTTTCTGGAATTGCCTTTCAGAAAGGGGATAAATACGATGCCATAAAAAGTGGTGTACCTTTCAGCATTTGTTACCATCTGGAGGAAAACGAATGGCAGGGAAAAACTAACCTGCAGTTGAATGTAAAGGATATAAAACCAAATTACGAATAGACTTTTCATCAACTGAATTGACTTGGAAAATTTATTAAAAGCCGCATATTTAACCAAATAGGCGGCTTTACTCTTTATTAAAGCGCTATATCATACAAATAAAGTTCCCATGCATCTTTTTGGAACAGTATTTCGAAAATTTTATAAAGATCATAAAATCAATACTTTATTCGTTGATAAACGGATAATACCGCTTATATCCGTAACTACCCGGTAACTATCCGACTAACCTTATCAAGCCGATATAATTTTGCCTCGTCAATCATTCAAAAAATATTAACCCTTAAAAACTTGAAATCATGACAACATTAAAAAACTCTGTACAACTGATTGGAAACACAGGTGCAGACCCTGAAGTAAAAACTTTTGGCAGCGATCGCAAGGTGGCGCGATTTAGCATGGCAACGAGTGAGTCCTACTTAAATGACAAGGGCGAGAAAGTCGAAGAAACCCAATGGCATCGTTTGGTAGCCTGGGGCAAAGTGGCCGAAAGGATTGAAAAATCTGTGAAAAAAGGACATTATATTGCTGTTAGCGGCAAATTAACTACAAACAACTGGGAGGATAAGGATGGCAACAAACGCCAGACTGTGGAAGTTGTAATAAATGATTTTATTGATTTCAGCAGCTTTATCGCGTCAAAGGAATCATAAAAGAAATCTGATTCAGCGCAAATTGTTTTCAATTCAATTTTGGCTGAAAAAAAATGCACGCAGCTTTTTTGCTGCGTGCATTTTTAATTTTATTAACCAGATGTTAAAGCGGATTTGCTGTAATCTTGGTTTTGTATTTAACTCTGAGCGTAAAATTAGCCTGATCAACATCTGCCTGTCCTTGGAGTGTCACCGTAAAAACAGCTTTGTCGTCGAGAATCTTCTGGAGATTGGTCCACTGATTATTTTCGTTTCCAAGCGTGAGTTTCTTGCCTTGTGTCAGACTTTCGTTTGCAAAACTCCATTCAGCTGAAGTGAAGTTTGTTGCGCTTGCTGTAAGATTGGTTGAAAGCAGCATAATCGGAGAAGGATTGATCGAAATAACTTCGGCGGTGGCTTCAATAATTTCAATTTTTTTAATCTTTTCTGCATACTTTGCAAATTCAGTATCCGAAAGCGGATCAATTGTGGCTGTTTCAAAGAACGTACCGTTTATATCAGCTTTGAGGCTGGTAGGTTGAATCTGAACCGGAAGATCAGTGGAAAATTCAGCTTCGAATGTTACATCAGCAAGGCTTTTTATCTTTTCGCAGCCCGAAAATATCACGCTGACAAAAAGAATCAGAATACTTAATCTTAATAGATTTTTCATAGTTATTATTTTTTTAGTGATTGGATTAACAAAGTTACAACATATTCATCGGGAATGTTGATTTCACATCATTTTTTTCTGATAACAAATGATTTCAAGCAAATCGTTGGTTGATACTGTATCAAGTTGAAGCACCTTAAAATCAATCAGATTCCATTTTTTAACAGCCTCTTCAACCAAAGTTTTACGAATTATCCAAAATTGCAGGATTTCTTTTTTACCGGCCAATAATTCGATCGATTGGCTCCATCCTTCGCCCTCAAGTTCCATTGGGCCAATTTCATCAATAAAAATGCAACCGCAGTTTTGACCCAATGCTTGATCAATCCATGCATTTCCTTTCCGAAATGCTTCAGGATTGAACCAGAATCTGCGGAATTTGTTCCATCCTTCAATTTGTGAAGCTGAGGCCAAAGGAACATTTTCATTTGCTCCAACTTTTTGCAACGTATAGGAATTCCTTGTCCCATTAGCCATTGTCCCCAACGAAAGAAATCCTCCGCATTTGAAACCAGCTTCCGATAGCTTTAAAATCAACTGTTCAGCAAAAGTTGTTTTCCCCTGATGTATTTCACCAGTTATTATGAATATTTTGGGTTGCGAATTTTGTGAAATAAATTTTTCCAGCAACATTTCTGATTGAGCCAAAAGCTGAAAAACTATTCCCTGACGATTTTGTATAAGTGCTTTTGGGCGTGGCAGCTGCGAAATAATTGATGGCAAAGCTGAAAATGAAAGATTTAGCGATGCATATAATTTAGAAAATCCATTGCGATAAAGAATTGCTTTTATGAATGGATTTCTAAGTTCAACACTAATGGCAGAAAAACCAAAAATGATAATTATCGCTCTGAAATTCATTTCAAGCCCAACCAGTAATCCGCTGACAGAAAAGTAGTTACCTGTTGATATCCATTCCCAGATAAATGCGGCTGCAAGTGTAATTATTCCAAATTGAATCCAAAGACCAGGTTTTCGAAGCCTGCGCATGGCACCTTTGTAATTTTTCATACAAAAAGCGATGAATCCGATTCCAGTCAGCAATGCTGCAAGATGCAGTTTTTTATTGATCAGAAATAGGCTCAAAACGATGACGAGGATAATCAGCAAAAGGTTTCTGAAAGCATATTTTTGCGTATGATCTTTTCCAAAAGGCTCACTCACTTTTTCAAGTTCAATTGAATCAAAATCAAGTTTTTTGTTTTTCAGATAGCGCCTACCTGTAAGAATACCAAGGCCGGCTGAAGTCATTCCAAAAAGAAAATAGAAAAGCCCGGCTATGCCAAATAACGCCTCAAAAGTTATTGCATTAATACCCGTAAGCTTAATAAGATACTGGTACAAGGCATCGGCAATGCGCAACAGATCAAAACCATATAGAATGAGAAGGTTTAAGATTTTCTGCACTAATGTCCAAAAAACAGCCAGCCCTCCTGCAATCAGAAAACCGAAAATATTTCGGCCCAGGATGCGCGTTGTGCCTTCAATAATCAGGGCTTCCATAAAAATCCCAACCATTGGTCCAAAAATGATTGCACTGGGCGAAATAGATTTCATCAATGCACAGATGATACCGGCCCGCAGAATAATTCCTTTTTCATTCCATAAGTGCAAAAAGGCAATGAGCAGAAATACACTCGCCGAAGCCAAAAACATTCCTGCAAAAGGGATGCGCAGATTGTGAAGAAAACTACCTGCAATAATTTCAAAGGCAGCCCAGACACTTCCTATCACTGCAGCTTTAAGCCATTTCTGATCTAAGGGTAAATATCCCATGAAGCACTTTAACGTGTTGCAACCACCACAGCTCTTTTAAATCCTTTTACGGTTCCAGCCAAATTAAACACTTCAGCATGAATTACATAGATGCCGGCTGGAACTTTACGACCACTTTCATCCAAACCATCCCAACTAACAGCTCCTTCCTGAGCCACGAGCATACTCTTGACAAGGTGTCTGACTTTTTGGCCTGAAGCATTAAAAATATGAATGTTTAATGTGTAGCCCGCTTCTTCAAAACGATAGCGTATGCTTGTTACATCGTCACGCCCATCGCCGTCAGGTGAGAAAATTTCCGGATCAACGGTTAATTCACCTTCGCTGGTTTCGTCTTTTACGAAAACAGAATTCTGATAACCTGGCGTAGCAAAACCCACTGTCTCTGCCGCCGAATGCCAGTTGTTTTTATCAGAAGAGGGGCGGTCAGCCGAAATTCGTTCAAGTGATACACCCTTCACATAATTGAGCAAAGGAAAATGCATTTTTTCATGATAACTGAAGGCATCAATTACCTGGCCTGTTTTTGAAACCAATATTGCGGTTCCAGATTCATTCGGATAAACCGGAAATTGTGTCATTTCAACAAAATTATCCGTTGAAGGTGAAAAATAAAAGTTTGTTACCATAGCCGTTGAAACTGTCAGCAACATATATGTGCCTGGCATAATGAGCTTTGTGCTGCTGATGATATCACGCAAAGTGGTGTCTGGAGGATTGGGAATTGTTTGCCTGACTGCGCCGAGACGAATGCTTTCCAAATCAATAATTTTGTTGCTGCGGTTATAAATTTCAACAAAATCATTGCTATTGTTGTAAGGGTTAAACAAAATCTCATTTATGACAAGATCATTTGGCTCAACAGGAAAAGGAATACCAAAATTTATCATAGTTCCTTGTAAAACAGGCCTTCCGGCACAATTGAGCACCTGCGGACTGATAGATAGCTCATAAATTGTCCCCATCGCAAAAGGTTCAGCAAAAATAAGCTCAACAAAAGTTGGATCGGCTGGATTGATTTGAGCCGACTCAGGATTCTGATTGCCCGGCGAAAGGGTATATGCTGTTACATTGCTCAGACTCACCTGATCCATTTGTTGATCGAACCAAATTTGAATGATTTTTTCTGAAACAAGCTTCATTTTTTCTGGCTTTGGCCGTGCGTCGCTGATTGCAAAAACAGAATTTACCTGTCCGGGTGTACCACCACCTGGATGATTGGAGGCAGTCCAATTGTTACGTCCGCCACAAGGGTTTGTCGGATCTTTTTGTTCAAGAGTCCATCCTCCATCTTTTTTCTTGGTGTCGTTATACCAGGTATCTGAGTATGAAACCGTTGAAATGAGTATGCCTTTATCGCTGATCAAGCTTAGAGAGGCACCGGAATTGGTTAGTTGAAAACTGCTGAAACCAAAAAACGATCCGAACGACTCAAGGGATGGTCTTGCATTTTCATGGGCCAGAAGTACAAACCCACCAGGTGCAATTTGTACTGAACCGATAATACGTTCACCTGTGCCAATGATTAACTTCCAGTTGTTGAGGTTGATGGGTATGTCGGAATTATTAAAAAGTTCAATAAACTCCCATTCAGGCAAACCAACAACGGGGCTTGGGTCGGCCATTATTTCATTAATCACAACATCGTTTGATTGCGCTTCGTAATAGCTGATCTGAACATTTGTCTGGGGCATTAGGTTTCCTGCCAAATCTTCTATATTGCTAATGCTGAGGTTGTAAACCCTGCCGTTATCCAAAGGAGCAGCCAATTGCAAAATTGCCTGAGCCGCCGTAGCACCTTGAACAACTGATGCTGGATTTCCTATTTCCTGGTCAATAGCATAATTAGCAACATTTAGCAAGTTAGCTGAGCTTATTGCTTCATTAAAAACCAACCGGATTGAAAACGGGTCAGTAGCTGTTGCGCTTATCAGCAGGGGAGGTTCGTTGTCGATAATTTCCTGATTGATAAAGATATTATCGTAATACATTCGTGTGCTGTTACTTATTGTGAACTGACCCAAGAAACCAAAGTGACCTCCCGGATTAAAAGTGTTGTCAGATCCTGATGCTTCAATGGTGTAAATTCCTGATCCCGTTTGGTCAGCATAAACAGTCCATTGCCCCTCCGCAGTGCGGACCACCTTTATATGGATTGCAAAAGCAGCTGCAACAAGGCCGTTTGTTCCACGGCAAATACTTGTGTTTTGTGTTCCCTGCCTTTTGAAAAGTTCAATAGCATCCAGGCTACCGGCTTCTCCGAAGCGCAAAAAATAGCCATTGAGAGGCCCGCTGATATCAGCTTGATCACTTGCAAGAAAAACATCGCTGTAGTTACTTCCCGAAGGAGCGAAGTTAAGCCTGATCCAAAAACGCCATTCCACATTCCCACCGGGATTGCTGTATGGTGTACTGAGCCAGGCAGTTCCGGCCTCCGAAGCATTCAGTTGCAGCTGAAAACTGCTGTTAACAATGTACTTTTCAGCCGTTCCTGTCCATGCAGGATTTTGGGTGAAATCACCATCGCTGAAGTCTTCGAAAAGCTGTGCGTTCAGCAGAAGTGGAATAAATAGAAAAACCAAAAGTAAGCGCCTCATTATTTTATATTTTTGCACCGCGTTGAAAGTGTAAATGTAGAAAAAAATTAAGACTCTGAAGAATCAATGAAAATAGCTGTTGTAGGAGCCACCGGATTGGTTGGACAAAAAATGCTCCGTGTACTCGAAGAGCAAAAGATGGAAGTATCTGAATTAATTCCAGTTGCCTCAGCCAAATCAGCTGGAAAAACTGTTTTATTCAATGGTAAAAATTGTCTTGTTGTTACAGCTGAAGAGGCTATTGCAATGAAACCTCACATAGCCCTTTTTTCTGCAGGTGGCTCAACTTCACTCGCGTTGGCACCTCTTTTTGCAGCTGTTGGAACAACTGTGATTGATAATAGTTCTGCTTGGAGAAAAGATCCTAATGTACCACTTGTTGTGCCTGAAGTGAATGCACATGTGATTAAAAAAACAGATCGGATCATTGCCAACCCCAATTGTTCAACCATACAAATGGTCATGGCGCTTGCCCCATTATACCAAGCTTATGGCATTAAAAGGCTGGTAATTTCAACTTATCAATCCGTTTCCGGAAGTGGCGTTATTGGTGTCAGTCAGCTCGAAAATGAACAAAACGGACAATTTGACGGAAAGAAAGCATATCCGCATCAGATCCATATGAACCTTATTCCACATGGAGGTGACTTTGATGAAAGCGGCTATACCAGCGAGGAGCAGAAACTTGTTTTTGAAACCCGAAAAATTATGGAAGCTCCAGAAATTGCAATCACTGCAACTGTTGTGAGGGTGCCTGTTTCAGGCGGCCACTCAATGGCTGTTAACATTGAGTTTGAACGCGAATATCGTATTGAGGATGTGAGAGCTATCTTAGAAAATAGTGATGGAATAACCGTATTGGATAATCCTTCTGAAAATCTTTATCCAATGCCTTTGTTTGCTTTTGACAAAGATGATGTTTTTGTAGGACGCATCCGTAGGGATGAAAGTGTGCCAAATGGATTGAATATTTGGGTAGTTGCCGACAACCTGCGAAAAGGAGCTGCAACCAATGCCGTTCAGATCGCTGCATGGCTGATTAAAAATAAATTTTTAGATTAGCACGGTGAAAATATACCACGACATAGAAAGTTTTGTAGCGGTTAAAAATGCTATCGTTACCGTAGGCACTTTTGACGGGGTACATCTTGGGCATCAGGCTATTTTCCGCAAGATGATTCAGGATGCAAAGGAAATCGGCGGACAGACGGTGGTGATAACATTTCATCCACATCCACGCCTTGTGCTCAACATCGATAGTTCCAGCCTGAGATTCATCACTACACAGGAAAAAAAACTTCAGATTCTCGAAAAAACAGGCATCGACCATGTGATTATCATTCGCTTTACAAAAGAGTTTTCACGCACCAACTCCGAAACTTTTATCAGAGAATATATTGTAGAGAAAATTAAACCAGCTCGCCTTGTGATTGGTTATGACCATCATTTTGGAAAAAATCGAATGGGCGATTTTAAGCTGTTGTATGACCTGAGCCAGAAATATCATTTTAAGGTTGAACGCATTGCAGCGCAGGATGTGGAAAATATTGCCATCAGTTCCACAAAAATCCGCAAAGCCCTCGAAGCTGGAGACGTGAAAAAGGCCAACCGCCTTTTAGGGTATGAATACACAATATGTGGAACTGTAGTGCATGGCAATGCCAGGGGAAGAGACATGGGCTTTCCCACTGCCAACATCGAAACAGATCCTCAGTTCAAACTGATCACTTTTTGTGGGGTTTATGCCTGCCATGTCGAACACAAAGGAAAACGCTATGCCGGAATGGGTAATATTGGCTACAGGCCAACTATTGGCAATGACGACCTGACGATAGAGGTAAATATTTTTGACTTTAATGAAACAATATACGGAGACGAAATCTGCATCAGTTTCATGGAAAGAATCCGCGATGAAGAGAAATTTGACAGTATTGAAAGCCTGAAACAACGGCTAATTATTGATCGCGAGGAAGCAAAAAAACTTCTGGGTATCTAAAGTGTTTTTCAATAAAGATGCATATTTGGGAATTGTTGAAATCAATTCTTCATCTTTCATTTTTTTTGATGAAGACATCAATCACCGGCAATTGATTTGAAACAGCCGCTTTCTTAAAAGGGGATGTCAAAGCTTTTTTTTTCGAAAAATTCTCCTATTTTTGTTGACGGAATCTAATGATTATTAATAAACACCAAGTTTTATGAAGAAGACATTTATTGCTCTCCTGGCCATCATGATCGTTGCTTTGGCCCCGATGAGCAGCAAAGCCTGCACCAATTATCTTGTAACAAAAGGCGCATCGGTAGATGGATCTACAATGATTACCTATGCCGCCGATTCGCACGTTTTATATGGAGAACTTTACCATTGGCCTGCCGGCGAACATGCTGCAGGTACAATGATGGACATTTATGAATGGGATACGGGTAAGTATCTTGGACAAATCAAACAAGCCCCAAGAACCTATAATGTTGTTGGAAACATGAATGAGTTTCAGGTGGCCATTGGCGAAACAACCTATGGCGGACGCACTGAACTGGTTGATACCACTGGGATTATGGATTATGGAAGCCTTATTTATGTTACCCTTCAGCGCGCCCGCTCTGCCCGCGAAGCCATCAAGATAATGGCAGAACTCGTTGAAGAATATGGCTATTACAGCTCAGGTGAATCTTTCAGTATAGCTGATAAAGACGAAGTATGGTTTATGGAGCTTATTGGAAAAGGCACCAATATGAAAACTGACCGAAAAACAAAAAAACAATTCAATGCCAATAAAGGCGCTGTTTGGGTAGCTTTGCGCATCCCCGATGGTTATGTGAGCGGTCATGCCAATCAGGCACGCATCATGAACTTCCCCATCGCAGATGGAAAACATTCAATCACATCAAAAAGCTTTGATAAAATTTTTGACACCAATGTAGAGGTTGTTTATTCCCATGATGCTATCAGTTTTGCCCGCAGCAAAGGCTGGTTTGTTGGTGATGACACTGAATTCAGTTTTTCTGATACCTATGCTCCGGTTGATTTTGGCGGCGCACGCTTTTGCGATATGCGCGTTTGGACAATGTTCAATAAAGTTACTGATGGCATGGACAAATACTGGGATTATGTAAAAGGTCAGATTCGTCATGACGACAAATTTGAAGATGGTCGTCCGAACCCAAATAAATATGCCACCAACCGCATGCCGCTTTGGGTAAAACCTGAAAAGAAGATTTCTGTTCATGATATGATGATGTATATGCGTGATTATTTGCAAGATACTGAACTTGACATGAGTCAGGACTTTGGAGCTGGTCCGCACCAGGTACCTTACCGCTGGCGTCCGCTCACCTGGAAAGTTGATGGCATTACCTACGTAAATGAGCGCGCCACAGCAACCCAGCAAACAGGATTTTCCTTCATTTCTCAGTCACGCTCATGGTTGCCCGATGCCATTGGTGGAATCATCTGGTGGGGTGTTGATGATGCAAATGCGTGCGTTTATATGCCTTTATATTCAAGCCTCACTGTCAACCCGCACCATATTGAACGTGGAAATGGAAAAATGATGGAATGGTCTGAAACATCACTTTTCTGGATTACCAATATGATTTCGAATTTATCATACACACGCTACAATATGATTCAGCCCGATGTGGTTGTAGTACGCGATGGCCTTGAGAAAATGTTTATTGACCGTACATCTTCCGTTGATGCTGCCGCATTAAAAATTTATGAAAAGGATAAAAATGCTGCAATTGCATTCCTCACCGATTACAGCACAGATCAGGTTACCCGCACATTTCACTCCTATAAAAACCTTTATCAGGAGTTGTTTATGAAATATATGGATGGCAACGTAAAAACAAGAAATCCCGGACACCAAAACCCACACGTGAAATTTCCAGGCTACAGCGAACAATTTTTACGCAAGGTAGTTGAGGAAACAGGTGATAAACTGAAGATGACTGGTAGCGAAGGCCATTAAGAACTTCAAAAAATCTTTGAAAAGGAATCCTTCGGGGTTCCTTTTTCATTAAAACAGTTTTTCTGAATCAACTCCAAAGAGTACGGCGTTTTTGAAATGCCTTAAAATTGTTGATCTTTGCAAAAACATTCAATCGAAAATCATGATTAAAAACATAGCTCTTGTTGCCCATGACAGTCGCAAAAAAGACATGGTAGAATGGGTGGAACACAACCGCGAAAAACTTGACGGACATAAAATATTTGCAACTGGTACAACAGGCAAGTTAATTTCTCAGGTTCTTGATAATGTAACAGCGCTTAAATCCGGCCCACTTGGCGGTGATCAACAAATGGGGGCTTTAATAGCTGAAGAAAAAATTGATTTCATGATCTTTTTCTGGGACCCAATGACAAGTCAGCCTCATGATGTTGATGTGAAGGCGCTGCTTCGGATGACCGTGCTGTATAATGTACCAACAGCTTGCAACAGATCAACAGCAGATTTTCTTATCACAAGCAATTTGTTTTCCGATATGGAATATAAGCCTGAAAAGCGCGACTACTCTGCCTATCTTGCCAGAGAGGTTAAAAAAAATATTGCTGAAACCAACTTTGATTGAACACCTATTTCCTTACATTGCACACAGTTTGCTTACTTTTGTACTTATAGAATTAATCCTTATCAAAAGGTTGCTGAATGACACATAATATTCTACACAAATTTGCCCTTATTGGCGCTGCAGGCTACATTGCCCCACGCCACATGAAAGCGATTAAAGATACAGGCAATGATCTTGTTGCTGCGCTTGACCCCTTCGACAGCGTTGGCATTATTGACAGTTATTTCCCAAGCGCACATTTTTTTACTGAACCTGAACGCTTTGACAGGCATCTGGACAAGCTCAGAAGGACTGTTACCAACAAAGTTGACTACGTAAGCATTTGTTCGCCCAATTACCTTCACGATGCACATATTCGCATTGCCCTGCGCAATGGAGCACATGCAATCTGCGAAAAACCACTGGTGCTCAATCCCTGGAATCTCGATGCTCTTGCCGAAATTGAAAACGAATCAGGAAAGAAAATATATACCATCCTTCAACTCAGACATCATCCTGCTATTATGGCTCTGCGCGAAAAAGTACTGAAAACGCCATTGAATCATGTTTTCGATATTCAGCTCGAGTATATTACATCCCGCGGAAAGTGGTATCATCGTTCATGGAAAGGAAATAACGAAAAGTCTGGAGGTATTGCGACCAATATTGGCGTACATTTTTTTGATATGCTTACCTGGATTTTTGGGAACCCGACTGAAAATATTGTGACAAATTATACTTCAGACAGAGCTTCGGGCAAATTAAAGCTTCAACGGGCCAATGTAAGCTGGTTTCTATCTATCAATGCGGAAACTTTGCCCAATGAAGTAAAAATGAAAAACAAAAGCACCTACCGTTCATTGAGTATAGATGGCGAAGAATTTGAATTCAGCGAAGGCTTTACTGACCTGCATACAGTCAGCTACAAAAATATCCTCGGTGGATTTGGCTATGGCCTCGAGGATGCACGCGCCTCCATCAACATCGTACATGACATCAGAAAACAGGTAGGATAAAAAACGCTAACCGAAAACAATCATCAACCCTGAAAGGGAATAAACTCTTTACTTTAACACGAAAATTTAAGCTTATGAAATACGATCATTTCATCGAAACAATTATCAAAGTCGCTATTGAAGCCGGTGATGCTATCATGGAGGTTTATGCCACAGATTTCAGCATAAACCTGAAAACTGACAACAGTCCACTCACGATAGCAGATACACGTGCCAACGATATCATCTTAGGTGTATTAGATCAGACAGGCTTGCCAGTAATCAGTGAAGAAGGTCGTCACATCCCTTTTCATATTCGTGAAAACTGGGAAACTTTCTGGCTCGTTGATCCGCTCGACGGCACCAAAGAGTTTGTAAATCGAAACGGTGAATTCAGCGTAAATATTGGTCTGATTTCGGATAAAAAGCCTGTCTTAGGGGTTATTTATGCACCTGTCGATGACATTTTATATTTCAGCGATAGCGAAGGCGCATGGAAAATTGAATTTGCGAAAGGCATTATAATGGCAAACAGCGATGTTGCAAACTTGAAGCGTGCCGGAATCAAACTGCCTCTTGAACGCGATGACAATGATTACACCGTGGTGGCAAGCCGCTCACATCTTAATCCTGAAACCACTGATTTTATTAATAAAATCAAACACGAACACGACAGCATCCGAATTGTTTCACGTGGCAGTTCTCTCAAAATGTGCATGATTGCTGAAAGCCATGCAGATGTTTACCCCCGCTTTGGAATTACTTCAGAATGGGATACTGCTGCCGGACATGCTATCGTGTTGGCTGCAGGAGGCAGGGTGGTAAAGATGGAAAACAAAGACATTGAGCTTTCGTATAACAATCAGGACTTGGAAAACCCTTCATTTATGGCATTGCGTCCGAAAAAACACAATCAACTATAGCTTCACTGACTTTTAGCATACAAATCATACAATTCTAAACCGGCATAATTGCCGGTTTTTTGCTTACTTTGCACTTTGTTAAAAAACAGAACAGTTCTACCTTATGAACAATTTAACCATTAATAATCTGCGCGAACTTGAAGCCGAAGCCATCTACATCATTCGCGAAGTGGCTGCCTCATTCGAAAAACCCGTAATGCTTTATAGCATCGGAAAAGACTCATCTGTTATGGTGAGACTTGCCGAAAAAGCTTTTTATCCGGGTAAAGTGCCTTTTCCGTTGATGCATATCGACAGTAAGTGGAAATTCCGCGAAATGGTTGAATTCCGTGATCGCTATGCCGCTGAAAATGGCTGGGAGCTGATTGTGGAATCCAATCTCGAAGGTTTCAAAGCCGAAATAGGGCCTTTTACACATGGAAGTAAAGTGCATACAGACCTTATGAAAACCCAGGCATTGCTTCAGGCTCTCGACAAGCATCGGTTTGATGCAGCTTTTGGTGGCGCTCGTCGCGATGAAGAAAAAAGCCGTGCCAAAGAACGTATTTTCAGTTTTCGTGACAGATTCCATCAGTGGGACCCTAAAAATCAGCGCCCTGAACTTTGGGATATCTTTAATACGCGTGTTCATAAAGGCGAATCAATCAGAGTCTTTCCTATCAGTAACTGGACCGAACTTGATGTATGGCAATATATCCGGCTTGAAAAAATCCCAATCGTCCCATTGTATTTTGCAAAAGAACGTCCCATTGTTGAGGTTGATGGCAACTTGATCATGGTCGACGACGAACGTATGCCAGCTGAATTGGCAAAACAAGCGAAAATGCGCAAAGTACGTTTCCGTACCCTCGGCTGCTATCCGCTCACCGGCGCCATTGATTCCGATGCCGACACAATCGAAAAAATCGTCGAAGAAATGATGACAGTCACCAAAAGTGAACGCACAACACGTGTAATCGATTTCGATCAGGAAGGAAGCATGGAGCAAAAAAAGCGAGAAGGATATTTTTGAAAAACATTTCAATTCCTGAATTTCCCACTCTGAGAAAACAATAACATCGATAAAAATGACAACACTCAAAGATATAAATGCCTTCCTTGATGAGGATCAACAGAAAGATCTGCTTCGGTTACTAACCGCCGGATCTGTTGATGACGGAAAAAGTACGCTGATTGGCCGGTTGCTCTTTGATAGTAAAAAAATCTATGAAGACCAGCTTTCGGCGCTCGAACGTGATAGCAAGCGCATTGGTCATGCAGGTGAATTTACTGATTATGCGCTGCTTTTGGATGGTTTACAGGCCGAACGCGAACAAGGAATTACGATCGACGTGGCTTACCGGTATTTTTCTACAAACAAAAGAAAATTTATCATCGCTGACACCCCCGGCCACGAACAATACACCAGAAATATGGTCACCGGAGCCAGCACAGCCAATCTGGCCATTATTCTTATTGATGCCAGAAAGGGAGTTATAACCCAAACCAGAAGACACACTTTTTTGGTTTCATTGCTGGGTATAAAACACGTGGTTTTGGCTGTAAATAAGATGGACCTGATGGATTACAGCGAAGAAGTCTTCAACCAAATCGTTGAAGATTACAAAAACTTTGTAACACGACTCACCATTCCCGACATTTACTTCATTCCACTTTCAGCCCTGAGAGGTGAAAATGTAGTCGAAAACTCTGACCTCATGCCATGGTACAAGGGTAAAAGTTTGTTGAATTACCTCGAAAGTGTGCATGTGGGCTCTGACAGAAACTTTGAAGATTTTCGTTTTCCTGTGCAGCACGTATTGCGCCCAACACTCGATTTTAGAGGCTTTTCCGGAAAAATAGCTTCTGGTATAGTACGCAAAAGTGATGAAGTTATGGTGCTTCCTTCGCGCAAATTAAGCCGTATCACAAGTGTTATTGGTTCAGATGGAGAAACAGATTATGCCTTTCCACCCCAATCAGTTACCATCACGCTGGAGGATGAAATTGACATTTCCCGTGGCGACATGCTCGTGCATCCGCACAACCTTCCAAGAACAGAACGTCAGTTTGAAGCCATGATGGTTTGGATGGATGAAACCAATATGGATCCATATGCACAGTTTTTTATCAAACACAGCACCAATACAACACGTGCACGCATCGACCAGATAAGCTATCGTGTTGATGTAAATACTTTTGAGCAAAGTAATTGCAACACACTTTCACTCAATGAGATTGGCCGCGTTGTGCTCACAACAAATAAACCGCTTTTCTTCGACCCATACCACCGAAACCACAGCACAGGCTCTTTTATTCTGATTGATCCAATCACGCATAACACATGTGCTGTGGGCATGATCATAGACAAACTCAACGCTTCCGACCTTTTTTCGCGCATCGTAGATCCTGAAAACAAACGAATGATTGATGGCGGACAGAGTTTGATTGGGAAGAATGAACTTGAAAAGCGTTACCGACAAAAGGGTGTTACGTTTTGGATTACGGGGCTTCACGGAAGTGGTAAAAACCTTTTGGCCTACACCTTCGAGCGGCAGCTATTCGATCATGGTGCGACAGCAGTGCTTTTGGATGGAAGTACAATTCGCTCAGGTCTGACACGTGAGTTAGATTTTTCGCCTGCTGGCCGTGCCGAACAAATGCGTCGTGTGGCCCATGTTTGTCGGATTTTGAACGAACAGGGTTTAATCGTAATTTGCTCATTCATAACCCCAAAAGAGAAAATACGTCAGCAGCTTGCCGAAATTGTAGGCCCAGAAAAATTCAACCTCATTTATATGGATGCTGACCTTGATTATTGTCGCAAAAACAAACCTGAACTTTACGAAAAAGCTGATCAGGGTCAAATTTCATTTTTCCCGGGCGTGGACGAAATTTTTGATATTCCGGAGCAACCTCAGCTGAAACTCAAGCCCGACGACCTTAAAGAGAATATGGAAATCATTTTTGACTATCTCAAAAAACATAACATTTTTCCTGTTGATTAATCAGATATATTGAAAATCAATACTTTTGCAAAAAATTGAAGAAATGAAAGAAAAAGGACCTGTTTCACAGTTTATACAGCATCATTACAGGCATTTTAATGCTGCAGCGCTGATGGATGCCGCAAAAGGCTATGAAGCACACATGGATGCCGGCGGAAAAATGATGATCACCCTTGCAGGAGCTATGAGCACTGCCGAATTGGGTATTTCTCTGGCCGAAATGATTCGTCAGGACAAAGTGCAGATAATTTCCTGTACCGGCGCCAACCTTGAGGAAGATCTCATGAATCTGGTTGCGCACAGCCATTATAAACGCGTTCCACATTACCGCGATCTGAGTCCTCAGGATGAATGGGATCTGCTGGAAAATGGCTTTAACCGCGTTACGGACACTTGCATTCCTGAAGAGGAAGCTTTCCGCAGACTTCAGAAGCACATTTTCAAGCTTTGGAAGGCCGCTGAAGATAAAGGCGAACGCTATTTTCCGCATGAGTATATGTATCAAATGCTGCTTTCCGGTGTTTTGGAACAATACTACGAAATTGATCCAAAACATTCGTGGATGCTGGCTGCAGCGGAGAAAAACCTGCCAATCATTGTCCCAGGCTGGGAAGATTCAACAATGGGTAATATTTTTGCATCTTATTGCATAAAAGGAGAACTCAAATCTACAACCATGAAAAGCGGAATCGATTACATGGTTTGGCTTTCTGACTGGTATCGGAAAAATTCAGATGGAAAAGGCGTAGGATTTTTCCAGATTGGCGGAGGCATTGCCGGTGACTTCCCTATTTGCGTTGTGCCGATGATGTATCAGGATCTTGAGTGGACTGATGTGCCATTCTGGGCCTATTTTTGTCAGATTTCGGATTCAACTACCAGCTATGGCTCCTATTCGGGCGCTGTTCCCAATGAAAAAATTACCTGGGGAAAACTTGATATAAACACCCCAAAGTTTATAGTTGAATCTGATGCCACAATTGTAGCGCCCCTTATTTTTGCATGGCTTTTGGGGTGGTAATAGGGTAAACATTCTTTTCATTCGCTTTCATGCGAAGAATACAATATTAAGAGGCAAAGTTCAAAGCAGTAATTTTCTGCAGGACTTTGCCTCTCGGTTTAAAATGCTGTTGTGTTGAATCTGTTGCACCACATCTTTCAGGCAATCCTCAAATCTGTATCTTTGCGTCTTCAAAAAAGTAAATCATGAATAAAAATATCCGCGTACGTTTTGCTCCCAGCCCAACAGGCCCTTTGCATATAGGTGGCGTGCGTACAGCTTTATATAATTATCTGTTTGCACGTAAGCATGGTGGCACTATGATTCTGCGCATAGAAGACACAGATCAGACGCGTTTTGTGCCCGGTGCTGAAGATTATATCGTTAATTCACTTGCCTGGTGTGGCATCAATTTTGACGAAAGTGTAGGTGTCGGTGGTCCGCATGCACCCTATCGCCAAAGTGAACGAAAAGCTTTGTATAAACAATACAGCGATAAGCTTATTGCCTCAGGCCATGCCTATTATGCCTTCGACACCGCTGAAGAACTTGAAACTTTACGCAAACACGCAGAGGCAGAAAAACAGACTTTTACATACAATACTGAAACAAGAAAAACCTTGCGAAACAGCCTGTGTCTGTCAGCTGAAAATGTCAATGAACTGATCGAAAACGGCACACCTTACGTTGTTCGTTTTTTGATTCCTGAAAACACTGAGGTTGCTATGGATGACATTATCCGCGGCAAAGTATGCGTTAAAAGCGAAACCCTCGACGATAAAGTGCTTTTCAAATCTGACGGGATGCCAACTTATCATCTGGCAAACATTGTTGATGATCACTTGATGGAAATCAGCCACGTGATTCGTGGCGAAGAGTGGTTGCCATCCCTTCCGTTGCATGTGCTTCTATATGAAGCTTTTGGTTGGGAAGCGCCAGAATTTGCACATTTGCCTTTATTGTTGAAACCCGATGGAAATGGAAAACTCAGCAAACGTGATGGCGACAGGCTTGGGTTTCCGGTGTTTCCGCTCGAATGGACAGATCCTTTTTCGGGGGATAAATCTTCAGGCTATCGCGAATCGGGCTATTATCCTGAAGCCTTCATCAACCTGCTGGCATTTTTAGGCTGGAATCCTGGAACCGAGCAGGAGTTGTTTAATATGGACCAGCTTATTCAGTCTTTTTCCCTTGAAAGAGTGGGGAAATCTGGTTCAAAGTTTGATCCTGAAAAAACAAAATGGTTCAATCATCAGTATCTTATTCGCAGGTCAGACGAAGAAATTGCTGCAGAGTTTATGCCTTTTCTTTTGGAAAAAGGAATTGAAGCTGACATGCAATTTGTTGCGCGCGCAGCCAGTCTGGTAAAAGAGCGTTTGAATTTTGTAAAAGAACTTTGGGGCGAAACATATTTCTTTTTTCAATCGCCCGAAAGCTATGATGATCAGGTCATAAAAAAACGTTGGAAAGACGAAACGCCTTCACAGATGCTTGCTTTAACTGAAGTTTTGCAAAACATTGAACCTTTTGATGCACCCTCCATAGATGCAGGAATAAAAACCTGGATTGAAGCAAACAACTTCGGGATGGGTGCCATTATGAATGCATTAAGGTTGTTGCTTGTTGGTGCATCAAAAGGTCCTCATCTTGGCGATATTATGGCTCTTATCGGAAAGGAAGAAACACTGATGCGCATCAAAAAAGGCATTGAGACAATCAAATAATTAGCGTTCAATTTGAGTTAAAATACTGTCAAAGAGAAGAATATCATATGTCAATTATCTCAATCGAAGGAATGGAGTTTTATGCCTACCATGGTTGTTTTTCTGAAGAACAACTCATCGGAACGTGGTTCATCGTAGATCTTTTTCTTGAAACCGATACCCGCGAAGCAGAGCATTCTGATGAGCTCCATCACACAATCAACTATCTGGAAGTATATCAGTTAGTGAAAAAAGAAATGGAGATCAATTCAAAACTTTTGGAACATGTGGGCCGAAGGATCATTACGTCGGTACAGCATCAGTTTCCTGCAGTGAAGCATGCCAAAGTAAAAGTACGTAAAATGAATCCGCCTTTGGGTGGAAAAATGGATTTTGTAAGCTTAACCATAGAGAGTTAAGATGAAAGGACTTCGAATCATAGAACCCGATATTTGTCCGCGTTGCGGTGCTGAATTCAATTGCAGCAAGTCTGGAAAATGCTGGTGCTATGAAGTAGAAACGAGCACTTCCCTGCTGGAAGAAATCCAAAATACATGGGATAAATGTCTTTGTCCTGATTGTCTGAAAGAGCTCAACGAAAAAAGCAATACAAAAGGTTTGTCCAATTAAGCAAAAGGGCTTATATTTGCAACCCCAAAAAATGGTCTCGTGGCCGAGTGGCTAGGCAGCGGTCTGCAAAACCGTGTACAGCGGTTCGAATCCGCTCGAGACCTCAAAAAAAAGCATCTCCACCGAGATGCTTTTCTGTTTTCAGAGCCTTCCATGGGACTCGAACCCACGACCTGCTCATTACGAGTGAGCTGCTCTACCGACTGAGCTAAGAAGGCTTTCTTATAGCCTGCAAAATTAGTTTTTAAACTAATTCAAACGGTACACCGAAGGTTTTTTTCAGATGTAATCAACTGACTTCTTATATTTGCTGATGGATTCCATCTGTGCTTAACTTTTGTAAATTCTTAAACCAAATAATCGATTAATATGAGCAACTCCAAAGAAAAAACACGCATTTTGTTTGTTTGCCTTGGCAATATTTGCCGCTCACCATCAGCTGAAGCTATTTTTAAAGCCATTGCCGAAAAAGCAAAAATCCCTGTAAAAGTTGATTCCGCCGGCACTTCAGCATGGCATGAAGGCGAAATGGCCGATAATCGTATGCGTAGATCGGCAGCTGCTCGCGGTTATAAGTTAACGAGTATTTCGCGGGCCTTAAGACGAAAGGATTTTGATGAATTTGACATGATTATCGCCATGGATGACAAAAATTATCATGACATCAAGGATCTTGCTCAAAGCGCTGAAGAAGAAGAAAAGGTTTTCAGAATGCGCGATTTTTTCGTCCATAAGCAATACGACCACATTCCAGATCCTTATTATGGCGGTGAACAGGGATTCAATATGGTAATTGATTTGCTTGAAGATGCTTCCGAAGGATTAGTTGCCTACCTGAAAAAGACAAAACCAAGCTGATTTGATACTCTATTAAACGATGTTTCTGATCTGATGAATTTTTTGGTCAGTACAACCTATGTTTTGATCCAAAGTTATCGCTGAAGCCATAGCTTTGAAAACATAATCAACGCATAATCAATGAATTATTAATACAGTTTGCAAACTTCAAACGTTTGCATTACTTTTGTACCGAACGCAATTCAAATGCAATGATTTATCAGCCCACAGAGAAGCTGAATTACCTCAATATTAAAGAACGCGACAGGTTTGCCTGATTTCCTCCCGCGTTTTCAATGCCGCTCATAGCCGGCCATTTTTTTCATTGTATTCATTAATAAAAATCAGGAAATCATGGAATTGCCATTTGCTGAATCTTATAAAATTAAAATGGTGGAGCCTATTCAAAGGAGCCATCGCCACGAGCGCGAGCAGTGGATAAAAGAAGCACACTACAATTTATTTAACCTTCGGAGTGATCAGGTTTTTGTCGATTTACTCACCGATTCCGGAACAGGAGCCATGAGCGACCGTCAATGGTCGGAAATGATGCTCGGTGACGAATCATATGCAGGCGCCTCTTCGTATTATAAAATGAAGAACGCCATTGCAGACATCACAGGTTTCGAATTCTTTTTACCCACGCATCAGGGCAGGGCAGCAGAAAATGTTTTGTTTTCTGCTATGGTAAAAGAAGGCGATTTGGTTCCGGGAAACTCACATTTTGATACCACCAAAGGCCATATCGAATTCAGGAAGGCAACTGCCGTTGACTGCACCATCGATGAGGCTTTCGACACCACACTCGATCACCCTTTCAAAGGAAATATTGACCTTGAGAAGCTGGAAAATGTTTTTAAAAAATATCCGGTCGAAAAAATACCAATGGTAATCATTACCATCACCTGCAACACTTCAGGTGGGCAGCCGGTTTCGATGCAGAATATTCGTGAAGTAAGCGCATTATCACATCGTTATGGCGTAAAAGTGGTTTTTGATTCTGCACGTTTTGCCGAAAATGCCTATTTCATAAAAAAGCGTGAGCCTGCTTATGCTGAAATAAGTATACGCAAGATCGTGCGTGAAATGTTCTCTTATGGTGATGCCATGACGATGAGCAGTAAAAAGGACGCTATCGTAAACATGGGAGGTTTTATTGGCTTCCGTGAAGAAGAACTCTTCCAGAAAGCCAGTGTTTTCAACATTATGTTTGAGGGTTTTATAACTTATGGAGGCATGTCGGGCCGTGATATGAATGCCCTTGCACAAGGTTTGTATGAAGGAACAGAATTCGATTATCTGGAAACACGCATCAGTCAGGTGGCTTATCTGGGAAAATTACTCAAAGATGCAGGTGTTCCGGTTCAATATCCTTTCGGCGGCCATGCCATCTTTGTTGATGCCAAAAGATTTTTACCTCATCTCCCAAAAGAGCAGTACATCGCGCAATCATTGGCTGTTGAACTGTATCTGGAAGGTGGAGTAAGAGGAGTAGAGATTGGAACCATAATGGCTGACCGCGACCCAGTTACGCGCGAAAACCGTTATCCAAACCTTGAAATGGTACGTCTTGCAATTCCGCGCCGCACCTATACAAATAATCACATGGCCTATGTTGCTGCCAGCCTCATCAATGTGTGGGAACGCCGATCGGAAATCAGAACTGGTTTCAGGATTGTAAAAGAAGCACCCATATTAAGGCATTTCACAGTCGGCCTCGAAAAAATTTAAAAAAATAAAACCCTCTTAAAACTGGTTTTCATCACACAAAAAAGTGTTTTGATGCCGTTTTAAGAGGGTTTGTCGTTAAACCTTTCAGGTTTTTGCGCTTCGGACAATTTATCCGAAACTTAAAATCTAAGCGTTTATTACATTATTGTTGGCGCCAAATTCGCCAGCCTCGTGGCCGTCAGCTTCAGGCTCGTCAAACCAGACTGCACCATCGGCCAGATAACGGAAACTGTAACTTGATCCTGTTGCCAGTTCAATTGTATGACTGAAAGAGCCATCTTTCAGTTTACTCATCACATCTGTTTTGGGATTCCATTCGTTGAAATCACCTAAAATTGCAACTTCAGCTGCGTTTCCAGATTGTTCTTTCGAAACTTTAAAACTGACCTTGCATATTGGCTTACTTTTTAAAACTTGCTTCTTGATGCTCATTGATAACGATTTTTAGTTAGTGGTTGAGGTTAAATGGAAAAACAATTATTTCCATAGCGCAAAACTAGTATATTTTAAATGACCGAAAAATTGTATCTCATGAAATTATCGTCTAAGTCATTAAAAATCAATAAGATATTACAACTCCTTCACAACAAACAAATTACAACAAACGGTTTCGGAAAACCTTGATTTATACCCTTTTGCACTTAGCGTTGAAGCTGAAGTTAATAATTCCCTATTTTTGCAAGCTAATTGAAAACTGCAATTTAAAAACCATGAATCTCTCAAAAGAAAAAAAAGCCGGCCGCTACGAGCGCCTGTATCAACAAATAAATGATCTCCTGCAAAAAAGTAACAATCCTATTTCCAATATGGCGACAATTGTGGCTGTGCTGCATCATAAAATGGATTACTTCTTTTGGACAGGCTTCTATCTTTTGCAGGATGACAAGTTGCAGGTTGGTCCATACCAGGGCTCTCTTGCCTGCATTGATTTGAAAAAAGATACCGGCGTTTGCTGGACAGGAGTGAGCCGCAAGGAAACTGTCATTGTGGAGGATGTTCATGCTTTTCCAGGCCACATTGCTTGCGACAGTCGTTCAAAATCTGAAATTGTTGTTCCTCTTATAAATAGCAGTGGACAAATTACTGGTGTTTTGGATGTTGACAGCAGCGAAGAGGCTTCGTTTGATGAAGCAGATGCCGAATGGCTCGAAAAAATCGTCGGTTTGGTTTATCAAAAACCTTAAGACTTTGAAAGATTCGTGGTACATTTGTGTCCAGATTATTCAATAGTGAAATACGCTTTATACATATTGTTTATCATTGCAGTAGCCTACAACACATTTCCATTGGCGCTAGGCCTGAACCGTGACCACCGCAACTCTCACCTGACAAACCTTTTACTTGCATCTGTGTTTGGACTTTTGCAAGGTGTGATGTATCATCTGGGCTCATTGCTGGGGAACAGTTTCATGCATCTTTTCGTTGTCAGATATAAATGGGTGGTGTTTGGAATTTTTGTTGCAGTGAGTGTGCGCATGATGCTCGAAGCTTTAAGAATCCGTCGTGGTGAGCGTCTGTTTTCATTTGATAACTATGTGAAATTTATCATAATGGCCATTGCCGCAGGCATTAACACTTTGATAATCGGTATGACATCAAACTATTTTTCACCCTTCAACGGTATGATGGCTATGTTACTTTTTGTGGCCGGTTTTTGCTGGTCAATTGCTGGCATTAGTATGAATATGTCGAGAACAAACATCTTACTTTCAAGTGCAATGCACTTTGCTGCATCCATAGCAATTTTTGTTGTGGCTATGGTTTACCTTTTCACAAATAACTGGTTTTAACAAAAGATTATCATGAAATCCTTTACTAGACACGCCATTTTTCTGGGTGCTTTCACAGCTTTTTTTATCAACTTTAATATTTCGGTCAGTTTTGCACAGCCACCAGCAGGTTATTACAATTCAACTGAAAACCTAAGTGGAATCGAGCTTAAAGTGGCCTTGCACAACATCATCAAAAATCATGCTCCACGCACCTATGCTCAGCTTTGGCAGGATTTTGCTATTCTCGACAGAAAACCAAACGAAAAAGTCTGGGATATGTATTCTGACGTTCCTGATGGAACCCCTGCATATGAATTCACATTTTTTACAAACCAATGTGGCAATTACAACGGCGAAGGACAATGCTACAACAGGGAACATTCATGGCCGGCAAGCTGGTTCAGCAATCAGCACCCTATGTATACTGATTTGTTTCATATTGTGCCAACTGATGGTTATGTAAATAACCGAAGAGGAAATTTCCCTTTTGGAGAAGTTGGACAAACCACATGGGTATCGACCAATGGAAGTAAGGTGGGGCAGAGTATTACACAAGGCTATTCCGGCGTTGTTTTTGAACCCATCGATGCCTACAAGGGCGATTTTGCCAGAGGTATTATGTATATGAATGTGCGTTATTACAGTCAGGATGGCAACTGGCCGGGCAGCGACATGACTGACGGCGCTGAACTTCTGGGCTGGGCAAAGGCGTTGATGCTGAAATGGCACACACAGGATCCGGTAAGCCAGAAAGAAATAAACAGAAACAATGGCATTTTTGCCATTCAGCAAAACAGAAATCCTTTTATCGACAGGCCAGAATTTGCAGCACTTATTTTTGATCCAACAGCATCAATAGGTGAAAACACTTTTTCGTTTGCAAAACTTCAATTATGGCCCAACCCTTCCATTGGTGAGCTTCAGCTCAGGTGTTATCAATGCAACACAACTTCCACAGAGGTTTTACTGACAGATATTACCGGCAAAACATTGACCCAGATTTATTTGGATGATCCAAAAAGTATCAACCAGATGGATGTTTCCTGGCTTGAGTCCGGATTTTATTTTGTAAGCCTTCTTCAGGATAACCGCATAATTACGACTTCTAAACTCATCAAAAACTGATCACTACGCACATAAAACTATGACAAGAATCAGAATAACAAAGGAATTTAAGTTTGAAATGGCTCATGCCCTTTTGGGCTATGATGGCCCCTGCCGCAATGTTCACGGGCACTCCTACGAACTCAAAGTTACTGCTATCGGAGTCCCAATTGATAAGAAAGATCATATAAAACTTGGGATGGTGATGGATTTCGGAGACTTGAAAAAAATCGTCAAACGTAACATTATCGATGTTTTTGATCATGCGCTGGTGCTCAATCGTGAGATGCCTGCGACGATAACAGATCACTTGATGAAGAGCTTTGATAAGGTAATTCTGTTGGATTATCAACCCACAAGCGAGATGATGGTGATTGATTTTGCAGCCAAAATAAAGGCTGAGCTTCCCGAAGGCATCGAACTTTTAAGTGTGCTTTTGCGCGAAACAGCAACATCATACGCTGAATGGTTTGAGGCCGATCAGTAAAAATCAGGAATAAAACGGGCTTGTTTTCAACAAAAGAAGCTTAATCAACACTACTTCTTTACAGGAAGGTGAAGAGAGATTTTATCCAGCAACAAAAATCTGTCGATAGGCTTGGTCACATAATCATCGCAGCCGGCTTCCATTGCTTTTCCTACTTCAACATCCATTGCATAGGCTGTTTGAGCAATAACCGGAACCATAGGATTGATTTTTTTAATCATTCTGGTTGCATCATAACCGTTCAGAATCGGTAATCGAATATCCATCAGAACGAGATCAACAATATCTTTGTTTGCTTGCATGAGCTCAACTGCCTCATGTCCGTCCTTTGCCCATATCAGTTTTGCTTTGGTTGGACGAAGCATTATCATCAGCAGGTTGTAATTTGTACGCTCATCTTCCACCACCAAAAATGTGTATACAGACCAGTTGATGGGTTTGTCGGCAATAGGTTCAGTATTTAGGCGCAATTTATCTGCCTGAACAATTAGACCAGGTATGGTGAATCGAAATGTTGATCCTTTTCCAGGCAGTGATTCCAAGTGAATTTCGCCTTCCAGCAAGTCAAGCAATCCTTTCACAATCGAAAGGCCTAAGCCTGTGCCTCCATATTTTTTTGTAGAACTGTAATCCAGCTGCCTGAAGCGTTTAAAAATGAGTTCATGCTTATCAGGATCAATGCCCGGGCCTGTGTCTTTCACATAAAATTTAACGTTATTTTCGCTTGCAGAAAAACCAATTTCAACACTGCCATTTTCGGTAAATTTGAATGCGTTGTCAAGAATATTTTTAAGAATCTGTTGAAGACGCATGGCATCCGTTTTGATATACAGGTTTCCTGTATTTTCAGGCGTACGTATCAAAAACCTTATATGACTCTTGTTTTGCTTGTTTCGGAATTCATTAAAAGACCTGTAGGTCGAGGACACTAATTCATTGACAGAAAAAACACTTTTATTAATATTCATCTGCCCGGATTCGATCTTGGCAATATCTATAATATCTTCAATCAAACGCAGCAGCACATGGCTGCTCTCATAAACAATCTGCGAATATTCTTCTCTTTCATTTTCAGAAAGTTCCGGCTCTTTCAGGAATTCAGTGAAGCCGATGATATGGTTCATCGGCGTACGTATTTCATGCGACATACTTGCCAGAAAAGCAGTTTTCAGTTTGTCAGACTCCTCTGCTTTACTCAGGGCTTTGATGAGTTCGTGTTCGGTAAGTTTGCGTTTTGAGACATCACCGATGATGAGAATATGCGAAAGCCCGTCGCTCATCTTACTGCTGATGGTTAAACCTCTGCAGCGAAAAAAAGTATCTTTTCCTTTTGTCGGAAATGGCAGCTCGATGTCAAAAGGGAGTTTATCGTCAATAAGTTCAATAATTTTCAGCTGAAGTTCAGTATTCTGAAAGGGCTCAAAAAACTTGATGTTTTGTTTGTCGATGATTTCGCTGGCCTGAATATCAAACACTTTCAAAAATGCAGGATTTGCCGCAGTAATGTAACCGTGCCTGTCTGTGTTGATTATTGCAAGAGGAATGTTGTTTATGGTAATGGCAAGTCGCTGCTCAATATCTTTTTCAGAATTTTGACTGAGTTGATGAAGCTTGTTGCTTAACTGCTCAACAGTATGCTTCAGTTTTTCAATCTCATCTAATAATGATTGCTTTGTTTCGTTGTTTTCCATTATATAAATTCTAAAAATCTCTTAGAACAATCGCAAAAGTAAACAAAGGTATTAGATTTATCAAAAAAATCATTTGGTTTACGCTGATAGAAATCAAAATCAATTTGATAAATACCTAAAAACACTTTGCATTAGAAATTATTTTAAACGCAGATACTTAAAAATTTGTTGCCTGACTCCTTGTCGAAAATAAACAAAATAGATGCCTGCTTGTGTGGGTGCCTCAATGCTAATCTGATTTTCAGAAATTGGATAAGTTCTGTCCATCAAAACTCTGCCATGCAGATCAATAAACTGAATCTGAATGGTTTTGCCTTGACCTACCATTGAAACAGGCAGTTGGATAAAAACCATTGCTTCAGATGATGGATTCGGAAAGATCGAAAAATCATCCTGAATCGGGTTGTTCGGAAGAGATAAAAACACCCCGCAACTTTCGAGCTGATGGTTGCAGTTTTCCTTTATGGGATGCAGTTGATTGAATAATATATCTCCCGGGCATAAGGTTGCGCATCCATTTCGATGTCCGGCAATAATTCCAAGCTCCGGATTCAAAGGATGAAAGTTTTTGCCAAAAGGCGAAAGCGAATCTTTAGCCGTTTTCCATGCCAGCAAATGATTCAATGAAGTTATTGCTTGCTCAGTAGTCGGTACATTCATGAAATTGCCCAAAATACAAATACCTAAGGTGCCGGTGTTTGAGGCACAGAAATGTGCTCCCAGCACTGCATCCTGTTCAATATCCTGTCCGGGATCGCGGCCGGCGAATATGGTTCCATCGGGTGCAATGAGGTAATTGTAACCGATATCACTGTAGTTATTAACCTGTGTATGAGTAGTATAAATACTGCGTACAAGTCCTGTATAATCTGTGATGCTGTTTGAGGTTGCCGAATGATGGATAATGATATTTTTTACTTCCGTGCGGATTCTTATATAATCTGGCTCAGGCAATCCTGCCCGCCAAACTTCCTGGAGTACAATAGGTGGCTCTTCACAATTGCTGACAGATGAATTTTTTCTTGAATTGCGGCTAATTGCAGGAACACGAATAAGTATCATTTCCAATGATTTATCAGGCTGCAGATTGCTTAAATGAATGCTGTCTGCTGCATTATCAAAGAAAATAAGATTGCTTTGAAAAATCGTGTCATTTGAATCAATATGTTCATCAATGCCGATGTTAAAAATTTTACCATTTGCACAAATTTGCAACTGTTCCAAATCACGCTTTTCCCCCCTAATAACGACTGCATTAACGGGCTTTTCATAACGAAGCGTAACTTTTTTGGTGTCGCCAGAAATGAGTGTTTTTTCGATGTTTTGTGCAGCCGATTGAAAATAAAAAAACAAAATCACAATGCTAATAAACAAGCTTTGCCTGAATGAAGCGCTCTTTAGTTGGTGTGTCAACATTTTTTCAAGGATTCATGACAAAAGTACGGAATGTTACAATAATGATACAAATGTCGTAACATTCATCTAATCAATAAAATAGAGATGTGTAATCTTTTCTAAAAGAAAAAATTTGCAGATGTCTTAAGTATTATCAAGATATAGTAAAGTTTAGACACTGCTTTTATAGCAAGAAATATTTGAGCAGAATTATTTTTTGAATATATTTGTTCACTTTTACATGGGTTTATAAATTTACAGCAGTGCCGTTTCAATAGAAGTTAAGGAAGAAAAGAAACAGAATTTATTTTTGGGCAAAGAAACTTTCTATATATCATTTCCGTAAATTTTTAAAAATTAATCCGCGAAACCGGAAACAACTAAAGGTTTAAATAATAGGTGGTTGTACAATTGAGAGCTGATATTAAAGTGTTTTTAACAATTGCAAAGTGCTAAAAATTAGTCGTTGATTATATAAGTTGAAAACTAACTAAAACAAAATTATTATGAACGTTCACATTTCTACTTTAAATGATTTCACAGTTGTTGAAGTTCACGGACGTGTTGACACTATCAGTGCCAGTGAATTTGAAACCCGTTTGCTTGCAGTAATTGAAAGTGGTGCAAGCAAAATCGTGCTCAATTGCCAGGGACTTGACTACATAAGCAGCTCGGGTTTGCGTGTTTTCTTAATCGCTCAAAAAAAGATTGTAGCTGCAAAAGGGCAACTTAAGCTATGTTGTCTGCAACCAACTATCAAAGAAATTTTTGACATTTCTGGTTTTTCAAGCATTTTTTCCATTTCAGCTGACTTGGAAACAGCCACCAAAACATAGTCAAGACACAGATAAAGATCTTCAATTATGAAAATGATCTTTAGCCTTCTTCCCGTTTTGCTTTTTCTAATCAGTTTGTATTTACTCGATAATTTCAAACTTGTTAGTAGGAAAACTTTGTTGCTTTGTTTGCTGTGGGGAGTTGCATCTGCGCTGATTTCATATTATGTCAACAACTTTTTGATTGAACAACTTTCTTTGAAAGGAGAAACTTTCAGAAGGTATTTTGCCCCTCTCACAGAAGAAATCGCCAAAGCCTTATTGGTTCTGGCTCTCATCAGCAGAAAAAAAATTGGGTTTGCCATCGACGCTGCCATTTATGGTTTTGCCGCCGGAGCTGGTTTTGCATTGGCCGAAAACATGTTTTATATCTTTATACTTGACAGTGATACAAATTTGGTGGTTTGGATTCTTCGTGGTTTTGGTACTGCCATAATGCATGGTGGCTGCACTGCCTTATTCGCAATGATTTTAATTGGAGGCATTCAAAGGGAGAAAAACTTTTTCCTGTCTGTTCTCACTGCACTGTTTGTTGGCTACATAATTCATAGCGGGTTCAACCATTTTTTTCTAAATCCCTACTTACAGACTTTGCTTATATTTATTGTACTGCCTTTGTTGTTTTTTATTGTATTTCAGAGAAGCAATACAATGCTGCAAGACTGGCTCGAAATTGAATTCAGCAATGAGATTGAGATGTTAAGGATGATAAAACAGGGAGACATAAAAAGCACCAAAGCAGGCGAGTATCTCATTTCGCTGAAAAAGCATTTTTCTGCAGAGGTGATTGTTGATTTATACTGGTATTTCAGTCTTTATCTTGAACTTTCAATCAAGGCGAAGCGCAATCTAATGCTGAAAGAAAATGGATTTCCTTTGATCGAAGAGCCGGATATCATGGATAAACTCACAGAGCTCAATCAGTTGCGCAGGCAAATTGGAAAGGTAGGCGAGCTTGCGCTTCAGCCGCTCGTTAGGATGAAACACCGTGAGCTTTGGAAACTGAATCAGTTGAAAAATAATTGATAAAAAACCAACTTATGCGTCAAACAAGTGTAATTCATGAAAAATGATGACAAAATAAAGGATAAATCACTGTCGGAGATAAGTTCAGAAAAGCCGGTAAAAGATGATGACCACGATATCGTAAGACGCGTGCTTTTTGAGTCGGTCAATGTGTATGAATTGTTGGTGGTAAAATATCAGGGGCCTGTTTTTAATCTTTTTCTGAGAATGATTCACGACAGAGATGAGGCCGAAGAGATGACGCAGATCGTTTTTATAAAGGCATACGAAGCCTTGCCGGCTTTCAGTTTTGAGCATCGTTTTTTTAGCTGGTTGTATCGTATTGCGGTCAATCAGGCATTGAATGAATTAAAAAAACAAAGGAGGTTTGTTGACATTGAAAAAATCAAAAACATTTCGGAGGAGGCCATCGAAAAAGATGCAGATAAGGATCGCCTTCTGCAAAATGCCATTGACAAATTGAAGGATAAATACAAAGCAGTGATCGTTTTGAAGTATTTTCAGCAGTTAAGCTATAAAGAAGTTGCTTTTGCCCTGAATATACCGGAAAAGAAAGTCAGATCAAGGCTCTATGATGCAAGACTTCAATTGAAAGAAATACTTGAACGCAACACAGACTATTTTTAGTAACAGCTTGACACAAAAAAGACAAAAACATGTGGTTTAGAAAAGCAAGATTAGACCGACTCATAAAAGCCCGAATGACTGGTGAAATTTCAGCAGAGCAGGAGGCAAAACTGAACAAGATGCTACAGGATTCTGATGCGCAAGAGAAGGAATATCTTCGCATGCAGGAATTGAAACTACAGCTGGAATCAATTAGGCCAACGGAGGAAAACATCGATGTTTCAGTGCGTGTAATTCAGAAAATATCGGCAGCAAACCATGCCGAAAACCCAAAAACCCACAATTTCGACGTCTTCAACAGCTATTTTAATCCGCTGCCCGCTCGCTTTGCTTTTGTAATGATTATAGGCATAATATTAGGAGCCGGTCTCACATGGATGGTGACTTCTCAATCAGGTTCGGTAAATCCGCAAATGCTTTCTGGAAGCCTTTCTGCATCAGGAAAACAGGGTATTTCATACGCAAGTCACAACACTTCGATAAAGCTTGTGCCCTATCAGATAGAAAATCTGTATTACCTTAATTTTGTTGTAGATACGCGCAACGAAACAAATTTTGAAGTTTTTTTCAGCGAAACAGATTTCGTAATGAAGAAGTCAGAGTATGTTACAAGTCAGGGAAGTCAACCCTTAAGCTTTAACAGTGGCTCTGTTGTTTTTGCAGCTAACGGCATAACCAGCTTCCAGATTATACTAGAAAAAGTAACCAGGAGTCAGGCTTCTGTAACAGTAACGGCAACTCAAAACCAGAACAATTTAATCAGCAGACAACTTTTTTTTGATTAAAAACCAACTTATTAGCAAGCCATCAATAATTATTAAAAACTGAATACATAATTTGCAAATCACTAATCGATAAATTTTTAAAACCATGAAAAAGATCACAACAACTCAAACAACGCTCATAGCTATCGCAGCACTGGTCGTTGGATTTTTAATCGGCTTCTCTGTGAACAGTATTGCTCCTTCCTCAGATGACCTTGCCGGCTCCATTGGAAAAGTAGACCGTTTCAGAAATGTTCAAATCACTGAAGACGACATACTCCTGCGCAACGAATTTGTTGAGGACACAGCAAAACGTGCTCAATATGAAAAGTA
>JAUXMV010000097.1 GCA_030683155.1 Bacteroidales bacterium
CATCTGAAGAGGAGTCATTTGAATTTCATATCCAATCGACATCCATGGCAAGGATGTTCCATACCAGTTTTTCTTGTCAGAAGGATGTTTTATATAAGGTTTTCCTTCGCCGGCAATGTCCAGACCACTCATCTTGTTCAGTGACATTGCGTGTAGTTTATCAATAAACTTTTCAGGATGATCTTTGTAAGCATTGTAGACAAGCTTTGAAATAGCCACGTTTGAAGATTTTTCGAAAGCTTCCCTCACCGTAATACGTCCGTTCCGTATAGGATAAACATCTTTCATGGTGCGCGAAAAGTACTTCATTTGACCATTACCAATATTCATACTGTCCGATGGCCGCACTTTCTTATCTTCAAGCAAAACCATCAGTGCGGCAAGCTTAAATGTTGAGCCCGGCTCCACGCTTTCGGCGATTGCATAGTTATAAGTTTCCCGGTATTGTCCTGTTTTTTTGTCCAGCGTAAGATTCGAAATCGCTACAATATAACCCGTCTCTACTTCCATCAAAATTGCGCAACCCTGTTCGGCATTGTTCTCAGTAAGGTTGCGTCTTAATGCACTTTCAGCCACATCCTGAATATTTACATCAAGCGTTGTAATTATATCATTGCCGTTTAATGGCTCAACCGTGTTTTCGTCAAAAAGGGGTTTCCAGTCACCATTATTAATACGACGTTTTACTTGTTTGCCATCGGTACCTTTAAGAAGATCATGATACGCGCCTTCGATGCCGACAAAAATTTTCTCTCTTTGGTTTTCATAACCTACTGTTCGTTGAGCAAGCTCTTTATAGGGTCTTTCTCTTTTGCTGCCTGGAATTAGTATTAAACCTCCCTTATATTTTCCGTATTTGAGAATCGGGAGTTTCCGCAAAGCTTTTACTTCAGTGTAGGTCACATTATTCTTCAACAGATAGTATCTGTTTCCATCTTTTCTGGCTTTTCGCAAGTCACTAAGATACTGACTATGCGTTTTATTCTTCAATACTTTTGACAATCCAAGTGCCAATGAATCAACACTATTGCTAAACATCTGATCGTCAATTAAGGAAGAAGCTACGTCCATGCGCACTTCAAATACAGGTACGGTTGTAGCCAGCAAATTACCATCGTATGCCAGAATATTACCGCGCATGGCCTCAATACCAAAGACCCGGATTTCTTGCTGCTCGGCTTTGGCAAGCAAATCATCTCTCAGATAAATCTGGATGTAGGCAATTCTCCCAATGATGGCTAACCCCCATATCAGTATCACTACATATAGCAAATACACGCGCCATAATATGTCAGCTCTGGCGTCGATCATTTCTTATTGTTTTTATTTGTTACAATTTTCTTTACGGGCTCAACAGATTCTTTCAGACCGGTTTGTTTCAGTTTCCGTGTAAGTTCAGATTGCTTGCTCTCATGCATTAGCTTTGACTTACTGGAAATATATTCAAACTGCAATTCCTTTAAATCCCTGCTGATTGTATCAATTTTGCGCGCAATTCCTTCAGTGTAAAAGCTATTTGCGATATACACTAGCGCAATGGCTGCTAAAAACAGGATGTAATTTGCTTGTCTCCTGGCCCAATCCTGCGCCAAAAAATCACCACCCAGGATATCAAGAAATAATCTGTTAAAGATGTTTTTCTTGATCTTCTTCTGAGGCTTGGGTTGTGATACCTGCTCCTGTTTCTCCGTTCTGATATAGTTGGCTTCCTGTTTCATCGTTCAACTTTTTCAGCAGCACGCAGTCGGGCACTTCGGGCACGGTTATTAACAGCTATTTCTTCTTCGGCAGGAACTATAACTTTTCGAAATACCGGAGAAAGTGGACTCAGGTTATTGCCAAAAAAGTCTTTTTCTATTTCACCGGAGATGTTACCTGATTTCATGAAATTCTTCACCATCCTGTCTTCGAGTGAATGATAAGAAATAACTACAAGCCTGCCATTTGGCTTTAAAACCTGTATCGACTGTTGGAGAAAAGCTTCAAGTGCTTGCATTTCTCCGTTTACTTCTATACGTAAAGCTTGAAACAGCTGAGCCAAAATCTTATTTTCTTTTCCAAAAGGCAGGAATTTTTTTACAGCATCCTTAAGTTCAAAAGTCGTTTTGATTGGTTTTATTTGACGTGCTGCAACCAATGCGCCGGCCATCCGACCTGCCTGATTTAACTCGCCGTACTGAATTAAGATTGATTTCAGTTCAGCTTCGGTGTAATTATTTACTATTGTTGCTGCATTGGTTGGATTATTTTTATCCATTCGCATGTCTAGCTTTCCGTCAAAGCGTGTTGAGAAACCCTTTGATGGCATATCAAACTGAAAAGAGGAAACACCAAGATCAGCAAAAACTCCATCCACTTTTGAATCCCCGTAGAGTTGAAGAAAGTTTTTGAGATATTTGAAATTATGAGGAACAAATGTGAAACGGGGATCATCGAAAGCATTGTTCGCTGCATCCAAATCCTGATCAAATCCATACAGCCGACCGTTTTCAAGCTTTTCAAGAATAGCTCTTGAGTGTCCGCCACCGCCAAAAGTAACATCAACATACACCCCATTTGGCTGTATGTTCAATGCTTCTACACTTTCGTGCAATAGAACCGGATTATGGTACATCCTGCCGCAGTTTAAAATTAATTATCGCTAACCCCTAATTTATCTTCAAGCATTTTTTCCAAACTTTCCTGATCCAACTCATCAAGTTTTGCTCTGTAGGCATCTTTATCCCAGATTTCCATATAAGCCGGTAATGCATTTATTACCACTTCTTTATTCAGAGCACCCCCTTCAATGAGATTTTTTGGAATCAACATCCTGCCGGAAGCATCGAGTTTTACCATTTTGGCGCCAGCATTATACTTGCGCATAAGGTCAACATTGGCCTTTACAAACTGACTCAGATTCTTGAGCTTACTTTGCTTTTCCATCCAATCGTTCATGGTGTAGAGCTCAATGCATGTGTTGAAAAGCCCAGGCCGCATAACGAATCCCTGATCCGCAAGATTCCCAAGTTGTTCCTTGAAATCTGCAGGTATCATCAAACGCCCTTTTGCATCTAACTTACACTGATATTCACCAATAGGATAGTTCAAAAAATTTGCTTTTTAATGAGGTAAAATTACTGCATTTTTTCCCACAATTCACCACTTTTTACCACAATAATGACATTTTGGTTACACTTTTTGGTAAAATAATTTTCTTTAGACACTTATATTATTGATTTTGTGCATCATACATCTGAATAAAAGTTATAAACATTTTATTAAATATTGGATCAACTCAAAAGAAAGAAGCTAAACAAAAACTTAAACCCCTGATTATTTGAATGATGAAAAGTAAGGTGTTCAAGAATACTTTTAGCTATTTGATTGTATAGTAAATACGCTATCTTTGTGTATAATTTATTCGATAAACTGCAACTGTTGATTGATGGAAGATAACAATGTAAGGCCGGCAGAAAAGCGGATTGATATAGAAAGCGTAATCAAGGAAAAAAATCCGTATTTGGCAAAAGTGCTTCCCGGATTCATTTTACGCTATCTTAAACGAATTATTCATCAGGACGAAATCAACGATTTTCTTCAGAAAGCCGGCAATAAAATGGGGCTCGAATTTGTTGATGAAGCCTTGAAAGAGTTCAAGCCGCAAATTACCTTGGTTGGACTTGAAAACCTTGCAGCATCTAAGCGTATTGTTGTTGCCAGCAACCATCCTCTTGGCGGGTTGGACGGTCTTGCACTAATGCAGGCAATTGGCAAAGTCAGGAAGGACATTCAATTTCCGGTGAACGACATCCTGCTCTACATTGACAATCTAAAACCACTGTTCGTTCCTATTAATAAACATGGCAGCAATGCCGAGAATATCCGCATTTTTAATGACACATTTCTTGGCGAGGCAGTAGTAAGCTATTTCCCCTTCGGGCTGGTTTCACGCAAAAACAAAGGAATTATTCGCGACCTCGATTGGAAAAAGACG
>JAUXMV010000106.1 GCA_030683155.1 Bacteroidales bacterium
TTGTGGAAACTTTTCAAAAAAAAGGTAACCTACAACACCTATTACGAGCAATTTTTTCATTTTCGACAATGTTGTCTGGACTTCTTTAAAAATATTGAAAATTATAAAGAGGAATTGCGCACTTTGATGACTGATAATTTCCAAATAATTCAAGCATGATTTTTCGCAATCTCATTTTCCTTTAGTATAAACAACTGCAATATGATAAGTTCAAAATATATGTATCACTGGGGACAGTTTTTAACAATAAACCAAAGATTTATTTGAAAATTATTCGCGGATTGAATAATCCAAGTTATCAAGTTATAGTCAGTGCAGGTGGTGCGTATAAAAAACTAATTCGTTATAAATTTGACCATAATGTTAAAATATTCAAAAGTGTACCACAAATAGAATTATTGCCCGAAATAGACCTCTTCATTAGTCATGGTGGTAATAATAGTATAAATGAAGCTCTGTATTGTGGAAAGCCCATAATTGCAATCCCTGTTGGTGGCGAACAAGCCGACAATGCGAGCAAAATTGTATTTTTAGGAGTCGGGAAACGAATTGACCAAAATTCATTAAGTGAAAAGAAATTGCAGGAATATGTTGAGGAAATACGTACCTCCAATATTTACAATGAACGCTCTAAATCGATTATGGAAACGCTTAAATTAACAGATGGAACAACATCGTCTTGTAAATGTATTGAATGGCTTTCAAGGGAGAAAAAGCCAATTAAAAGAAAAAATTCAAATCTAACAATTACAAATGAGACTATTAGAGATATACTCGTATATGATTAATCGTTATGCTAAATAAATTGATTTTAATAAAAACTTTGCCTAATAAAGTGTAAATGACATAAGGGTTTTAGAGGTATGCGAAGGTCAGAAGTCCGCTTTAACTTTTCGTGTAACTTGATAGGAAATCACCCGCAATCCCTTACGGCACTTACACTCGACCGTTGTGCGTCACTTTGGCGAAACCGTAACTAATCAAAAATTAGAATGAAGGAAAATAAAGCAAAACTACTTTTAAGCAAATCTTCACTTGAATTTCTTCCAAGACTATCGGAATACTTAGGTGGGGCGAAAATATTTATAAAACGAGATGACGAAGGGGGAAGAAGTGGCGGTGGAAATAAATTAAGAAAATACGAACGGATTATTGGTGACGCAATTGCAACAAATTGCGACACATTAATTATTGCGGGACATTTTCAATCTAATGCAGCTAGAGAATTAGTTGGTTCAGCTTGTCAATTAGGACTAAAATCGATAGTGGTTTGCAAAGAGCTTATTCCGAATCAAAACGAAATTTTTCTTAAAAATGGTAATGCACTTTTAATGAATTTAATGGGTGCAGAATTAGTAACCATAAATAAGAATGACGACTTTACAAAAGCTATGCAAATTGTTGCAGAACAAATTACCGAAAAAGGTGGAAAGCCATACATAATTCCATTTGGAGGTTCAAATTTACTTGGTTCATTGGGTTATGTAGATTGCCTAAACGAAATAAAAGAGCAAGCAGAAATTGAAACAGATTATATTTTCACACCAATTGGTAGCGGAGGGACACAAGCAGGACTTATTGCAGGGGTTGTTAAAAATAATATGAAAACAACTGTAATTGGAGTAAGTGTTTTGCACAAAAAAGAAGTAGCACAAAAAATAGTAGAAGAATTAGCAAACGAAACTTTGAAATTTCTTTCGTCAGAAAATACTTCATTGGGAAAGGTTTTCATTGACGATAATTACATCGGAGAAGGTTACGGAATAACGACAGAAGAGAGTATTGAAACTATCAAATTATTGGCAAAACTTGAAGGAATATTTCTTTGCCCTGTTTATACTGCAAAAGCAATGACAGGATTAATTGAGTATGTAAAATCGGGTAAAATAAAAAAAGATGAGAATATTATATTTATCCATACTGGAGGGTCACCTTTAATTTACGCGTATTATGACAAATTGTTTGAATAAATAAAAAACCGAACGCACAACACTAAGTCGAATAGCCGAAAAGCTCTAAAAAAAGAGCCATTATACCGCTGAGGTTTAATGGCTTTTTGGTCTATTCGTTGCTCAGCGAAACCCGTAGTTGGGCTTCAGCCACATTATGACCAAGAAAACCATCAAACGCGCCACAGCTGATGTAGGGCTGATTTTCACAGCCTACAATTTGCGCAGAATTCTGAATATCATTGGAAAAGAAAGACTTAGATGTTTTGTTTTTGATTTTTTTCTGTTTTTATCAAGCTTTTTGGCTTCATTGGAGCCATTTTGGCGAAAGCATCAAAAACGGCCGTATATTTTGCTTGAAAAATTGCCCTCCTTACAATGCAAGTATTTGCTACTTTAGCGGGGTAAAAATTGAGTAAAACGGAAATTGAAGGAGGTTTTTAGACAGACTGCCGTTGACCTCCATGTCAGCCGTGTTTTTAAAGGAGATATTCCGTTGGTTGTCAGCTTTTCATACAATTGAAAAAAGGGAATTGAAATTAGGTTTTTTGGGAGCAAAGAATTAATTTTGGTTCGCGGATTAAAGAAGCTTAGGACAGAATTTGATCAGCGACAAGCAACAGGAAATAGTTCAATGAAATTGCAACAAAGAAAAGATTAAACGGATTTGAGCACGACACGGCATAAAACGAACTCGGAGGTCAACAACGCCTATATGCCATATGCCTGCCGCAGGCGCAACACAGGCAAACGGCACATAGGCTAGGCGTTAGCGGGCATTGTAAAACGACAACAGACACGACACTGTTTATTGTTTATAAATAATATTGTCATTACCCCATTTTTCCATTTCGTTCAAAACAGGTTTTAGACTTTTGCCCAGCTCGGTTAATTCATATTCAACTCGTGGAGGAATTTCATTAAACTGTTTTCTTGTCAGCAAACCATCTTCTTCCAATTCTTTCAATTGTTCTGTCAATACCTTTCTAGATAGGTTAGGAATACGAGCAGAAATTTCACCAAAGCGTCTTTTTTCAGACCTAAGACAATACAAGATGACTGGTTTCCATTTTCCACCAATTAGCTGAAGCATTCCCGTTACCGGACATTTAATTTCTCCTTTTTTTGTTGCTATTGTTACCATTTTGTTACCGCTATTTTATATGTTACCAAAAGGTAACTAGTTACTATTTAAAACTATTATTAGTTACTTTGCATAACAAAAGTAATTATTAAATTTTAAAAAACAAAAAAATGATTTTAGTAACAGGAGCAACAGGACATTTTGGAAAGTCAACAATTGATTTTCTTCTAAAAAAAGGCATTTCTTCAACCAACATTGTTGCATTGGTTCGAGACGAAGAAAAAGCAGCTGAAATAAAAAGCAAAGGAGTTGCACTACGTATTGGTGATTACGACAATTACAATTCTCTTATAGACGCTTTCATAGGTGTAGAGAAACTACTCTTTGTATCGGGAAGTGATATTTTTAATCGTGGAGCACAACATCAAAATGTGGTAAAAGCAGCCAAAGAATCAGGTGTAAAACACGTTGTTTATACAAGTTTTCAAGGGAAAAACGAAACGGAATCTTCACCACTTTGGCTAGTTGCTCAATCACATCTTCAGACAGAATCTTGGTTAAAAGAAAGCGGTATAGATTATACCATTCTCAAAAACACACTCTATATGGACTTTGTTCCTGCCTTTCTTGGTGAAAAAGTTTTAGAAACAGGTTTGATATATTTACCTGCTGGTAATGGTAAAGTCGGAGCTGTTTTACGTTCTGAGATGGCAGAAGCCACTGCTACTATCTTATCAAGTCAAAATCACGCTGGAAAAACTTACCGCTTTACAAACCAAGAAGCGTTTTCTTATCAAGAAGTTGCTCAACAACTTTCTGAAATTACTGGTAAAACAATCAACTACATTTCTCCAACGGCAGACGAGTATGCACAAACCTTAACAGAACATGGTGTACCTGTTGACTTCATTGGTTTGTTTTCCAGCTTTGCGGTTGCTCAGGAAAAAGGAGAATTGGAAATGGTTGGCTCAGACTTAGAACAATTTTTGGGTCGCAAACCAACCACCATAAAGACATTCTTAACTCAAATTTATTCACCATCAAACAATTAAAAATATGAAATCTTTAAAATTATTTGCATTCATTCTGATCATGAGTGCTCTAACAAAAATAAATGCTCAAAATATCCCGACTGGTAGTTCTTGGACCGTTATCAAAAACAAAAACGTAAAAGTTCACACTTACATGAGTCCGACAGCTATGTTTGCTAATACAAGCCACATTATTGAACTGAAAAATGAACTCATTATTGTTGACGGACAATTTTTTGCACCCTATGCTCTTGAATTGAAAAAGTTTACTGATTCAATAGGCAAGCCAGTAACAAGGTTTTACATAAGTCATGACCATCCTGATCACTTTATAGGTTTTGGAGATGCTTTTCCAGACGTAAAAGTTTATGCTCTGGCGGAAACAAAAACATCCATTGAACAGACTGGACAAGGCGTTCTTGAGCAAAGACAGGCACAATTTGGTCCTATGATTGCAACTAAATTGAATAAGCCTTCTGTCATTCAACAACCAGGTGAGGAAACAATCGGAAATGTAAAATTTATCTTTGAAAAGTCTTTAAATAACGAATCAACTGTTTCACTTGTAATCAAACTTCCAGAACTTGGTGTATACATCGCCCAAGATATAGTTTACAACAAAATCCATTTATTCATAGAAGGAGATACAAAAGGTTGGGAGACCGCCTTAAACAAAATCATAAAGGAAAAGACCTATAAAATAATTTTAGCGGGACACGGAAAAGAAGGTGGAATAGAGCTTTTGAAAGAGAATCTAAAGTATTTAGCTTTTGTAAATGCTACAATATTGAACACAAAGAATAAAGAAGATTTTAAGGCTGCCATCATTAAAAAATATCCTGAATATGGTGGCGAACAATTAGTTGACATTTACCTAAATTATTATTTAAAGCCCAGCAATTGGGTAAAGTAATCTGCTCAATATTTAGACCATAAAGGAAGTAGGGCTTTTTGCCCTACTTCCTTTATTTTTAAGGATACGTAGAAAAACTAATTAGTGTTACTTTGTAATATATTCCATCAAATAATTTAATAAATTTGACATGGAATAGAATCGAAAATGAGTACTAAAGACAAACAACGACCCGCTAACACTAAGTCGAATAGCCGAAAAGCCTCGAAAAAAGAGCCATTATACCACTGAGGTGTATTGGCTTTTTGGTCTATTCGCTGTTCAGCGAAACCCATAGTTAGGCTTCAACCACATCATGACCAAGAAAACCATCAAACGCGCCACAGCTGATATAGGTTTGATACTCATAGCTTACAACTTGCGCAGAATTCTGAATATCATTGGAAAAGAAGGACATAGACGTTTTGTTTTTGATTTTTTCTGTTTTAGACAAGCTTTTTGGCTTCATTGGAGCCATTTTGGGGAACGCATCAAAAACGGCCGTATATTTTGCTTGAAAAATTGCCCTCCTTACAATGCAAGTATTTGCTAATTTAGCGGGGTAAAAATTGAGTAAAATGAAAATTGAAGGAGGTTTTTAAACGTGTCCGCCTCCGGAGGACGTGTCCGCCTTTGGAGGACAGACTGACGTTAGCGCAAATGGTGAAAAGAAGAATGAGAATGTATAGAAAATTGAAAAATGCAAACAAATCAAACATTCTTTGTAAAGAAAATCCATTTCTCTTTACAGAATAAACTATTTTTGTAAAGAAAAATTAAAAATCTTTACACAATGAGCCAAAATGAAAATTGGAAATTAAAGGAACTGCCACTGACTGTTGACGTTGAGACGAAAGCAGTTCTTAAAAGTTTGCCTTCTGCTCATGCAGCTTTAGCAGAATTAAAAGGAATTGCATCAACAATTCCCAATCAAATCATTTTAGTCAACACGCTTGGACTGCAAGAAGCAAAAGACAGTTCTGCAATTGAAAATATAATTACGACACATGATGATTTGTACAAATCAGAATTAAACCTTGACTCATTTAAATCACTGGAAGCCAAAGAAGTTCAAAACTATATTTCTGCCCTAAAAAAAGGATTTGAGTTAATTAAAACAAAAGGACTTATTACAAATAACACAATCATCGAAATTCAAAAAGAATTGGAAGGAAACAGCGCTGGATTTAGGAAACTTCCAGGAACTGCTTTAAAAAATTCTTCGACTGGAGAAACAATTTTTACTCCTCCGCAAGACATCAATGAAATAAATAAATTGATGACAAATCTCGAAAAATTCATCAATGACCCGTCGATGTGCGATTACGACCCGATTATAAAAATGGCAATTATCCATTATCAATTCGAAAGTATCCACCCATTTTACGATGGAAATGGTCGTACAGGAAGAATAATAAATATTCTATATTTAATTATCGAAAAATTGCAAAACCTTCCAATCTTATATTTAAGTAATTACATTATTCAAAATAAATCGGATTATTACAGGCTTTTACAGGAACTCCGAGACAATGAAAACTGGGAAGAATGGTTGCTTTTCATGATTCACGGAATTGAAAAAACTTCTCGTGAAACCATTGAATTAATTATCCAAATCAAATACTTGATGATGGAGTGTAAACATAAACTTCGCGACAATTACAAATTTTATAGTCAAGATTTACTAAACAACTTATTTAAACATCCTTACACAAAAATTGAATTCATTGTCAACGACCTAAATGTTTCAAGAATTACAGCTGCTAATTATTTGAATAAACTTGCTGAGGACGGGATTTTAAAGAAAGAAAGAATTGGAACTGGAAACTATTATGTAAATGAGAAATTATTTAACCTATTGACAAAAAGATAAAACCACTTGTGGTAAAATAAATAGGACTCTGAGCGGTCTGCAATGCATGTTCCGACAAGTCGGAAACCCAGCGATGAGTTCCCTAGACTTCAGGATTGAACTACATCCACCCAGAGCAAGAAGGTGTTATGCACATATTGACGATTTTTGATGTTTTTTGCCAGATATTTGAACAGAAGTTCTTATAAGAATTGCAGAATCTTGGGTTTTTATTTCTTCTGCAAGGATGGTCTAGGATTCAAAAGAACGGTTTTGGGTAATTTAGGTTCAGGAGCGGGAATACTTCCGGTACTCAATCGATGCATCGAAGAAAATAAAGCCACCAAATGATATTTTTTGAAGAGAAAGGAAAATCCTATTCATAGCGTTAGGAGCAGGAAGTTGTGAAAAGCATTGCACGCAAAGCCGGAGCAGCACAGAAAGTAACGCCCAAAAAACATCGAAACAGCTTTGCCACATACAGCCTCGAAAACGGGATTGACCTGCGATATATACAGCTTATGATGGGTCATGCAAGTAGCATAATCACAGAGATTTATACACGTATGACCAAAAAAGGATTTTAAAACATAAAAAGTCCGATGGATGGCTCGGATATTTAAAAATTAAGTAAATTTATCGCGTATTTTAAATCGTAACCAATGAAACAACACATGAACTTAAGTGAGATATATACGCAATATGCGGGTATCTGTTCGTTAGTCAGAAACCCTATGACTACAGTGCAACTTTGAACCGACATACATAAAAAAATGACAGACAATGTATCTTAAAGAAATAATAATTGAAAATTGTGGACCAATCGGTTTTATAAAAATTGATTTACCATTTCAAGACAATGGGAATCCTAAACCGATAGTTCTCATTGGACAAAATGGAGCAGGCAAGAGTATTTTCATATCGCATATAGTAAACGCACTCTTATCAATTAAACAGGTTGTCTATGACGACACGGAAGTTGAAGAAGGAAAAGTTTTCAAATACAGAAGTCCGAGCTACATTAAAGCAGGTTGCACATATTCATATTCAAAAGTAAAGTTTGAGCAAGATATGTTTCAGTTAGAGTGGCAACTTGACAGAAAGAAAAGCGATTTTGAAAATCATTACCAATACACTCCTGCAATTCAAGAATGGAATCAAATTGAAGCAAACGCAAACTCTCACTTAAATTCAAACTTTAATAATCAAGAGGTTGCTCTGAAAGAATTGTTTGATAAAAATTGTGTTCTTTATTTTCCGCCTAATCGTTTTGAAGAACCTGGGTGGTTGAATTATGACAACTTAGTGAATAAAGTTGATTACCGTTTCAACAAGCGACTTTCAAATCTCTCAAATCGTTTAATCATAAACTATTCTCCACTAAAGGACAATCAAAACTGGTTACTGGATTTACTGTTTGACAAATTTACATTGGAGTTTAAAACCCAAAATTTCAACTTCCCTGTAAACCAACCCGGACAACCACAAGTAAATATTCCAATGCCGGTTTTTCTTGGTTACGAAGGAGAAAGCAATAATATCCATAATGAGATTCTGAAATTTTTAGGATTGTTATTTCAAACAGAAGAAAAGTTACGATTTGGAATTGGAAAGAGAAGAGCAAGACAAATTGAAATTTTAAAAAACGAAACAAGTTGGATAAAAAATATTTTCAATCTCTCTACAGGAGAAACAATTTTACTAAATATCTTTCTGACAATTATTAAGGACTTTGACTTATCAACGGCAACCTTTCAAAACTTGAGTGAAATTCGAGGGATAGTTGTAATTGATGAAGTTGATAGTCATTTACATTCCAATTTACAGTATATTGTTTTGCCTCAACTCATAAAATTATTTCCGAAAGTTCAATTCATTCTTACAAGTCATTCTCCTCTGTTTCTTCTTGGATTAAAAAATCAGTTAGGCGAGGGAAATTTTCATATTACAAACCTTCCTGATGGACAGGAAATAGACATTGAGAGTTTTTCTGAATTTGAAAAAGCATATTCCTATTTCAAAGAATCAATCAAATTTAAGGAAGATGTAAAAGCAGAAATTGCCATCTCACACAAAGCTTTGCTATTCGTTGAAGGTGACTACGACATTCGCTATTTGACAAAAGCGGCTGAATTACTTGGCAAGCAAGAAATCCTTGACTTCTTCAAACTGGTAGATTCAGACGGACATGGAAATATTTCAAATGTGGCAAAGCATTTTGATAGCAAACTTGCAGAAGTAACTCCTCAAAAGATTTTGTTGCTTTACGATTGTGACCAACAAAAACAGCCAAGTAAAAAGGGAAAAGTTTATAAACGAGTTATGCCGACTGTTGCAGAGAATCCCATAAAAAAAGGAATTGAGAATTTATTTCCAATCGCAATTATTGATTCAGCCAAACATCACAAGCAAGCATTCATTGACATTACACCTGAAATTCAAAAATTAGAAAGAGGTGAGAACGTAATAATTCCAGAATTATGGGAAGCTAATAAGAGCGAGAAAAAGAACTTGTGCTATTGGATAATTGAAAATGGAACTATTGACGACTTTCAAAATTTTAATGGAGTGTTTGACATACTAAATGAAATTATAAACGACTAATCGCAACGGACAAACTAATTGAAACAACTCACATTCAGACAGAAAGAAGGGCAGCAGGTAACAGCACATTTGCAATAGGCGGGGTTTCCTGCTCCGCAGACAGTTTTGTGGTTACAGAAAGTTCATCTCTCCGAATGAACATTTGTGCTGAAAAGCCAGCCCATCGCAAATCTGCAAACCATTAGCGGCAAGCATTGAGGACACTACAAACTTATAAAGACTACTATAACAAACAAAAACTGAATGGAGAAAATAGAATATAGCGACCTAAACAAATTCCTTGTTTCAATAGGTGTGACACTAATTATTGTTGCTTTTTTATTGCCTTGGCTCTATCTGAGAGAACCATTTGACCTAACATTGACCCAAGACCAGATTTCAAAATTGACTCAGGATGCGCAAGCAATCATAACTATCAGACAAAGCTTCATTCTAAAAACAATAAGCTATGTACGTTTCGCATCTTTAGGACTTTTTATTGCAGGACTGATTAGCGTAGTAATCGGACTTTGGCGTTGGATAAAGAAGCAACAAGACCTTGATGAAAGAGAAAGAATTATAACGGCGACACATAAACACAATTACAAAAAGCTAACTGACGATGAAATAACTCAAAAGGCACAAAATGAATATAGAACGTTGATTAAAGGCAAAGTGCAAAATAGAACTCTGAAACAAGTAGAAGCAGAAAAAGAAGACTTCATTCCAAAATATCTTCAAGTAGAAAGAATATTCTTTGAACTGCTCTTAAAGTTCTTTTATTCGGACTTCAGCATTTTATCAAATTATAAAGTTGGAAAATTCGAGTATGACATTATTCTTAAAGCACGAGAACCAGAAGATATTGATTACATTTTTGAAATTAAATATTATCCAAGTGAGTATTCTAAAAGTAATTTGCAAGCAGCAGTATTGAGACTTGGCAAAGCAACAAAATCATATATAGAAACTACTGGTCGAAATGCAAAACCCCTTTTAGTTGTTGTAACTCACAGAGGAGAATTTGAGGAAATTGAGAGAGAAGAACTTCGGGTATTTTCATCCGAGAATTTGACAGATGTACGGAGATACAATATGTTGACACTTTATTTTGACCAATTAGAATTGTTAACCAAAAAAAGAATTTTGGATTTAATGAATATACAATAGACATTAATGATTGCTAAATAAACAAATGCCAGCCGCTAATATATAGGACTCTGAGCGGCGCGCAGACCTTGTTCCGAGCATCGGAAACCCAGCGATGAGTTCCCTAAGAATCAGGATTGAGCCACATCCACCCAGCGCAAGAAGGTGTTATGCACATATTGACGGTTTTGGTGTTTTTTGCCAGATATTTGAGCAGAAGTTCTTTTAAGAATTGCAGGATTTTGGGTTTTTATTTCTTCTGCAATGATGGTCTAGGATTCAAAAGAACGGTTTTGGATAATTTAGGTTCAGAAGCGGGCATAGCTGACCAGCTCACAACGAGCTCACAGGCCATCTGTTTTTAAACCAGAAAAGAAAACCCGGACTTGTAAAGCGTATTCAAAAACAAATCGATAAATTTTGCCATGACTACCGATGACCTGCAAATTAGTAAATTGTAAATTGCACGAATACAATTGGTTATGGAAACGTTAGTCAGAATTCGCTCTACTTCACAAAAGTTGATTTCGGAAGCTAACATTTAGCGGAAATAGGACACAAATTTGGAATAGATCAATGAAATGTAAATAATTGAAGATCAATATTTAACAAAAACGTAAGTCAGAATTTTAAAAAAAATGAATTGTTGTGCGTTTTTAGAAAAAAAAGTAATAACTTTGTATTTACAAAATAATATGTCATGGATTTATCCGTAATACAAATAGGCAATTCAAAAGGGATACGATTAAGCAAAACCCTTCTTGAAAAGTATAATATTAAGGACAAGGTTGAACTGATCCTTGAGAAAGGCTATATTATTATTCGACCAAAATCAACCCCAAGAAAAGGTTGGGAAAAAGCCTTCAAAAAAATGCATGAAAACAATGATGATAAGCCGCTATTAGCAGATGTTTTTGATGATGAACATTTTGAAGAATGGAAATAGTTCAATATTCTATCATTCTGGTTAATCTGGATTCAACTGTCGGTAGCGAAATAAAAAAAACCAGACCTTGTGTAGTAATTTCGCCGGATGAAATGAATCAGCATCTGCAAACAATTACTATTGCTCCAATGACCTCTCAATCAAAGAAATACCCTACACGAGTGGAAGTGAAGCACAATGGTCAATTTGGCTGGGTAGTTATTGATCAAATTAGAACCATCGATAAACAAAGAACAATAAAAATATTAGGCGAACTTGCTGATAAAGAAATCATTGAAGTAAAAAATACCATAAGGGAAACTTTCGTAGAATAATGCAAATCCTGGGTAACAAAAGCTAAACGCTATCGGGCGCATGGTTGTAAGGAGAAAGATTGTACATTTATTGGAAATTGTGCTGGCCGGAATGAGATATTTTCAAAAGTGCCCGCCAACGTTTAGCCTTGGCATTTGTACGCAAGCCAAAAAAACGACACAGCAGTAAAATGATTGCAGATTTGAAATGGGGAAAAATGGAAAATGCCATCGCACACGGATTAGCATGATACTTTTGGATTGAAAATGAGGATAAAATTGTATTTTGCAGACTGATAACTGGAATTAAAATGAGATTAAAAGGATAAAATGAGTTTGTTTCAAAAATCTGTAGAGAAAAAATATTTAAATGAGTTAGACTCAGTTCTGATTGACAAGAAATACAAAGAATTTCAAAGCTATTTTGGAAATCCTTCGATTCAGGAAAATATCAGAAATTCAAAAGAAGAGCAATTTCAAGAAGGATTTTTACGAGAACTTTTCGTTTCGATTTTTGGATATACACTCAATCCGCAACCTAATTTCAACCTTACAACAGAATTAAAAAACATTGCCAACAGCAAGAAAGCTGACGGAGCGATTTTGAAAGGCGAAGATGCTTTTGCGGTTATTGAATTAAAAGGAACTGACACAACCGACTTAGACAGGATTGAAACACAGGCATTCGGGTACAAAAACCATCATCCAAAATGCGTTTATGTGATAACTTCAAACTTTGAAAAACTCCGTTTTTACATTCAAAATGCGGTTGACCATATCGACTTTGATTTATTCAACCTGACAAGGGAGCAGTTTTCGTTAATGTGGCTTTGTTTGGCAAAAGACAACTTGCTAAACGGATTGCCTCAGAAAATAAAAGAATCATCGCTTTTACGGGAAGAGAACATTACCAAAAAACTGTATGCCGATTATTCAAAATTCCGAGAAGCGATTTACAACAATCTTGTAAAAAACAATCCAGAGACCGATAAACTTTTACTTTTCAAGAAAACACAGAAATTACTTGACCGTTTTCTCTTTATTTTTTTCGCTGAAGACAGATTATTGTTGCCACCAAATTCAATCAGTGAGATTGTTAAACAATGGACAACTTTAAAAGAGGAACTGGACGAATATGTTCCATTATACGACAGATTTAAAAAGTACTTCGGTTACATGAATACAGGTTACAAAGGCAAGAAATATGATATTTACGCATACAATGGTGGTCTATTTGCACCCGATGAAATATTGGATAACATTTCGATTGACGATGAAATTCTGCATAAACATACTTCAACAATAAGCAACTACGATTTTGAAACCGATGTTGATGTAAATATTCTCGGTCATATTTTTGAACACTCATTGGGCGAAATTGAAAACGTACAAGCCGAAATTAAAGGCGAAAAAATTGATAGCCAAAAGACAAGACGGAAGAAAGACGGAATTTTCTACACCCCGAAATACATTACCAAATACATTGTAGAAAACACCATTGGAAAGCTTTGCGAAGAAAAACGAACAGAACTTGACATTGTTGATGAAGAATACTCTAAAGGGCGCAAAAACCGTAAAAAAGACACAATAAAAACGCTTGAAGATAAACTAATCGAATATCGAAACTGGCTTTTAAGTTTAACCATTCTTGACCCTGCTTGTGGCTCAGGAGCGTTTTTAAATCAGGCATTGGACTTTTTGATTGCCGAACATCGCAAAATTGACGATTTACGAGCACAGCTTTTTGGAAGCGGTTTGGTTTTCTCCGACATCACAACTGACATACTTGAAAAAAATATTTACGGAGTTGACTTAAACGAGGAATCAGTTGAAATTGCAAAACTTTCGCTTTGGTTGCGAACAGCCCAAAAAGGCAGAAAACTAAATAAATTAAACAATAATATAAAATGCGGAAACTCCCTGATTGACGACCCTGAAGTTGCTGGCGAAAAAGCCTTTAACTGGCAAAACGAATTTCCTGAAATATTTGCAAAAGGTGGTTTTGACGTTGTGATTGGAAATCCGCCTTATGGAGCATACTTAGATGAAAATTCTAAACTTTTTTTAAATAATACGTATTCGACTTTTCAAGGAAATTTTGAGATATACTTTTTCTTCATTGAACTAATAAACAAACTTTTAAAAGCCAAAGGGTTAATTGGTTATATAACACCAGACACTTGGATAAGCGTTCCCCAAGCACAGAGACTTAGAGAGTTCATTTTAGAAAAGTTCTCAATTATTACTATAATCTCATATAAATATTCAGTTTTTGAGGATGCAAGCTTGAATCCAATTGTTTTTATTCTTGGAAAAAGCCTATATCAAAAGGAATGTGAAGTTTTTCACGTGACCACAAAAACTGAAGATATTTACTTTCAAGAATTAGATTTGATAAAATGTAATGTTAAGAAATGGATTAGTTCAAATGATAAACAATTTCAAATTTGGCAAAATGCTATTGATATAAACATAATTGAAAAAATAGAGAAGAATTCACTTAGCGGCATAGATTTTCTTGACGTTTGTCAAGGAATTGTGCCGTATTCAACAGAAAATCTATCTAAGGAAGAAGTTAAAAGTAGGATTTATCATAGTAGTTCAAAAATTGATGAAAACTATGGTATGTGGGCTCAAGGTCGAGCGATTAAAAGATATGGAGTTGTTCTTTCTACATTTGAATATTTAAAATATGGCGAATGGTTACATAGACCAAGAAAACCAAAATATTTTAATGGGAAAAGGATATTAATACAAGAAATTACAGGCGGTAATCCTCCAAGAATTTCATCATCAATATTTAATGATACTTTGTACCATGACCCAGGTATTATATCTTGTTTAAATACTTCAGAATTATCGACTGAATTTATTCTTGCAGTCATAAATTCGAAACTAATTTCTTGGTATAATTTAAAAACATCTCCAAAAGGTAAAAGGTTAACATTTCCAAAGGTATTAATTGGAGATATCAGAAATTTCCCAATTAAGAAACCAGATGCAAAACAAGAAGATGAATTTAATAAGCAGGTAAAAAAAATATCTGAATTTACTCAGTCACTTGTACAATTTCAAAGTACTGTACTTGCATTCATTTCTAACAAATTCGCATTAGAAAAAACAAGCAATAATCTCATCAATTGGGATACTCTCGAATTTAATGATTTTGTTAGTGAATTAAAAAAAGCAAAAATAAAGATAGGTCTATCCGAAGAAGCTGAATGGTTACAATATTTCAAAGAACAAAAAGAAAAAGCCCAAAACCTAAAAACAGAAATCAATAAAACAGACAATGAAATAGACAGAATGGTTTATGAATTATACGGTTTGACAGAGGAAGAAATTAAAATTGTGGAGGGTAATTCATAATGACTTTTATCACTCAAATATTCAATACTCGTGAATTAGCAATTATCGTTTGGGTATTATTTTTCATAGTTATTCTGCTTTTATCAAAAAAATCCAAAAGGTCGGATTTTTCATTAATAAGCACTTTCTTCAAATTATATAAGTGGTATGTAATTCTGGTTTTGTATATCGGTCTAATTGTATTTGGTCTGATAAAACTTTCCTATTGGGATACTACAATGCTTAAAACCACTATTTATTGGACTTTTGGTGGTGCATTTGTAATGTTTTTTAATGTAGACAAGGCCATAGAAGAAGATAAATATTTTTGGAAAGTTTTTATAGATTGTTTTAAGCTTACAATCATAGTTGAATTCCTATCTAACCTATATTCCTTTCACATCGCGATAGAATTATTTTCAATACCTGTGTTAATCTTAATTGGTTTTTCTATGGCATTAAAGTCAGATACTAAAGAAAATAAAATTGCAAAATCATTCTTTGGAGTTATATATGGGTTGTACATCATAGTTGTGATAATATTTTCAATAGTTAAAATTTCAGAAAACTACAGTGAGGTGTTTACAGTTGTTAATCTAAAGTCGTTGTTATTTGGTTCTATGATGACAATCATGTTTATACCTTTTCTTTATTTCGTAGCACTATTTATGGTTTACGAAAGTTTTCTCAAAGGGAAGAAATATATACTTCAAGAAAACAGTAAGTTATATCAATTCTTAAAATGGAAAATTATTAAGAAATGCCATTTAAATCTCAAAAGAATTAGGTTAGTAAGCAACAAGCTTCATATATATACTTCGATTAGGAAGGAGCAAATAAATGATGGATTAAATTTAATTCTTTCAAGAAATGGATAACTCAGAAATACTACTATATCAAACCGAAGACGGGCAAACCAAAATTGATGTCCGCTTGGAAGAAGAAACCGTTTGGCTTTCGCAGGCCCAAATGGTGGAGCTTTTTCAGACAACTAAACAAAACATAAGTCTGCATATAAAAAACATTTACGAAGAGGGCGAACTTGATGAAAATGCAACTGTCAAGGATTACTTGACAGTTCAAACCGAGGGCAAACGAGAGGTTCAACGTAATTTGAGGCTTTACAACCTTGATGTAATAATTTCGGTTGGCTACCGTGTAAAGTCGCACCGTGGTACTCAATTTCGTATTTGGGCAACTACTCAACTTCGTGAATATTTAATAAAAGGATTTGTGCTTAATGATGAACGATTAAAAGAAACCGGGCACACCAACAAATATTTTGATGAACTGCTGGAAAGAATCCGGGACATCCGAAGTTCGGAGAAGATATTTTATGCAAAAATCAAAGACATTTATACAACTGCCATTGATTATGACCCAAGCACTGAAGAAAGCCAGCTGTTTTTCAAATCGGTACAAAATAAAATGCACTGGGCAATTCATGGTCACACAGCGTCGGAAATAATCTACAAACGAGTTGATTCTAAGAAAGAAAATATGGGATTAGCAACATGGAAAAATGCACCTCATGGAAAAATCCGAAAAACAGATGTTTCGAATGCAAAAAATTACCTGAGCGAAGATGAATTGAAAGACCTAAATTTAATTGTTGACCAGTATCTTTCGTTTGCCGAATTACAGGCACGGAACCGGAAACCAATGTACATGAAAGACTGGATTAGCAAACTGAATGATTTTATGACTTTAAACGACAAGGAAATATTAGAACATGCAGGGAGAATTTCGGCAAAAATGGCGAAAGAATTAGCCGAGTCGGAATATGAAAAATTCAGCAAAAACAGAATACATATTGAAGATGTGCAGGAAATGAAACAGTTGGAAGAAGGATTAAAGAAACTGGAAAACAAAAATAAAAAGAAGTAGCATGAATCCAACATGCACCATCCCTTCGTTCTCAGGCACATTTGGCATTACTCACGAAACAATATTTTTTAAAGGTGTTCGTGAATACTTCATATTTCCCACAAGGTTTGCCCTCAATCCTAAAATGCCTAAAGAGCCTTCAAGCCCGTCCCGCTCCAACACACAGACTGAGACACAGTGCGTTAAAAATGAGACAGATAGATCAAGAAACAATAAAGGACAGCGTACAATAAATTAGACTCTGAGCGGTCTGTTCCGACAAGTCGGAAACCCAGCGATGAGTTCCCGATTCAGGATTGAACTACATCCACCCAGAGCAAGAAGGTGTTATGCACATATTGACGGTTTCTGGTGTTTTTTATCGTCTCCAGCGAGGATGGTTAAATATTCAAAAGAATGTTTCTGGTATTATTGGCTCAAGACTATGCATTCCGATTCCACTTTGGAAACATCAAATAATTTACACTCAACTTTTGTTCGAAAAATCATATTTCTTAAAACACAACTATTTCCTAATTTTGCAAGATGAAAATGGACTTAATTGAAAGATGGAGAGGGTTTTTGGAACTGTCCGCTTTTGAAGGACATGTCCGCCTGTGGAGGCCGGACTGCCGTTAGCGGTAATTTTTACACGACACTCTGTAAACACTGACATACAATCAAAATGAGAAAAAAAATTATCCTGATTTGCCTTTTCTGTACTACTTTATCCGCTTTTGGACAGGTTGACAAAAATTCTAACCTATACAAAACAATCCTACTAAAAGACAGTTTACTTTTTAACGTTGGTTTCAATACTTGCGACATTTCGCAGTTTGAAAACTTGTTGAGTGAGAATTTTGAATTCTTTCACGACAAAGACAGTATCTCATCCAAAAAAGAATTTTTATATAATTTAAGAAATGGGTTGTGTATATCGCCAACAACTTACCAATCAAGACGTGAATTAGTTTCAGAAAGTACAGAAATTTACCCACTTTATAAAAGCAAAGTATTGTACGGAGCAATTCAAACTGGAAATCATAAATTCTATGAGACAATTGCAGGCAATAAAGAAACCTTTGCTAGTTCTGCAAAATTTACTCACGTTTGGCTTTTAGAAAATGGGATATGGAAATTAACAAGAAGTTTGAGTTATGACCACCAGGATAACGATTTTGCTAACTACCAATCCTCAATTTTTGATAACGATACTGAAATTGAAAAGTGGTTATTAGAAAACAAAGTACCGGCTTTAGGAATTGGAGTTATTAAAGAAGGGAAATTGCAACAGGTAAAAGTATTTGGAGAAATTAAGAAAGGCATATCAGCACCGTACAATACAATCTTTAATGTGGCATCTTTAACCAAACCAATAACGGCAATGGTAACATTAAAATTAGTGAGTTTAGGTAAATGGGATTTAGATGAACCAATTTATAAATATTGGACTGACCCAGATGTTTCAAAAGACAAAAATTGCAAGATACTTACAACAAGACATATTTTAAGCCACCAAACAGGTTTTACCAATTGGCGTGGAAATAACAATGACGGAAAACTACATTTTGAATTTCAACCAGGAACGAAGTATCAATATTCAGGCGAAGGTTTTGAATATTTGAGAAAAGCATTAGAAGAAAAATTTCATAAATCAATTAACCAATTAGCAAGCGAATTGATTTTTATTCCATTGCAGATGACCGACACTAAATATTTTTGGGATGACAAAACTGACAGTTCAAGATTTGCAATAGGTTATGATGAAAGTGGTTTTGCATACGAAATAGAAAAAAATACAACAGCTAATGGTGCAGACAATTTGTTGACAACTGTTGAAGATTATGGAAAATTTTTGGTAAGCGTAATGAATCGTGAAGGTTTAACAGAAAAAGTGTTTAATGATATGGTAACACATCAAGTCGCAACAAAAAAAGACAAATATTTTGGACTTGGATTTGAAATCTATGATTTTGGAAATGGTGAATATGCTATTTCACACGGTGGTGCTGACAAAGGTTGCCAAACTATTGTCTTCATTTTCCCTAAAACGAAGCAAGGACTAATTATTTTTACCAATGTTGACGATGGTTATAAAGTTTATGAAAAATTATTGACCCATTACTTAGGTGAAAACGGACAAAGAATTATTGATATTGAAATGAATTAAAAACTACTGCTAAATAAATAGGGCTCTTAGTGGCGCACAGACCTTGTCCTGAGCATCAGGATTTTACTCGCAACACAAGTATTTCCTAATTTTGCATGGTGAAGATGGAGTAAATTGAAAGATGGAGAACGCTTTTGGACTTGTCCGCCTACGGAGGTCAGATTGCTGTTAGTGGCAAGCAAAACAATATGGCACAACAAATTGGAAATGAAATAAATTATAGGAGGACAGATGATGAGTAACGAAAAACAAACCATTCACGATTTTGATATCAATATAATATATGAGTATTTTTCAAACACTGAACGGCAAGGTCCGGGCAATAGCAAGGAAACGCTTAAGGCACTGAGTTTTATAACCGGGCTTACCGAAAAGTCCAAAATTGCAGATATTGGTTGCGGCACTGGCGGTCAAACAATAACATTAGGACACAACACATCATGCGAAATTATTGGAATTGATCTGTGGCAGGATTTTATTGAAAAATTTAACCGGAATTCTTTCAATCAGAATCTTCAGGACAGAGTAAAAGGCATTGTCGGAAATATGGAAAATCTTCCGTTTCACGAAGAAGAATTGGATTTGATTTGGTCGGAAGGGTCGATCTATAACATTGGATTTGAGCGTGGAATAAATGAATGGCGAAAATATTTGAAAATTGGCGGATATATCGCTGTTACAGAAAACACCTGGTTTAGTGAAGAACGACCGGAAGAAATTCAGGAATTTTGGCAAAAAGCCTATCCGGAAATTGATACAATCCCAAATAAAGTTGCACAAATGCAAAAAGCAGGTTATTTACCGATTGCTACTTATATGCTACCCGAAACCATCTGGACAGACTATTACAGCAAGCAGGCTTTGAGAATTGATGACTTTTTAAAAAAACATAAGGGAAACAAAACAGCAGAAGATTTTGCCTCTTCCCAGCTTTATGAATCAAATTTATATCACAAATACAAAGCGTATTATGGTTATATGTTTTATATCGGCAAGAGAGTAAAATAATCGCAAGTTCCTCATAAATAGAACTATGATCAGTGTGAAGCCTTGTCCAGATCATAGGGATTTTACTCGCAACACAAGTATTTCCTAATTTTGCAAGGTAAAAATTGAGTAAATTGAAAGATGGTGAAGGTTTTTGGATCTGTCCGCCTTAGGAGGACGTGTCCGCCTTAGGAGGACGGTCTGCCGTTGTGGCCAATGGCAGGAATCAACCACCGCTAAGATAATTATCAAAACATGCACATTTTGCAAGTTTTGATAATTTAATGTTATCTTTGCTGCATGGAAAAATATATAAACCGAAAGGAATACATTAGCAAATTGCTATCATACCAAAACAAAGACCTGATAAAAGTTGTGAGCGGCTTACGCAGGTCAGGCAAGAGCACATTACTTGAAATCTATTCTGAGCATTTATTAAAACAGGGCGTTGGTAAAAGACAAGTGCAATGCTATAATTTCGAGTTGCCCGAAAATTATCTAAACAAAACATGGAGTGACATTTATTTCGATATAAAGAAAAAGATGCAACCCAATAAAACCAACTACATTTTTTTGGATGAAGTACAAAACATACCATTTTTTGAAAAACTGGTGGATGGGTTATTTGTCACAGAGAAAACGGATATTTATATAACAGGCTCAAATGCATTTTTATTGAGTAGCGAATTGGCAACTTTATTAAGTGGCCGCTATATCGAAATCTCAATCTTACCGTTCTCATTCAAGGAATACTTAAAAGCTCGCAATATTGATATAGAAAACAAGTATTTAAATTATGAAACCTTGTTTTTTGATTACGTGAATGAAACTTCATTGCCCAAAGGTGTAGCATTGCGTGAGAGCGGTTTTGATAAAATATATGAATACTTAGATGCTATTTACACTACAATAATCGAAAAGGACATAACGCAACGACACCAGATAAATGACAAACGAGCTTTTGCTAACATTGTAAAATTTGTGGCTTCTAATATTGGAAATCAGTTATCGCCAAGCAATATTTCCAAGAAATTAAAGCTGGACGGACAAAACATACATCATTCTACAGTTGAGAAGTATTTGGATTACTTGGTTTCAAGTTTTGTGTTTTATAAAGTAAACCGCTTCGATTTGAAAGGGAAAAAACAACTGGCAACACAAGAAAAGTATTATTTAGTAGATGCCGGATTACTGAATGTTTTGGTTGGTAAAGAACGGATAACAGAAAGAGGTCATATTTTAGAAAACATTGTTTATTTGGAGCTTATTCGTAGGGGAAATAAAGTATGGACAGGCACAGCTCGCAACACTGAAGTGGACTTTGTATGCAAAAACCCGATTGGTGAAATTGAATATTATCAAGTAGCATGGCAATTGTCGGGTGAAAACACCGTTGAGCGAGAGTTTGGGGCTTTAGAAAAAATTAACGACAACTATCCAAAATATTTGCTCACAACCGACTCATTTACTCAAAACCGTAGTGGCATAAGGCATTTGAATGTATTTAATTGGTTACTTAATTTAAATGAATAGAAAGAATAACCACAGGCACTCTGTGCAACAGCTAAAGCACAAAGATCCGCATTCCACAAAGAATCACAAAGAGATAATGGATTCAGAAAAATCCTCAGCACATCAAAGTAAAATTTAGCCATTAACAACCAACACAAGTATTTTCTAATTTAGCAGGATGAAAATGGATTAATATGAAAATTGAAATTCACAATATAAACGACATAAAGATTGCCGAAGTGATTTCGGAACTAAGCATTATCAACAAGGTGGAAGACGGATTAAACTTATTAGGAGACCTCTACTACCAAGGCTTTGATAAAATTATCATTCACGAGAAAGATATCAGTCCGGATTTCTTTGACTTAAAAAGCGGGATTGCTGGTGAAATACTTCAAAAGTTTTCCACCTACCGTGTCCGTTTGGCTATTGTGGGTGATTTCTCCAAATACACAAGCAAAAGCCTTAACGATTTTATGTTTGAAAGCAATAAAACTCGACACATTATTTTTGTATCAAATTGTTCAGAAGCGATAAAAATTCTTGCTGCCATATGAATGAGAATGTATCAGAAAGCCCAAAATTTGACTCAGCCAAAGAATCTGTGACTTTTTTTGAAACACAGGATGATTTTAGAAAATGGCTGGAAAGTCACCACGAAAAGGAAACAGAACTGATTGTTGGATTCTATAAAGTGGATAGCGGAAAACCTTCAATGAATTGGTCGCAATCGGTTGATCAGGCACTTTGCTTTGGTTGGATTGACGGAGTAAGAAAATCCATCGACAAGGAAAGTTACAGCATTCGATTTACACCACGCAGGCCTTCAAGCAATTGGAGTGCAATCAACATAAACAAAATAGAAGAACTTACAAAAGCAGGCCTTATGAAGCCCGCCGGACATAAAGCATTTAGTTTGCGGCAAGAAATCAAGTCCGAAATTTACTCTCACGAAAATGCGACATTTCTTGATGCAGTTTATGAAAAGCAATTTAGAGAGGATAAAGTCGCCTGGGATTTTTTCATGAAACAAGCCCCTTCATATAAAAAGGTAATAGCCCATTGGATAATGAGTGCCAGGCAAGAAAAAACCAGACAATCACGATTGGAAAAAACAATCAACGAAAGCCGACAGCAAAAGCGACTTTCGTAACATAAACTAAATCAAGGTCCCGCAAAAAAAAAACCGGACACTCAGCGATCTGTCCCGGGTATCGGGAAGCCAGCGATGAGTTTCCGTAGCTTCTGGATTGAACTACATCTACCGAGAACCAGAAAGGTGTTATGCACTTATCGATGGTTTTTGTGGGTTAGCATTCAAAAGAACGGTTTTGGCGTTTTTAGTTTAAATACGAACATACCGATTCCACTATGGCTATCAAACATATTACACTCAAAATTGTTTAAAAATCAACATATACACAAGGCAAGTATTTCCTAATTTAGCGGGGTGAAAATGGAGCAGGATGAAAGATGGAGAAGGTTTTTTGGACGGACAAGTCCGCCTCTGGAGGACGTGTCCGCCTCTGGAGGATTCATTCGCCTCTGGAGGATACATCCGCCTCTGGAGGACAGATATATTTAGCGTAGTATAATAGTAAATAATTGAAAATGAGATACTTATTAATAACAGCCCTGATAATTCTTTCAATTTCTTCCAGTACAATAGCTCAATTTAGTTACACAGGAAAAATTGAGATTGCGTACATGCGATTTGAGTATCATCCAATTCGGGTGGATCCCGGACCCGGATGGAAAGGATATAATCTGAACGATAATGGCATCTACATTAACTCCATTCACGGACTGTCCAATCCTAACAAGAAATTGTTTGCCGGTTTAGGACTCGGTTACCTGAATTTTAAAGGCATTCATGGGGTTTCGGTTTTCGCAGACTTTGAGTATCTGCCGTTGAAAACCAGAATAACACCAATATTGAACTTTAAAATAGGGTATGACCGTATCTGGAATCAATATGATGGCGGAACAGGAACAAAACTTGCTGAATTTGGCCTCGGTGTAAATTATAGATTAAGCAATCAATACGCACTTTATTTGAAATCAGGCGTTCTGTTCACACAACAATCAGCCTTGCTTCCGTTTACGCTGGGGTTGAGATTTTGAAATCGCAGAAAATGGATAAACTGCGTCACAAAACAAATGACACCGTTGTCAGCCTCATAGGCTCGCAAATAACTTTGCTTCGGTTTGCCAGTGAAGTAGTCCGAAATGGCGACCTTCTTTAGCAGTAAAGCATAAGCCACAATTTTAAATGATAGTAAAAACAATCTAAAAATAAAAATAATGTCACAAAAAAATACAAATAGAGACAAAAAAATGAGCCTGTTTAAAGGAGAATGGTTTAACAGAATAGACCCAATAATTACAGAATGGATGTCTCGTAATGGTTATGCGCTATTGAGAATTTCCATCGGGATAGTGTTTGTTTGGTTCGGATTTCTTAAATTTTTCCCCGGATTAAGTGCTGCTCAGGATCTTGCCATCAGGACAATCACACTGTTGAGTTTTGGACTCATCCCTGATTTCATAATCATAAACGGCCTGGCTTTTTGGGAGGTGCTCATAGGCATTGGATTAATTTCGGGAAAGTTTATTCGGGAAACATTGCTGCTGCTGTTTCTTCAAATGGCAGGGACTTTCGCGCCGATATTTCTTTTTCCCAGTGAAGTGTTTTCATTTTTCCCCTATGCTCCAACTTTGGAGGGCCAATACATCATCAAAAATCTTGTTCTTGTTGCGGCAGGACTGGTTTTAGGAGGTAATCAGCGCAAGGATTCAGTTGCAATGAAAGAAAGATAGAGAATTAAAAAAAAACTGTTCGTCCACAATGTGTTATAAATGAACCTTTTAAATTTAAAGAATAAAAAAATGGAAATTAAACCAAAGGAAAAACGAACAAAGCTTCAGATTCTTGGAATTATCCTTATGGCAGTAGTAATTTTAATTTCTTTACTTGCTTTGTTTCAATAAATTTGACTTTTTCGGCGAGGAATGACGCATACGCAGAAAAATTCAATGTAACACTTTTGTTAAGCCTGACACAGACGGAAAAGCCACAACCATCAGTGCAGCTGACGATTTATCGACTTGAAAAGAAAAATCCAGGCATAATAAACAAGAGAACCTGAGTCGCCTGTCCTGAAGGAGTATAGGATGCATGCATTTGTGGTGATGCTATTTCTGCTTAGATAAAATGAAGTCGGGGATGGATTTTAAACAATCCATTTGAGAACTGAAATGCTCAGAATTAAACAAGCCGAAGGACGTTATTTTGTTCGAAATTCATCTTGTCTCCGAAAATTTCTGAGAAAGTTAAAGTAAAAAACTAATTTTACCCTCATTACGGTTGTTTGTGTATTATGATGTCATCGTTGCTGTAATTTATATATGATACTGAATATTAGCATGTTAAATGATATAGATGTGAAAAGTTATTGTTAGGCTATTGATCTGTTTAGTTGATTATCAAATATTTATACAACTTATCATGTGTCAGGAAATAAAATGCAGATGAACTTTAAACTTTAATCGGAGCAAAATATTTGAAGCTGCTTTTGACAAAATGTTGAAATTTAGTTGATCAAACGAATTTACTATAGATCCAATGTGCTTTTTAAAAGCCACGGGATCGAAAGTTATTTTTGACGAGGTTCAAAATATCCCCGACCTTTTTCATTATATTCAAGTTATTTCTGATGAGCGAAATACACCTGGTCAATCTATTTTATCGGGCTCACAAAGCTTTTTACTGAACGAAAAAACAGCCCGATCGCTGGCATGAAAACCTGAATACTTTTGCGCGGTTTTTAGGTTTGTGTGCCAGAAGAATCGGTTTTTTTCATTCCTTACTCTATTATCACTTTTACCACACCGCTCACCCGGCCTGAAACAACTTTCAGAAAATAAATACCGGCAGGAAGATGTGATACATTCAACGCTTCAATTGTTTGTTTCATGGGATGCTGAAGAACTAGCTGCATCCTTGCATCATAAAGAGAAATTTCTGCTTCTTCAGGCACTTGCTTCGACTCGACAGTGAGTATGCTTTTTACAGGATTAGGATAGATTTGGATTTCGGATTGTTTTTGGAGCTCAGCAACACTTCCAATGATATCAACACATCCATTTCGTACTGTTAAATTAAGATGACTAATGATGGGTGTAACGTCTGAGAGTATGCCAGCTTCTGCCGTTGTAGCGATTATTGGTGAAGCCACCATGGTATCCTTTACAGGAAAAATATACGTTTCTCCAATGCAATCTCCCACACTCAAAACGGAATCTGTTTGAATGATACCGATCTGTGGGTCTGATCTAGAGCCGGTTTTAACACCAATAAGGGGGCCATTTCCGGCGATGATAATTTCCTTGTTTTTTGTTTCCGTTAGTGATGCCGGACCTAGTGCCAATCCTCTTTCTGCTATAAGATTGCCTGCTGAATCAAAACGCAAAAGGTAACTTACCAAGAAAACATCTCCCATCAAAAGAATGAAATCTCCATTGGTCAGCACCTTTACTTTCGGTGTTGGAGTATCAAATATGTATTGAGAATAAATGTTATGATATAATTTTGACCAGACAACACTACCTGTATTATCTACTTTAGTTACACCATGATTGGTAATTAACAGGATTTGATCACCTGATAGAACGACATCAACCCCAAAACTATTCTTTTCCGGAGTCACAGCATAGTGATTGAACCATGAAATCAATCCACTGGAATCGAGCTTAAGCAGGAATGCCCCCATAGGCAGTGAGAAACTTCTGTAGTCGTGACCTGTAATCAGGATGCCTCCATCAACTGTTTGTTTTGCTGAAGCAGGGTAGAGCGACCTGTCAACACATGCGTACTCCCGCGACCACAAAAGATTGCCTTCCTGATCAAGGTATGCGGCAAAAATGCCGATGGGGGTTGTATAGTTAGTTGAAAAGGTGCCTGTTACAAATAGAGTGGAATCTGCTGTCTGTATTACCTCAAGGGCAGCAAAACTCTTATTGCCGCCAGACAACATTTTCGACCATAATACTTCCCCGTTCTCATTCAGTTTCATACAAACTGTTTGTTGAATGCTGTTTAAAGGGTCAGAAATAGTGCCAACAGTAACATAATTTGAGTCATAAGTTTGGGTCAATGCTCTCAAACTATTTCCATATTGTGAAAAATTGTATCCTTTATTCCATTGAGGATTACCGGAAGGATCCATTTTAATCACTACATTATTATTTTCAACATTTCCAGCAATCAGAAACCCATCATCCCAGGCTTGAGAAATGTCAAAAACAGTGATACCACCCGGCGAATAGTCAATAACTTTACTAAAAGTGTTTTGCTGAGCATTGGTAATTTCTGGTCTGATGACAGTCATCAAAAGCAAAAGGAGGGGTAAAATGTTTTTCATAACGCGAAAATTAACGAACGCACAAAGTTAGTGTTATCATGAACAAATTGGAAAGTTTAAACAGGGTTATAAATAATAAAAGTTTTGAAGCTTTTCGTTGATAGAAGACGCCTGGTGCAGTTAACAGGATTGATACTCCCGGCATTTATAAAATTAAATTGTATCAAAGAGGAGAATAGCTTTTCTCTTAATATTGCAGCTGGGAATAATTTAATTCTTTGTTCGTGGGCTAAATTAAATCAAAGTTGGAGCAGTTCATTTTTGATTTCAATCAACAACAACTATTTTATTTTGAAATCCTGCAAAAGAAATTTCGGTAAATCTAAATCAAAACAGGAAATGTGTAAATTGGCATTCTGAAAACCAGAAAAATGAAAAACATTGAAACTTTAGTTGAAAAGATTAACGGAGGCAACAACAGCTCGTTTAAGAGCTTGTATGGCAACGATTTGACTATCCTACAGTGGCAGGCGGTTCGCTACGCCGGGGTTTTGAATACGTATCGATCAACTTTCAGGAATGAAGAAGTTGAGCTTTTCAGTTCACCGGGACGCACCGAAATTGGAGGCAACCATACTGATCATAACCACGGTAGGGTGCTCGCAGGTGCTGTAAACCTGGACAACATTGCTGTTGCTTCACGAAATAATTCCAATACCATAAGTATCCTATCCATCGGCTACCCGCAATTTGAGGTAGATCTTTCTGATTTAAAGCCCGATAAGAAAGAATACTTTTCATCTGCATCCATTGTAAGAGGTGTTTGCGCCAGGATGAAAGAACTTGGATACAGTATAGGAGGCTTCAACGCTGTCATTGATGGAGAAGTTCCAAAGGGATCGGGACTGAGTTCCTCGGCTTCCTTTGAAGTGCTGATTTGCACAATTTTAAGTTGTCTTTTCAACGAAAACAGACTCGACCCAATTACCAATGCTGTGATTGGACAGTTTGCAGAGAACAATTACTTTGGCAAACCCTGCGGATTAATGGATCAGACAGCCTGCGCAGTGGGTGGATTTATCACCATTGATTTCGAAGATCCTTCGAGGCCTGTTGTAAAAAAAGTTAATTTCGACTTTGCCTCAACAGTATTTGCATTGGTCATAACAGATACAGGCGGCAATCATGCCGATCTGAATGATGAATATGCATCCCTGCCAGTAGAAATGAAGTCAGTTGCAAACGCACTCGGAACCAATGTGCTGCGCAATGTTTCATTGGCACAGATCGTAGAAGCTATGCCTGCACTGCGGGAAAAGACCGGCGACAGGGCTCTGCTGCGTGCTTACCATTTTCAGGGTGACAATCAAAGAGTTGTTGAACAGGTTGAAGCCCTCGAAAAGAATAATTTTCAATCCTTTCTTAATTTGGTAACCGAATCGGGTTACAGCTCTTTTATGTACAACCAAAATATCTTTCCATCGAATAATGTGAAAGAACAGGGCGTTTCACTCGCATTGGCATTGAGTGAAATGGTGCTCAAAGGCCGCGGAGCATGGCGTGTGCATGGTGGCGGATTTGCCGGAACCATTCAGGCATTTGTGCCCGATTATCTGCTGGAGACCTACATATCAACGCTCGAACATGTGTTTGGTGAAGGCGCATGTAAAAAACTTTTTATCCGCGATAAAGGATCGGTGAGGGTGGAATTATGATAATAAAAACCAGCTATAATTTATTGATATTAAAACATTTTGCTTGTTTATAATTGAGAGATTGACAAGACTATAATTCAAAAACACATGAATGAACAAAAAAAAGTCCGGCCAACACTGATGATTTTGGCGGCAGGTATGGGAAGCAGATACGGAGGTCTCAAGCAGGTTGACAAACTTGGGCCATCGGGCGAAACCATCATCGACTACTCGGTTTTTGATGCCATGCGTGCCGGATTTGGAAAAGTAGTGCTCGTTATCAGAAAAAGCATAGAAAAGGATTTTTTAGAAACTTATGGAGACGGATTTCTGGCAAAGGTACCCTATGAAATAGTTTATCAGGAGCTTGACATGCTGCCCGACGGATTCGCACTTCCTGCCGAACGCACAAAACCCTGGGGAACAGCCCATGCCATTTGGGTGGCCCGTGAAGTCGTCAATGAGCCCTTTGTTGTGATCAATGCCGATGATTTCTATGGACTGGAAGCCTATCAAACCCTTGCAGATTTCATTGAAAATCAATCAGATGATATTCATCAATATGCGATGTGCAGCTACAAATTAGAGAATACCCTTTCAGAGCACGGAACGGTTTCACGTGGTGTTTGCCTTGTGAATGAAGATGGAATGTTGGATACTGTTGATGAACAGGTAAAGATCGGATATGATGATGCAGGCAATATTCTGAGTGAAATCTCCGGCAAGACAATCAGCTTACCCCCTGACACAATGGTTTCAATGAATATCTGGGCGTTTAACCCTTCCATATTTAAGTTTATTGAAGAATATTTAGGTGCGTTTCTAACCCATGATGCCACAAATCCCAAAGCTGAATTATTCACTCCCCGCCTTGTTGACATGCTGATACATGAGCGCAAAGCAAAAGTCAGGGTGCTTTCTTCTTCAGCACGCTGGTTTGGCGTTACCTATGCAGAAGATAAATTGGCAGTGATGGAAAACCTTTGTCAATTGGTGGATCAAAAGAAATATCCCACTCCATTATGGTAAATTTTCAACAAACATTTACCCCTTTGATCTAAAAGAATTTTTTAAAACATTAAACAATATAGAATGGAAGCCTTTCAAACACTTGATTACATCATTTTTGCCGCCTATGGATTGCTCATACTTTCTGTAGGCCTTTGGGTATCCCGAAGTAAGAAAGGCGAAAAGAAAAGTGCCGAAGATTATTTTCTTGCCGGAAAGAGTTTGCCTTTTTGGGCGATAGGTGCATCCCTGATCGCAGCCAATATTTCTGCAGAACAATTTATCGGCATGTCGGGCTCAGGATTTGCGATTGGTCTCGCCATTGCATCCTATGAATGGATGGGAGCGCTGACATTAATTATTGTGGCTAAATTTTTTCTGCCGGTTTTTATCCGACAGGGTCTCTTTACAATACCTGAATTTATTGAAAAACGCTTCAATACCAATCTGAAAACCATCCTTGCCATCTTCTGGGTCGGACTTTTCATTTTTGTCAACCTCACATCCGTTTTGTTTTTGGGCGCTAAGGCATTGGATACCGTGCTTGGAATGGCGATGGAACAATGATTTTTCCACTCATCCTTGGGCTGGCTTTTTTTGCTGCCGCCTACTCCATCTGGGGAGGTCTTTCGGCTGTTGCATGGACCGATGTCATTCAGGTAGTGTTACTTGTAGCCGGAGGATTCATTACGACCCTTATTGCGTTGGATCATGTTACACCTGATGGCGGCATCTTTGCAGACATCGATCACATCTATCAGCAGGCGGGTGATAAGTTTCATATGATATTGCATCGCGACCATCCGCAGTTTTTGAACCTGCCCGGCATAGGCGTCATCAATGGAGGCCTGTGGGTTGCAAACCTTTATTATTTTGGTTTCAATCAATACATCATTCAACGCGCTTTGGCTGCCAAATCGTTGCATGAGGCGCAGAAAGGACTTGCTTTTGCTGCTTTTCTCAAGTTGCTACTTCCAATATTTGTTGTTGTTCCCGGAATAATAGCCTACGTGATGTATATGCAGGGCGAAGGCACAACTTCAATCGAAGGAATGAGGACCGTTTTTGATCGTGCTGATGGAGGAATCAACTATGACCTCGCTTATCCATGGCTTCTGAAAACCTTTATTCCAACAGGCGTTAAAGGGCTGGTTGTGGCAGCACTAACAGCAGCAATCCTTTCATCACTTGCTTCGATGCTCAATTCCACTGCCACAATTTTCACCATGGATTTGTACAAGCCCTATTTTTCTAAAAAGACTGACGGCTCTGATTTGGTGCGTGTTGGCAGAATCTCCGTTATAGTTTCATTGGCTATCGCTGTTATCATAGCACCGGCGCTTGATTCCATGCCTCAGATGTTTCAATACATTCAGGAATATACCGGTGTAGTAAGTCCGGGCATTCTTGCAGTCTTTTTGATGGGCCTTTTCTGGAAGAAAACCAATGCCAAAGCTGCAATTGTTGGCGTTTTAAGTTCTATTCCAATTGCTTTGCTCCTGAAATTACTTCCCATCGAAATGCCTTTTCTGGATCAGATGCTCTATACAAGCTTGTTAACAATCGTCATTATATTGATGGTCAGCCTTCTGACAGCGAATTATGATGAAGATCCCAAGGCAATTCCACTTCCAAAAGAAACCTTCAAAACCCATTTCAATTTTAATATTGCAGCCTACGCCGTAATGATTATTTTGGTTGTGATCTATGCTGTGTTCTGGTAATTAGTGCGAGTTGGTGGTGATTTTAGCTAGGGGGCGACTTTGGAAACTTTAGAAATGCACAGTTGATTGTGCATTTATTTTAAATATTTGTTGATTTTGTTGTGCATTTTATGTCTTTGTGAAAAATAGTTTAACAGCAATGAAAACGCTATATCAGAAATTTGAAACGCTTTTACAAAATACGACAACAGACTTTAAACGCTATTTATACGAAGAAGTCTCGTGGGAAAGTCGAATGATCGGGATTATTGGGGCACGTGGTGTTGGAAAAACAACGATGATTTTGCAATATATCAAGGAATATTTGGACAGCAAAAAAGCGATATGTATCAGCAGACGATATGTATTTCGGTGATCACAAACTTCTTGATTTAGCAGATGATTTCTATAAGAATGCCGGAGAATATTTGTTTATAGATGAAATACATAAATACACTGACTGGTCGCGTGAATTAAAAAATATTTACGATTCCTTTCCTGCTTTAAAGATTGTCTTCACTGGTTCTTCTGTACTTGATATACTTAAAGGCTCTTCCGATTTAAGTCGTCGTGCCATCATCTACAAATTACAAGGACTCTCATTCCGGGAATATTTGAAATTATTTCATAATTACGAGACTGAAGTTTATTCGTTAGAACAAATAGTCAATAATGAAGTGAAACTTAAGAATATAATACATCCATTACCATTATTCAATGACTATCTCAAACGCGGTTACTATCCTTTCGGACTTGAGAATGAAATAGATTTGCGTTTAGGACAAATCATTGTACAAACACTGGAAACCGATATTCCGCAATATGCCAACCTGAATGTAGGAACAAGTCGTAAACTGAAAAGGTTGCTATCCATTATCGCCGAAAGTGTGCCTTTTAAACCAAATTTCTCCAAAATATCAGAAATAATTAATGTAAGCCGGAATTCTCTGGATGATTATTTTACATACATGGAAAAAGCCGGTCTTATTGGGCAGTTACGCAATGAAACAAGCGGTATTCGTGGATTAGGAAAGGTTGAAAAAGTGTATTTGGATAATACAAATATCATTTTAAACCTGGTTGGAGATAAATCAAATGCAGGAAATATGCGTGAAACCGTCTTCTTCAATCAAATGAGGGTTAAAAATGAAGTAATATCATCAGAAAGAGCTGATTTTGTCATTGATAATTTTACGTTTGAAGTTGGTGGAAAAAACAAGCGGCAAAAACAAATTGAGAACGATGGCAAATCTTTCATTGTTAAAGATGATATTGAGTTTGGTTATCTCAATGTAATACCACTTTGGGCTTTTGGATTAAATTACTAATGTTAGAAATGTTAATAGCCAAACCATGAAATGCATGAGCAAAAAAATGATCAAGGAGATATAAGTTGTATCTTCAGGTGGATAGGCAATTGCCCCGAAATGCCCCACATTTCTTTTCTGCAAAATGTTAATCACCTCTCACTCCTGATTGCTCTGATGATAAAACAAAAAAAAACCGGCATGAATCTGCCGGTTTTTTTATAGCTAAATAAGTTGTTATTATGATGGAAGTAGCACTGTATCAATGGCGTGAATAACGCCGTTTGTGCCTTGAACGTCAGTAGCAATAACGTTAGAATTGCCATTAAGCTTAACATTTGCTCCAGAAACCACAACAGCAATATTGCTTCCTGATTTAAGTGTTGGGACACTTCCTGTCATTACCTGTGAAGCAGTTACATTGCCTGAAACAACATGGTAAAGCAAGATTGGAGTAAGTTGTTCTGCTGTGAGGTCTGCAATGCCAGAGACACCCAAAGCTGTGAATAGTTTTGCAAAGGCCTCATTGGTCGGTGCAAAAACTGTAAATGGTCCTGTTGCAGACAATGCAGTGGCCAGATTGGCTTTCAAAACAGCTTGAACGAGTGTGCTAAATCCGGCGTTATTGATTGCATGATTTACAACAGATGCTGGAATGATCACTTTGTCAATCACATGGATAACACCATTGGATGCCATAATATCAGCAGTTGTTACATTGCTTTCGTCTACTTTAACTGATGACGTTTTTTGGATGTAAACCTTTATGAAGTTTTGGGCAGGACCGCTGTTGTTTAAGGTGTTGACATAACCTGTAGCGATGTCAGAAGATTTTACGCTTCCGCTTACAACGTGATTCAGCAAAATTGGTGTCAGAATTTCGGCACTTAGATCATTTATTCCACTCACTCCCAATTGTGTGAAAAGTGCGCTAAATGCCGCATTGGTTGGAGCAAAAACAGTGAAAGGACCTGTTCCTTCCAATGCTGTGGCCAGATTGGCTTTTTGCAGTGCCGAAACAAGGATTGAAAACTGTGGATCAGAAACCGCTGTTTGCACGATGTTTTTCGAGTCAGCCATAGGCTCATCATCTTTTGAACATGATGTGAATACGCCTGCAATTAGCAGTGCGATTACAAAGTACTGAAGTTTTGAAATTAATTTTAGCATGTTTTTAGAGTTAGATAGAGTTAATATTTATTGAATTTTTAATTACATCAACTAAACCACGACAATGCATATTTTGTTCAATGTTTGCAACCAAAAGTTAGACAAAATAGATTAAAAATTTATACAATGCTTCGTATCTTTATGTTAATCAAGCGCTTAAATAATTTAAAAAATTTCAGCAATTTAAATCTAAAAATCAATTTTTTCAGTCAGACAAAACTTAGTGATTTGAACTTCTTCTTTTCAGATTGATGAAATGTGACTTTTTTATTTATCCATGATATTTTTTGTCAGGATTTGCATCATACAGAAATTGGCCTTAAAGGCTTTCCTCAGCCTTGTTCATGATCTTTTTAGTTTGTCACTACCCTCGGAATATTTCCGGGCAACCTGGCAAGTATCTGGTAATTTAGCAGGTTACTCATTTCGCTGAAGGATGCAACACTAATACTCAGTTTGCCTTGTTTGCCAATAATGACAACCTCATCTCCTTTTTGCACATTGGGAATGTCGGTTACATTCACACTCATGGTGTTCATCGTAACTGAGCCAATGACTGAAACCCGCTTACCACGAATCAGCACTCTCCCTGTGTTGCTAAGCGACCGGCTGAAGCCATTGGCATAGCCAACCGGAATGATGGCAACTTTAAGTCTTTTATTGGCCATATAAGAAGTGCCATAACCCACAAAATCGCCACGATCAGCATATTTGATTGTCATAATCTCCGACTTCCACGAAATCAGTCTTTTAAGATCAGAATCATTTGCTTTGTTTGTCTTAAACTGGTAAATGAATGTCTCCTGACTTGGCCAGAAACCATATTGCGCAATACCGACTCTTACCATATCCATTACAGTTTGTGGATAGGTTAAAGTAGCAGCAGAACCCGCGGTATGCCTGTATTCCGGCTTTAGTCCGTGACGTATGAAATAGCTATGGAATCTTTTGAATTCAGCAATTTGATTGATTACCCTGTGATGATTGCTGATGCTTTCAGCGCCTGCATAATGGGTGCAAAGTCCGGTAAAAATAATATGCTCAATGTTTTTCTTCATCAAATGGACCAACGGCAATAGGTTGGCATACTCAAATCCTGTACGGTGAAACCCGGTTTCGGCTTCAATATGAATGCGGGCTGCTTTGCCAATTTTTTTTGCAATCGTGATGGCTTTTTCGAGTCTGTCCATATCAAACACATAAAATTCTATCCCGTTTTCAATGGCCCATTCTAACTGAATGTCATCCAAATAACCCATGATCATGATGTTGGATCCGGGAGAAATTGCATTAAAAACATCAAGTGCCTCTGATGCCGAAAAAACCGCAAAATGATTCACCTTCGCATTTTCTGCCAATGGAATAATGTTTTCAACGCCATGCCCATAGGCATTTCCTTTTACAACAGATGAGATTCTGACATTTTTACCCAGTAATTTCCGAAAGTATTTGATGTTGTGCTGGTATGCTGATGCGCTGATTTCTATAAATGAAGTATGTTGCATGATGAAGTTCTTATTTTAGAATTGAATTGGATCTTCTTAATTAGTACTTAAAGAGCTTATATTAAAGCTACTATGAATGGAAAATGTGTCATTCAGAAATGTGCCTGCAATTCAGAATGTCATAATGAAATGTTTACATTTGAATTGAAACAGCGTTCACAACATTTCCAACTTTTTAAGAATTCCTTTGAACATTAATATGGCAGGTTCAATTATTTCGTCAGGAAAATCATAGTGCTCATTGTGTAATTGAGGATGATCGATTCCTGAACCAATCCCAAAAAGTGCTGCTTTGCATGATTGGGTGAAATGGCCAAAATCCTCACTCCATCTGAAGGAGGATGTAAGTGTTTTTAGTGGAATATCATTTGCCAAAGCAGCTTCCTTAATTATTCCGACACATTCTGCATTGTTTATCGTGGCAGGAAATTCTTCGGTATATGAAATCGTATATTTTATCTTGAAAGCATTGCAGTCATCTTCCACTGTTTCTTCAATTCGCTTGCATATCGCAAACATATCTTCATTGCGGGATGCTCTTATTGTGGCCATAAGTACAGCATGGCCCGGTGAAGTGCCAAATGCCTGTTCCCCTAGTCTGGCGTGTATTACAGTTAGCAATGCAAAATCCTTGCTTTGGGTTTCCACTGTATTCATTTCATTTAATTTGATAATCAAATTAGCAAGCAGTACATCCGGATTTTTGCCATCTTCAGGGTGTGCAGCGTGCGAAGAGAGCCCTTTTAAGTGGATAATTACTCCTGTTGAGGCAGAAGCAAAACTGCCATCCTTAATACATACAATTCCTTTTTCAAATCCGGGCAAATTGTGCAACGCAAAGGCAAAATCAGGTTTTATTTTTGTAAACAACTTATCGTTAATCACCTTTTTTGCACCTTCTCCTGTTTCTTCAGCAGGTTGGAAAAGCAAAACAACCCGCCCTTTCTTTGGTCTTTGCTTGTCCAATACTTTTGCCATTCCTGCAAGAATTGCAGAATGACCATCATGTCCACATAAATGTGCAACGCCATCATTCTTTGATCTGTAGGCAAAAGTGTTGGATTCCTGAATGGGCAAAGCGTCTGAGTCGGCTCTTAAAAGTATTGTTAATCCTGGATTACCGGAATCATAGATAGCAGCGATGCCATGACCACCGATATTTCTTATCAGCTCAGAGGGCTTTGTTTTTAACAGGAATTGAGCAACTGAATGTGATGTATTTTTCTCGTTACCCGACAATTCCGGAAAACTGTGCAGCTGTTGTCTGAAGTTTACAATTTCTTCCAGAAAGATTGAATCTAAGCCCATAATTTCTCTTTAGAGGCCAATATACGAAAAATTGAGCAAAGATAAAGCTGTGGTTATTATATTTATTGATATTAAAGGGTTTCTGCAACATCAGACTTTAACAATTACCGCAAAGCAGGATGGATATTATACAGAAAACTGGACTCTGATTCGCGGGAAATTTTGGCTAAATAGTTGACTTAAAGCATTAATATTTAGAGGTATAAATATGATAACTTTCACTAAATACCCTACCTGAATTCCTGATTTCCAACTTTCTTGTATTGAGAAATGATCACACCTGCCAGCATGAGCGCACAGCCGGTCAGGTCCAGAACCGTCATTTTTTCCTGTAGCAATAAGTATCCTCCCAAAACAGCAAATACCGCTTCCAGACTTAATATCAATGCGGCATGATCGGCTCTCGCATGTCGCTGACCAGCAACCTGTAAAGTAAAGCCAATTCCGGCAGATGCTATTCCTGCATAAAGAATTGGAAGTGCAGCATTACTCAATTGGTTGAAGTCCGGACTTTCAAAAATGAAAGCTAAAACAAGGCTTATAAAGCCACTCACAAAGAATTGAATAAAGGCCAAAACCCGAAAATCATGCAAGGGTGCAATATATGAAAGTACGATCATGTGCATGGCCCAAAAAACTGCACTTATAAGCACAAGGAGGTCTCCCATGTCCATCTGCATGTTTTCATGCACCGAAAGCAAATAAAGTCCGATGGTGGCAATGATTGCGCCTGTCCAGACTTTCGGGCCGGAAGACTGTCTTCTCAGCAGCCCGAAAGCCGGTACAAAAAGGATGTACAGACTGGTGATGAAACCAGCTTTTCCAGCAGAGGTATAGATAATGCCAACCTGCTGAAAACTTGATGCCACAAAGAGCGCCAATCCAGCCATGATGCCATGCAAAAGGAGCATTCGGTTTTTTAGAAAACTGAATGAAATTGAAGGTTTGAACAGCAACATAAATGGCAGTAAAGTGAGCGCTCCGAGTAAGAAACGTATGCCATTAAATGTGAGCGGACCAGTGAAATCCATGCCGCGCCTTTGAGCGACAAAGGCAAAACCCCATATCAAAGATGCAGCTAAAAGTAAGATGTTGGACTGTATTCTTTTGTTTTTCATTCCATTCCTGCCAGTGAACTTAGTCCATTCGAAGCCTTTGCCAGAATTTCGTTAAGAGCAATAGTGATACGATAGCGATACTTCCAAAAACCAGTGTCAGATTCAGGTTGCCGTAAAGCCATTCGCCAATGGCGAAAAGGGTGCTGTAAATGGCTGTCACACCAAAAACCATACATAAAATTCCTGTAGGTACATCCCATTTCAAATCTTCTGCTTTCTGGAGGTGAATGCCTTCTGCACTGGCTTTATCAACGACTTTTTTCCAGCCCGGACCACCCGGACGGATACGTTGATAGAAGCTGCGCAGGGTTTTGTCATCAGCAGGTTTCGTTAAAAAGGTTACGGTAAGCCATGCAATGGTAGTAATGCCAACGCCGGTGACAATTTTGAAAGTCTCTGAAGGGTCATAGCCATAAAACTTTTTCATCACTACAAAGACAATGGCTACCACAAAGGAAACTACCATGCCGGCCAGCTCAGTAAAGGCATTGATGCGCCACCAAAACCAACGCAGAATGTATATCATTCCTGTGCCAGCACCAATCTGAAGGAGGATATTGAATGCCTGAAGGGCATTTTCCAGTACCAAAGCAAACAAAATCGCAAAAAACATTAAAACAACTGTTGTTATGCGTCCGGCCACTACCTGTTGCTTTTGTGTCGCTTCGGGATTGAGAAATCGCACATAAAAATCATTCACAATGTAGGATGATCCCCAGTTGAGTTGTGAGGCTGTTGTCGACATGAAAGCAGCTATGAGTGAGGCTACTACAAGTCCTAGAAACCCATGAGGAAGCTTTTGCAACATGGCAGGGTAGGCCATATCGTGTTGAATATACTGAGGATTCATATTTGGAAAAGCAGCCTGCAATGAAGCGATATCCGGAAAAACGATCAATGAAAGCAGCCCAACGATAATCCATGGCCACGGACGAATGGCATAATGGAAAAAGTTGAAAAGCAATGTAGCACCCATTGCATTTTTTTCGTTTTTCGCAGAAAGCATCCTTTGTGCAATATAGCCTCCTCCGCCAGGTTCAGCACCGGGATACCACACACTCCACCATTGTACCGCCAGCGGAATCACCAGCAATGAAACAAACATATCGGTGTTCGAAATTTTGGGTACAATATCGAGTTTATCTGCCACTGCAGGATGTGCAAAAAGTTCTGCAAGTCCCGATGTTTCTTGTCTTACCAAAAGTATTGCTGCCCCAATAGCACCAGCCATTGCAAGGCTGAACTGGAAAAAGTCGGTGAAAAGAATGCTTCTCAAGCCGCCAAGAGCGCTATAAAATACTACGATCACAGAAGCAATTATCAAGGTTGTTGCCGGCGACCAGCCTAACATCACGCCGCTGATTTTTATCAATGCGATTGATACGGAAGCGATAACCATAATGTTAAAAAATGCACCAAGATAGATCGCTCTGAAGCCTCTCAGAAATGCAGCCATGCGTCCACTGTAACGAATTTCATAAAATTCTAAGTCTGTAAGCACTTGCGACCGGTTCCAAAGTTTGGCATATACGAACACTGTCAGCATGCCTGTGAGCAAAAATGCCCACCATACCCAGTTGCCTGCCACGCCGTTTTGCCGCACAATATCTGTTACAAGATTGGGTGTATCGCATGAAAATGTTGTTGCTACCATACTGATGCCAAGGAGCCACCACGGCATATTTCTACCTGAAAGGAAGAATTCGCTGTAGCCTTTTCCGGCACTGCGTGAACCCCAGATACCAATGGCAATAAGGAGGATAAAAAAGATAATTACGATAATCCAGTCAGTAAAATTAAGGTGCATAATGGAAGTGTTTTATTTGTTATTTAATCGCTTTTTGTTGCTCCTACAGTAGTAAATTACCCACAGATATTCTGATGTTATAGAGTTTTGAACGAGTGTTCAGCAAACAAATGTATTGTTTTAACTGAAATATTTTTCATCCAGATCCTGCATTGTTCTTTTCTGCTTTATAAAGTATTCAATCACAATATTTTTTCTATAAACACGGCTCACAGGTTTTGGATTTATTTTTCGGCGTTTGGCTCTTAAAGCAGGCAGTTTTCTGTAGAAATGCATATGTGCGCGCAAAACAGCCAGAAAATCACCAAAGCCGCCTTCAAGAAGGAATTTCAGGCTTGCAATACCATCAAGAAAAAGACGGGTTAAGATCACATAGACAAAGAAAGAAGGCGGCAGATTTTTATACAACATTGACAAGTTGTTGCGAAAATTGAGATAGGTTTTGCGGGATGAGATCTTTGGCAATGTGCCGCCACCAATATGAAAAACAGAAGAATGCGGACAATACATGATTTTATAACCATTGTTTTTGAGGCGCCAGCAAAAATCAATTTCTTCCATGTGGGCAAAAAAATCTTCATCGAGACCTCCATACTGATGGTAGAGATCGCTCCTTACAAACATGCATGCGCCGCTGGCCCAAAAAACTTCCTTCACATCATCATATTGCCCTTCGTCCTTTTCGATGTGCTGAAAAAGTCGCCCACGACAAAACGGATAACCGAATTTATCGATAAATCCTCCGCCTGCACCGGCATACTCAAAGTAGGCAGTATCGGCAAATGACAATAATTTTGGCTGACATGCCGCGACATCTGGATTGTTTTCCATGAGTTCCTTCAATGGTTCCAGCCAACCTTCGCTTACCTCAATATCTGAGTTGAGCAAAACATAATAGCGCGAATCAACCTGCTTCAGGGCGATGTTGTACCCTGCAGCAAAACCACCGTTTGTGGGATTTTGAATCAATCTGACTTCAGGGAAATTTTTTCTCAGAAAGCTGACCGAATCATCAGTGGAAGCATTGTCAGCGATGATTACTTCAGCAATATGATTGCTTTTTTGAAGCACGCCGGGCAAAAATCGTTCAAGGAAACGTTTCCCGTTATAATTCAGTATTACAACTGCAATTTCTTTCTTCATACTGCTGCTTTCTGTCGTTTGTGCTTCCAGCGCCGATGCGACCAAAGCCAGTTATCAGGTCGTTTTTGTATGGATTTCTCAAGCAAACGGACATATTGTTCACTTATTTCTGTCTCTGCTGTTTTTTTTCCACTCTCACAAAGCAAAGTCGCCCTTGCCTCATAAATACCGCGCTTCAAACGCACTACGTCAAGATAAACAACAGCAAAATCAAGACTGCGTGCCATCTTTTCGATACCATTAAAAAAAGGTGTGTCCTGATGAAGGAAATTTGTCCAATAGTCCGTTTCAATCCCCTGAGGAGTTTGATCGCCCAAAATCAGTACTAATCTTGGTTTTTCTTTTTCCGCAGCAAGTTGGCGGTAAGCAGTTTTGGATTCAAAGAGCAAGAGTCCTCCCAGGTTTTGCCTTATTTTTTTCATCAGCTGATCAAAGTTGTTGTCAGAGATTTTTTTGTAAATAGCAATTGATTCATGTCTTTGAGTGAGCGAGAGGTAACTTGCCAGCATCTCCCAATTGCCAGAATGACCCACAGCAAGAAAAACACTCTTTCCCTGATCAAACAATTGATCTATAAGCTTTTGATTGTTAATACTTACACGTTTTATAAATGTGTCACTGCTTACGTGCAGCATTTTGATGGATTCCAGAATGGTGTCGGCTAAGTTCCTGTAAAAAACCTTCTCAATCTTTACCAATTCAGTCGTATCCTTTTCTGGAAAACTATTGATGAGATTGGTTCTCACTACTTTTCTTCTGTAGCGGATGAGGTAGTAAAGCATAAATTTTATCCCGTCTGAAACAACATACAGCAAACGATAGGGCAGCAATGCCACAAGGTTTGCAACAGCAAGAAAGATCCAAAATGCCAGTTTGTTCATGCTTTTTGTATTCAGGAAATGGCAAAGAGGCAAATTTACACGGATTTTCTGATATGAACGAGTTGTTTTTAAGCTGAGTCATCTTTTTTACATTAAGCATGAAATATTGCCCAGATCCTTAAAGGTTTTATCTACTTATTTTTAAGGTTCTGGTGAACCTGAATTGTCTGTAATGATATCAAAAAAGCACAATCTTCAGAATAATTTCTTTATATCATGGATGAAAAAACACCCTTTAATCTCATGCGTGAAATATGTAACTTTTTGGGTTTAAATTGTAAGCGTTTTTGGACTTCAATAGTTGAACTTTGTAAGGGTAAACATTAATTCAGTTTTTAGCTTAATACCATTTTGAATTGAAAACCATAAATTAATTGTGTAGTCAACATTAAAAATTTTGATGTAATCGCTTTCTGAACTAGGATAAAAAAGGATAAACGTGATATTTTAAACCATTAATTGAAGATAAAAATGGAAATGCAAGAAAAAACAATCATGAGAGAAAGTCTCAAAAACACATATAAGGTAACAATGAAGGGCAAATCGAATTCAGGTGCCATCATTATCAAAGAGTCCTCCATTCAGTTGGAGTTTCTGACACCGTCAAACGGATTGGGGATGACAAGATTCAGCATCATATTTGAATTTGATGACTCCAGATCAATAATTGCTTTTGGAAATTTACTGTCGAATATTGTAGTACCCAGGATTTATTCTGGTGGCACTGTTATTATTCATTGTTTTACCGAAGATTTTGATGAAGAGGAGCATATCAAATTATTATCCAAAGCGCGGGCAAAAGATGTAAAAAACATCATTCAAAAAGGCCTTTCAAAGGCTGGGAAATGTGATGTTTTATTAGAAGAGCAAGGATTCGGCGAGTTTTCCGGTTATGCTTCCTTTGAAGACAATATTTCAGAACAGGATTTTTATAACAGCACTGTAGTTTTAGATATAATTCCACCTAGGTAGATGAAGTAGAAACAAATTTTGGTATAGTTTCAAATTCAAAGATCACCTCCTAGAACAATTTTAACATAGGTTTGGCTTCGTTCCGAATGAATTTAGGACATCTTTAAGCGAAGCTTACATACCAATCCGAAAATTCCTGAGACAATTTTGTTTCAGATTGCTTGCTTTCTAAATTCCAGACCGATCGTTTTGCCTTCAGTCTGGAATTTCCTTTTTGATACAGTGCGGTTGTTCTTTTGAAGCTTCAAATTCATGCATTCTTGATAAAAATCATGGATGCACTGAAAACAAACAAAATATTATTGGTTCTTGAACACCTCCAAAACCGGCAGTGCGCGGTTATTGAAGTCGAACAAGGCCTGATTTTCCCAGGGAGATGCCTCTGTTGCCTGATTTCCTTTCCAAGCAATCAGTTCAGCTCCCCAATAGCAAAAGCCTAAACCTTTTTCCACTTCATCCACAACAATTTTTTTGACGTCGGCTAGGAAATCCTTTTGACCTTGCGGTGTTGCAGGGTATTTTGGTAAAATCAACTGTCCGTTCAATCCGACAATATTGTTTGTCCAGTCGTTCCATTCCAGCGTAAAAGGGTAAGCTGTTTCAGCAATCAAAATATCTTTCTGATGAGTTTGACTCAAGGTTTGAAGGGTGTTTTTCAGGTTTGCCAAATCTTTTCCATGCCAGATTGGATAGTAAGAAAGTCCAATGATATCATAATCCAGATCGGTCATCTGACTAAAAAACCAGCTTGAATTTGTCAGACCTGCAAAATGGATGATGATTTTTGTCTTTGACGAGACCTTTCTGACGGCTTGAATGGCCGACGACATCAGGGTTTTGAACTGTTGTGAATTTGTTGATAGGTTCCCTTGTGGGTGTAAAAAACCGGAGTTAATCTCGTTGCCTATTTGAATATAATCCGGTTTCATTTGATCCATAACCCTTTCAGTATATTTATTCACGCTGTCAACCAAACTGGAAAAAGCAATTCCTTTCCATTGGTTTGGAGTCATCTGTTGTCCAGGGTCAGCCCAGGTGTCGGAATAATGCAAGGTAAGCCAGACTTTGAACCCAAGATTTCTGAGCCGCTGGGTAAATATTTTCACTTCCTGAAAGCCGGAATGTTCGTTTTGTGGGTTAACCCAAAGTTTCAACCTTATGGTATTTATGCCGTTTTTTTTAAGAATAACCAAAAAATCTTCTTCAACACCCGCAAGATTATAAAAGGTCGGATTGGTCAGTTCAATTTCAGGAAAGGCAGAAATATCAACTGCTGAGATGTATTTAGAAGCTTCAACAATTGGTTTGTCTTGATCATTGTCTTTTTTACAAGCGATGAGGGTTAAGGCAAAAATGATGTACAGTATATTTTTGAACATTTTTTTTTGAGTCTTTAATAGAGCTTTATAAAATAAACTTTATTCCACTGAGAACTTTGGCAAAATTAGCGATTTGAGTTGAAATGACTTTTGTTCAACAAGATTTAGCCCTTCTTCGCTCAAAATAATCATCTTTTACTTTGTGTAGCTTACTGTCTTCTTGGTGGCTCTGTACGCAATAGTTATAGCACAAAGTTACTATCTGCCTAACAGCTATATTGCAGAGTTACTCAACTCCGACAACTGTCAGAGCACAGAGGGTAGCAAAAGAGGTATTTGATTCAGAATCCAAAGTCTGAAAAAAAAAATCCCGCTTCAGAATTCTGTAGCGGGATTTTAATCCTTATATTGAATTGTTAAGTAACTGAATCACTTAGGTAAGCATTGTAAGGTGTATTGTGAACAGTTACAATTAAGGAAGAAGGATGGTTGGTTGATTATAAGTAATGTCTTAGAAACTATAGCCCAGTGAAAGTCCAAAGCCAGTGTTCTTAAGCTCAGTTTTTCCATTGGTTATCAATGTGTTATCAGCATTTATTTTTGCCAATCCCAATTGGGTATTTACTTGCATTGAAATTCCGCTTGAAAGTTGGTACCCGAAAAATAGGTTTGCACCAAAATCCAACGCTTTAAAGTATTTGAGATCATTTGCAATCACGCTGCTGTATTCATTTCCATAAACGATATCCTCTTCTGAAGAAACGTTGTTTATTTCATATTTCACTTTTCCGCCTATACCATAAGCCAGGTACGGACCAAAACCAAGCAATAATCTTCCATTACCTAATACTGGTTTATAAAGCAAACTCAGTGGAAGCTCAATGTATGATACGTTGTACTCAGCCGACATATCAAGACCTAAAAACTGATCTTGTGACTTTGCACCTTTGGTAGTGAAAAGCAGACCGGGCTGAAAATAGAAATCAGGTGCCACAGGAATGTCAACCACGACTCCAACATTAAAGCGGGGAACCATGCTTATTTTAAGCTGATCGCCGTTATGATCTTTTCCATTGAATGTCTGCATATCAAATCCACCACGGATTCCAAATGAGAGGCCATCTGATTGGGCATTGGTGTAGCTGCCAAAAATCAGAAGAAAAGTTGCTAGAAAAAGAATTTTATTTTTCATAATAATTTGTATTTGAATTAGATAAATATTTATTTGTTAATTTAGTTGCCGGTTTTTTCTTGTTCGGCTTCACGTCTCATTTTCTCATTTGCAGTAATTGCAAACTCAACACGGCGGTTTTTTGAACGACTGTCAGCCGTCTCGTTGGAATATTTTGGCTGTGATTCACCAAAGCCCAAGGCGGTGAGGCGTGAGGAGGTGACTCCTGCATTGGCCAAATATTTTCTTACAGCATCAGAGCGCTGTAATGATAAGCTTTGGTTGTAGTTGGCTGCACCTTTGCTGTCGGTATGACCGTGGATTTCAATATCTGTGTCAGGATATTTATCAAGAATAGTAACCAGTTTATTGAGGTTTTCCTTGGCCCCGGATGTGAGCACATAACTGTCGAATCCAAACAGGACATCGTTTGTAAATTCAATCACGATACCTTCGCCGACTCGCTCAACATTTACACCTGGTATATCATTTTTGATTTCTTCGGCCTGTTTGTCCATTTTGTTTCCAATGATGGCACCTGTTACACCTCCTACGGCAGCACCAACAACTGCACCTATAGCTGTGTTGCCAGCGGCACGACCAATGACAGCACCGGCAGCTCCACCGGCTACTGTTCCTATGCCTGCACCTTTTTGTGTGCGGGTGAGTGAGCAGCCTGCAAACATAATGGGTATAGTAAGTATTGCCAGGACAATGATTTTAATTCTTTTCATGACTTAAAGTTTTAATGTGAATAGATTGTAAATTGAATAATTGATACTTTTTTTCGAAGTTGCTTTGTCTAATCTCATATAGAATGAGGATATTAGTGTAAATTTTTTCTGAATACAGCTAATTTCCCTTTTGGTTGAATCATTTGCCCTTTCATCGGTTTTAAATTCATTTTGCTCACATTCGATATATTCACCTTCAATGATGAATTGGGATTTATGAGAGGAGCCCCTTGTGGTGCGATGACTTTCGTTGCTTTATTGAGTTCTGGTTTTTTCATCACTATATTTATTTGATACTAAAACGCGTTTCTTCCTTTGATTACTCTTAAAATAATGGCAACCAGTGCTATTACTAGTAAAATATGAATCACATTTCCAAAATCGTAGGCATAATAACCAGTAGCCCAAAGTATGATAAGAATGACTGCAATGATGTAAAGTAAGTTACTCATAATGAATTATTTTTAGTGAAATATCATCTCCTTTTTAACGATACAAAGGTGAGTCTGATTTTGCGCTAAAATCTTACATCCCGTTGGAAACAAGTTACATGTTTCACACATTTATAAGCGATTATTAAACACGAAAAGTTCCACTAAAAACATGCTTTATGAAAGTCAACTGGCTTTCAGCAAGAAAAACTGACCCTGCTATTGTAGGATCAGTTTTAACTTTTAACATGCCTGTAATTTCAGCGCAGGCATAATTAGCTTTCTTGTTGGGATTGCTGTGGCTGACAAAAAATTTGCAGCATCTAGCTAGAGATCGCGGCGGCGAAGCGAGTTGGCAAATTCCTTGCGTTTATAAAAATCATCATCCATCCTTATGCTTTCTTCGCTAGTGCTTCTGCCAACATAATTGTGATAGACTTTAAGTTCATAATCAGGTACTATTGGGGTACCTTTGCTAAAACGACTAGCTTTGGCAAAAGTCATATAATCAATCTGATTGGTTTGCACTTCACGGGTTTTAACGTCAAGACGTGCGAGCCCGATTGGAATAATCAGATGGTCGTCGCCATCTTTGTTGATAAAGCCATGAACCCCGATGTCGGCTGGTGCATCGTAGGTTTTATGACCTTCTTCGATCACTGATTGATCAACTTTCACATCGAGATATACTACCTTTTCTTCCTTTTTGTTTACCAACAAGCCATCTACCTTTCCAATGGTTCGGTTGCCAGCGTCTTTTACGACCCAGCCCCTAACATCTTCATAGGCATCAGCAACTTTATAATCAGGTAATTCGTGAAGGTAGAAAAGGTTTTTACTTTTATTTGACATTTTTGTAAGTTTTGAAATGATTAATTCATTTTTTGCAAAAGATCTGCAGCACTTTTGAAGAAAGTATTTATTGTATCTTTTTGATCCAATGTAAGTATTTGCGGATTAATTTTCTCCACTGATCTTTGAACTTCGGCAGCCTCTGTCTTTAAGCCAGGAAAAAATGCCTTTTGCATCGAATTCAACGAGGCAGCAATAATTTCGCCTGCTTTTCTTATATCACCTGAATGTGTGACAGCATAAGGATCTTTGGTGATTTTTTCGGAAAGCACCTTCACTTTGTCCATATCTGTTTTTATATCAAAGCCGACTTCATTTGCCATTGCTTCTGTAGCATCTGACAGTTTAGTAAGTGCATCATTTGTGTAGGCATGATCAAGAGCCATTGCAGGGTTTCCTGAAAGGGTGAGATTTAAATAGGCATTTACCTGTGCATTGTTTTCACGCACACTTGTAAGGTCTTTATTTGATAATGTGTTGCCACTTATCATTTCATAGCTGCTGTTGTACAAAAAGTACGCAAACACACCCAGAACAACTACGCCAATTAAGACATATGGCAGGATGCTTTTTTTCTTTTGAATTTTAATTTCTGTCATTTTCTTTTGATTTTTTTGAGGATTAGAGGGATTAACCGAATATAACACATGTCTGTTTTTTCTTTTGATTTATAGGTTAAAAAACCAGAGTGTTTCAAATTTTTTGAATCTTTTCGCTTTTCATCACCAGCAAAGTAGTGGCTTAAGCATCATAAAGCAGTGCATACGAAATTCTCAGGCCTCGTCTTTGGTTGTTCGAATCAGGCTGATGCCTGCAACAAAAAAGATAAGTCCCAATACTCCAAATATTACCAGCGATTTTACATGACTGTTGTCGCCGGATGTGTCGGCAAATGCTACTGCAGCGTATATCAAACCTGCAATACCAAGAATAGTGATAATTGCTCCAAAAACTCTTTTTAGATTCATAATTTTAGTTATTTAATTAGTATTTCTAATTTACATGTGTTTTGCCTCAGAAATACTTAAACTTTTTAGGTTTAGCATTTTATAGGAGGCCAATCATAATCCAAAACAATGGGTTGAGGCATTGTTGATCTGATTAATTAACAGGATTTTAGTCTTTATTGTCTTTTCCAAGATCTTTCAGTGATTCCAGAAGTCCATTCATATCATGATTGAATTCTCTTTTAAACACTTCCCAGTCGGAATTTTCTTTCTCATAAATATCCAATCTGTTTCTCAGATCTGCATTTATCAACTTTAGTTCTGCAATTCTTTTTCTCCGAAGATCATCCAGAAGTTTGTCTCCGGGCTGGTTTACGATAGCACGTAGTTCTTCGATCCTCGCTTCATTTGAGGCTATTTTTTTCTCCGCTTCCATTCTGAATGCGGGATATTCCTCATTTAGCTCACGTTGAGCTTCATTAAGCGCTTTTTTTGAATCTTGCACATTTTCCTGAGCATTTTCAACTTTTTTGGCTTTAGAGTCGCAAGAAGCAAAAAATCCAGCTGTCAATACTGCGACAAAAAATGCATAATAGATTGTACTTTTCATTTGTTAAGGGTTTTAAATGGAACTTGTGTTAAAAACGCATCGTTCAAAAAGGGCTCAATGAACGATGCATCTTACAATGGTTTTAAAGGCCAGAAATAATATTGTGTAGCTCTTCTTTTGTTTTTCCAAGCTTTTTCTGAAGTCTTCCAAACATTTCTTCTTTTTTACCTTCATTAAACATCAGGTCGTCATCGGTCAAAATGGCAAATTTTTGTTTGAGCTTTCCTTTTTGCTCATTCCAGTTTCCTTTTAATTCAGTAGTATTCATAATGTTGATTATTAATTTACCCGAAATTGCCGGGACACGTATGAAAAATATTTTCACAACACAAAGGTGATCACTCTTGAAGCGAAAAGCGTTGCATGTTTCTGATAACAAGTTACATGTTTCACACATAGTTAGATACCATAATTCATAGTAACTTCTCAAAACCACATCTTAACGGTGAATTTTCTTATCTGTAAACTACAATACCTGGCTTTGAAATTTCAAAATCCCTGAATCCATAATCACTTGTTTCAAAGGAGTTTGTTTTGAAAATATTATAGCCGTCGCCAGGGATATAAGGATAGAATGACATTGAAAGTTGAAAAGTGCTAAACATGAGATAGTCGTTTTTGATCAAAACACCTAAACCCAGAACTGTATAGAGCCTGCTGTGGCTGAAGCCTGAGCTTCCATTTCCAAGCATTCCGAAGGAAGAAAATATGTAAGGGCCAAAACGAAATCCAATCAAATTCCAGGGAGAATAACTCTGGGTTTGAAGTGTCAAAACCATCATGCTCGTGGCTGAATAGGCCAGCTTCTCAAAACCTTCCATATCTTCATTAAAAGACAGATTGTCGGTTTCAAGTCTGTTTAATCCGACAATTATTGTTGGTTTTACAAATTGCCTGATTTTCCAATTGCCAATTGAAATTAGCTTGGTGAAATAGTTTATTCTGCTCGTTAATGCACCTTGCTGAAAGCTGTTTGCTCCCACATAGGAGCCATATTCAAGATGGGCACTCATGTATCCAAAAGAATAATAATTTCCAATAGCTGCTTTTGCACCAAAATAAAACCGTTTTGTCTTTTGAATATCCATGCCAAACGTCAGCCCAAAAGCTTGACCAACAGGTACATCCTCCACCTTTCCAAAGTTGAAGATGAGCTTATCTCTGATATATTTTCGGGAAGTGAAGCCAATGCCGGCAAAAAGACCAGTCTGATTGTTGAACAGATTTGCTGCCAATGCATCCGGATGTTGCTGAGGGTAGCTTAAACGCAGGATTCTTGCCGATAGAATATAATTGCTGATGGGGGCATCAGCAGAATATTTTTTAAGTACCTGCCACGAACGTGCTCCCCAGTAATCTTGTTCATTCACGCGGGAATGAAGTTGATAAATTGTATCATTCTGAATGTAGTTCTGGGTTGTTTTCATTTGGCCGAGAAAAACACCTCCGGCCCATTTTGTAAGTGGTGTGTGAAATGTCCGTTTCAGTTCAATGCTTTTTACCGAGTCAACTTTGCCTGTGAAAATGTAACGAATGTTGGAACTGATATATGAATTGCTGATATTGGGAACAAAGTAGGTCAGACGGGTAGTGTTCGGGACATCATTAAGCCTCCATTTTCGATCGGCATGAAACTGATGACCAAGTCCGGCAAAATTGTTATCGGTAATGCCTGTTTCAATTGAAGAAGGTGAAATATTCAATTCCGGTACGATACTCCAGACATCATAGGTGTAAATAAGTACATCAACTGAGTCGGAGTTTGCCGCGGTTAAAACGGTATAGAATTTAACGTCCCTTAAATATTTCTGTGACCTGACCAAACGTTCCGACTCTCTCACAAGTAAGGAATCAAAAACTTCATTTTCTTTGAATAACAGCAGGTTTCTAATGATCCCAGTCTGGGTTTTAACGTGCAAGACATTTGCGGCTTTGATGTAAAAACTTTTTGGTTTGAGCGTGGTGTCCTGCACATAAAAGCCAAAAGGATCGAAAGTTGAAACATGAATGGCTCTGACAACCTTGCCTTCAACCTTTCGATATGATTTTGAACTTTTGGCTTTTTTTTTATTGCTATCCGCAGTTTCTGGTTTAAGTGGCTTAAAGATAAGCTTGTGCAAAAAGCGGGTTACTTTCTTTTTTTGCGAGTAAGTTTCAAAGGCACTGTAACGCAACGAATCCTGATTCGGTTGTTTAACTTGCGCAATGGCTGAATACGACACAAGGAAGATAAATGAAAAGAAGAAAAGCAGTCTGTAAATCATAACATTTAGTGCTTCAAAATAAATCAGGCATTATTCCGGAGACGCCTTTCCCGATTTCCATTTCTTCCTATTATTCATTCTTATTCTCTTCTTCTTTTAGTAATTTTTTCATTTCAGCTTCTTTCAAAAGGATAGAATCTTCTTTCATTTTGGCTTCTTCTTTTGCCAGTTTTCTAAAGTATCCTCTGAAGAGAAAATTACTTTTGAGTGCTTCAAGGTTGTCATCCAATCCCTTGCTGCTGTTTTTAAGATTGATGATGGTCTGATTGATATTTTCTGCCACCGTTGTATCCTGTATCAAACGACCAATAGTGCCCTGACCCTGATTGACATTGGTGACGATTTCGGCCAGCTGGTTGGATGAGATTAAAACATTGCCGGCTGTTTTATTAAAGCTTTTCATGATAACATCCATGTTTTCGACCACTCCGGCACTGCTCTTTTTAAAATTGATAATGGTTTCGTTGATATCCTCCGCAATGGTCGAATCTTGTATGAGTCTTCCCAGTGTACCATTTCCCTGGTTGATGTTGGTCATAATTTGTGCCAACTCGTCAGTAATAATCTCCACATGTTTTGCTGTTACACTCAGGCTAGCGATAATGGCATCCGTTTCGGTAGGTTCAACAGACTTGAGTGATTGACCACCAAGCACTTGATGAGCATCAGATGTGCTTTGAGTGATAACCAGAATTCGATCGCCAATAATACCTTCGGAACCAATCAAAACCATGCAATCTTTTTTAATAAACTGTTGCACTGATCGTTGAATGATCATATCTACCTGCACAGTTGTATCGTTGATGATGTTAATGCCTTCCACAGTTCCGATGTTGATGCCCGAAAAACGGATGTTGTTGCCAACCTGCAGGCCGCTTACATTGTGAAAGGTCGTGGTAAGTTTAAAAACAGGATTGAAAAGATTTTTCTGTCTTCCAATCAGAAATATTGCAACAGCAAAGAGGATAAAACCTCCGGCTACAAAAAGCCCTAACCGCAATTTAAAATTTGATGATTTCATGATCTGATTTGTTATTCGTGATTATATTTTTTCAAGATTGAAAGTTTACTTCCTTTCAACATTTTTATATTTCAGCTTTTTTTAAAAAACGATTTTATTAAGGCATCCTCTGAGTTGTCAAAATCTTCAATGGTTCCTTCGAAATAAACTTCGCCCTCACTCAACATGATGATTCTGTCTGCTGTAGCACGCGCACACTCAATATCATGCGTGATAATGATGGAAGAAGTTTTGTATTTTTTCTGCACCTCGTTGATGAGAATGCTGATTTCATCAGAGGTAACAGGATCAAGGCCTGTTGTTGGCTCATCATAAAGCATGATTTGTGGGTCAACAACAATGGTTCGCGCCAGACTGATTCTTTTTCGCATGCCACCTGACAGCTCCGAGGGCATTTTGTTCAGGGCGTTTGCAAGACCTACATTGGTCAGTGCCTCTTCAATTTTTTCCTGAATCACTGAGCCTTTCAGGTCCTTCCTGATTCTTTTGATCGGAAACTCAAGGTTTTGCTTCACAGTCATTGAGTCGTACAATGCGCCGCTTTGAAAAAGAAATCCAATTTTTTTCCTTACATCCTCAAGGTCTTTATTGTTCATGGTACTAACCTCATTACCAAGCACTTCAATTGTGCCACCATCAGGATCCAAAAGTCTGACAATGCACTTGATGAGTACCGATTTTCCGGTGCCGGATTTACCAAGTACAACAAGATTTTCTCCTTTATAAAGTTTCAGATGGATATTTTTTAATACATCCAAATCACCAAAACTCTTTCTAAGATTTTTGATTTCCACGACCACTTCACGTTTTTGTGAGTTATCTGTTTTCAATGTCTTTTGTTCTTCCTGTAAATCTTTCATAGCAACATATCTGTAATCTGCACGGCGATTAAATCGACGACGATAACGAGCAGAGATGAAATAACAACCGCAGAATTGGCAGCAATACCGACGCTTTCGGTTCCTCGACCTGCATTATATCCCTTGTAGCAGCCCACAAAACCTATTACTGCACCAAAAAAGAATGTTTTAATAAAGGCAGGGAAGAAGTCCATAAAATCTATCGATTTGAATGCCTGTGAGATGAAGAGAATCATTTTAACATCTCCTTTAATGTTGACGCCGATCCAACTCCCGAAAATGCCAAAAGCATCAGCAAAAAGTACCAGCAGAGGCAACATCAGTGTCACTGCCAGAACTCGTGTAACCACCAGATATCTGATGGGGTTGGTGGCCGAAACCTCCATAGCATCAATTTGTTCGGTAACTTTCATTGAACCTAGTTCGGCTCCCATGCCTGATCCTATTTTACCGGCAAGGATAAGTGCAGTGATAACCGGTCCGATTTCCCTTATGATGGAAAGTGCCACCATGCCGGGCAGCATGGTTACAGCGCCAAACTCGGCCATGGCCGGGCGTGACTGAATGGTAAGCACAACTCCCATGATAGCGCCCGTGATGGCTATTAAGGGAAGCGATTTATTCCCGATTTCAAAACATTGACGCAGAAACTCCTTGAATTCGAAGTCGCGTGAAAACATCTCTTTGGTGGTGCGTGCGACAAACAATGCCATATTTCCCAAATCAGAAAAAAATACAGTAGCCATGTCTTTCTTTTCTACTGCTTTTTCGGCAAGTTTGACGGTTTGCATCGAAACAATATCTTTCGCTTTCACCATCGGATCGAGTGCCATTATGATGTATTTGTTCTTCATTTCTTGCTATCTGCGTTTAATTTATTCATTTTGAGAATTCATCAATTGTTTTAACATCATTTCTCCGAATTGGGTGGGTGTTTTGGTGCTTTAATTATGGGTTTAAGCTTTTCAACGCCTTCCAGAATTGTACTTATTTTAAAGATGTTTATTTCCGGCATGGTATCGCCCAGTAAAAATCCAACAGGTTTCAATGACTCAATTCGGTCGCAAATCACTTTAAAAATTGCTGTGATTGGGATGGAAAGGAACATTCCGGGAATTCCCCAAAGTGCTCCGAAAGCGAAAATGACCACAATGGAAACAAGCGCATTCACTTTGACTTTTGAGGCCACAATCTTTGGTACAATATAATTGTTGTCGATCAGCTGAATTGCATAATAAATTGCAAGCACATACAAGGCGTACATTGGCGAGTCCTTAGTGATTAGCGCAATAATCATAGGCAAGGCAACGGCCACAATTCCACCGATGTAAGGTATCACATTAAGCAAGGCGCCAATGATTCCAAGAAGTATTGCGTATTCAATCCCAAGTATCATCAGCCCTGCAGTATTTAGCACAGCAATGATGATGATTTCGATTATCAGGCCTGAAAGGTACTTTTGAATGACTGTTTTAGTCTCGTTGATGATTTCGGTCACTGTGACCTTATGGTCAGCACCAAAAAGCTGATGAAAGAAATCAAGCAGCAAAGGTTTGTAAAATAAAATAAGAAATACATAAACCGGAATGACAAACAGCACTACCAATCCGCTGCCTACACTTATTAGTGTCTGCCCGATGGCATTACCGCTGGTTTTGTAAAAACTTTCTTTGGCATTTGAAATATAATCGATGATTTTTTGAGGACTAATCTCAAAATAACCCGAAGCCCAGGCCATTGTTTCATTATAGACTTCGGTAAATTTTTCGACCAATTCGGGCCACGACATACTGAGTCTGCTCACCTGTGAATACATCAGCACACCTAAACCAGCTATAGCCATAAAACCAATAATCAATGTGAAGATTATGGCTAATATCCTGTTGATTTTTTTTCTTTCAAACCATTTCACAATGGGATATAGCACAACAGCTATTATGAGCGCAAATATGAGCGGCACAATTATCCCACTTGCAATGTACATCATCCAAATGAAAACAAACATTCCAACTAAAAACAAGGATGCTTTTGCATAAAAAGGAAGTTTGAATACTTTATCCATTCAGTTTAAAGTTTATAATAACAGATAAATAAAACATATAGTAGATTTTCGTATTAATTGATTTCAATCATTTATCAAAGAACCACTGAGTCGTTAAATGCACATTCTTGAAAGTCTAGAATTTTATTTCTATCCTTTTTTGCCTGAAAATAATTGCCTTCTGATAAATCAGCTGTAGCATTAAAGAATTCAAAGTATTCCATTCGAATTGAATATGTTACACATAGGAAAACACCGCTTATCCAAAAATGACAAACGATGTTTACCGAATTTATGAAGCTAAAGTGCTGCCATCAAAGACTCAAATTCCTCTTTGGTTTTGCCAAGCTTTACGCGAACTTTTTCCAGCATTTCATCTTTCTTGCCATTTTCATATCGGAGGTCTTTATCATGCAAAATACTAAACTGATTTTTAAGTCTGTTTTTCTGATCAGGCCAACTTTTTTCCAGGTGTGGTGTTGCGTTTTCTTTCATCTTAATTTTTTTTTGATAACAGTGTTATTACTGCACAAAGTTGCGTGTCTTTCAGCCAGAATTCATTATACAATCATTAAAATTAATTGCATGTTTCACACATTTTTAAAAGATGAAAATCAAGAATAAACCAGTAAAAGCGTATAAATTGCTAAATTATTTATCTGGCAGAACGAACCTGGATAATTGAATCATACAGATAATGAGAGAGTTCAATATGATGCAACAATATAATTGTTAAGTACTTATGCTGATAGCACTATTTGATAGCTGTCACAAAAAAACACTTATCTGTGCTTTTTCTTTTTATTGTTTTTCCATTTTGTATGGCCGGGATTTGTCGTAGCCGGATGATGCGGATTATTTGAATTTTTGAACCAGCCGACAGGCTTGTGTTTTTTATTCTCGATCTTTTTAGTAGTGTAACATGACGAAGCTGCCAAAGTCAAAAACAAAAATATTGCAGACAAGAAGATGATTCTAAAGATTTTCACAACATTTAATTTTATAGGATTTATTAATCAAAAAAATGTTGGTTTTGCTATTTCTGGCAAAACCAACATTCATACATATTTAACGACTTATTTATCTACTTCAATCACTTCGATAAACTCAACACTCAGTTCAACCCTGCGGTTGCGGGTGCGTCCTGCAGCTGTTGAATTATCATCCACCGGCATGGAATATCCATAACCTGATGAAGAAATGCGGGTTGGACTTATTCCTTTAACAATAAGGTAGTTAGAAACGGCATCTGCACGATCTTTTGAAAGCGTCATGTTCATGCTTTCGCCGCCAACATTGTCGGTATGACCACCAATGATCAGTTTATAAGATGGATTTTCATTCATCACTTTCACAACAGCATCAAGAATAGGATTCGATACGGCTTTAATGGATGATTTTCCTGTATCAAACTTTATTCCCTGAAGTGCCTTCTGGAAAAGCATTTCAACCTCTTTCTTCAATACCGGACACCCATTGTTTTCGATTGGACCAGGTATCGTTGGGCATTTATCAAGATAGTCAGGAACGCCATCATTATCTGTATCGAGCGTACAGCCAAATTCGTCCACTGTAGCACCTTGAGGTGTATTAGGGCAGTTGTCGGCATAATCCGGAACTCCATCATTATCAGCATCAAGTGGGCATCCATCCTGATCAACCAATACATTTGCTGGTGTATTCGGACATTTATCCAGATAATCAGGTACGCCGTCGTTATCATTGTCAAGCGGACATCCCTGTGCATCTACCAATACGTTTGCAGGAGTGTTGGGACAGTTATCCAGATAATCAGGCACGCCATCCTTGTCTGTATCGACTGGGCATCCTTTTTTATCCACCATCACATTTTCAGGGGTATTCGGGCATTCATCTAGGTGATCAACAACACCATCACCGTCAGTATCAAAAGGACAACCAAATTCATCAACTGCAACTCCGGGTGGAGTGTCAGGGCATTTGTCTTTTCTGTCGGCAACACCATCATTGTCAGCATCTTGCTTTTTACCGAAGTTGAATGTCAAGCCAATCGAATGCAAAAGAAAAGCATCGTTTGAATTTAATTCAACGCCATCCCTTTTATCACTCGATGAATAGATAAATGTTTCAGTCAGGTTCAGCATAACTGCCTTGCCTAAACGGATATTCAGACCTGCACCAAAAGAGGGAGCTGCGAAATCAACATCGTTGGAGTTTACTTTTGCAAGATTATCTGCAAACATCAATAAACCTCCACCAGCAAAAATATAAGGCCTGAAGAAGGATTTCTCCCCCAATATGTTAAACCTGAAATTTATTGTTGCAGTAGCCATTTCCTGACGAAAACGCGATGCGCCTTCAAGGAAGCCTATTTCACCTTTTGTAGCAGAGAGGGTAACATCGAGACGGTTTCCAAGATAACGGGAAATTGAAAGTCCGCCAAAGCCGTAAAAAGCCATGTTAAACTTATAGAAATCATTGCCGAGATCACCGTTGTATTGACCTGCACCACCATGCAAACCGATATTCCATCGCTTGTCGGCTGTTTGAGCATCAGTACTTATTGCAAAAGCCATAAAAAGCATTGCAAGCATCAGTGACTGAAGCCAGTTAAATTGAGAAGTAGATTTTTTCATCGTTTTAAATTAAGATTAATACTGTTTTTTGTCAAACAAAGGTCTTTCATGTGGATACAATTCACATTACATATGATTGAAAATATGTTACATGAATCACATGTAAATTATTTGAAAATGAATAATTTAGGTTTTTATTTGACGAAACAGTCAAATATCGGCTAAAATCGCTGATAACTTTTTCACCTATAATTTCTGAATGGCATCAATTGACAATACAAATCGGATTCTGTCTTTGAATGCACCATTGTTTCTTTTTAGATTTTCTGAGATGAAGAAAGGAAAATACACTTCAAAAAGATTCCAGAAACCTGCTTTCAGGCCGGCTTCCATCATGAGAACGGGTCTTCTATCCGATCCTGAACCTTGTTCATTCAGCATCAAATTTAGGAATGGCTTTACCGGCAGCTTTCCTTCAAATACAGGAAGATTGCTGTCAAAGTTGATTGAAACAACCCAATCACTGTAACCAAGACTATCGTTCAAATAAGAAACCAGTCCGCCTTCAGCCAGCGTCATCTGCCGGGACCAAAATGTATCCGGAAATTCGCTGAAACGATCAGGGAAAGTCCCTTCATAGAGGTATTGCTCACGTCCGTTTCTTCCACCAGCGGCAATATTATAAAACAGTATCCCTGAATTGTTTTTCAAGACTTTTCCGGCAAAGAGACGCATATTCAGTCCGGAATTTTTACCATAATAACTGATTCTGTATTTCAAATCGAAACTCACTTTTTGAAATGCAGAACTGAATTCATAGGTTGATACCAAAGAAAGTGGGTTGATAAGCGAAGCTTTTTCAAGCCTATAACCCAATTGCCCAAATGAGCGCATTTTGGTTTTTTCCAGATTTCTAATCATATCGAGATCAGATGCTATAATATAATTGCCAAAAGCCTGCTGATTGAAAGGACTGTTGAAATTGCCGTTTCTGAAATAAAGGTTTAAACCAAGTTTGGCTTTATGATAGTTTTGGTTGCCGATGGCGGCAAAACGAGCGCCGTCGAGACTGACAATGCCAATCCTGATAAAAGATTCAAATGGAATAAATCTAAGGGAAACTTTGCCATAACCGGCAATATCTTTGTTTTTGAACGAAAAGAATGGCATCAGAAAGTATTCCACAGTTTTGGGCAGGATGAAGCCATTGTGCAAAGCAAGTCCAAGCATAAATCCGTTTTCCCTGTTCCAGTTGATGACCGGAAGGTACATCAGCGTTCGTTTTGCGGGATCTTCAAGTGTAAAGTAAAACTGCGTTTTGATGGGATCGGCCTTTGGAAAGATGCCAGTGCTGCGAATGTTGTTGTTAAGCCTGAAAATCTCTGACGTCCGGTGCATTGGATCAAGAATCACTTCAGTAACTATTGAATCCGGAAGGCTGATCCATCGATTGCCCGAAAACCCTTCGACCCATTGTTCGAAAATCAATGAATCCCTCATCATTCCTGCAAGGTGTAAGGGAGATTCCAACTTTCCCTTATTTTTGACGAGAAGTTGATTGTCTTTCAATCGAAGTAATTTGTAATCAAGCCTTTTAGTGGTTCCAAGGAAATCTTCAAAAAACCAGTTCAGGTCTTTGGTTGTGCTTTGTTCAAAAATATCGCGCAAATCATCAGGTTGTGGATGTTTGAATTTCCATTGATTGTAGTATTGCTGCATGGTGGCATCGAAAAGTGAATCGCCCAGCCATGCTCTGAGATAATTGAACCCTAAGGCGCCCTTGTTGTAAACCATCGTTCCATAGTTTTCGTCACTGTAATCGGTTGCTTTCAGATTAATTGGCTGTTCAAGGTTGTTGCGTGCAGCCTTAAGCCATGAAAGCTCAGACATTCGTTGCAATGGCATACGATCAACATTGAAAAACCTGGCCAGCTTAGGATTGGTAAAATACACTTCCCAAAGTTTCTTGTCAGGATAGTAAATATCCATATAACGCAACTCGTAGGCCGAGCTAATACTCTCATCCATAAATGGATACATTCGTTCGTTGCTTGCAATGGCACTGTAAAACCAGTTATGTGCCGCTTCGTGGGATATTACTTCATCCAGTGAATAGGCATCCTCAACCTGTCCGATTACTGCCAGTCCGGGGTACTCCATGCCTGCGCCGGCTGTCAGGGCGCTTTGCACAACGGTAAAAGTGTTGTATGGATAATCGCCTATCCATTCCGATAAATGCAAGATCGCCCTCGATGCAAACTTATTGGCACTTTTCCAGTGATTTGACTGTTGGTTGGTAAACAATCCGAGAATTGTGACTTCACGACCGGATGCCTTCAGTTGAATGATTGATTTTGTTATGTTAAACCTTTTGTCGGCAAACCAGGCGAAATCATGGATTTGATTTCCCCGGTAATGAAGGGTTTTTAGTTTTTCAGAGGATGGAGGAAATGACTGACTTTTATAACGCACACCATGCCATGAGCTGTCAGAAGCCAGTTGATCAAGGAAGCTTATTTCAGATGCATCCATTAACTCGCCTGAGGCGCCGACAATATAATTTTCTGGAAGTGTGATATGCACATCGAATTTTCCAAATTCACTGTAAAATTCTCCCTGATCAAGATAAGGCATTGGATGCCAGCCTAAATTGTCGTAAACTGCCGGTTTTGGAAACCACTGCGATATTTGATAGGATTCGCCGATATATCCGAGACGGGAACTGATACCTTTTGGGATTTTTACCCTGAAAGGAGTTGTAATGATGACTGAATCTCCGGGTCGGAGTGGTTCGGCTAAAAATACTTTACAGATGTCGATGGTGTCGGTAAGTAGCTGCCAATGAAGTTTTTTACCTGAAGTCTGGAAATTTAGTGAATCAATATTACCGCTTAAACCGGCTTGCTTGAACAGTTTTTGTTTACCTCGCAAGCGCAGCAATTGTTTGGCCAGTGCAGTTTGATTGTTGGCATAAGCATTGGGCCAAAGATGAAAATAAATAAAAGGAAGCGTGTCGGCCGAATTGTTAATATATTCAACCGATTGAAAGGCGTTCAACTGCTGCGACCGATCGTTGAGCGTTACATGAATCGTATAATTCACTTCCTGTTGAAAATATTCCTGAGCTGAAACAAACTTTGTAATTCCGGGCAGCTGCAGAAAAATAATTAAAAGCAATACTTTTGAAAAACTATGAAAATGTGTATTCAAATTTTACGTTGATTAGTTTTTTAAATCCCATTTGCGTTATATAGTAATGCCCTGAAGCACTTATAAAAAAGCACTACTTCTATTCAAAAACTTCGAATCGAAATAGCGCTCTTTGAACCTGAATTCAAGATTGTTTTCAGGCATGATAAAATCTTTTAGTCTTTTTTATTCTGATGCAAATAGACGTCGGACATATTTTCTTTCACAGTATCAATCTTTTGTACAAATCCGGTAAGAATATCTTCATACTTATCCTTTAATTCGTCTGTCAGGTCTGCTATCTTGCCTGCAATTTTATCCCTTGTGACGGACCCTTTTTTAGGTGCAAAAAGTACTCCAAGTATAACGCCAACGGCTAAGCCAGCGAGTACGCCTAAAATGATTTTTTCTGAATTCATAATGGTTGTTTTAAGTTTAAATTATTTGCTGTATAAAGGTTTATTATATGCTAAATGATAAATTAACAATGCATTCTGCTAAGTAGAATTAGCAGAATGCATCTGTTTAATATTCTATCAAACCAATAGGATAATCAGGATGATGATTAAAAGTAATGTACCTGTTCCAATGTAAATAGCACCATTGCTTTGACGCAGGTCCTTTTTTATTGTTTTCAGTTCATTTCTCAGTTCACGTTTTTCAAGTCCAGTTAATTCTGACTTGTCCATATCACGAATTTCTTCTACGCGAAGATTAAGCATTTTGACATCCTCAGCGCTTAGTGTGTTTTCACTACTTGCTGTTACAGTGCTTTTCTCTGACTTCTTAAGTTCTGAAGCAGATGCAGTTGAAAGAGAAATGAACATGGTTAGCATCAGTAAGATGCTTAAAAAATTGACTTTTTTCATTGTGTAATCTTTTAGTTAAAATTTTGATTAGATGGATATTTCACTATTTTAAGGCATAGCTGCCTGGTTTTATTGACAAATTGCTGACAAATCCAGCAAATTATTTTTCAGGATTAAATTCGTTAAAAGTCGCCCGTAGTAAGTACTACTTGTGAGTATGGATACTGTACACTGGCATCATCTTCAGCTGTTAAAAATATTTTCGAAGGTTTAAATGATGTAATTGTTTCAAAACTTGCTTTTAGTTTCTTTGACATGAAGCCGGTGCCGCTAACAATCTGGCCAATATTTTTTGTTGATTTATTGTCAGAAACCAGCCAAACAACATAAGCTGCTTTTGGTGGTGTAAGCTGTGTTGATTCTGCCAGATTTGAAATGCTGAGGCTGATCTTGTAATTATTGTTTTTGTCTTTTGTAACTTTTACTGCACCTTTTGCAGCAGGCACCGTTGAAGATGATAAAAAGTTTGCTCTTGTCGCACAAGAACTCATTGCAAATATCAGCACTACTGCAGAGCAGATTAAACCAATATTTTTCAGGTTTTTAAGCCATTTTTCTGTTTTCATTGTAAAAATAGGTTTTAATTGTTAATTATTCTTTGTTTGGGCCATGGAAAAGCGTATTTCATTGAAATTATATTTATCATTGATGAGCACTTGATTCGTTGTATCTATTGCTTTTCCCAGAGTAAGATCTCCATTTCGATAGATGGCATTAAATTCTGTAATACGTGCTTTGGAATTTGTAAGAATCATTGTAAAAAGTGCTTCATTGATAAGGTTTTCATTTTCTATTTTCTGCAATAATGCATTTAAAGTAAGTTGATTTGTTGCAAAAAATATATCTGATGATTGATTAATTTTCAACAATTCATAGATTGAATCAATTTCGTGTTCAGTTGGTGCAGCTTCCATTTTTGGCAGACCGGTTTTTTGAACCATTGGAGGTGCTATATATTTATCCGTCAATTGAATACAACTACAAAAGCATAGTGTTATTACAATTACTGGCATCATTAATAAAAGCACCGTGTTTTTCATTTTATGTCATTTTAGGTTTCTCTGCTAAGGTATTTCGGATTAGGTTCTAACGCTATTATATTCATTTTCATTCAATCATTCACCTGATGAGGCTGTTCCCAACTCCCAATTTCGGATTTCAGATCTGAGATAAATTTTTCCTCAGGTGTGGGATATCTCAGCAAGGTAGTTTTAATGTATTGGGTAAAACGGTTTATTTTTTTTCGCAATTTCTTACCTTTTACCGGTGCATAAAGGATTCCTAGCGCTGCACCTGCTACTGCACCTGCTATCATTGCAGCTGCGATGTTTGATAACCCGTTTGACTTTTTCACTTTCTTTAATTTAGCAATATTCTTCATGCCACAAAGGTGATGTTAAACGGATATAAAAGCATTACACAATAATGAAATAAACTTATATATTTCACAGTTTTTGCTGGTTGAAGGAACTTTTATGATGTATGAAAACAACGTTAGGCAATGGTCACAGACTACGCCGAGCTTCAAAAAAAACGAAACAGCTAAAAGTAAACCTGCCTAACCAAAAACCAGTTGGTTTAAGGATAGGCAGGACCATGTTTCTAACCAAAGAACATTTTCTTATATATCATTGCATTGAAGTGCAGGTATATTTGTTTTTTTAGCGATATTGATCAAATATCATATCCACTTTTGATGATTGTAGAAACCATTTTGAATTGCTCATTGGCATTGAAATTATGCTTTGAATGAGCCGGGATGATAATTCCATCACCTAGATTCAGCCTGTATTCTATGGAATTGATAAAAAGCTCAGCTTTTCCATCGATGATTTGAATGAAAGTATCAAAAGGTGAAATTTTTTCAGCCATTTCTTCACCGGCAGCAAAGGATGAAACAGTTACATTACCGGTTGTTTTCTTTATAATTGTTTTGCTTACAACGGCGTTGGGCATGTATTGAATTATTTCAACTATGATATGTGCTACTGATTTTTCCATTTCGGAATTGTCTTTTAGGTTTTTCATGCAGCTTTGTATTATTTCATTTTGCTACTTATCAAGAACTCTTTGTCTTTAAACATTGTTCAATTTAACGAAAGCACATGCGCTTATTTTAGTATGCAATTAGTATAATTTATTGATTACAAAGTTCTTATAAATATGGCCAGAATGTCTTACACTTATTTAAGAAAAGCTTACAGATTTCACAGGTTTTCAAGGTTTCCCATACGTCTTTGCTTGAGCTGTTTATAGTAGGAAGGGGTGAGGCCGGTAACTTTCTTGAACTGGTTTGATAAATGTGCCACACTGCTGTACTGCATTCGATAAGAAATTTCGGTGAGTGTGAGCTCATCATACAAGAGTAGTTCTTTTACTCTTTCTATTTTGTGAAAAATGATGTATTGCTGAATCGTTATCCCTTTCACTTCCGAAAAGGTATTGGAAAGGTAAGTGTAATCGTGATTCAGTTTCTCGCTTATATGGTCGGAGTAGTTGATTTTGGGAAGCTCTTCGGAGTAGTGTATCATTTCGACGATCACTGCCTTGATTCTTTCAATCAGAATATTTTTTTTGTTATCAAGCAACTCAAGCCCTGATCTTGAAAGATTCTCTTTCAATTTATCATGTTGTTCTTGGCTTAAATCTTCATAGATTTCAACTTCGCCCAATTCAACAACAATGCAATGAAGTCCGAGATTTTTCAATTCTTCTTTCACTACCATTTTGCAACGGAGGCTAACCATATATTTAATGTAGAGTTTCAGATTATCCTTTTTTTGTTATAAAAATACTACAAATATCATTAAGAGTCAAATGGTTGTATTTTTTCAGTTATGAAAATCATGATGCCGCAATTAAGATTTAATTTTACTTAAGTCTCAAATTGTTAGTAATGAACACATATTCAACACTTAAACATTTTACATCCTATCCATATACCACTTCAATTGCTTTTCCATTTTGTTGTATTTCAATTCTTTGGAAATAATTTTTTTTAACCGAAGAAATGAAGTTTCGCTTTTTACTACGTAGTCGGTAGCTTTATGATGCATACAATCAACAGCCACCTCAATTTTGTCCTGAGCTGAAAGAATGATTACCGGTATTTCAGGATCGAATTCCTTAATCTTGTCAAGTGTTGCAAGTCCGTTCATTGCGTCTTTGTTTACACCATCAAGCAGGTAATCAAGGATAATGATATCAGGCTTATTTTCGAGCATCTCAATGCATTGCTCGCCAGTTTCATATGTTTCGATGTCAAACTCTCCATTTTCTAAAAATTCTATTTCCAGCAATTTAAGAAAAACAGTATCATCATCAACGAGAAAAATCTTTACAGGTTGTTTCTGTTTCATGTTTGATTGTGCTTTAATGTGTTTAATTCAATTTCTAATTCTTTACACGACTGTTTAAGAACATTTTCAATTTGATTAACCAAAGGTTTAATCTTAATCGTCATTTTTTTTGTCCTTGCGTATTCCTGTACTTCTTTTGCCATATTCTCATAATCAGTACCAATGCCCATGATCATAAATGAAGGAATTAATTTATGTACTGCTGCATATAAGGCATCCCAATCTTTTTTGCTCAGACTCTCCTTCATTGTTTTGACTAAAGGTGGAGTTTGACTGAGATAGAGAGAAATCATCTGCATCATTAAATCAGGTTTCGATTTTGTGCGTTTTTTTAAATAATCGAGATTGATGAATTTGGCTGGAAGAACTTCTTCTTTTGCCTTAGCAACTGGTTTAGCCAGTCCCTTGTGTTTATTCTTTTTTAAAATGCCAATTATTTTTGTGTAGAGCAGCCTTTCATCAATTGGTTTTGAAATATAATCATTCATCCCCACAGCTTTGCACTTTGCAAGATCAGCCGTAGTTACATCTGCTGTGATGGCAATAATCGGTATGTTCAGTTTTAGATTTGTGCGGATAAACTCTGTGGCTTCAAAGCCATTCAATTCGGGCATTTGCAAATCCATCAATATGATATCGTAAGTGTTATTCGTTAATTTCCCGACTGCAATTTTCCCATTACCGACAATCTCGCTTTCAAAACCATAATCATCAAGCAAAGTTTTCATCAGGAGTTGATTGAGTGGAATGTCTTCAGCCACTAAAACTTTGACACTATTGATTGTTTTATCGAAATCCAGATTCTCCGGATCTTCTTCCGGCTCTTCTGATGTCTTTAGAAAATCCAGGACAAAGCTAAAAGTTGAACCTTCACCAGGATTGCTTTTCACATTAACTTCACCTTGCTGGTTCTCAACAAGTTGCTTGACAATGGCCAGGCCTAGTCCGGTTCCACCATACAGGCGTGATGTATTGCTTGAGGCTTGTTGGAAATTCTCAAAAATCTTCGTTATGTTTTCTTTTTGAATGCCGATGCCTGTATCTGACACAGCAAATTCGAGGGTTACCTTTTCCGGATCCTCATGCAGCATGCGGACAAAAACAGAAATCTTGCCTTTTGTGGTAAATTTTACGGCATTGCTCAATAAATTAAGAAGGATTTGATGCAATCGCACCGGATCCCCCAAAAGAATTTTAGGGATATTTTTGTCAAATTCCTTCACCAGGATTAGATTCTTTTCCTGAATTTTTGGCTGAAATAAATGAAGCATGGCATCAATAGACATTGACAGCCGGAAAGGTATTTTTTCGAAAACCAATTTGCCTGCATCCACTTTTGCAAGATCAAGAATGTCGTTTATAAGCACAATAAGTGCATCACCACTCAGTTTGATGGCTGTAAGGTATTCTTTTTGTTTTGCAGTTAAATCTGTTTTAAGCAGCACTTTTGTAAATCCGATAATTGCATTCATCGGACTTCTTATCTCGTGACTCATGTTGGACAAAAACTGCTGTTTTGCTTTTACTGCATCTTTTGCCAGGCGTGTTGCACTTTCAGCTTTTGCCTTGGCTTCAATGGCAAGTTCTGTCGCCAGTTCAGCAAATATTTTCGCTTCAGTTAGTTCAGTCGCAATTCTTTTCTCTGCAGTAACATCTCTTGCAACAATCACCACGCCCAAAACTTTTCCGCTATCGTCCTTGTAAACTGAACCATTAAATAAAACATCTGTCAATTTGCCGTCTATATGCCTCAGTGTCAACGGAGAATTGGTAACTGACCCGTTGGCGAACACTTCCTGATACACTTCTTTGGCCTTTTGAGGCTCAGTAAAATAATCGAAAAAATTTGTGCCAGTAAGTTTTTCACGATCTAAACCTGTAATATTTACAGTAGCCAGGTTCATATCTGTAATTTTTCCCTTCGGACTGATAGTGACCAAAGGATCAAGGCTGGCTTCAATCAGCCTCCGCGCAAATAATGACTCTTGTTTTTTTAATGTCTCCACTTTAGAGCTTGCTTTGTTACTGGTTTTCAATTCCTTCAATTTGCTGGCGTTTTTTTGTTTTTAATTGTTTAAAAGCAGATGGAGTCATACCTGTCACTTTTTTAAATTGATTGGATAAATGGGCAACACTGCTGTATTGCATCAGATAGGATATTTCGGTGAGATTGAGTTCCTGATACATAAGCAACTCCTTGATTTTCTCAATTTTATGAATGATGATAAATTGTTGTATGGTAATGCCTTTCATTTCCGAAAAAATATTGGCAAGATAGGTGTAGTCGTAATTGAGCTTACTGCTGATGAATTCAGAGTAGTTTACTTTTGGCAATTCATCACTGTAATGAATCATTTCGATGATCACATTTTTTATTTTTTCAATTAATACGGCTTTCTTATCTTCCATCAGCTCAAGGCCTGAAGTGAGCAAAGCAGTCTTAAGTTGTTCACGTTCATCTGATGTAAGATCTTCCATGATCTCAATCTCACCCAGATCAACAATGACAAAATGCAATCCCAGTTTCTTTAGTTCTTCCTTCACAACCATTTTGCAACGGAGACTAACCATGTATTTAATGTAAAGTTTCATGCTCTTTTTCGAATTGATACTCTGAATAACATGTGCTACTTTTTATCATAATTTATTCTTAAATGAAAAATCTTAATGGCTTGCAAATCAATAAAAAACGTTTTTTAATTATTGTCAATTGGTTATCTGCTAAAACGATAAATTGGCAGGCGACAGCCTGATCATTTTCAGGATGCCATCTGCCTTTGGTTCTTTTCTGATTAACCAGAATGAGCATAATGCAATTGTTTATTTCATATTTTTAATCAGAGCTTTCAATTTAACATCAAAGGAATGAATTTAATTGATTCAATTGATTTATTTCTCAGATTAGTTTGTTTTTTTGGATGCCTGCCATAAAACAACCGCACCCAGGCCAATGGTGAGAACTCCCACTATAGGCGACCAGCTAAAGGTGTTTGGCTTATCCCTTGTGATTTCAAGGTTTCCAATATCAACAATTTTTTCTCTGGTAAAAAATTTGAAAGTTGTAAAAATCGTCAATACGATACCAATTATTATTATTACAATTCCGGTTGTCTTCATCTGTTATAAATTTTGTATTTATTTGTAATTTCAGAAAGTGGTTTTTATATCTTTTTCAATGATAATCAAACATTTGTTCATTGTTTTCAGCTACTTCTTTGCTTAAAAAAGCAGTTTTGAATTATAATTTAACAGTGAGTCCAAACTTACCGCCCGAAAAAGCATTTCCACCACCAAACTCAAGGTTCACACCAACACGGTCGTTGAAATAATATCTTCCACCAATCTGACCTCCAAGTCCAACGCGGGTGCGATTATTGCCATCATAGAGTTCAGGTGAGTTCCAGACAAAAAATCCTAGGTTCAATCCTGCATAAAAATCCCATTGACGCGGTATCTGCAGAATAGTGTTAAAATGATAGTTGGCATTTGCAGATAACCCAATGATATTGTGGTGATAACGATAGTTTTTCCAGTTCTCATTGTATGCTCTGTACGACAATTCGCCTCCTACGGTGATATCTTTATGGGCGCTATAATCGAATCCGAAATAAAAAGGTACGCCCCAACCAGAGAGTCCTACACCAAAATTAAGTTGTGATTTTCCAATAGGTAACGGACTCTGACTGTAAGCAAAGCTCGTGATAAAGGCCAATGTAATTAGAAATAATAGTTTTTTCATTTTTATAAAGTTTTTTGATTTTTGTTTTGATTTTTATAAATGACAATATATAAGTCGTTTACGAATATTTATTTGATAAGTTCAGCCTGCTGAAATAATTCAGCTTGCTGATGTTGTTTTTAATCAGGTGATTATATTTTCTTCCTCGCTAATTGAAGCTGAACCTGGACTAAGCAGCTTAATGATAGCAGCATCACTTTTTGATATTTTATCCTTCAGGAAAAATCCAGCTACTTTTTGTACCACTTTCATTCCAAGAAAAACAGGAATGCTTCGGTATCTGCCAAATAGCCGTGCGGTAAGGAGCTCTGCACTAAGGTTTAAGCCCATTTTCACAAGATCAAGTTGAATGCTTTTATCGGAAACCAGATTGTGTAAAGAGTCTTTTACCATCTCAACAGGATTCACAGAATCAATAATGGCTGTTATTTCTGCTCTTAGCATCGCTTCCTGATGCAATTTTTGTGCTTTCAGCAGCCTGATACTTTCTTGTAAGCTGGCATAATCTTTAATCTCAGCAGTAAACGTGGGTGTTGTTATCATTTTTTTTCAAATGCTTTTCTGATAATTCTTTCACGAATAGGTTTTGATAACCATTTTTTTCTGATCAGGAATAAAATGAGACTGATCAAAAAATAGAATCCTGCAACAATAGCAAAACCAAGTAAGTTACTTTCCAAAAGTTCTGACAGATAAAAACCTGCCATGAGGCTTATAAAGAAAAGAAAAAATATCCCTGCCAATCCGATCAGTACATGACTGATCAAGTCAGAAAGAATTACAGAAGATACGGATATAGTTTCCTGTTTTACAAGCTGAATGTTGGTGTTGAGGTAACCCCTCAGTCCTTCAGAAAGCTCTTCTATTTTCTCAAATTGCACCATTGAATATTGCTGTCTGTTGTAATTATTATTGCCTTGGTTAGGATTAATGAAAATTAATTTCCGTCAGTAACACTCATGATGTTTTCCACGAGTGTGACCGGCGAAAATCACATTTTTAGCTATGACGCTTCAATGACTCTGCCTTTTTCATGACCGAATCAACAACTTCATCAATCTTGTTGTCAGCAACAACTTTCACCTCTTTGGCTTTTTTGCCAAGGGCTTTGACCTCATTGCGAACTTTTTTCTTTAAGTCTTTCGCCATATCATTAGCACCACTGGTGATTTTGCTACGGGTTTTACTTCCTTTTGCAGGGGCGAACAATACGCCGAGTGCAGCACCTGCCAAAGCACCTGCCATAGTTGCTCCAATAATTTTTCCTGTGATTTTTAAACTTTTCATTTTTTGTTATTTAATTTATTTAAAAAATTCTTCTTCCGCCAATTAACCTAAGCAAAATGGCAACAATTGCGATCACTAATAAAATATGAATTATTCCCCCGGCGCTGTAGGCAAAGAAGCCCAATGCCCAGCCGATGATTAGAATGATGGCGATGACATATAACAGATTGCTCATGATTTTTTATTTAAAGCGTTATTTAATCAATTAATTATAATGCAAAATTGACCCTAAAATGAGAATTTCGCATTACACAAAACCCAGATTAAGTTACATGTTTCACACATTTAGGTTTAAACTTATGCAGCCTTAAAAATTATAAATGCTTGTGTTGGATAGACACTCTGAGGAAAAAATGTTTTCTAATTTGTTCATAATCATTTGGTTGCTAAACTTAACCATTCAAAGGTTTCGCTTGTCAAAATTGATATTCAAGAGTTATAATTCACTGGAATTATTAGCAAGAACAAAGCTGCAGCTTAAGTCGTAATACATTGATTAGGGTTTTAAACAAAGCAGGAATACAGACCTTGATCAGCAAAGATTCAGAGCACATTAGCCCGATGTGCAAACCTCAAAGAGCGTTATAAAAGCAATAAATACGAATCCAATCAGGGTGTTGGCTTCTCAAAAAAAACCATCTCAGAAGTTTTATCTGAGATGGTTTAAGGTTTTTTTGGTTATCGTTTTTGAGGAGATAACCCATTTTACAGAGTTTTATTTGACTGGTATAATATCAATGATGACCGAACGGTTATAAAAACGTTCCTCAGGCAAAGTATTATTAAAAGGTGAATAGGCTTCGTTTTCACCAAAGCCACGAACTGTGAACTTAACACCTTTACGTCCTTGTTTTGCCAATGCCTTTTCCAGAATTGATTTTACATCATTGGCGCGGGCCAACGAGAGCCGTAGGTTATTGTCCTTGTCTCCGATAATATCCGTATAACCATGAATGATTACTTTTCCGTTTGCAGGAATTTTTGGAGCGACAACTTCGGTAAGGTATTTCTCATACATTGCAATGGATTCTGAATCGTTGAATTCATAAAGAACACTGAATCTCATGCCTTCTTCATTTTCAGCTGGTGTCCATAATTTCATATGAACCGGAACAGTTTTCTTTATCGTTTTACCACTCTTTGTCTGACCGATCATTGTGGCTTTATAATCACCACTTTCTCTTGTTCCGAGAATCTGTTTGCCTGGAATACTTACAGTTTCATTTGTATAGGGTCCAAAGTGTTGAACAACATTCTTTTCATCTGCAAGTTCGAGTTTCCAAGAAGAAAAAGCTTCTTTGGCACCATAAGCATTGAAAGTGATATAGCTGTCGGGAGGAGCTACTTGAAAACCAATAGTTTCGACGGGTTTAAGTGGCGCATCAGATCCTGTCTGGAACTCCATCAGCATAGCTGGGTTAGCACTTTCAACAGATACTCTGCGGTCACCTTCACGCAAAAGAACAAGTTCATTTGTTCCACCCTTTTGTTCTGAAGGAATTTTTGGCTTGTCACGACCTTCAACAGTAATTCTTGAAGGGTTAATTCCGAAGATGTCAACAAGATATTCTTTCACTGAATTCGACATGAGCTTTGCATCTTCAGGCCCTTTTTCTGAGGAACCAACAAGTTTGATGGATGAAGATGGGTTTTTGCCCATACGGTCACCAAGAATATTGAGTATATTGTAGTAAATTGTCATTTCGCGATCGGATCTGCCTGAAAGCGTTTTGGGTTTGAAAGTTTCCAACTGATCTTCCTTAAAATCTTTCACCTGATCCTTTTCAAGCAAAACATACCTATCAGGAATATCAGTTGACCCAAGGTCGAAAAAGATGTAATTGCGCAGCGGGAATGTTTCACGTACTCTGCGGGTTGTTGCAATGTTTTCAGGTGAATCAACAGTAAACAATACCACAGGATCTTGCAAAACAACAGATTCCATCGTTTGACTTACATATAGCGGATTCTTTTTTCCTTTACTGAGTTTCAAAGTAGCCCCTAAACGTACGGTGGTAATGTTCCAGGTTTCAATTGTTCTGGGTAGTTGACCGATATAAGGATGAAATGAAACAAAAGGAGATAGAATTGCCTGAGGTCCATTTTCCGGAGGTGTAAGGGGGATGTCGAAACCAGCACCAATCTGCATCGAAACCAACATGGCCTTTATTTCGCTGAAGTCACCCATTTCTCTTGGAGGTGCTATCTGTTCAGGATAAAGGGGGTTTACGCCAAGTTGATAGGCAAATTCCTTGTTGAGGTTAAATGCAAATCGAGGTCCTGCATACAAATAGAATGAACCTTTAAATGGCGCAAAACGTATGCTGGGCTCGAAACTCAGGTAACTAAGTTCTGTTGAAAGATCAGATGGACAATCACAAGGGGTCAAAACTTCTTCAAATTTTCCTTTTCTGTTGTCATATCCAAATTGAAACATCAATCCCAGCCTTGAATCAGGACGGTAATACTCAATAAGCGGCGCCACATAGAACCCTGTTCCACTGCCATCATGAAAGGCTGAAAGGGTTCTTAGATCAGCATTTAACTGCTGTGTACTGCCGCTATGGAAATTGAAATTTGCTCCTGCTGCTGCTCCAAACCACCATGATGGTCGGATGAATTGTGTTTCTTGAGCCTTGAGGGGCATCTGAATACCTGCAAGAACCAAAGCGCTGAAAACAGTACTTATAATCATCCGGGTAAATGGGGACCGCGCTTTGCGCGATCCCTTACTAAAGTTTATTATACTTTTCATCGTATTTCAGAATTATGGTTTATTAATGATGTTTGTGTTTGTCAGAACAATGGCACCGTTGATACAAAGCATTCTGCCTTGTGCAACAGCTCCTGAGTTCATTGTGATGGATGTCAGTGCAAGTATGTTTCCTTTGAAACTTGTATTGTCACCTATAGTAGCTGAGGTACCAGTCTGCCAGAATACATTCTTTGCCTGTGCACCTCCGCTGAGGATAACGTTTCCGCCAGCACCACCAACAGTTGTGAAGCCTGAGGCTACCTGGAAGATCCATACAGCATTCTCATCACCCTGAGCATCAAGCGTAAGATCGCCTGACTGGATTAAAAGTGTTGAAGTAGATTTGTAAATGCCTGGATATAAAGTCAATCCACCCTGATCTCCTGAAACTGTTGCAGGAGCTGGTACGGTTGCACCTTCAGCAAAAAGATAGGCTTCTGTAAGGTCGAGTTTAGCCTGAATAAGCATTGCTGCAACTCCCGGTGGAGCGATATCATCCGATGCATAAATGGCGCCGTTGACAACTATTGCCGGTGGAAAACCGGTGATTGATGAACGAACTCCGGGGCTTATCCCAACATCCTGATCATTAATTACACTGAATCCTGCATTGTTGCTGATGCCAACACCAGCAATAATTCCAAATCGTGCAACAGAATTAAGTTCAACAAAAGGAGCTCCTGCAGGATTTGATGTACTGAAGGTCCACTCAAAATTGTTTTCCAAGGAAACGCCTGCCAGATTCTGTGCTGCAGTAGTAATTGTAGCGATGTATGTAGTTCCTGACAGCAAATTCGATGTCGGTGCGAAACTTGCTCTCACTCCTGAATAACTAACCTGACCTGCAACTGTTGTCGTTCCAATTTTCAAAGTAAACGATGCATTGTTGATGGTCATTGGATTCATCATTTCACTGAAATCTGCAGTGATGATCTTGTTGAGCTGAACTCCCGTTTCAAGGTTTTCCGGGTCAGTCGAAATGACTGTTGGAGCCTGAATGGAAACAGTTGTAAATGTCCAGACATAATTGTTCACCATATTGTTGCCTGCAAGGTCTTTCACTGTATTGACAATGGTAGCCGTGTAAAGGGTGTTGCCCGCAAGAGTGGAAGCAGGTGCAAAAGTTGCAGTAGATCCGGCATAACTAACAACACCATTGATTGTATTCACTCCCTGTTTCAAGGTAAAGCTTGCATTGTTGATCGTCGATGGATCCATTAACTCACTGAAAGTAGCTGATGGAATCACATTGACCGGAACATTCGTTGCAAGATTAACCGGTAAGGTCGAGATAACAGTTGGTGGAGTTAAATCAGGCGCATTACCTGTTGTAAATGTCCAGACATAATTGTTGACCATGTTGTTGCCTGCGAGGTCTTTCACTGTATTGACAATGGTAGCCGTGTAAAGGGTGTTGCCTGCAAGAGTGGAAGCAGGTGCAAATGTTGCAGTAGAACCAGCATAACTAACAACACCATTGATTGTATTCACTCCC
>JAUXMV010000002.1 GCA_030683155.1 Bacteroidales bacterium
TCCCTTCAGAAAAGCATTTAGCATCCTGGGCTGGAATGGCGCCAGGCAATAATGAGAGCGGCGGTAAAAAAAAAGTGGACGCATAACCCACGGTAACAAACAAGTTAAAGCAACCATTACAGAGGCGGCGTGGGCTGCAACAAGAACCAAAAACACATTTTATTCGGCACGGTATCATCGATTGGCAGCACGAAGAGGCAAAAAAAGAGCCTTAATAGCTATAGGACACTCGATCCTGAAGTCTGTCTATCACATCCTCAACGATAATGTGGCGTATAAAGAACTTGGTGCAGATTATTTGAACGAAAAAATTGAAGCTAAACGCAAAAAGTATCTACAATCTGAATTGAAAAAACTGGGATATGAAGTTCATCTCTCAGCGGTTCAAATAAAAAACACCGGAACATAGCAAATAGAAAACAAAGGTCGATTTTTACTGACGTACGCTCCAACAATACGGGAGCTAAGTCGATTATGAAACTGACTTCAACAGCTAAGCACCCATGACTGTGACGTAATAGCACGTGTATGAAATTTTGAATTTTTATTTAGCTGTTTTTCTATTTATCAAACCAATAACCTGCATTTGTCTTTCGACAAGTGCCCTCTTTTGTTTTGCCTGAATTATTGCTATCAAAAAACTAATAAATTAGAAATGAACTAATTACAATTTAAATCTTTACATATGAAAAAAATAGATTTCGATCAATGGGAAAGGCGCGAACATTACACGTTTTTTTCAAAATTTGATGATCCGTATTATGGTATAGTTTCAGAAATTGATTGCACCAAAGTCTATAAACTGGCAAAAAAGTGGGGTGATTCTTTTTTTGCCTCCTACCTTCATAAATCTCTTTCAGCAGCCAATGGAATTCCGGAAATGAAACAAAGGATTATCGATGGTGATATTTATGCGTTTGATGTTGTGCATGCTTCGCCAACAATTGGTCGCTCAGACGATACTTTTGCCTTTGCCTTTATCCCTTACAGCAGCGATTTTCTGAGTTTTGCGAAGGCTGTCAGCGCTGAAGTAAAAGAAGTGCAAAGCTCTTCAGGTCTTCGCCTTAACGAAAACACCTGGCGTAAAGACGTCATCCATTTTTCAACTCTTCCATGGATAAGCTTCACCGGTTTATCCCACCCGCGAACATTTAAAAATGATGACAGTGCGCCAAAAGTCACTTTTGGAAAAATGACGATCCGCAACAAGCAGATGTTTATGCCTGTTGCTGTTCATGTCCATCACGGACTTGTGGATGGCCGACATGTAGCCAAATATCTGGAGCTTTTTCAGAAATTGATGAATGAGGTATAAAGCTAAATCAGAGCTTTTTTTGAAATAGAATTTTATTCTACTAAAAGATATTTGTTGAGTTCAGCCACTTTAACCGGATCACCAAAAAGATACAGCATATCATCTGTTTCAATGGTCATATCCGGTTTTATTTCTGTGTAGTAGCGGTTGTTTCGTCTGATGGCGAGTACATTGACACCGAAATTTTTCCGAAGACCACTTTCTGCAATTGTTTTTCCAACAATTTTATTCTCACCTCGTTGCACAGGTAAGGTTGCAATTACCATATCAGGGATGTGAAGCTGTAAATGCGCCGGAAACTGATCATCATTGCCCGACTGGGAAAGGATTTCATAATTATGCGCCCTTAAATGGGTGACAAATGACTGAATTTTGTCGAAGGGAATCAGATATCTGCTCAGAACACGGGTAAAAATCTGGATGGATGTTTCAAATTCTTCTGGAATCACTTCATCGGCACCAAGTTTTAGGGTCGCATCAATTTCATTCACATGGCGTGTTCTTACAATAACATGCGCTGTTTCAGTGATTTGTCTTAAAATAACAATAATACTTTTTGTTGCCTCAGGGTCTGAAATAGCGATGACAACAACCCGTGCTTCGGCAGCATGCACGTGATTTAAAATAAGTTCATCCGCAGCGTCTCCATAAACGATGGGCAGGCCTTTGTTTTTGCCATCATTGAAAATGTCGGGATCAAGTTCGATAATGACAAAAGGAATTTTGGCTTTTGCAGCAGTGCGGGCGACATTATGACCATTTTTCCCCAGTCCAATTATGATGAGGTGATCATGCATATCTGTGGCAATTTTTCCGGTATTTATTTTTTTCCGGTTTTGATAATTAATGAGTCTTTTGCGCACTTTGCGGTTAATCCCGAATCTGATCAACCAGTCCGACATTTTATCAGAATACCCAATCAGGAAAGGAGTGAGCCCCATTGTGAGTATTGAAATGACTAAAAAGCTTTGATAGACTTCATTTGTAAGAAGTGCGTGGCGCATTCCGATTGTGGAAAGCAAGAATGAAAATTCTCCCACCTGAAACAAGGTGAAGGCGGATATTAAAGCTGTTCTTAGTGGAAAACGCAGCACAAGAACGGTTAATAATACCACGAAAATTTTCAAGAGTATTACCCCTATAGTTATTGCAATCAGCACCAAAAAATGCTGGAAAAAATAGCTGATGTCCAATAACATGCCTACTGAAACAAAAAAGAAACTGATGAAAATTTCTCTGAAAGGAAGGATGCTTGCTGTGGCCTGATGGCTGTATTCTGATTCGGAAATGATGAGCCCGGCAAAGAAAGCTCCCAAAGCCAATGAAAGTCCGAACGAAGAAGTGAGCCATGCAGTGGCAAAACAAAGCACGACAATCGTCAGGATAAACAGCTCACGACTGCGTGTTTTAACAACTTTATCGAGCAATACCGGAACTGCATATCTTGCCAGAACAATCAGCAATATGACCACTAAAGCGAATTTTGCAAGAAGGATAAGGCCGGTCAGCCACAGGTTTCCTCCGTTTCCGGCAAGCATGGGTGTAACCAGAATCATCGGGACAACAATGAGATCCTGAAAAATGAGAATAGCCAATGCAATCCTGCCATGTGGGGAAGCCATCTGACCTTTTTCGTGAAGCATTTTCAAAACGATGGCTGTACTGCTCAGCGCAATGAGAAACCCCATGAATATCGCCTGCGGAGTCGAAAGTCCAAGGAAATTTGTTGTGATGAAGGTCAGAAGAATCGTTCCTCCGACCTGCATTAATCCACCTAAAAAAACCGTTTTCTTTACTTTGTCAAGTCCTTTCAACGAGAATTCAATACCAATAATAAACAGCAAAAAGATGATGCCGATTTCTGAGAGCATCTCCACTTCGTGAGAAGCTTTCACCAGTTTAAGTGCATTAGGGCCTGCGATGATGCCAGTGATCAAAAAGCCAAGTATTGATGGCAGTTTCAATCGCTGAAACGCAAGGATGATGAGAACGGAAAGACCTAAAATTATGACGACTTCCTTTAAAATAGGTAATTCCATAGTGTTGGGTTGATTAGCAAAACATTCTTTCTGAATTAAAAGATGTGTGTTTAACGAAACCAAAATTAAGGAATTTCATCAGAAAATGACCACATCTAATTTTCTATGGTCATAAAAAATATAGCTTTTTAACAGAACTCCATCATTTTAAGTGGAATAGAGAAAGATGTGGACTGAAAAAACTATTCGATTAAAACGGAAGTCATTGTCAGCGAACCGCCAACGGCTTTGTCGTTAAACAAGCAGATAGTGTCATTTCTATCCTGCAGCGCAAGGGTGTAAATCAATGGCAAAAAGTGTTCAGGCGTAGGAATGGCGAGTTGAAATGCCTTGCCAAGATTGACGTAATTAGTTAATCCTAAATGATTTCCATCTAAAATCATTTGTTTCATCTTTTCGCTTGCTTCCATAGCCCAGTCGAAACCAAAACCTGCTACATTGAGTTTGTCCCAGGCTACCATTCTCAGATTGTGTACCATATTGCCGCTTCCAACGATGAGTACACCTTTGCAACGAAGTGCAGAAAGCTCTTTGGCCAGCTCATAATGGTATTGCGGCGGTTTGGTGTGGTCGAGACTCAACTGAATTACCGGCACATCAGCTTTGGGATAAAGATGTTTAATAACTGACCATGCACCATGGTCAAGGCCCCAATGATGGTCAAGGCCGATTTCTGTTTTTTGAACGATTTTTTTTGTTTCGGCAGCGAGCTCCGGGCTGCCGGGGGCAGGATATTGAACATCAAAAAGAGCTTTTGGAAAACCACCAAAATCATGTATAGTTTTTGGATTTTCCATAGCTGTAACAAAAGTTCCTTTCGTTTCCCAGTGAGCCGAGATGCAAAGAATGGCTGATGGAGTCGGAAGTTTTGTGGCGGTTTTTCTGAAACCCGCCACAAATTCATTTTCTTCAATGGCATTCATGGGGCTGCCATGGCCCAAAAACAGTACGGGCATTTTGTCCGTGCTGTTTTTGGGAGAAAGCATTTTTTCCAGTTGCTGTAACTTCATGGCTGCTCCGGCTAAAGGTAAAAGAGCCAATGTATGCAGAAATTTCAATCTGTCCATCGGTCTTTTTTTTGTTTAAGCTTGTTTCACAAACTGAACTTCAGCGTTGATCTTAACCTCATCGCTTACGAGGACGCCACCTGTTTCCAGCGCTGCATTCCAGTTGAGTCCCCAGTCTTTGCGGTTGATTTTTCCACTCAGAGAAAAACCGGCTTTTTGATTGCCCCAGGGATCTTTGTTGATGCCACCAAATTCAACATCAAGACTCACTTCCTTGCTGATGCCTTTGATTGTCAGCAGACCTTTCAGCTGATAGTTTTCATCATCGAGTTTGGTGAAAGAAGTTCCTTCGAAGCTTAGTTCAGCATGGTTTTCGACATCGAAGAAATCTGCACTGCGTAAGTGATTGTCGCGGTCGTTGTTGTTGGTAAAAACGGAAGAAGCATCAATTTTCACGTTGACAGAAGCTTTGCTGAAATCGTCGCCAATGGATTGAACCGAAGCTTCAAATTTGCGGAACTCGCCTTTGACATTGGTAATCATAAGGTGCTTTACCTTGAATAGAATTTCGCTGTGTGTTGGGTCAATTACCCATGAAGTTTTATTAGACATATTCGTAATTATTTGTTATTAAACTTATTATGAATTTCATTTTGCAAAGATCTAACAGTTCTCTCAAAGAAATTGTTCACATAAGTTAACTTCGGAAAGCGGAAATTTAAAAAAAATCAGGTTTTTTTAAACGTTTCTTTACGAATACGGCTCAGCGATTGCGGTTTGATTCCGAGGTAGGAGGCGATGAGATACTGGGGAATTCTTTGCACGAGTTCAGGATTATTTTTCGAGAAGTCCTCATAACAGACAGCAGCTTCTTCGCTCTGACTCTTGACAAAACGATATTTCAAGTCAACATAGGCATTTTGGATCAGTTTTCTGAAAAATCGGTCAATGATCTGCCGGTCGCAGGCTTTTTCAAAACTTTCACGGTTGAGCATCAATACCTCAACAGGCTCAATAGTTTCTATGGTATAGACTCCCGGCTGACCTGAAAAGAAACTGTACAAATCAGAAATCCAGTTGCCTTCGAGCGCAAACTGAATGACAATTTTATCGCCTTTATCACTCACATAATAGGACACACAGGCTCCTTTAAGAATGAAATAAACGTATTTGCATTCTTTGTCTGTTTCAGCAAGAAAAGTTTTTTTATCAAAACTCCGACTAAACATATGTTTTTTAAACTCCTGCAAGTCTTCATCAGAAATTTCTTTTCCGATGAAGCGCTCAATGTTGCATTTAAGAAGGTCTGATTTCATTCGGTAAAATTATTTTTTTATCCCATCGCTTTCAATCCGACAATAGAAATGATGAGTGTTGAAATAAAAAACATACGCCAGAAGGTGGCCGGTTCATTCAGAAAAATGATTCCTACAATCACTGTCCCAACGGCGCCAATGCCCGTCCAGACTGCATAAGCAGTTCCGATGGGTAAGGTTTGTGTTGCTTTGTACAGAAGCAACATACTGATTGAAAGGCTGGTGATAAAGCCTGTCATCCACCAGAGGGATTCAGTTCCGGAGGTTTGATTTGCTTTTCCCAAACAACCTGCAAAGGCTACTTCGAAAAGCCCGGCAATAATGAGAATGATCCAGTTCATGGGCAGAAAAGTTTTAAGAATCTACAAAAATAGGTGCTTTAATTGATTTTACCGGAAACTTGGTTAAACCATTGGAAAACTGATTGTGGTTCATTGAATGAAGAATGTGTTCACGGAATTAAGTATTTTCGCGCTTTATTAACTGATTGAACACAAAATTGAAACTAGATAATCAACAAAAAAACGCCTCTACTGCCCAACAGGCGCAAGTACTCCGCATCTTCAGAAAAACACATCGAATCACAGCTATATATCTTTTCTCAATTTTTCTGGTAATTTCTGTAACAGGCTTGCTACTAGGCTGGAAAGAGCACAGCAATGGCTATATTTTGCCTGAAAGTGCTGCCGGAACCAATGCTGACTTGTCGGAATGGTTGCCGGTTGATGTGTTAAAACATAGTGCTTTGACAGCTTTGGATAACTTTTCTGATGGTAAACTCAGTAAAGATATTTCACGCATTGACATCCGTCCAGAAAAGGGCATTGTGAAATTTGTGTTTAAACACCATTATTGGGAAGTGCAGCTTGATGGCGCCACAGCTGAAGTGCTTCAGGTTGCTAAAAGGAGATCAGATCTGATCGAAAACATTCATGACGGATCTGTTATAGATCAGGTCTTTGGGACAAAAAACAAAGCTTTCAAGTTGATTTATACCACTGTTTCGGGAGTGGCTCTGCTTTTGTTCACCGTCACAGGATTCTGGCTTTGGTTTGGCAGTAAGATGCTGCGAAAAACCGTTGCGAGGAATAAAAAATAGGTTTTTGGTTTATTCAATCTGACCAAAAAACACCACGTAGTTTTTCCCGTATTTCTTAGCGCATTTCGGACAGGTAGTGTACCACATATACAACTTGTTCATTTTAAATCCTTTCGACTTGACAGTACTTTCAAAATCTTTGGTCCATTTACCTGTATTGTTATAGGAGCCTTCATAAACTTTACTATAGAATTTTCCGCTCAAAGTTGTGTTTTCGGCGCCTTGTATTTCCTTGTCAACGGCAAGATAGATTCCCATATTCCACATGGAAGTGTGCTCAGAAAGGCACAGCCAGTCTGGCATTTTGGCATCAGCTTCTGTCACTTTGTTATTCAGTCGGGTCATTACCTTCCCAAAATTGACAGGCATGTAAAAAATTGTAAAAACTTTGTCTTTGATGAATGGCTTCTTTTCCCATTCAGAAATTTTATCATCCCAAAGTGTGGGATCAAATTCCGGACAACAAATTGATTCAGTTTCGGTTTGAGCACTCATAATTACCTTCGTTTTGGTTATTAATCTGGTTTAATTCACTTGGTTCTTATTGAAGCAGATTCAATTTTCAAATCAAATGGACATGCAAAGTTAATCGCGGAAGAACCGAAATGCAACTCATTTTCAATAAATTTTTACCAGAGAAATAATCAGAAGCATTCAATTTTTAAAACATTCAAATGCCTCAAATGTAGTGGGTTACAATTGTGTCATTTTCAGGGATGGTTTTCAGGAGTAATTTTTGGTTTGGAATTTTTCTTCATTTTTTTCCACAACAAAACCAACAGGCTGCTCAGGGCAGTTACAACCAAAAACCATAAAATAAGTTGCAAAAGATACTGACTACGGTACAAGGATGTTGCAACGTTTCCGATGATCAGCCATTGGAAAACATAGAATGCAGTCACGTTTTTTCCTGTCCATTGCAGCCAATGCAAGAAAAAACCTTCCGTTTTGCCTCCAGTCAGCAACCTTAATGTGAGTGTCCAAAACAACACAAAAGCCAATGTCCATACTACAAAAAGGCCTTCGTGATGATAATAAACCTGCAAAATTGTTGAATGAACAAAACCATAGTCAAAACTAAAAACCAAAATTATCAATAAAGTTATCGCAACGAAAAGCAGATGTTTTTCTGAGATTTTCGCAAAATTGAAGCGATCTTCGAGTAGTTTAAAAATATAACCTGCCAAAGGGTAGGCTGCCCAGGGGAAAAGTGGAAAATACGACCAATGATAGTAACCAAAGAAGTAGGCCTGAACATATTTTATGAACTGAATTTCTCCGCTGTAAACAGGCAGCCACGAATTCATTATTGCAAAAAACACCAAGGCTAAAAGCCACAATAAAAGCTTATTACGAAATATATTTCGAAGCAACGCTATGACTAAAACACTCAATCCGGCCAGAAAAAGGATGTCTACACCAAAAATATAGGTGAAAGGATTCAAGTCAAATTCACCGAGGAAGACGCGAGTAAGAAGATGGGCGTTCATGCCCAGATTGAGCAGTAAACCCCAAAAAATCAACTTGAATCCATGCCTGATGTTTTGCAGCAGACTTTTATTTCCTTTGGCAATAAAATAACCCATCACAACCATAAAAACGGGCGCCGCCGGAGGTCCTCCAAGAAAAAGACTAATTTGTCCAGCCATGCTGTTAAACCATGTTTCTACCGCAAAAAGCTCGGTAAGGTGAACTTGAATCATGAGCAAAACGGCGAGTCCTTTAAGGACATCAGGCAAAGCCATTCGGTTTGATCTTGTTTCAGGGAGACTTTCTGTATGTGTTTTCATTGATATCAGATTCGCAGGACAAACTTATCTGAAAAATCTGTTTCCCAACTCAATTCTTAAAATCTTATACCAAATGGAGTTAATCTTATACCAAATTGAATCAATTATATAAGCCCGGGTTAATTTCTATATTACTACTTTTGCCAACTGAAAAATATATATATACCTATGAAAATATTAAAGTCTATTTCCGCTCTTGTTTTGTTAATGCTGTGGAGTTTTATCTCCAATGCACAGATAACACTTGAATCAACCTATTCCCATTCTGGCACTTACACTTATCTTCCTTCATCGGGCAATAAGTTTTTCATCATGGATGTTGCAAACAGTCAGTGCAAAATCTATAATGTCAACCATAGTTTGTGGAAAACGATCAATTTGTCGGTGCCTTCCAACAATTGGTTATACGACATAAAATTTGTCAGTGAAGGACTTTTTACGACAGACAACACTTTATGCATGGCTTATATTTTTTACAATTACAACGAAACCGGACAATACTATACTTATACTGCCCGCGTTGTTAGAGAAAACGGGAGTATACTGCTCAATATTCCGGGTTGTCAGTATTTGTATGTCCATAAACTTGCCGATCAATCTACAAAACTGCTTGCCTACAGCTACGATTATTCAGTTTGGCCCTATACCATTCAAACAACAGTTTACAATCTGCCGGGACAATTAATAACGGCAACACCTTCTGTCGGAGCTGAAAGTATTCATGACAGCTTTTTGCCGGCTTTCCCAAATCCCGCAAATATGCAGGTAAACATTCCGTATTCTTTGCCTGAAGGGATTATGCAGGGCAGACTTTTACTTTTAGATACAGCCGGAAATTTGATCAAGACTTTTTCTATTGAAAATAACGCCGGAGTTTTTCCTGTTCCATCTGCTTCATTTCCAAGAGGAACTTATTTTTATAGGTTTGAAGCAGACAATTATCAATCAAAGACCGGAAAAATTGTTTTGAACTAAAAATTTATCAGACATTATTTTGTTCCATTCTGGTTGTCTTAACATTTGAAACAATTTCGTTTGGCTCATCAAACGGCTTTGTTTTTCACTATTTTTGAAACTCAAATCAAAAATAAATCATGAACAGGGCAAATTTTCTAAAAATGTCAGCACTTGCAGGAACTGCTTTCACTGTGCTGCCTTCAAAAGTTGTTTTTGGCAGTCCAAACAGCAAACTCAGCATTGGAATCATTGGTACTGGCCTCCGCGGTCAGGAGCTTTTGCGACTTAGTTTGCAGCGAAATGATACGGATGTGACTGCTATTTGCGACATTCAGCAAGTGATGATTGAAAGTGCACTCCGGCTTTTTGACAAGGCCGGAAAACCAAAACCTGAAATTTATGATAATGGCGATTATGCTTACCGTGAGCTTCTTGCCCGAAAAGATATCGATGCAGTAATCATTGCCACACCCTGGGAATGGCATTTTCCGATGGCTATGGATGCCATGGACGCCGGAAAGCATGTGGGATGCGAAGTAATGATGGGTTCAACCGTTGATGAACACTGGGAAGTTGTGAAAAAAGCTGAGGCTACAGGCCTTCAGTATATGATGCTCGAAAATGTCTGCTACCGGCGTGATGTGATGGCTGTTTTGCAAATCGTGCGGCAAAATATTTTTGGCGAACTGATTCACCTTCAGGGAGGTTATCAGCATGATTTGAGAGAGGTGAAATTCAATGACGGCCAGCAACCTTATGGCGGCGGCGCAGAGTTTGGTGAAAAAGGCTTTTCGGAAGCACAATGGCGAACACAACACTCAGTAGATCGCAATGGCGATTTATATCCAACCCACGGCATCGGGCCGCTCTCAAAAATGTTGCAGATTCACAATGGAAACCGCTATACTTCTTTGGTTTCAATGGCCTCGAAAGCACGTGGTCTGCATGAATACATCGTAAAAGTTGGTGGAAAAGACCACCCGAATGCAAAGATTGACTTTAAGTTGGGCGATGTGGTAACAACCATGATCAGTACTGCAAACGGAGAATCAATCTTGCTGCAGCATGACACAAATCTGCCCAGACCCTATTCATTGGGTTTCAGGGTTCAGGGTACAAAAGGATTGTGGATGGACATCAATAAATCAATTCATATAGAAGAAGTTAGCAAGCCACATCGATGGGAAGAAACCAAAGACTGGTTTGAGAAATTTGACCATCCTTTGTGGCAAAAGTATGCAGAGGAGGCGCAAGGAGCAGGTCATGGTGGAATGGATTTCTTTGTTGTCAATGCGTTTATTGAAGCCGTAAAAAGGAACGAACCTACACCGATAAGCGTGTATGATTCAGCTGCATGGAGTGTGATTACGCCTCTTTCGGAAGCATCGATTGCGAATGGTTGTAATGCGATTGAATTTCCGGATTTCACAAAAGGCAAATGGAAATCAGCCAAAGATATTTTTGCGATCGGCGATGATTATTAGTGCTGCCTTGGTATGCAACATAATTCACTCCAAAACCAGCATAACCATCAACAGCTCGTATGACCTCGGCATGGAAAACCAAACCAACTCAATTCCCCAATGGCGCTATCCGTTTATAGTCGTTTACAAACGCTTGGCCTATTTGCGAGTGATGTTGGATGCTTTGTTCATGAAATTCAATCCGCCGCGATGGACAAAAGTATGGCGTTTAGCAGTGAGTTGCCAGCAAGGCTAAAAGAGCCACAACCAATAATTTAGCTATCTTGATATGATTTTTTGTAATTTTGGGAGAAATATTGAATATGGATGAAAAAATTCAAAATATCGAGATATATCATAAACTTGTTGATTCAATTGGAATTACAATTGAAAACGCCCGACAAAGAGCAATTCAAGCAGTAAATAATGAATTATTGAATGCCAATTGGGAGATTGGAAAATTCATTGTTGAATATGAGCAACATGGAAATGAGAAAGCCGAATATGGGAGTTCGTTGCTTACAAACCTTTCTAAGGACTTAAAATCAAGATTTGGCAAAGGATTTAGCAAGAGCAACATCTATTTAATGTGACAATTCTATTTAAAGTATCAGATTTTCCAGTCACTGACTGGAAAATTGACCTGGACACATTACGCTGAATTACTTGCTGTTTCAGATGACCATGCAAGGGGGTTTTATGAAAAACAAGCTGTAAATGAGAATTGGAGTGTTCGAGAATTAAAAAGACAAATAAGTTCTTCATTGTTTGAAAGATTGGCATTAAGCCAAGATAAAAGTGGAATCCTGAAACTTTCAGAAAAAGGACTAATTGTTGCAGAACCTAAAGATATTGTGAAAGACCCTTACGTGCTTGAGTTTCTCCAGATTCCACAAGAATACCGAATGACAGAAAGTAAACTGGAACAAAAAATTATAGACAATCTTTAAACATTTCTGCTTGAATTAGGGAAAGGATTTTCATTTGTAGGCCGGCAATATCGGATAACCTTGGACAATGACCATTACTATGTTGATTTGGTTTTTTATCGCAGAATCCTCAAGTGCTTTGTATTAATTGAATTGAAAACAAAACATGTTAAACATCAGGATATTGGACAAATGAACATGTATTTGAATTATTTCAAGTCTGAAGAAAATACTGAAGGAGATAATCCACCAATAGGGATAGTTTTAGGTGCAGATAAAAATGACATTTTAGTTGAGTATGCAATTGGCGGAATTTCCAATAAGATTTTTGTTTCAAAGTATCAACTGTACTTACCTGATAGAAAATTATTGGAACAAAAAGTAAAGGAATTGATAACAGAATAAAGCCCAGCTGGCCATACATGGTATAGTGCATGCGGGTTTCAGCGGTTTGCGAGCGTTTGTGGCTCGTAAAAAATTCGGGGTAAACTGATAGGAAATCGCCTCGTAATCCCGCACGACACCATATCATCAAAGGTTAGCGGCCACCTTAACAAACTGCACAACCAACTCTCTGATATCTGACTTACCAACCTATAACAATAGAATAAATGAAAACTAGAATTCTTTTATTAATCACATTGACACTGCTTTCTGGACTGACTTACGGACAGCAAATTGATAACACTTATGGAAAACCTCTAATTGTGCTAACAGAAACTGACCCTTGGTTAATGGTAATTGGTTCAGTGATCCTTCGTTTGCACTTTATGAAAAGGGACAAATAATTTACAAGACAGCTGAGAATAGGAGACTGAAAATTTATGAAATAACTCTGACACAAGAGGAACTTCAAAAAGTAATTCAATCATTCACAATTTCCGAAGCGTTTTACAAACTTAAAGACGACATTGTAGCAAGCAGTTAGACAGACCAACCTACAAATATTTTGACAGTGAATCTAAAGCAAACAAAAACTGTATATGTTTATGGGAGATTAAGCGATAAAGGTGAAGCAAGTGAAAAAACTCCAAAAGAATTTTTATCTGTGTATGACAATATCAAAAAATTTAAGATCAACAGGGCAAAAGAATGGCTTCCGAAAAATATTGAGCTTATGTTTTGGGACTATAATTATGCACTAAACAAACGACCTTGGATAAAAGGATTTCCCGACCTCAATTCTCCAACGACAATAAAGTTTGACAACGACACATATAGCGTTTTCATTGACAACGACAAGTTTGACGAGTTCAAGATATATTACTCGTCAATGGGAGAACAAGAGGCAGTAGAAATCAATTGTAGAAAAATGGCAATCTCATACCGATTTCCATTTCCAAACTCGTAAAGAAATGAATGAAAAATTTGAAATGACATATCTTCGGACAAACAGAAAGGCAGCCGAACACAGGTTTTGCGTCAGGCGGGCTGATCCCGCAAAGCGGGACAAGCTGTGCAAACTTGGAGCTTTGTGTCCCGCACTTGCGGGATTTAGTGTAGGTTGATCCCGAAGTTTCGGGATGCTCCGAAACCCGCCCGCCCGAAAAGTCCGATTTGGCAGGAATTTTCAAAGAATATCTGTAACAAAATCACATCCAAATCGTCTAAAACGTCTAATATATTAAAATGAAAAAAATGAAATCAAAATTATTTTACACTTTGAGCGCAGTCAATTTATTGACATTTTGCCTTTATTTATTTTCTTTTATAACAAAGGATGATGACAAATCAGATTTGAATTTTTCACATAAAATACTTAAAGTCAGGGGTATAGTAGTAGTTGATTCTTTAGGTATTGAAAGAGTTATAGTTGGCTCACACTTGCCAGAACCAAACTTTTCAACTGGAAATAGAATTGAAGCAAGAGGAAAAATCGGGTCAGTATCAGGTGTAATGTTGTATGATGCTGAAGGACAAGAACGAGGCGGATATGTGACAGATGACTACTATGGCAATGCTTTTCTTACTTTAGATTCCAAAACATCACAACATTTCTTATTGATAGCTGAGCCGCAGGGAAGTACTTCTCTGCAACTTTGGAGCAGAAACGAAAAAAACAAAATAAACCTGTTTACTGATGACAACGATGCCGGAATTGAATTTAAAAAGAATGGAAGTCTGACTAAACTTTATAACGATGAAAAATAACCTGATTGCTTTTTTGTTAATTATTAGTGCAAATTGCTGGGCTCAAAACAATGACCTTTATATTAAAAAGTTTACAAACATAAATCCAGTTTCTTATACAGATGTTATTTATATAGGTATAAAAGACACTGTGTTAGTATCTACCTATAGTGGACGGATATCAAAAATTATTAATGGCGAAAACAAAGAAAATATTCTCACGAAAATTGATGACGAAATTTTTGCTTTGGCTTACAACAAAAGCAAAAAAGAAATAATCGCATCAACCTTATCAAATGGTATTTTAATTCTGAATGAACGAAATGGTAAAATTATAAAGAAGCTTTCATTACCATCATCGTGGGCAAATACAGTAGTATGTTCTGAAACTTTTAACTATCTCGCAACACAAGACCAGAAAGGGAAAAGATATATCTTTGATATTCAAAACAACTACACCAATATAGGCTCTGACAGTTTAATCCCTACTGGAAGGATTATCAAAATTGATAAAGATAACATAGCAACGATTGTTTCTTCTAAAAAAGTTATTCTCTGGAATCTATCAGAAAAAATAAAAGTAAATGAATGGACCGTTGAATTAGTGAGATTTGCAGATATGGATTATAATGGAGAATTTTTATCTATTGATTTCAATGAGTGTATGAAGTATGATGCAAATAACAAAACGATAGCATTTAAAATTATACACCCTAATTGGCCATTGGCTAACCCCGAAAACGATACTGAAATATTTGATATTCCACTTCAATTGCAACTTAACGCAGCAAAATTTGCTAAGAATTATATTTATACAGGCAGCATAGACCGTACAGTACGAGTATGGGACAAGTTTACAGGCAAACTGATTACTACTTTAACTGGTCATAAAGGAAGTATTTCTAAAATAAAAGTGACAAGTGATGAAACACAGGTAGTTTCGGTTGATTTAAAAGGTGTAATAAAATTTTGGGATGTAAAATAAAACTTCTGCCAACCCTAAGTCGAATAGCCGAAAAGCCCTAAAAATTGAGCCATTATACTGCTGAGGTTAATGGCTTTTTGGTCTATTCGTTGTTCAGCGAAACCCGTAGTTGGGCTTCAGCCACATTATGACCAAAAAATCCATCAAACGAGCATCGGCTGATGTGGGCTTGATTTTTACTGCCTACAATTTACGCAGAATTCTGAATATCATTGGAAAAGAAAGACTTATACGTTTTTATTTTGATTTTTTTCTGTTTTTGACAAGCGTTTTGACTTCATTGGAGCTATTTTGGCGAACGCATCAAAAACGGCCGTATACTTTGCTTGAAAAATTGCCATCCTTACAACGCATGTATTTGCTAATTTAGCGGAGTAAAAATTGAGTAAATGAAAATTGAAGGAGGTTTTTAGACATGTCCGCCTCTGGAGGACGGACTGATGTTAGCAACCAGGCAAAACGACATCCAACTAAGATTTAAACAGAAGCGATGAAGAAAATAATTTTACTTATCCTATTGTTAAACAGCCTAACTTTCATTTGGGGGCAAGATCAAGAATTGACAAAAGACTCATCACTCTTCTCAAAGAACCTTACGAAAAAACCAAAAGTAAAAGATGCCTGGAAAGATTATGTGATTAAAAATTCCATTCCTCTTCGTTCTATAAGATCAGATGACTTTTCTGACCTCAATTTCTTGCGTGAGCTATTGAAAGATAAAAAGTATGTCTTCTTAGGGGAGAGTAGTCATGTAGTTGAGGAGTTTAGTGTATTAAAATATAGGCTTATCCGGTTCCTAACGAAGGAAATGGATTTCAGTGCCGTAGTATTTGAAAGCGATATCTGGGACTGTTATCAACTAAATCTTCAAAAAGAAAGGGCAACATCTAAAGAAATACTTGAACAGACAATATATCCTGCATGGCACACTTCTTCAGTTGAAGAACTTTTATTATTCATCATGGAACATGATATTGAGTTTGCAGGATTTGATATAAAGCCAAGTGCTTTACGGTATCAGTATTATTTTGAAAAAAACTTGTTGGCACAAACAGATACAGCACTTGCAAATTTGACTTTTTCCTGTAGCAAAAAGTTCTTAAGCACGTACTATAGTCATGCTCAAAATTCAAACGAAAAGCAACTGGACCAGATACTCTTCGACCATCAAAATCTTTATAGATTATTAAGATCAACACCATTACCTTTTACGGACAGCTTAACCCTTAAAGTCTTTCTAAGAGAAATTGAAAACAGGATGCATATCATAAAGGAATTGACTAAAATGGATTTTAATGAGATCCTGGCTTCACGCGATTCATTAATGGCTGAAACAATAGAATGGCTTATAAAAGAAGTTTATCCTGATAAAAAGATAATTTTCTGGGGAGCCAACGGACATATTTCAAAAAACAATAGCATAGATGGCGTTTCAACGGGGGCTCTTCTTAATCAATCTATTCTGGATGAATCTTTCGTTATTGGTCTGTATATGTTTAGAGGAGAAACATATACTGACAGGGTGATTAAAGTTCATAAGCCAAAGAAAAACAGCCTTGAAGCCATCATGATCCAGCCCGGATATAAATACGCTTTTATAGATTTTTCAAAAGCTAATCAAACAGAAAGTTCATCATGGATTTTTCAAAAAATTCCATCATTGTATTGGGGGAAAAAAAGAGAAATGATAATTCCCCGAAAAACCTATGATGGGGTAATATTGATTGATAAGGCAAGTTTGCCGGATCATTATTTATTAGACTATAAATCAAATTGAAATGAAAGCCCAGTTGCTAAACCTTACGTCTCACCCTAAAACAACACGGCAAGAAAAACAAGAATGACATTGAACAGACGAATCATAGTTGACAAAGACTATACCTGTTCTAAGAACTTAATAAACCGAACTTGATCAAAAAGTGAATCCGTATATTCCCAAAAGTATTTATTTTTAAATAGTTTTATGAAATATTTATCTTTTACCTATGCATACAATAGCGCGTAAACGGCGCTTAGATACACTTAGTGTTCTCAAAGACAAGTATTTAATTAAGGTTGGCACAGGCGTCAGGCGGGCTGATCCCGCAAAGCTGGACAAGCTATGCAAACCTGGAGCTTTGCGCTCTGAAACCCGCCCGAACGCAAAGCCCGAAACCGTTGACATTCATACTGAAAAAAACGTGCTATTTAGAAATTACGATTCAAAAGCTTATTTTTGAAGAAAAAAAAGGAATGACAAAAGAATCTGAAATCATATTTTACCGAGGAAATGATGGAAATGTAAAAATTGAGGGTTTCTATCACAATGAGTCTTTTTGGATGACACAAAAGAAGATAAGTGAACTTTTTGGAGTCCAAAGACCTGCATTAACTAAACATCTTACCAATATTTTTGAGAGTGGTGAATTACATGAAAAGCCAGTTAGTTCCATTTTGGAACATACTGCCGATGAAGTTCATCACCCGCATCATTTTCATTGTATCTTGATAGTGATATAGCCCGCAATCCCCTTCAATCCATTTTGCCACCGTTGACATTTATTAAAAAAAACAGACACTGAAATGAAAAAAAGAGCATTTGACATTATTGTGATATTCATGATAGCAATATTTTTGATCATTCTTAATCAGTTTGATGTACTTGAAAAATCAGCGAAATTTATGTTTATTCCATTATTAGCATTTTACTTTTTAGGTCAATATTCTGAACGAAATTTGAAGAAATAAACAAGTTCTATCGCAATAGTGTGAGATTTTGAATAAATTTGAGCATGAATAAATTATCAGAATATAACAGTTTTTTCGCTGAAATAATCAAAACGACTAATTCGGCAAGATACCAAGCATTCAAGTCTTTAAATAAGTTTCACATTGGTCAGCATTCAAACATTATTAAAGAAAATGAACTTGTCGAAAATTTAGTTGGTAAGGAATCCTTTCTAACTGCCGATGATGAAAAAAGCTGTTTGCTTTCTCAAAAATTCAATTAGACCCAAATGATTTAATATTGAAGCTTAATTGATTTTTAAAAGAATCTTAGGGAATAATTTATAAGATGTGACCCTTATTTTTCCCCACCATTTCCTCCATCAAACATAACAACAATTTAATCTTGAATCGTGAAAGAAAAACATAATTTTAAAGTAATTCTGGAAGCTTTTGGGCTCGACTTCAGACATTATCTTGTTCAGGATTTTGGGGTAGGCCTGATAAACAGCACCTTCGTTTTAAAAAAAGGAGAAGCAACGGCTTTCGTCCTTCAAAGAATCAACACAAAAGTTTTTCCAAACCCTCAGCTGATTGCTTCAAACTGGAGCCTTGCGCACCAATACCTCAAAATTACTGCTCCAAACTACTTCATGCCGCTTTTTCAAAAGACCCAAAAGGGAGCAGACTTTTTTGTGGATGAACAAGGAAATTACTGGCGTTTGCTTCCTTTTATAAAAGACTCAAGCTGTTTTGAAACCGCGCCAAATATCCATTTGGCAAAAGAAGCAGCCAATGCCTTTGGTCATTTTGCTGCTTTATTAAGTGGTGCTCCGCTTGATCAGTTCAATGTTGTTTTGCCTGGATTTCATGATTTGAAGCTGCGGCAACAACAGTTTGATGCTGCAGTTGAAAATGCATCGGAACAAAGGCTTTTAATTGCTGCAGAACAGATTGAAAAACTGAACGCATATCGCTGGATTACTGATTTTTATAATAGAAACATTGGTCGTCTTCCAGTCCGGATTGTGCATATGGATGCCAAAATCAGCAATATTCTTTTCGATAGTGCTGGCAAAAAAGTCAAATGCATCATCGATATGGATACACTGATGCCTGGGACTTTGCTTTCCGATTTTGGTGACCTTATCAGAAGTATGGTTTGCGAAGCCGCAGAAGATGAGACAGATGTAGGAAAGATTGTCCTTCGCCACGAAATGCCGGAGATTATTTTTGAAGGCTATACAGCAGCACTTGAACACGTTTTAGAACCTTTGGAAAAAGAAATTCTTCCTTTTGGCGGACCAATGTTGATTTATATGCAGGCTTTGCGTTTTTTGGCAGATTATCTTTCGAACGATGTTTATTATCCGGTCAGGTATCAGCAACATAACCTCGACAGGGCATGGAATCAAATTATTATTCTTGAAAAGCTACTCAAAGAGCCCTTTTTTGCAAAGCAGGGTTTTATCCCCTGACAGAAATATCTTTCAAAACATCCATTTTCAGAATTTCAATTGATTTCCCATCAAGCCTGATGATGCCTTCCGATTCAAATTCTTTCAGGATGCGGGTTGTGCTTTCTTTGGTCATATTCGACATTTCGCCCATCTCAAGTCTGGTGATTGTTAAAGTAAAGCTTTTTGAATGAAATACTTTGCCGCTAAGATAGAGCAATGCATCTGCAAGTCTACCAGGCATTTGTTTCTGTGTTAGACTTATAAGTCTGTCAAAATTGGCCGAACTGTTTTTGTTGCAATGTTTGAGCATGGCTTCAGCAAAATCAGGATTAGAGCGAAGAACCTGCCGAACATTTTCTGCTGCAATAAAACAAGCTGAAGCATCGGTAATAGCAGAAACGCTGTAGTGATAGCGCATATCAGTGAATAGTCCAGGGCCGCCAAAAAGAGTCCAGGGTAGTATGATGTCAAGAATGAGGTTTCGTTTATCTATTCCTTCCAGAAATAGTTTGGCCATGCCATGCGTCAGCGTAATCATATGCGTTGCCGAGGTTCCCTGCTTCACAATCGTCTCTCCGTTGTTGAAGCTAACCTCAAAACGACCTGCGTTCATAATCTTCAATTCCTCCTGACTCAGAAGATTGAAAAGTGGTGATCGATCGTTACATATTTCGCAACTTATACATTGATCAGATTTTCTGTTGAGCATAAAGTGTTGAAAAAATTAATAGTCTAAAAGCATTTTTGTAGTGATGTATAGCACAAAACTAATTGATTTAAATTAATTATGAAAATTAAAGAAGTATTTAAATGAGTTTTTTCTTAAATCAACTGAATTTATTTCAGTCTAATAAATTTTAAATCAACACTTTTAAACGGAAAGTTAAGTCGAAGAAAATATAATCCTTCATCAAGTTGAGAAATATTCAAAAGAATTTCCTTACTGGTAAATGTATATTTTTCGTTGATTATCTGGCGTCCATCCAAAGAAAAAACAATCATGTTTAATTTTTCTGCTGCTTCGGACAACTTTATTGTAAGGATTTCACCCGAAACAGGATTCGGAAGTATTTGAGGCAGTTTATCTTCCGAAAAATTTGTTACCCCTGTAGGCGATGCAATAGAAAACCGACTGACAAAATTCCAGATTTCGGCACTTGCACTGATGTCCATATTGACATTTCCAATGCCCATGAAACCATCGTAGCCTGGCCAGGTATGTCCGCCGCCATTCACTTTCAGATGTTTTACTTCTGTGTTTTCATTGCATGGAAACCAGGTAAACTGCTGCACGGTTGAGCCTTCCTGAACAATATCCGGCAAATTAATGATTTCCGGCTCAGGAGGACATTCGTTGAAACCAGCCCAATAGTTCATTCCATCCATCACAGATTTGAAGCCGCTCGTGCCATTGTAAGCAACAATAAAGTCGCTTGTACCATGAATATGCAATACAGGAACAGCCCTTTCCGGCAAACAGTTGTCATAGGTGCTACTTGTCATAGTGCCGGCCACTGAAGCGATGGCAGCAATACGGTACGAAGCCTCGCAGGCAAGACGAAAACTCATAAAACCCCCATTGGAAAAACCGGTAGAATAAACCCTGTTTTGATCAATGCCATGCCATGCATCAATCGTATCGGTAAGTGCCAGCAAAAAACCAACATCATCAGCACCTGAACCGCCTCCGACACCCACGTTCCACGAGGCGCTTACACCATAAGGATAAACGACGATAAAACCGTTTTCTTCTGCCAGCGTGTTGAAATTACTGAATTGCATGATGGTTTGACCATTTTGTGTAAAACCATGCAAAGCCAGCAATAACGGGGCTTCGATGCCGGGTTGATGTGTTGATGGCACAAAAAGAATGAAAGTGCGGTTGATGCCGTTGTGCATGAAACTATGGGTTGTTTGTCCTGTCGAAACTTTTGGAAGTAAAGCTGCAAAGAGCAGAAAAGCGGAAAGGATAAACAGTAGTTTTTTCATTGGATGCTTTTTAGAACCGGATTGGATTTAACTTTTTTGCTGCGTAATTAATCAACAAAACAAAAGAACACCAAAGCCATGTAATTGTTTGAAAACTTAAAGATGTTTTGTATCGAAACCGCATAAATCATCTTTCAAAAGTATTAAAATCCGGTTCATCTATAAAGATACGGATTAAAAATTCAGAGAATTGCAAGGCTGAAAAGTTTGGTTGTTCTGCTTTCCTCCATGAATGGGATTTCGGGATAATTATTACTTTCGCAGTCAAATAAAATGATTTATGCGCTGGCTTTTGCTGTTTTTAATTTTTACAAAGAGTATTTCTGTTCCCGGGCAACCAACAGAAGGACGCATTCATTTGCGTTCAGGAGCATCAATACCACTTTTTGAGTACGCTTCAGCAGATTTGAATAAAGGTTGTTTCACCACAACAGGACTCTCAACAACACTGGCTTTGAGCAGTAATTTGTATAAACGATGGGGAGTTACGGTTCAGGGAGGATTGCAATTGCATCCGGTAGACGTTGGTTGGCTTGGCTATGAAAAAGTGAGAACCGATCCTTTTCTGCTTGATGTGACCATTCGGAGTGAACCCTACAGGATTCTTCATTTCGTGGGAGGCCCTGTTTACAGTTTTGTGCCTTTTCCGAAACTTCATCTTGGCGCCTCCCTGCTTGGTGGTGCCTTATACGCAAGCACGCCCTATCAGCTTCACAAACCAAAATATTTTATGACAGGCCCTGACTTTTATGAAATCACAACTTCCAGTGACTATAGTTTTGCCTACGGTGCCGGACTTTCACTGGCCTACGCAATTACAGACTGTTACCATCTGGCCATCGAAAGCGATTTGTTAAGATCAAAAGCAGGATTTCAATTTATTTCAGGAACTGGTCTGAGAACCGACTGGCGCCAAATCACAATGCTGAATATTTCTCTTTCACTTGTTTTGAAGGTTCCGTATTAATGCCTCTTCGTTCGGCATAGTTTGCAACTACATCGCTTTAACATACATTATTACAGTCAATTAGCGTTTAAAATGATTTGGTGTTTTCTATAAAGTTGATTCTGAAACTTTCCCTATGCACACAATTACACATCATGTTGTAAGCTTGATTTGTTGGCGGGACAAGAAATAATATTTTTTCAATGTTGTGAACAGTAATTTGATTTTTTTAATGCTTCATCCGAAGTCGTGGATGTACTATAACCTGACCTTTGAAAAGATCTTCACAGCCATGCGATTTATCCGAACGATGTTCCTTTAGGGGTTAAATAGGACATTGAGCAAATGTACCTGTTTTAAAGTGCCTGATGAAGATATCAGCTGTCAAGTTTTTAAGACAAATGTCTTTATTGAAAATTCGGAACAATTCCAACACCTTTCTGGATAAATGGGTTTAGAAAGCTGAATTGATATTGAAATTTCAGAAATTTGAATGTAGAGGATCAATTTTCAATCAGATGAAAACAAGAGAGTTACAGGCATAAAAAAGTCTTGTTTAGAAAGAATATAAATTACTTTACGAAGTAACAATTTTTTTGGTTTGTGTTTACCTTTGTTTATAGAAAACAGAAACTCATAGAGTTTTTGGTGTAAGCATTTGAAGAAAAAGCGTTTAAAATAATTCGTTTTTGTTGATGAAACGATAGGATCAAGTGTAAAAGCTAAGAAATGTAACAGTAGAAATAAACATATTATCACAAATAGTATTCTTATTCAAAACGCTAATACACGCATGTGAATGAGTGGTTTAGTGAAGCAAGAGGATGAAAAAAGTGGAAGTTGATGTGTTTTTATCGTTATTACAGAGAAAATGAATAGACTAGGGAATATTTTTTTTGTTAGCTTAACAATACATAATAATTCAAAAAAACAAATCTCTTGAACCTTAAACCAAATTTGTATGAAAACAAAAATTTTATCTTTTCTGCTTCTTACCCTCTTTTTGGGTTTGATTTTTACTTCATGTAAAAAAGAAGATGCTAACAAACCACCCGTTATCTCTGGCGTTGTCATTGCACCAGGCACTATAAATGCCAATGGGATAGCAAGTGTTACAGTTACGGCTACTGACCCTGATGGAGATGTTCTGACCTACAGTTATACTGTAACAGGCGGCGCAATATCCGGCTCAGGATCCACTGTCTCATGGACTGCACCATCATCCGCAGGTGCTCATTCTGTTACTGTCAACGTTTCTGACGGTAAAGGTGGCACTGCAACAGGCAATGGGGCACTTATTGTGCAACCTGCAGTAACACAGGTTACTGGAACTGTTCGTTTCCCTGCAGGAACATCTGGTGATTTATCCAATGCCAAGGTTAGTTTGTACACTTCCTACGCCAACTGGAATGCTAATCAACCGATCAAATTTGGCGCTGTAACCGGATCAGGTGCCACTGTCAATTTTACCATTACCGGTGTTAATCCTGGTAATTACTACCTCGATGTTTGGAAAGACATTGATAATAGTGGCACATGGACCACTGGCGATTATGTAGGATGGTACGGCTCCGGAGGATTAGGATCTCCTGCTTTGACTGAGTTTCAGATTGGTGAAGGACAAACATTCAACTGTTCTGTAGATATGTACATTTTGTAATCAACAGGGTATATGAGGATTATTGAAACTGCATCGCGAAAGTGGTGCGGTTTTTTTATACGTGCCATTGGTTATAAATGAAACGTGATTATTTCTTCCGAATTCTTTATTCTGGCACTATATAGCAGCTTATCTTTTTTTCAATTGTGACTGTGATGGCTTTGAGACTTGAAACCCAAATTAGCAGAATTACCGATGTTGCCAAAACCAATCAGCACATGCTGTTGATTGAAGGGATTCCGGTGAATTGCGCTATTCATTGCAAGGTTCTGAAAAGCGGCTTATCTGTTGGTCAGTGTGTCATTGCTGTATTTGGTTTGCGCTTTCCAGTTGTGAAAATCCTTTTCGAAATGATGCTTGACGATGGCTTTGAAGCGGCTATTTTGCAAATTCACTGTTGTTTTGTTGCTGCCCACAACCCTGCATCACCGGTTTTGCAGCCGCTTTTGGTGTTACCGATGGCCGGAATGTGGTTCATCTCTGGGTTTTGGTTTGCTATGGGCAAAGGTAGGAAAATGATATTTATCCCTGTCAGGGTTTAGAAAGTTTGTCAGTTGTAAAAAAATTCTTCATTGCCACACACGATGCAATCGTTCGGCAGCGAGGGTTTCAAAATGAATATTTAATTTGCTTTCAAATATGTATTAAACTGCATAATAAACAGGCAAAATATTTATTTAGATGCAACGAAATGACTGTTTTATTAACTTTGCTGTATAATTTGATTGATCATGGTACAGACAGTAGAGTTAGTAGCAAGGAATATCAGGCGTTTGAGAGATGTAAAACAGCTTTCTCAAAAAGAAGTGTGTGCAGATTCAGGCGTACCGCAAGGACAATACAGCCGTATTGAAAACGGTAAGGTAGAACCTTCCATTTCCACTTTAGAAAAACTAGCTTCGGTTTTTGAAGTAGATGTTGCCGAGTTCTTTAAATCTTACGATTTGGAACAAGAGGTTAATTTACCCATTATGCAAAAAATTAAAATGATTGATACGCTTGGCCCTGACGAACAACATGCCTTATTTAAAATGATTGATTTGGCTTTAGCCAATAAGAGGATGAAGGATAATTTACAAACTTTAATTGCTCAATAATATGTACACATACAAAATTCATTTACACAAAGAAGCTGAAGGTGGTTATACGGTTTCTGTTCCTGCATTACCCGGCTGTATTACTTATGGTGAAGATGTGGACGAAGCTATTGCGATGGCTAAAGAGGCTATTGAACTATATGTTGAAGAACTGCAGGAAAGAGGCGAAATCGTTCCCGATGACAGTAATACATTGGAATACTCTCTAACCCTTGAAAGTGTATGAACCTAAGCCCAAAGCGACTGATTGATTTTTTAGAAGATAACGGCTTTGTTTTTAAGCGTTCCAAAGGTTCACATCATCTTATCATAATCCTGTTACCAATAAAACAGTTATTGTGCCTGTACATGGTGGCAAGGATATGAAAAAAGGGACTTTCCTTGCCATACTCAAACAAGCCGGACTGGATAAAAATTACTTAGATTAAAATTGTTTTTTGCCAATATGGAAACTGGGAGGTTTTCTTCCCTGTTCGATGAGCTGCAAAAAATCACCCTCATCCATCTGTAGATATTTTCTAAATGCATTGCGATCTATACCTAGCTCCGATGAAATAAATATTTTTTTTTCGATTGTACATCTTGACATAAGGTTTGTTGATTTACATTACAAAACTCATGGCTTTTTCTTAAAACTGATGAATTACTTTTGCGAAAAATCAATGAAACAAAGTTGCTAATAGCATTGGCGGGACAAGAAAAAATATTTTTTTAATGTTGTCAGCAGAGAGAGATATTGAGCAAGAAATTATCTAAAATTACAAAAGAAGAAATCTTGGAATATTTCAAAAAGCGAAAATCAAATTCAACCTTAAAGCCCAGTGCTTAGGAGAAGTGAGCGTGCAATTTTTCTGAATGATGTTGCTTTGAAGGATAAACGATTTGAGTTTTGTTTGATGGCAAAGCTAGAGAAAAAAACTTTCCCCCGGCCGATGGTGGCTGGGGGAAAGTTTGGACAATTGAAAAGTCAAGTAAATATTTCTCGGCACTAAATTAGGTTATCTCTATTCCGTTTCTTTGAACTTCAATAAGGAACCCGCCAAAATCATTGTCCTTTTCGATGAGAATTGGCTCAATTCTATCGTCAACTTGTCTTCTTAATTTCCACAACAATGGTTGAATCGTGAAGTATTCTCCTTCCAATTTGTTTACAACGATGGCCACATCAATATCACTATCAGCATGGTTGGTATTCTTTGCGTATGACCCAAATAAATAAACTTTCTCAAGAGCCATGTGCTTTTTAAGTAGAATGCTGTATTCCTTTACTTTGTTTATAGCTTCTCCTTTATCCATTTTTGTATTTCCTTCGTTTTTTCTATTATTTCGTTGCACTTGCTTTCTGTTAGACTTTTCAAAAGTCTTTCTTTGTGAGAAGGGTAACGCGCTTCAATATTTAATGGTTCAATTTGGTCAATAAAATCTTTCTGCACCTCTGAAAACAATTCATAGAACCCGCCTTTCTTTGCCAGGTAAGACAAGCTATGTGAATATGGAGCTACATCTGATTTCAAGCTGCTAAAATATGCTTTAAATGCTTTTTCTATTGTTTGATGGCACATAAATCCAACATAAAGGAATCTTTTGCTTTGAAGCATTGCCTCTGCTGTCTCCAAATCATAGTCTGACAGATCAATCCAGTAGTTAACATTTTCGTTCATTATCAATTATTTGAAACAAATGTACAAAAATCTGTTTTAAGTATCTGGATGTTTGATGGTATTTTTTGCAATGCTGACCACCGATCAGGCTATGAAACGCAGCGGATAAACAGGTTTCTTCACTAACAATCCATACAAAACGATACTCTGCCATTCATATTAGCAGATGCTTGGTTTTTGCGAACGCAGTGAAGCGAAAAGTTAGCAGTCGCTAATCCCGGAAGCGAAATGCAATGGAGCGCTTCGGAATTTATCAAGCCAAAATGTGGCAGGTGCTCGTGCCCTGTAAAGCCGCGGTCGAATAGGGTGGAAGTGACGTTGTAATCAGTCCAATCAGTTGCTTTGCGGCGGCGGCCCTCCCGACTTCGTGCCTCAGTCGGGATTCGTTCAACTAAGGCTTTTGTTTCGCTGCACTCACAAAAACCAAGTTTCCCTGAACAGGGGTCATAGCTAAGGCTTTCAAGCAGGTTGCCTGAGGAGTCGGTGATGGCGGTGATGCTGAAACTTTCCCTATGCACACAATTACATATCATGTTGTAAGCTTGATTTGTTGGCGGGGTAAAGGTAAAATGATTTTTGAAAACATAGAAAAAAATTTGTTACCGGGATAAAGACAAAAAGCCCGGCAAGTCCGGGCTTTTTGTCTTATCCTAAAAAACTTTTTCCCTCCATTAGATTCTGTTTTATGATTGCATACACAATTGGAATACCAATAACCAGAATTAAATAAAGTATAATAGACCACCCTTTCTGTCGTTTTTCTTTTTCCGTTTCCGTTCTCCATACTGCTCTATATTTCTTATACTTTTGTGCTTTAACATATTTATTCCAATTGATTAAAGGAATAATTAGGATCAAAGGCAAAAGCCAATATTTTGAGAAATTAATTGGAATTGGATACTCCCAAAAAACTCGGATAAGAATAAACAAATCAAGAATAGTAAAAAAGTGCATTAAAGAAACAATTAGAAAACTAGTCATCTCAGCTGATGAATCCTTTTTCTTTTTATAAAAATCACACACTCTATAATATGCGTAATCGAAAAATATCATAATAATTAATTTACTAAGGTTTCCAATATTCATTCGGGTCAGTAAAGTTACTTTGGAAAGACTCTCCAATTGTCCTGCCTGAATATGCCTGCCATCCTAAGTTTCCTGCAAAATACAAACCGGAAATCGCCCATCCAAAACCAGGCACAAAAGCAACCCCTCCCATAATTAAGTCAAGACTATTACTCACATTAACACCATTTATTGTCATATCTACACCCGATAGAGCTATACTTGTGTAACCAAGCGTTCTACCCGTATTCTTTAATGCTCTTACTGAATTTTTAACAGGCTGAGAAAAATCTCCTGATAACGCTCTGTTAAATTTAGCTTGTCTTAAATATTCCCATTCTAAAAGTTCTCTTCCTTTTGTTAATAATCCTACTCCTCCGAGACACTCTGATATATGGCCTAACGCAATATTACCCCAATCTTTCACTCCCCCACCACCTATTGCTCCAGACACAACCCCTTCTCCATTAACCATTCCGGCTGTTTTGTTTGAAAAAACAAGTCCTCCGCCTTCACCATATCTCATTGTTCCTAAAGCGCCAAAACTACCTACAAGCACGCTATTGCCAAAGGCATTAACCACGGAGATGTTAAAACCGGCTGACATCCAACCCACAACCATCGATATGCTTGTTCTGTCGTTAATCGCTGTGAAGTTTGAGTGTTTTGCCCCAAAGTTCAGGCGGAGCATTATATGGTATAATAAAGATTTCAAATTCTTCATTAATTGAAACTTTTGCTGTCATTGTACTTATCGTATCTATTTTATTTGGGTTTTTCAAATATATGTTGCCAATTGGTTGAAAAAAAGCAACTACCGTGTATTCATCTTTCTTATCTAAGATTTCAAAATATCCTGCTTTCAAAAAAAAGAATAATCTATCTGGATTAATTAATAATTCTGTGTTCTCATAGGATTCATTCAGGTTTGAATAAAGTTGCAAACTATCAGTTAAAGAGACCTTGTTTTTATATTTATTAGGATAAATATCTTCAAGCCTATTTAACTTGCCAGATGCCAAGTAACTCCATTGATAATTCATAGTAACACGAGGCCAAAAGAAATTATCTCGCCATGAAAGTGAGGTAGGGTGCTTAAAAACATCGATATATATAGCGGCTGTATCGTCCCATTCCAATACCTTGTACCATTTAAATTCAACAAAGTCATCCCTATCTAATGAAGCAGGACCATTAAGTTGATTTCTTATTGAATCATACATCAATATGCTTGCAAATTCATTTTGGGCAATATTGAGAAGTACTTTCTTTGTCCTCACTGGTTTAACAAAGAAATATAAAACAGTAAGTATTATAATAAGGAACAATAATAATTTTTTCATATTCTCTACGGTTGTATTGTAACTATGCCATTATAGTAGATAGGATATGGTGTTCCTCCTAAATACAAACAAGTTCCACCGATGGGAAATAATCCGTTGGTTATTCCACCAATAAATGCTTCAGGATTTCTTACCCAATTTTTTGCTACTCCCCATGAATGCATTTCAAAATCATACATTCCTGCAGGTTGACCATTTATTTGAGGGGTATATGGGTCTGAATTAAGTGCAAGTCTAGCTTGATTTGTATTTCCAATCCTTTGTAAAGTTATAGTACCATGTACAAGAGCATCATTTAAATTTGTAAAATGCTTACCCGCCAATTGAACAGTTGCTAATCCCCTTGAATTAAAATCAGTTATTCTAACTTTACTCAGGTTTATACTATTTAAATCAACATCCATTCGAGCTCCACCTCCAAACTGATACCATAATTTCGCATGCTCAAAAGACACTCCCCCACCACCTATTGCTCCAGACACAACACCTTCTCCCACAACCATTCCGGCAGTCTGGTTTGAAAAAATGAGTCCGCCGCCTTCACCATATCTCATTGTTCCTAAAACACCAAAACTACCTACAAGCACACTATTGCCAAAGGCATTAACCACGGAGATGTTAAAACCGGCTGACATCCAGCCCACAACCATCGATATGCTTGTTCTGTCGTTAATCGCTGTGCCGTTAACTCTTCCGTTAGTTGCCTGTTTGGTAAACATGCTGGTATAAAAATTGTTCCATGCTCCCTGCCCATACATTCCATCAAAGGATCTGCTGTTTCCCAGCATAAAGTTTCCCCCTTGTCCTCTGTATTGGTCGCTCCAGTGGTTGCCCGATCCCGGGCCTATGCCACTTGTGATATAATTCCAGTTATTTAAGTACCCGCCCGAACCGGCAATATACGGAATGGCAGTGGTGTTTTCATCTAATCTGATGTTGTTGTATCCGCTCGGATCAATATACTTCAGCGGGTTGTTCCACGCATAGCTGTAGCGGTTGTAGTCGGGTTTTCTGCCGGCAGCATCGCCACAGTCCAGCCCGGGCGGGAGCTTGCCGAAACTGAAACTTTCCCTATGCACACAATTACATATCATGTTGTAAGCTTGATTTGTTGGCGGGGTAAAGTTAAAATGATTTTTGAAAACATAGAAAAAAATTTTGTTGCTGGGTTAAAGACAAAAAGCCCGGATTTGCCGGACTTTGCTCTATTCAATCACAAGCACTATATAACACTCCTTTCTTAGTTTTTCCGCTGTTTTATTCGCCTTAATAATACCTTCTCTTGCTAATAAATAACTCCTTTGCAAGTAGTCTGCTTTGTTTTCATTAACCGCTTTATCACAATACCAGTTTAAATATAGATATTCTTCGCCCCAAACTTGGTATGCATAGATAAGCTCATTGCTTTCCCCTGAAAGAACATCACCACCTAAAATAGCGATTTGACTAACTTTCAATAAATCCAATGCGTGTAATGCATCCCTAACCGTTAAAGCTATTTCATCACTGCCTGGATTTATTTCAGACAATGGCTTTCCTTTTTCTTTCAGAAAATCTAAATACAGGGATATACTTTTCATACTAAGGGACTTTAGTAATGTTAAAAAATCTGTGATGAATAAGACCGTTTGCATCCTTCGTATATTCAAACACACCCGTCTTACCTACATAACTACCTGGCATCTTTAGCCATTGATAAGGTTTGCCGTCTGCACCAAGTTTTGTCGACCACTGGCCAAATTTAGTAGCATAGCCGTCAACACTATTAGGGAAGCCATGCATTAAATCATTTGCTTTATTCATTTGACGAAGCACCTTATCAGAGTATTTTGCACCTTCAAAAAATGTACTGCCTCCCCTGTTGGTAGCATCCATCATCCTAATTTCAGAGGGATATTGGATTTTGCCATAGATACCAGGTTTAAGTTCCGGTTCAATAAGGTCGTCAAGTTGGCTACGCAAACCCGAAGAATTCAATTTTGACTGAAATCCATTGTCGTTAAGTCC
>JAUXMV010000039.1 GCA_030683155.1 Bacteroidales bacterium
TGCTATAAGCATCGTTTTCCAGTCAATCAGGCTTTCACGACCCATTGCAATAATGACAACTGCAATAAGCGCAACCGAAGCCACATTCACAGCATCTAAAAATGCAGAAGCTGCTTTTGATTTTCTTATTCTTGGAATCAGAGGATTCAAGAGTGCAACAAAAAGAAAAGATGGAAGAAATATACCAGCTGTTGCCAAAAGTGCTCCCTGCGAGCCATTTAGTTGCCAGCCGATGAAGGTTGCTGTTGAAAGTATTGGTCCGGGAGTGAACTGTCCGACAGCAACAGCATCGATCAATTGCTCACGACTCAAAAACCCTTTCATCACCAGCTCAGCTTCAAGAAAAGCAAAAAGCACGTAGCCACTTCCATACAATACGGCGCCAACTTTCAAAAATGTTAGAAATATTTTCATGTTGGTTATAGCCAAAGGATCTGCAAAGGCCTGAATTAAAAGCAATGGAGTAAAGCTGTTTATTCTTTTGCTTGTTTTTATAAAAAACAATAAAAGACCCAAAGCACCGCAGCCAAAAAGGGCAATAATCTCATTAAGCCCAAGCATGCAAGCAGCAGCTGTTATCGAACCAAGTACGGCCAGTTCAGTATTCTTCACTGCTTTTTTTGCCAATGGAATGATAGCGGAAACGATGATTGCTATTACGGCAGGCTTTATTCCATAAATGAAAGGAAGCACATTGGGCAAATGGCCATAAAGTCCATAAAGCCATGCCAGCAACATCGTAATCAGCACTGCAGGCAAAATAAATGACAAGCCTGCAACAACCAATCCGGCCCAGCCTGCCCGTTCATGACCGCAGTGCATAGTCATCTCAGTTGAATTCGGCCCCGGGATAATGTTTGTTGCGCCAACTAAATCAAGAAAATGCTCATGTGACATCCATTTTCGCTTGCGCACCACCTCTTGCTCCATCATGGCAATGTGCGCTGCCGGTCCGCCAAAAGCTATGCTACCCAATTTCAGAAACAGCAGTGCAAGTGATTTAAGTTCAGCCTTTTTATTCACTGCGATAAATTAGTTTATCAATCGACCACAATCCACCACCCTTTATAAGCAAAAAAATACTTCCCAAAAGCATCGACCAGTCGGTGCGGGCTGCATGAAGCATTTCCCAAATACCCTGTTCTGCCAAAATTGGCAATTTAGTCGAAGTGATGGCCACCAGCATAATGATGATTGTTGGTATTGTTGCCAGCCTTGTGTATAAACCCAGCAAAATTAACATGCCGCATAAAGTTTCAAAAGAAGCAACAAAATCTCCCAAAAATTCAGGATTGGGCAAGCCTATTTTTTCAAAGCGCCCTGTGCCGCGAATTACCGGAAAGAGGAATTTTTGAACGCCTTCCCAAAGGAACACGCCTCCAACCATTAACCTGATTAATATCGTCGATTTTGAAGTATCGGTCCTTATTATTTTTTGGAACATTGTCATATGTTTAATCAACTGTTAGTTCATAACGGTGGACAAACATATGAATTTTATATTTTTAAAAAACGCTCCTGAAAAAAGGAGTTTTTCAACATAGCTTTCGTCACTATGTTTAGAAAACTGAATATCAATATATTCTAAAATATTTTAAATTCCAGCACTACAAAACTGCAATGCTGGAATTTCCTAATTATCATTTCTTTTGCGGAAGTGCCGGAGAAGGATAAGGTGGAGGTACAATTTGAATTTCCTTTTGTTGATCGAGCAGTTTCAATGCTTCCTTAACGGCCCGCTCTAATTGCGGATCAATCCCTTTGGAAAGTGAAACAGCATCC
>JAUXMV010000075.1 GCA_030683155.1 Bacteroidales bacterium
CTTTTAACAAAAGAAAGGAGGTAATTTCTTAACAAATAATGATTTTTAAAACCGCAAGTTCGCGGATAGTTATAACTATGCTCAGTTCTATAGGCTTTGCTCTAATTTGTTTGGAAAATTATTTGCTGCGGAATCGCTGCATAGCCTTGAAGCAGTTTTTCAATGGATAAAAAATGCTAATTTCGCAGCCCTATGATAGCTGATCGCATAAAATGGAACAAAAGGCACGGAGAGCGCAATGGCTTCAATCCTGCTGACACTTATCTGATGAAAAAATTAGATTTCTTGAAGCCATCCCGCGTGCTCGACCTTGCCTGTGGACGAGGCCGAAACGCGTTTTTTCTGGCTGAAAACGGTTTTCATGTTACAGCTGCCGACATTTCAGATACAGGGCTTAAAATTTTATATGAGGAAGCCTTAAAGCGCAGTCTTTCAATTCAAACCATTGAGGCTGATTTGGATGAGGCGGAGCCATTGCTTTCACTGGAACGTTTTGACAGTATCATCTGCATAAACTTTAAACCCACAGAAGCATTTCTGAAATTCATCCCTGAATTGCTTTCAGAAAATGGTACTTTTCTTTGGTGTTCTTTTAATGAAAAGCAAGTTGAATTGACTGGTTTTTCGGCAGTTAAGGCACTTCATCCTGAAGAGTTTTGCAACTTTTTTGGAGAAATGAAATTGGTTGACTACAGCCGTTTTATAGATGAATCAGGTTTCAGGGATGCTTACTTTTTTGTTAAAGAATAAGTATGAATAGTCAGTCGAAAGCATCTCTTTTGCATGTGCAGGGCCTTGTTCAGGGTGTTGGGTTCAGACCTTTTGTTTACCGCATTGCCATCAAAAATAATTTGAATGGTTGGGTGGAAAACAACAATGAAGGTGTATTAATTCATATCGAAGGACTGGAAGGTGATATAGAATCTTTCAGAAAGATGCTCATTCAGAACGCACCTCAGGCTTCATCCATTGCTTCGGTCAACGAAACTGAATCTAAACTTGAAGGCTTCAAAGCATTTGAAATCAGACATAGCAGTAATCACTCAGAGGCCATTACAGAAGTGAGCCCGGATATTGCTGTTTGTCCCGATTGTTTAGCTGATATGCAAATCCAGCAACACCGTATCGACTACCCTTTCATCAATTGCACCAATTGTGGCCCGCGTTTTACAATCATAAAGGATTTGCCCTACGACCGCCATCAAACGACTATGCAAGCATTTGTGATGTGTGATGAATGCAGAAAAGAGTATTCTGATATCCTTGACCGACGCTTTCATGCACAGCCCGTAGCTTGCCTGAAATGTGGACCGGCATATGAAATTCATACGAAAGATGGTAAGACTGTGCGCGTTAACAATCCAGCACCTCAGCTGGCAAAATGGATTGATGAAGGTAGCATTGTTGCGCTTAAAGGGTTGGGTGGCTATCATTTAGTTTGTGATGCACTGAACGAATCTGCCGTTCAAACACTGCGCAAAAGGAAAAGCCGCGAAGGAAAACCAATGGCGATAATGATGGCTTCAGTTGAAAGCATCCATAAACGCTTTTTGTTAAGTGAAACAGAAGCGCAAACTATTCAGTCGTGGAAAAGACCCATCGTTTTACTTCAGAACCTGCAGCCTTGCGCGCCCTCGGTGAGCAATGGAATGCATACAGCTGGAGTGATAATGCCTTATATGCCAATACACTACCAGCTTTTTGAATTCCTTGAAACAGAGGCCATCGTGCTCACAAGTGGTAATATTTCTGATGAGCCTGTAACAATTTCTGATGAAGATGCACTCAAAAACCTGGGCAAAGTAGCTGATTACATTGTTTCTTACAATCGTGAAATATATAACAGAGCCGATGATTCAGTTGTTTTTGTAGCCGATGGTAAAGAGCGAATATTGCGCCGTAGTCGCGGTTATGTGCCTTCGCCAATAAAACTGAATCTTGAAACCGAAGGCATCTTTGCTGTGGGTGCTGAACTTGTTAATACGTTCGCCATTGGAAAGGGAAAGCAGGCAATTTTGAGTCAGCATATTGGCGACCTGAAAAATGCTGAGACGCTTGCTTTTTATGAAGAGTCATTTCAAAGATTTTCACGACTTTTTCGTTTTGAGCCTTCACTCATTGCATGCGATTTGCATCCCGATTATCTTTCAACGCAGTTTGCACGTTCCCTTGGCTTTGAAACCATTGAAATTCAACACCATCATGCACACATTGCTTCATGCATGGCCGAGCATGGCCTCGATGAAAAAGTAATTGGCATCGCACTCGACGGGACAGGGTTGGGGAATGACGGAACCATTTGGGGTGGCGAATTTTTTGTCTGTGACCTTATTGATTTCGAAAGGGCTTATTATTTTGATCCTGTGCCACTTCCCGGAGGGGATAAAGTAACCCATGAACCTTGGAGAACAGCTGTTTCATATTTGCACAAATATTTTGGAAAAGATATCTTTTTGAAAAAGCTTCCTTTTTTGAATGGTATTGATACCAAACATCTGGAAGTCGTTTTTCAGGCAATTGACTTGAAAATCAACTGTCCTTTAAGTTCAGGTGCAGGCCGGCTTTTTGATGCAGTTGCAGCAATAACAGGCATTTGTACAGAATCAGATTTTCATGCAGAAGCCCCGATGCGATTGGAAGCCGCTGCTGCCAAAAACTGCCGTGGGAAGTATGTTTTCGATATTGAGGAAAAACGTATTGTGTTTTGGAAGCTTTTCTACCTCATTTTAAAGGATTTGAAAATGGGAGTATCTGTTTCAGAAATTTCAGCCAAGTTTCACAATACGATGGCTTTACTTGTGCTGACAGTTGCGAAGAAAATCCGAAACACAACAGGTCTGAACAAAATCATCCTTTCAGGTGGAACATTTCAAAATCGTTACCTGCTCGAAAAGTCAATTTTTGTTTTGAGGGATTCAGGCTTCGAAGTTTATGCACACCAAAAAGTTCCTTCCAACGATGGTGGTATCGCATTGGGACAGATGGCGATTGCAGCAAAAAGAAGGTCAATGAAAAAAGATTCATAAGACAAAACTTTCAATGCTGTAGAGGCGTAAATAATTATAAATCAATCTTTAACAATAAAATGGCTATGGCCGGACAAAACAGAAGTGAGATTGCCGTTGGCAGTGAAGTGGGCATCATTAAAAAGCAGGATCAAAAATCGGGAAATGTCACAGAGGGCGTTGTTCAGGCGATTCTGACCAAGAGTCCGTATCATTCAAGAGGCATTAAAGTCAGACTTGCTTCCGGTGAAATTGGAAGGGTTTGTAAAATACTGACAGATTTTGAAGTTTGATCAGAAAGTTTGGATTGTTAAAAGCATCCCCTTGCTTAGCTGTGATTCGAAATAGAATTACTGCTCATTACTTTTTAGGCTTAAGTTTTTTAGCAGTTGTTTCAATTTGCTCTATAAAGTGTTTTTCAGCTTCCGAAAGCTCATCTTTTGTAATTTCCTTATATTTCTGGTATTCAGCATTTGCTTTTTTCAATGCTCGCTCATGGCTTATTTTCCCTGCATTCCTCAGAATATCATTACCTGTCATTTTCAAAAAATCATCTAAGCGTTCAATCCAATCCTTCATATACATTGGTTTGCGGTTGAGTGCTTGCAATTCCGCCAACTCTAAGTAGGCAGTGACCATTCGGTTTAATACGTTTATTTCTTCTTCGTTCAAATAGTTTTTAGCTATTTCGGCTTCTTGTTTTGTAGGTTTTATTCCTTTAAAATTTGTTAAACCCAAATTAGGTTTAAGGGCATCAATTCTTGTGTAAATCACTTCTGCTGCTGTTTGTCCGTGTGCTGCCCAATGCATTTTATTTTGCACAGTCTGAAAAAACTCTATTGAAATTGCCAATTTAGGTTCATAATCAATACTTGTGGCATAAATGTCTAAAACCTTTCTCCAGAAAACCTTTTCAGACGAACGAATATCTCGAATACGACCCAATAATTCTTCAAAATAATTACCGCCACCAGCTTGTTTAAGTAATTCATCATTCATTGTAAAGCCTTTTACAATGTATTCACGAAGCCTTGCAGTTGCCCATTGACGAAACTTAGTTCCCTGATGACTTTTTACACGATAACCTACTGAAATAATAACGTCTAGATTATAGTAATTTGTTGGCTTAGTAGAAAAATCGGAATTTCCGATTTTTCTCATAGATTGTTCTGCGTCAAGTTCTTTCTCTTCGTAAATATTCAGAATATGTTCATTAATTGTTGAACGGGATTTTTGAAAAAGCTCTGCCATTTGGTCAATTGTCAACCAAACAGTTTCATCTTCTAAACGGGTTTCAATTTTTGTATTTCCGTCTTCAGTCTGATATATTATAATATTTGTCATTTCCATACTTAACGCATTACATGTTCAAAGCTTCATTTTTCTGACATTCCGTAGATACAATGTTTCAACCCTTTCACGCGCCCAGGGAGTTTTTCTGAGAAACACAAGCGAAGATTTGATACTTGGATCATTTTTGAAACAGTTGATATTGATTTTATTTGCCAATCCGTCCCAGCCAAAATGATTTACCAGTCGGTATAAAATAGTTTCCAGAGTGAGTCCATGCAGCGGATTATTTATTTGTTCCTGTTCCATTAAAAAATGATTTATTTTGTCGGTAATCTCAGCTTTTCTTTTCGTTTCAAAAAGCAGTGCAAGATAAGAAAATCTTTACTGCATTTATCATCTTGGATTTTTGAAACAACCCTTTTGAAAGCGTTAAAATGCTTATTTTTGACGATCAAACTTTGTTATTTGATATTCATACTCATTAATCGAAAATAGCCTATGTGTCTTAGTATTCCTGCGAAAATTGAATCTATCGAGGACGATATGGCCGTCTGCTCTGTTGGAGGTGCCACCTACACTGCAAGCCTGCAGATGCTTGATGTCAGCGAACTTTCTCCCGGCGACTACGTTTTGTTGCACACCGGTTTTGCTTTACAAAAAATAAGTCAGGAAGAAGCCGAAGCCACTTTGGAACTTTTTGACGAGTTTGAAGCATTCAATGAAATGCTCGATGAAGAAGAAAAACGCACCGGCGGACATATTGTTTAATTGCTCATTATTATGAAATACATCGACGAATACCGCGACAAGGAAAAAATCATTTCCCTTTCAAACAGAATACGTTTTTCTTCAAAAAAACCTGTCAGAATCATGGAAGTCTGTGGTGGACATACTATGGCAATTCAACGTTTTGGCATTCCTTCGCTGTTGCCCGAAAACATTGAACTTGTCTCCGGCCCCGGCTGCCCTGTTTGCGTCACCAGTCGAGCATATATCGATCAGGCAATAGCCTACAGCCGCCTGCCTGATGTCATTATCACCACCTATGGCGACCTGATTCGCGTTCCCGGCTCAACATCAACCCTCGATCGTGAAAAAGCCAAAGGAGCTGATATTCGAATCGTTTATTCCATTCTTGATGCATTGATGGTTGCAAAAAAGAACAGACAAAAGAAAGTGGTTTTTCTGGGAATCGGCTTCGAAACTACCTCACCTGCTACAGCTGCAGGAATCTTAAAAGCACAGATGGCGGGCTTATTCAACTTTTTTGTTTACAGTGCACATAAGATTATGCCACCGCCAATGGCTGCCCTCATCGAACAGGGAGTGAATATCAATGGCTATATCGGACCCGGTCATGTGAGTACCATCACCGGCTCGCATATATATGATTTTATTCCCGAAAAATATGGGATGGGCGTGGTCATCAGTGGTTTTGAACCGTTGGATTTACTTCAATCTATTTATATGCTTGTTTTACAGCATGAAAATGAAACGCCAAAGGTTGAAATTCAGTATTCTCGGGCCGTTAAGCCTGAGGGCAATACCAAAGCACAGCAGATGCTGGAAGAGGTTTTTGAGTTGCGCGATGACTGGTGGCGTGGTCTCGGAACGCTTCATGAAAGTGGCTATGCTATCAGAGAGCGCTTTGCTGAATTTGATGCCGAAAAAATGTTAACCGCTGAGGTTGAACCAACACGCGAAGACAAAGGTTGTATCTGTGGTACAGTTTTGAAGGGACTGGCAAAACCTTCCGACTGTAAATTATTCGGAAAAGCCTGCACACCTTCCGATCCGGTTGGTGCTTGCATGGTATCCAATGAAGGAGCCTGTGCCGCTTATTACCGCTTCAAAAGGACAGACGCATGAAACAGACCCATATTCTTTTAGGCCATGGCAGTGGGGGCAGGCTAAGCCACGAGCTGATACGCAATCTTTTTGTCAGACATTTTCACAACCCATTGCTCGAACAGCAGGGCGATGCAGCTTTAATTGATGTAAATAGTAAAAAACTTGCTTTTACGACAGATTCGTTTGTTGTTGACCCATTGTTTTTTCCGGGTGGTGATATTGGAAAACTTGCTGTGGCAGGCACTGTAAACGATCTTGCTGTATCAGGTGCTGTTCCGAAATATCTAAGTGCAGGTTTCATCATTGAAGAAGGTTTTCCACTTGAAATGCTCGAAAAAGTTGTGATTAGCATGGCTGCTGAAGCACAGAAAGCCGGAGTTTTGATTGTTACGGGCGATACCAAAGTAGTGGAAAAAGGCAAATGTGATAAGTTGTTTATTAATACTGCAGGTGTAGGTGAGATGATCGAAGGTGCAGAAAATATCGCTGCCGGAAGCACCATTGAAGCAGGAGATAAAATCCTTATCAACGGATCTGTTGGTGACCATGGCATGGCTGTGATGGGAGCAAGAAATCAATTGAATATCAGTGCCGGTATACTTTCGGATTGTGCTTGTTTGAACCAACTCACAGAAATGGCCATCAAGCAAACAAACGCAATAAAATTCATGCGTGATGCCACTCGTGGCGGACTTGGGACAGTGATGGCTGAACTTTGCGAAGGCAGGAATTTTGGGATTCAGTTGTTCGAAGAAAATATTCCCATGAAAGAAGGTGTTCGGGGGATGTGCGAGCTGCTGGGTTTCGATCCGTTGTATGTGGCCAACGAAGGAAAAGTTGTGGTGGTTGTGTCACCGGATGCAGCTGAACATCTTTTGAAGCTTTTTAGAGCGCATCCGCTTGGCAAAGAAGCAGTAATTATTGGCGAAATCACCTCTGCACATGCAGGGCGCACCTGGCTTGAGACTTCAATTGGGGGGAGCCGTATTGTTGATATGCCTGCCGGAGAGCAATTGCCCAGAATCTGTTAAACATGTTTAATCCGTTGCATTGATTATTGCAAGAATCTCACTTGCAATTTCTTCAATAGGCTTGTTTGTTACTCTTATCACAGGCCATTTCGGTTGCCGGCGAAAGATACTGTCAGCATAATTCAGTTCTCTTTCCACAAATACAGGTGTTGAATACTCACCCATACCATGTCCGAATCTTTCATGGCGAGTATGTCTCAGCTTTGCCAGATTATGTGCATTGTTGGTAAGGCAGATTACACGTTCGGGTGACAAACTGAAAAGTTCTTCGGGCGGCTCCAGACCCAATATTATTGGTATGTTGGCAACAAACCAGCCTTTGAAGGCAAGGTAGATGCTAAGTGGTGTTTTAAAAGTGCGTGAAACCCCCAAAAGGACAATTTCTGCTTTGTGCAAACCTTCAGGTCTTAGGCCATCGTCATGCTGAGAAGCAAATTGCATGGCATCGATGCGTTTGAAATATTCTTTGTTTATTTCACTGAAGAGCCCTGGTTTTTCAGTAGGGGAGGTGATAAGTTTTTCAGAAAGCCTGCTCAGCAAAGGTCCCATAAGGTCGATGGTTTCCACATTGAATTTTCTACCGCTGTTAATCATAAATTCGCGCAGTTCATTTGAAACCATTGTATGCACGATGAAGGCCTCTTTTTCGGAAGCATCTTTAACAGCGTTAAGTATTTTTGATTTTGACCTGACCTCTTTGTGCAGAATGATTTCAACTTCCTGCGCCGGAAACTGCGTCATGGCAGCACTCAGCGCCTGGGTAGCAGTTCTGCCCGTTCCGTCTGAAATTATAAAAATCTTAGCCATAAATTACTTTGGTTAAGAACTTTTATGCCTCCTTCTGTTTTAACTAATCTTGATTTTTAACCATTCTTTACGGTTAATAAATACCCAAAGACCGTAATCCAAAAGGGTTTACGGTCTTTAAGTGCCTTATCCTCAACTTGCTAGAAGCCATACTCATAATAAAACTTAGACATCTCAGACGAAACATCCTTGAATATGATCAAGTGGTTGTTGCATCCTTTTCGTGAGCAGATTCTCACCACACCTCCGGCTTTTATAACCATTGAAACAAGCGGAGCGCTGCATTCCTGACATGTTTCAGCGATTGTCAATTCCTTGTTGCAGGCCGGACAAAACATATCCACCACCTCTCCATCTTCAATGTCGATACTAAGTTTTTTGTCAGAGGAACCATAAATGCAACTCATCCATAGCACACCCCGGTCGTGCTCAGTTTCAATATTGATCTTTACGCTAGGCTTATTTTTGAATTGTACATCCTCCTCCATCAGCGATTTATCGCAATGCGGGCATTTTACTTTAAGTGATACTTCTTTATCCATGGCACAATCTTTTTTAGGGTTCCCTTACTTTTTTTGAAAAGCTTGGTATAAATATACAACATTGAAGCCCAAAAATCAAGTGCTTTTTTTTAGCCGAACATGATAGCATCTCAAATTAGAAAATGAAGTGTGTTTTTTTAGTTTTAGAAACTAAAACGCAAATTGTTTTTTACATCCAGGTCGCTTGGCTTTTTGCCTCCAAAAGGAACCGAACGGTGTGTAAACTCTAGCCTTAATTCATAAAATAATTTCCCAGTAATTTGTGTACTTAATGCCAAATTGAGTGCATACCTCAAATTGGAGAAATCTTCCAAAGCTGGCTGATAATAATTTACAAGATTGATATTGAGGTTCTTGCTTGCAGACCAAACGAAAGATAAATAGCTGGAAGAACGCATGAGACTGCTTTTTTCTTTTGGATCTGTAGAGTATTTTTCAAATTCATAAAAAACACCTGTCCCAAGAAAAACTTTTAACTTATTCTCTTTTCTTGAAATGCTGTCCAACAAAGCTACCGGATCAAATCTGAATCCTCCGCCGAGCAACAATCTGTTGCGCAAAAGTAAAAATTCGTCAAACTGAATTTGTGTGTATCCTTCAGCCATTATAAAACGGCTGTCGCCCAGATCGCGTATCGTTCTCAGATGCAAAAATCCTTTATTACTGCTTTTTCGACCATTGGCAGCCCTGTAGGTGTATTCGGTGATTGCAAAATAATCCTGAGCCGGACCATTGAAATCGACTCTGAATCTGTTGCTTAACTCAAAAAAGTTTGAATTACCCGTTGCAAAATTGAAGCCGAAACTATTGGCATACATAAAACCTTCGCTTTTGTAATCCTGAAAATACCTTTCAGTGTTTACCTGCGAAAACAAAGATATAAATGAAAATATTAAAAGGAGCGAAACAACAAATCTCATCGCATATCAACTACTTCAATTCCGGGATAATTTTTAACATTGAAGCTGAAAAAATCCTTTGCCAGCACAAGATTGTTTGTCATTTTGCTGAGATCGTAAACAAAAATATTTCCACTGTTGTCAAAAATTGAAAGATTGATAAGTTGTTGCTTGTTTTCATCTATGCCAAGCTGAATTCTTGAGAATTTCTTTCCAGTCGAAGGTTTCAGTTCTATTGTCTTTAGTCCTTTGGCAGCATTTTGTTTTTCAGCTACAAATGAAGCTTTGTAATCCTTGTAATAAGATGTAAGTAAAGAGCTTGGAGTCATGGCATCTTCGCCATCTTCGGCAGTGCTGATCATCACCTCATTGCTGTCTTCGATGAAAGTCCACACGGTTTTGCCGTCGCTTACAACGATTTGACCTTGCATGGTGATTTTGTACGATTCGCCGTTGAGGTGAAGAATACCACTTTGAGTCTCATTTATTCCGGCTTTTTCATTCAGCATTTTGTAGGTAAAATCAAAACGGATATTTTCATACGAACGCGTTTTGTCGATTACCTTACGTAAAAGATCATCTGCACTATTCTGGGCTGAAGCTGTGACTGAAATCATCAGCACAAACATGACTGTTAACAGTCTTTTAATTTTTGATGTCATATTTTTTTTAATCTTGGTTAGATTTTGAGTTAAGATCCTTCAAAAACTGTTCCAAAGCCATTTCGTTGGCAACCCGGACTTCTCTTGCTTTTGAACCTTCGAAAGGGCCGACGATACCGGCTGATTCCAGCTGATCGATAATGCGGCCTGCTCTGTTGTATCCCAGTTTGAGTTTTCGCTGCAGTAAAGATGTTGATCCTTGCTGATTCATTACGATAATGCGTGCAGCATCTTCAAACAGCTCATCTCTTTCTGATGCATCAAAAACGTCAACTGTTTCATCTTGATCATCAGCATATTCAGGCAGGTGAAATGCATCAGGATAGCCACGCTGAGAACCAATATATTCGGTAAGACGTTCCACTTCAGGCGTATCGATGAAAGCACATTGAAGTCTGATGAGATCATTTCCGGTAGAAAGCAACATATCGCCCCTTCCGACAAGCTGATCTGCCCCACCGGTATCGAGGATGGTGCGGGAGTCAATTCTGGAAATTACCCTGAATGCAACGCGGGCAGGGAAATTGGCTTTGATTGTTCCGGTGATAATGTTTACCGACGGGCGTTGTGTGGCAATAATAAGGTGAATTCCAACTGCACGTGCAAGCTGAGCCAAACGTGTAATGGGGCTTTCAATTTCTTTTCCTGCTGTCATGATGAGGTCGGCAAATTCGTCCACAACAAGCACTATATAGGGCAGAAAACGATGTCCGCCTAAAGGATTCAGTTTTCTTGACTTAAACTTTTCGTTGTATTCCTTAATGTTTCTCACTTGTGCATCTTTGAGCAGCTCATAGCGGTTGTCCATTTCGATGCTGAGCGAATTGAGGGTTCTTACAACTTTTCGGGTATCAGTGATGATGGCTTCCTCAGAGTCAGGAAGCTTTGCCAGATAATGACGTTCGATACGGCTGAACAAGCTAAGTTCAACTTTTTTGGGGTCAACCATCACAAATTTCAGCTCCGAAGGGTGTTTGCAAAACAACAGCGAAGTGATGATGGCATTCAGCCCGACGGATTTTCCCTGACCTGTTGCTCCTGCCATGAGAATATGTGGCATTTTGGTGAGATCGGCAACGAAACTCTCGTTGGCGATTGTTTTTCCCAAAGCGAAAGGCAATTCATATTTGCTGTTGGTAAAGCGCTCTGAACCAAGGATTGAGCGCATTGATACGATTTCTGGTTTCAGGTTTGGAACTTCAATTCCCACAGTACCTTTTCCAGGAATCGGAGCAATAATACGAATACCCATCGCCGACAAGCTTAATGCAATATCGTCTTCAAGCCCTTTGATGCGCGAGATACGAACACCCGGAGCCGGCACTATTTCGTATAAAGTTACCGTTGGGCCAATGGTTGCTTTTATTTTTTCTATTCCGATGGAGTAATTTGCCAAAGTAGTGACAATTCTGTTTTTGTTGGCTTCAAGCTCATTACGGTCAACATTTATGGTGCCGTCACCATACATATTGAGCAAATCCAATGGAGGGAAACGGTAATCAGGCAAATCCAATGTTGGATCAAACTGTGTATCAAGACCTTGCCTTTCAATTGTTCCGCGTGTTTTTACTTTTTCGTCTTTTAATGGGACAACACTCAATTCAACATCCTCCGGCTCTTCAGCTTCTTCAATGGTTAAAAGTGAAACGGTATCATCTTCACCAGGTACTTCAACCTCCATTTTCAGCCCTTTATCCTCTTTCACCCTGCGGATATTGCCATCCCCGGGTTTAGGCTTTACAAAATCAATTTCTTCATCATCCACGGCAAATTCAACTGTATTGTATTTATCCTGTTGAATGAGTTCACCCGAACCTGTTTTTCCGTTGTTTGATTTATTGTTGTTTTCTTTTCTTTTGAAACTAAAAGTCAAGGCAAAAGTCATAATCAGATAGGCAAGAAAGATAAAAGCAAGTGCAATCATGACACCCGCTTTGCCTATAACAGCCGTTAAATAATCAGTCATGAATGCACCCACAACTCCACCGAAAACATTTAATGGGTCGCTGGGAAAAATAAAGCCAAAAAACAATGGAAGCCACAACAGACACATGATGGCGTATTTCCACAAGCTCCAGGGACCTATAATTTTATGTCCGAAAAGCAATCTTATGCCTATCGTAATGAGTAAAAATACAAAGTAAAATGCGCCAAGACCAAAGCCATCTTTTGCCAGAAACTGTGAGAAAAACGCCCCCAAATTGCCAGTCCAGTTGCTGATTTTCATTTGGGTGTCGGTGAGTACAGTGCCTATGGGTAAATCGGAAAAGTAATCATCGGTAACCTGATTAAACCAGTTTAGGAAGAATGAAAAAAAAGCAAGTGCCAGATAAATTGATGCAAACAGAAAAAACACTCCGATTATTTTCTTGAAACGCTCATCAGGCTTCCATTTCACCTCTTTTTTCCGGGCAGTTTTTTTCTCTCTTGGAGGAGTAGAAACAGGAATTTCTTCCACTATTTCAGGTTCCTTCAAAGTGTTGGCTTTTAATTTATTACCCGTTTTGGACATGCTGTTGTCAGAATTGAATGTGCAAAATTAGCAAAATTATGCCAACACGATAAAGTAAATGAATTTGACAAGCAAAGTGGATGGCTATCGTTGAAGTTATTGTTGAAGGCTTCAGTTTATTTAAACTTATCTTCTGACCTCTGTCCTATTATTTAATTGTTTTTGCTCAACATTTGACTTTTAACATTTTTTTTTGGTAGTTCAAAAGTAAAAGTTAATGTCTTTCTAAAACAGATTAATATTTAATTTATTGACAATGAATTTCTAAATTATTATGATCTGAATTCGGGATAATTTCTTTAAACATTTTTCGAAAAAAGAAATTTCTAATTTAGTTTAAGAAGTAATAACAAGTATTAACTTTGTAAACAAGCTTTCTATCAAAATGATTGAATTATTCACCTTGCATCTTATCCAAATTAAATGAAAAAGTGAAAAGCATTGCATGCTCAATATTTATTTTCATTTTTTTCTGCTTTTCCGGAAATTTGTTCTCTCAGCATACTTACTCAGGGTTGGAAAAAGTTTATGGCCCTAATCCATTGCTTTTTAACGGTAAAAAATATGATTTTTTTCCTCCTTCAGGCACAAGCGGACATCAGTTTTTATATTCAAACAATGCTGTTATCGGTGGAGCGACCATCAAAGGGGTAAGATTTGAGCAGATCAAACTTAAGTATGATATTTACAATCAGGAAGTTTTGCTGAGCTATGCTGACGATGAAGGTTCGGGTACCCTCATACAGCTTTCCAAAGCATGGCTGGAGAGCTTTAATCTGGAAGAAAGATATTTTGAGATGCATGTTTTTGAAGATGAATCGCGATTTTATCAAGTACTTGGAAATGGGTCTGTAAAAATTTTCTACTTCTGGAAAAAGTATTTTGAACTTGATAAAGCATTTGGCAGTAAAAGTTTCAGTTTCAGTTCTGAAATCAAAATTTCCTATGTTTTGATGCACGGAAAACTTATCCCTTTCAGAAGCAAACGTGGCTTTTTAGCCATTTTCGCTCCGCAACAAAAACCAGAAATTAAAGCTTACATACGAAATGCCAGATTTAAGTTAAAAAATGCAGATGATGAATCTATGGCTGACCTCATCAACTTCATCAGCAATCTTTAATTTCATGAAAAAATTGCTTTTGTTTCTGACTTTTATAATCTGTGCTTTTTCAACAAAAGCAATGAGCCCTGACACCTTGATTTCCTGCTATTTTGATGCTATTCCTTTTACCCAATTCGCTGGTGAAATTTCTAAGAAGTCGCAAGTGAAAATCTTTTATAAGGAATCATGGGTGGAAGGAATAAAAGTCACAATTCATGCAGATCAAATTTCTGTTAAAGATGCGCTGGAATTGTCTTTATCCGGAACAGGTCTTGAAGTTTCGGTTCGGAACAATCAGCTTGTGATTTTGCCAGGAGAGAAACTTCCTGAATCGCTTCCAGAGTATGTAGTTCATAATAAGTCAGATACAGTGGAGAACGTTTATCATCCACTTACTCAAAGCGAGGAGCGCTATCTTACCGGACGGAAAGCAGATGTGACGCAGACGATACAGATAGGCAGAAAAGGACTTGCCGGAAATAATTCAAATGTAACTATCCGTGGTCGTGTTTTGGAGCAGCAGACTGGTGAGCCAGTCATTGGTGCCACAATGTATCTCGAAGAGTTAAAAAGTGGTGTTGCCACAGACCAAAACGGATTTCTGTCGATCGTTATAAAGCCAGGGTGCTATACTGCTTCTTTTGCCTACATGGGACTTGAAACAAGAAAGTATTTGCTTTTGGTGCTGTCAAATGGAGAATTCAGTATCGAAATGAACAAATCCATTATACAGATGGATGAGGTAGTCATTTATGGCGACCGGCAAATGAATATCAGATTTAAAGATCCGGGACTTGAAAAAATCTCGGCGAAAACAATTAAGGAAATTCCGATGATGCTGGGAGAAAGGGATATTCTGAAAGTGTCTGAAATGCTTCCGGGAATAGTGACTGTTGGTGAAGGCTCTTCCGGACTAAATGTGCGTGGCGGAAATTTTGATCAGAATGCATTCTATCTGAACAAGATACCTATTTATAACACCTCTCATCTTTTTGGGTTTTTTCCTGCTTTTAATGCTGACATCATCAAAGATTTCTCTATCTACAAAGGACATATTCCAGCGCAATACGGAGGCAGGTTGAGTTCTGTTTTCAATATTATTGGAAGGCAGGGAAACAGGAAACGCTTTACTGCAAGAGGCGGAATCAGCCCTATGGCCGCCAATCTTACCATTGAAGGTCCTGTCAAGAAAGACACAAGTTCCTTGCTTATTAGTGGCCGATATCTTTATTCCGACTGGATTTTGAGGGAAATAAAAGATCCTGTAATCAATTCAAGCAAGGCAGGTTTCAGGGATGCTTCATTGTCATGGAACTACGATTTCAAAAAAAGTCAGTTATCGGTTTTTGCCTATCACAGCAAAGATCATTTTAAACTTTCAGACTTAAGTTCTTATGATTATGCCAACAATGGCGTTTCTTTAAATTTCAGTCATAATTTCAATACTTCTTTGCGCGGCGAGTTTTCTTTAACTGGAATGCAGTACACCTTTAGCACCATTGATCAACAAGAAATTACAACAGCATATGAACAGTCTTATGCGATTCATGATTTTCGCGCAAACGCTGCTTTTGTACATTATCTCAACGCAAAAAACAATTTGGAATATGGTTTTGGGTTGAATCTATTTTCCTTGAATCGAGGCACAGTTAGTCCATTTGGGGAAAAATCATTGCGGCTACCTGTTTTGCTGGGAAAGGAAAAAGCACTGGAAAATGCTGTTTATATCTCCGATGCTTACGATGTCCTTCCATGGCTGAATATAACTGCAGGTCTGCGTTTTGCGATATACAACCCATTGGGTCCGAGAACAGTATTTGAATATCTCGACGGAGCCCCAAAAGATCCGCGCTATATCACTGATACACTTTATTTTGAAAATGGAAAAGTTATGAAATGGTATTTTGAGCCTGATATTCGTGCTGCATTGAACATAAGAACGGATGAAAATGGAACTGTTAAAATTGCTTTTAACCAGATGCACCAGAACCTGTTTGTGCTCAATAATACCATTGCCCTTGCACCAAATTCTCAATGGAAACTTGCTGATTATTACCTGAAACCTGCCAAAAGCAATCAAATTTCTGCTGGTATTTTCCGTACATTTCCAAAAAGCGGATGGGAAACATCGTTTGAGATTTATTACAAAAAAACTTCTGATACTCCTGAATTTATTGATGGTGCTGATTTTTTAAGTAATCCTGATATGGAAACCTCAATTCTGTCGGGCAACCAAAATGCTTATGGCCTGGAGTTTCTTCTGAAACGAAGCGGGAAACGCCTTGAAGGCTGGATTGCCTATACGTTTTCAAGATCAATTGTTAAAGTGAATGGAAAAAATCCCTGGGATCGCATTAACAACGGATATGCTTACCCGGCAAATTATGATATTCCACATGCAGTAAATACCGTTGTAAACTACCATTTCAGCCGGAGATTTACTGCTTCAGGTGTTGTCTCATATCAAAGCGGAAAACCTGTAACTTATCCTGTTTCAATTTATTACATTGGCGACATTCCCTATGTTGACTATTCAGATCGAAACGCCTACCGGATTCCAGATTATTTAAGGCTCGATCTTTCATTGACCATTGAGGGTAATTTGCGAAGAAATAAATCACTTCACAGCTCATGGGTCTTCAGTCTTTATAATGTTACCGGACGAGAAAATCCTTATTCTGTTTACTTTAAATCGGAGTACGGAAAAATTAACAGTTATCAGTATTCAGTCATTGGCGTGCCTGTTTTCACAGCGACATGGCTCTTTAAACTTGGAAATTATGCGGCTGATTAACAATATTTCTGTTTCTTTTCTCCTTATGCTTGCCTTATCATGTGTCAAGCCATTTTCGCCAAACATAGAAAGCGATATGGAAAACAAATATGTCGTTTCTGGCAAAATATCGGGTATAGGTGGCTGGCAGGAGGTGTCAATATCCATGTCATCACCTATTGGCGAACCTGAATTTATTCCGGTATTTGGTTGTCAGATAAGGGTTTTGGATAATAATGGAAACAGCTATCTGCTGGAAGAAAGCATGGACGGAATTTATCGCACATGGATTGGAGAAGAAAACCTGACGTATGGCACTTCTTTTAAAATTGAGGTATATACACCTGACGGGATGGCGATTGAATCAACTTTTGATACCTTAATTCAAGGTCCTTCAATTGATTCGGTTTATTATCACATTGAAGAAGTTGCTTCAGCTGACCCCACAATTTTGATAACAGGGATGCAGTTTTATGCCGATTTGAATGCATCTGCTTATGAAAGCAGGTATTACAAATGGGATATCCTCGAAACCTGGGAGTATCATGCAGCCCGTCCTGCTGAGAACTATTACGACGGCAGCTTTCATCAAATTATTCCTCCTGATTATTCAAACAAGATTTGCTGGATGACAAAACTTGTAAAAAACGTTTATACAGTTTCAACGAACAACCTTGTCCAAAATGTATATCGGCAGTATCCGCTGCATTTTGTTGATGGCCACACTTCAAGACTTGGAATCCGGTACAGTATTCTTGTGACGCAGCAAACTCTGAGTGAAGATGCATACAATTACTGGGAAAAGGTTCGCATCAACAGCACTGAGCAAGGTGGACTTTATGAAAAGCAACCAATCGCTATTAAAGGAAACCTAAAAAATATAACCAATCCGGAAAAGGAAGTTTTAGGCTATTTTTATGTTGCTTCAGAATCATCCAAAAGGCTGTTTTTTAGCAACATTGATGAGGTAGAACTTAATTTCACTGATTTTTGTAATGAAGAAGGCCTGGGTAGAAAAGGATGGCAGGAGTATAGTCCGCGCGACTATCCGGTTTACTATTATATCAATCAGCAAAAAGTATTGAGAATTCTAAGTACTGAATGTGTCGATTGCCGCATTTTGGGTGGTACGACCACAAAACCTTCTTTTTGGCCACGATAATATGAAAAAGAGCATCCTGTTTTTCTGTATTTTGTTTTGCTCCATGATTTCGATCCTACCCAGACTGAAATCTCAGGAAATTTTCTACAATTCAATGCTGGAAGGAGTTATAGTATCCACAGACAGAAATATGTATGTTTCCGGAGAGAAGATCATGTTTTCAGCCGTTGTAAATTCATCGAATGGAAATAATAATGTTGAAATGAGCCGGGTATTATATGTTGAGCTCATAACATCTGATGGAAACAGGGTCACAGCTGGAAAATTTCTTGCCGAAAACCATTTCAGTCAGGGTTGTCTTCAAATTCCGGAAGAAACCTCAACCGGCAATTATTACCTGAAATCGTATACAAGATGGATGAGAAATGGCAGCACAGAGAATTATAATTATGTTCGTCTGAAAATACTTCATCCTTCACGGGCCGAAATTTTTCATGAAGGGGATGAGTCCGACACACTTGGTTTACCTCAAAAACAGTTATTTATTGAAAAAGAACTGGATTTTGAATTGTATTCAGACAAATCAGAATATAAAGCCGGAGAAAAAATTCTGATCCGTTTCAACGCATCCGGTATGGCAGATACTTCTTTAAAATTTTCCTTAACAATGGCACCGGATGCGTCGATAGGTCTTCACAATAGTTTTGAAAAAACAGAAAATGCACCACTCATTATTAGTGATGCAGATTTGCAGTATTATCCGGAACTCAAAGGCATTTCGCTCTCAGGGAAACTCCTTGACAAGCATAACGGAAAGGCACTCGCCGGGGCAAAAATCAACCTTTCTGTTCTAGGAGATAAAGATATTATGGTAACCGGGACCGACTCTTCCGGAAGATTCTTTTTTTCTTTGCCGGATTATTATGGCAATCGTGAGCTTTTTCTAAGTGCTGAAAATTTGAAAGACATAAGTTCTGAGATACTTATCGATAATGACTTTTGCATCAGACCGGTGAAACTTCCTACACCGGCTTTTAGTTTGACACAAAAAGAAAAGGAAGTTGCTTTGAATTTGGTTGTTAATTACACTATTGAAAAGAAATTTCAAAATGAAAGTATCCTTAATCAACCTGAAAATTATGATGATAGCGTTGCTTTTTATGGAGAACCCTCAGAAGTGCTAATGCTTGAAAATTTTGTTGATCTGCCATCCCTTGAGGATTATTTCAATGAGCTTCCGGTGATGGTTAAGGTGCGTAAACAGAAGGGTAAAAAGCATTTCAAGTTTTATACAACACAGGGAGAAATGTCAATTTTTGAACCACTTGTGCTGATCGACTGGGTGGCTGTTAATAATGTAGAACGAGTTTTGGCAATGCCACCGCGCGAGTTTGCCCGGATCGAACTTATTAATGCACCCTATGTGAAAGGGAGTGTTGTATATGGCGGCATCGTAAGCTTTATATCAAAGAAAAACGACTTTGCCGGTATTGATCTGCCCGGTTCAGGCACCTTCATCCGCTATCGTTTTCTGGAAGAGTGTGCGCAGAAGTCAGTGAAAGAGCCCATTGAAAGTGCGCAACCTGATACACGCAACACGATCTACTGGAATCCTGAAATCGTTTTCGGAGGAGAAGCTATGTCAGAAATAACGTTAACAGCGCCGGAAACCCCAGGCAGGTATTTATTGCTGCTTCGCAGCATGCCTGTTAACGATGAAGTAAAACAGCGTTGGATTGTGATTGAAGTCAAGGCTTCAAAATAAAATAGATTGTCTGATTTTATAATTTGTGTAAAGAAATCATAAAAGCCTGATATTTAAGTTCATCCTGAGCAATACTTTGCAGAATTAATTCTTGTAAGTTTTTAGGGTACACTAATCGTTTGTGCATTACCATAGAAAAGTGAATCCTGCAAGTGCGCAAAAGGCCTGATATAGTAGGTGTTGCCCGGAATAAGGCCCTTAATTGTATCACTAAAGCTTCCGAAAGTACAACAGCCTGCATAAGAAACATTATCCGACAGACTTGGTTCAGGGTGCAGCGCATAACAAAAGCCAAGCTGGCCAACTTCGAACATGTTGATATACCAACTTGAGTTATTAATTTTTCCTGTTGACAGATAGGAAGTTGATGAAAGCTTTTCAAGGGTGACATTAATTTTCGGGTAAGAATATGCAAAGATTGATTGTTGCTCAGATGAGTAGAAAACTTTATTGTTTATAACAACATAGGCCAGCAATTTATACCTTAAACCAGGAATAAGGCCTGATATGGTGCCAGTTAGCATTCCGTTATTGATCGTGTTTATAGTGAAACCATCATTGTCGTCCAATCGTGGGCTTTCAATAATTCCTGCTTTCCATACAAAACCCTGCTGCATAATGTCTTGCAGGGGTATGTGGCTAACATCAGCCAAAGCTGTATAGGTGTTGAAACCTTTTACCTTTAATGTATGTGGCTCAATATAAATATTATAATTCCTCCCAAAGCGCTCAATATTTCCGAGTGTCATCCCAATTTCATTGGCAGCATAGGCCCTTACATAATAATAATTCTGGCTTAGCTCACTGATAGGAAAAACACCGTAAAACCGACCCTTACCGCCTTCTATTTCCAAATGAAAGAGGTTGCTTTCGGGCGTAGGTTCCACGTTGGGATGTTTGCTTACAAGTAGACCACGACTGATTATTGGCGCTCCTCCATCATCAATAACAACTCCGCTGCAAACAAATCCATAGGCACCTACCGTATCAATCCAATAAGTATAGACTGAGGGTGCTGTCAGTGGCAATTCGGGTTTTGAACAAGAAATCGTAAACAACAAAAGCATTATTGCAGTAAGCCCTGCAGTTTGTTTACTTACAAATTGCTGAATATTCATCGTTTATCATTTTTTTTATTTCAAACAATCAGGCTAATCTGACAAATCACGAATACATCGAACACTGTTACCAGAGCCAAGAAGATATTCTCTAAAGAAAGTTCTATAATTTGGATTGATGCTAATAGTATAATGATATACTGCATCATAGGGGTCAGCTAACCAAAATCTTGCATATTCAAGATTACTATCGTACCCTCCAAATCTGCCCCTATAACCCGTTGCTTCAAGACCCAGCCCAAAAATGTCGTACTGCTCTTCGGGGTAGTTTAATTCGCGCCAAAACGGCGCTACATTTGTTTGGCAGCCCTGACTTGTGGTTTGAGGGTTTCTGCAGCTTGTAAGAAAATATGACTCAGACAAGTAAAAATTGCCCTCATTTATATAGTACCCTAAGTGCTCTCTGCTATAATTAATAAGTTCCTCCCAGTCATTTTTGGTGGTGAGCCTCCAGCCTTCCGGGCATAGCTGTCGGCTGTTTTTTATTGTATAGCCATTGTAAAGCAATCCAAATGCTGATTTTACCTCCTCTTCATTGTTCAGCCCATCCAGGACGTTATGATCAAAAACAGCGTAAAGAGGGATCGTTTTATTCGCCCAGTCCGCCTCATTATTGCCCGACAGTATGCTGTCGCCATTTCTGAAACGACTCACCCTTAAGTTTTCGGCCATCCACTCCTGATTGTTGATTTGTACTGTTTCGTAGTGGTTGCCCTCTATATCTGTCAATCCGTTTCCCCTGTTTATCACACTCCCTGATGTAGTAAAGCTGATTTCTGTGCTGTAATATAATTTACCGCTGAGTATTAAATATACTTTTGTGTAATAAGTTGTTGAGGGTTCCAGGCCTCTAAATCGATGAACATAAACATCCCCTTTATAGTAACTTAAATCAAAATTGTTAAAAACATTCCTATGAAGTTTCCCTTTTCTTACGTAATTCTCTAATGAAGGGTTTGGTTCGGTTGATAAAACAACCCCCATTTCTTCTGACTTTCCCCCAATATTGTATCTTGCACTAATTGTTGCATTACTTAAGGTTATATTTGAAACAGGGAATGCTTGCACGTCTTCAACCGGATTATTCAGAATTTCATTCTCCAGGGCAATCGTTTCACCAAAATTTAAATAATTTTCACTTAATGCATAGGCTTGTATAAATCTACTCATCTGATTATTTACAGATATTGAGTCTTTTACACTAAAATAGCCTGATTGATTGTTCTCGGCGATTAAAACCCGTTGCAATGAATAATTGAGACCAAAAAGAAGAAAACCATATTCGACCAAACTATCCTTGCCAGTAAAAAACCTGCCATTAAATGTAATTTCATTTTCACTTTTGGAGATTGGAAGCGTTTCAACAAAATAGTATAACGGCTCATCTACCTCCTGTTTTTCGCAAGCAACGGAAAGCAATAAAACAGATATAATCAAAAGTTTAATGTACTTCATAAGCTACGCAGTATTGAAAGACTAAATTGTAACTGGTTGGTATTATGATTCAATTTCTTTAGGTGACTTTTCGTCTGGGTGAATTGATATGTGTAACTAAAACCCAGATGCACATGGTTCCTTTCCGTTAGTTTATAGGCCATTCCTGTTTCGAGTAAAAGTCCTATATGTAGTTTATTTCTTGTTTCAATGGGTTGTGAAGAATGAAAAGCAATCAAAAAACCTGGCCCATTTGTTACTTCTGAAGTCCTTAACATAGTTTTAGACTGAATTTGATAGGATGTGTGCACCCCTCCACCTGCATACAATGCAAAATCCCCTGCATGTAATGCATATCTCAGGCTTATTGGCATCATTATCATTTTCGTTTCAATAAACAAGTTAAAGTCTGTAAACAAGCCAATTACCTCCTTTGGATTATCATTTCTTGTTGATGCCAAAAAGGAATAGTAAGTATATTGCGGTGAAATGACAAGTCTTAATGGGTCAGCGGGAATATCAAAAACCAAACCACCTGAAAAACTATAATCAGGGTTAAAAATGAATTCTTCTTTTTGTAAAAAACCAAGTGTAACAGTGGATTGGTTCATTTGGTGTTGGATTACACCTCCCTGTATACCCATTCCAAAGGCATGCCGGTACCATTTTTTAGGGTGATTTAATCGATTGACAGCCGAAATGAGCGAATTGTTATTGAACTTAATTCTTTGCAAATAAATGGCAGTCTCGTCAGTTCCGGTTATATCAAATATTTGCTCCCTCAATGTTGCGCCGGTTTTATCTTTCTTCGGTTTTTCAAGAAAAACAAATGAATTATCGGGTTTTTGAACCAAATAATAGGTGTCATAATTTGCATGATAAGCATAAAGCTTTATCCTGCCTTCGGCAAGTAGTTCAAGGAAAACTAGTTTCTGTTCACTATCTAATTCAATTTCAGCGGATACAAACAATGAATTATCTGTTTTGCAGATGCTAACTTCGGACGGACTGTACTGGATGATTTCAGTGCCATCATAAACAGGACACCATTGAGCATTCATAAAGGGTTTCTGAAACAAAACCTTGTGGTCAGTAATTGTATCGCCATGCAATACGTAATAATTGTTCTGTGCAAATAAATTTGCTGATACAAGGCTGTTTATCAAAAAAAGGAAAAGCAGATGGTGTGTATTATGCCTCATCTTTGGTTTTTGTTGTTTCGAGGCATAAAATTACACAGAAACTTTATTGTATAATACCATTGTTCGGTAAATATTTATAATTATTTTTCTAAATTGTAAATACCTGATAAACAATAACAAAAGTAGATCTCCTTGCGATTATAAAAATAATCCTCTCAAAAAGATTAGATGGCCTCGCTAAATTGAAGGTTTTCTGCCATTCTTTTTTCTGGATTTCCGAAGAGGCTTAGCATGAATGTAATTGAACAGGTGAATTTTGCCCAAACCTAAAAGTTGTGAAAATGTCAGCTCTTTTATTGTCTCTTCTGTATGACTTTCAAAAGCAAATTATATTAATTGAGCTTTGCTTCTGATATTAAATGACATCTTCACTATCCGCCAGAAAATATTTCAACCGAAAATTCTGCTTAAGCTGTTTATGGAATGAATGCAAAACTTCCCGCTTTGGTATTAAATAATATTTTAGAAACACGGTAAATGTTTCAGTGAACAAAAAATGGATTTTAGGTTATTTAGCCGAATGTTGTATTGCTTGGTTTTGTGGTGAAATAATGTGGTGAATCAATAAAAGTATCTGAATATTAATTGTTAACACTGATCCATTTGAGAATCTTTGTGAATTCTCTGTTGCTCTTTGTGGAACAGCTATAAACATAAACCACTTTACTCAAAAACAGTAATTCAAAAACAAAGGCCGGCTCTTTGAGGAGCCGACCTGAGTCATCTTAACTAAAAATAATTGAATTTCAATTCTTTATCGACCAACATGGTTGAAAATTAGGACTGATTAACCATCAACTGTCTTCTGTACATTTGAATGGTGTTTTCGATACCATAATACAATGCTTCGCTGATCAGGGCATGTCCGATAGAAACTTCGAGCAATCCGGGAATATTTTGTGAGAAATACTGTAGGTTTTCCAGACTCAGGTCGTGACCTGCATTCAGACCTAATCCATGTTTTTGCGCCTCCAAAGCTGCAGCCACAAAAGGTGCAATGGCCATTTCCTTGTCGACCGGATAATTTTTCGCATAGCTTTCGGTGTACAATTCAATGCGGTCGGTGCCTGTGTCAACTGCATGCCTCACCATTTCAATATCCGCATCAACGAAGATAGAAACACGGACACCGGCAGCATGAAAGCGTTTGATGATCGCTTTTAGAAATGTTTTATGCTTGATGGTATCCCAGCCATGATCGGAAGTAAGCTGTCCGGGTTCATCAGGAACAAGTGTCACCTGATCGGCTTTGTTGTTGATTACCAATTGGATAAAATCTTCTGTGGGATAACCTTCGATATTGAATTCGGTTTTCACCAATGGCCGAAGTAGCTCCACATCGCGGAAAGTGATATGGCGCTGATCGGGGCGTGGATGGACTGTTATTCCCTCAGCACCAAATCTTTCGCAGTCTACCGCAAAAAGCTGCACATCCGGAACATTGCCTCCGCGGGCATTGCGCAATGTGGCTACTTTATTAATATTTACACTTAAATGTGTCATTGTAGTTCTTTTGCTGCAAAATTAGTAATTTGCGGCCTGTTTTTCAGATTTTAATTCAACACAAATGAGGGTAGTGATTCAAAGGGTTAGCAGCGCTGCGGTGCATATCGGTGGAAAAACCAAAGGTGCCATCAAAAAAGGAATGCTCGTTTTGCTGGGTATTGAAGAAGCCGATACACAGGAAGACATTGAATGGCTTTGTGGTAAACTGGCACGCTTGCGCATCTTTCCAGATGAAAATGGCGTGATGAATCTCGACATAATGGCTGCTGAAGGTGATTTTTTGGTGGTAAGTCAGTTCACTTTGCACGCAAGCACAAAAAAAGGCAATCGTCCAAGCTACATACGCGCCGCCCGGCCCGAAACGGCCATCCCGCTCTACGAAATGTTTGTTGAGAAACTAAAATCCGAAGCCGGCCGCATGGTTCAAACGGGGGAATTTGGTGCTATGATGCAGGTTGAACTTATTAATGATGGCCCGGTCACAATCATTATCGACAGCAAAAACAGGGAGTGAGTTTTTCTTTTGAGAAATTTGAGTCACGATTACTCGCTACCAAATCAGCGTTCAACTAATTCGACACTGTTTATCTAAACAAAGTTACTGTTCCTGTGAAAATCAATGCATTGGCAGGGGAGAGGGTATTGGCATAAATACTCAATCTGATCATATATGTGTACACACCCATTGGCTGCGGCGCATTGTTCATTGTGCCATCCCAGCCTTTGCTGTAGTCGTTTGTTTCGTAGATGACCATTCCCCAGCGGTTGAAAATTGTCATTTGGAAATCAGCAGGAACAACAGACCCAAAAACAGGATTAAATGTATTATTTGGTGGATTGGAATCTGGTCTGAATGCGTTTGGAATATCCGGTTTATAATCGCACAGATTCACAATAAGTTGTACCTCCTTTTCGCTCACACAGCCGTCAGTACTTGTCACAACGGCAATATAGTTTCCTGCCATACCATAGGCTACATCATTTATTTGCAATGCTGATCCGTTCATTATTTCACCGCTTGGGCCTACCCAGCTGGCAGAAGCATTAAGGCTTCCTGATTGTATTTCAAGCAATACCGGTTCGCCCTGACAATACTCCGAAATCCCCTGAACTTTTATTTCAGGCGCTGTGAATAACCTGATGGCATTGCTGGCCATTGATATAGATGCTGTTGTTGCATTGCTTTTCGTTAGTTCAGTTTCAGAATTCCATTCGAGCGATGTAAGGCCTGTGGGGGCGTGACTCCTGAATCTGAGTGAAGCTATCCTGCCACCTCCTGGCATATTGTATGGGTCGTTGCCACTTATCTTCAGACGTATTCTTCCTGAATAAACCTCAATTATGTCAATTGTTGAATTGGCAAAAAGTGGGTTTAACGCTTCCAAACCTTCGAAATGCATTAAATTGGTTTCGTAATCAAGATCCAGCTGTATGCTGCTCATTGCAGAAAAGCCATCAGTTTCGAGATCAACGCTGAAGCTGACATTAACACAGGCATTGGCTGCTCCGGCGAAAAGTCTTATGGATGCTGCCTGCACTTCAAGCGTGGTGGTGGAAGTACAATTGTTTTGGTCCTTTACATAAATTTGATAAATGCCTTCTGCAAGTCCGCTGAAAGTGTTTGAACTTTGCCACACATTATTGTCTGTGCTGTATTCAAATGGACCATTATCTCCTGCAGCATAAATAATGGCTGAACCGTTGTCAAAACCACCTGACGGGGGTTCTGCAACGATATGAGTAATTTCAGGGCCTCCTTCTCTCATAATTTGAAGTGGTTCAGACATTTCAAGATTACAATTGTTAACATCCTTTATCATAATACTGTAGAATCCGGGCGAAAGCTGCTCAAAAAAACCATTTTCCTGCCAGGTAATTCCATTATTGATGGTATAAAATAATGGAGCAGCACCTCCGACGGCTAAAATGTTTATGCTTCCATTGTCTGATTGACAGATGGCATTGGAGTGAGAGATTTCTGTCAGAATTATTTCGGGAGACACCTGCATCAAGATGGCTTCGGAACTTGCCACTTGTGGATTTGCGCATACTTCAGCCGATGTTAAAGAGCATTCTACAACATCTTCGTCTTGCGGTGAATAGGTAAATGTTTGTTCTGTACCCATTGAAACTCCGTTTACCTTCCAGTCCCAGGCAGGATCGCTGCCTTGTCCGGTTGCCGTTGCTTCAAAAGTCACTGCCCCTGATCCGCATACAATATTGGAAGGTGTGCTGATACTTATAAAAGGCACAATCGTTTCTGTTACAGCCACAGTCACTTCATTGGAAGTCGTTTGCTCCTGGGTAATACAATCCAGACTTGAGGTAAGAATGCAGGAAACAATGGTTTCAGCTGAAATGGTCAAAGTCAGTGTTGGTTGGTTTTCTCCTGAAGGAACACCATCAACAATCCATTGATAGCCAGGAGTATCGCCTCCATTGACAGTCAATGCATTAAAAGTAATTTCAGTGCCAAAACAAACATTGGTTTGACTGGCTTCAACCACAACCGCTGGCACTGATGGTGCATTGACCACCATTTCAATCAGTTGTGAAGCCACAGCACCATTGGCTGCGCAAGTTGCATTGGAAGTGAGAAAGCATTGAATCTGACTGCCATTGGCCGGTGTTAAATTAATACTATTGCTGTTTCCGCCGACACTTACACCGTTTACAAACCAGCTGTAAACCGGCGCATCACCACCATTTTGTGGAAAAGCTTCAAACACAATTTCAGTGCCTTCGCAGACATTGTTATTACTGGCTGAAATGCTTACAACTGGCTGCAAAATTGGTAAAACATTGACTGTAATGGGTTCTGAGTTAACTGTTTGCGGATCTGCGCAGGCATCACTCGAGGTGAGGATGCAATAAATTTGTTCCCCATTGTTGGGTGCATATTCAAAAGTAGGATTATTGCCCATTAATTCTCCGCCGACGAACCATTCATAAACAGGAGCGTTTCCTCCGCCACTTTGATTGGCTGAGAAAACAACCACAGTACCTTCGCAAACCTCTATGGCAGAGGCCGCAACATTGACAGAAGGCACAATTGTTTCCGTAACACTCACTAACACTTCGTTTGAAGCCGTTTGCTCCTGGGTAATACATTCCAAACTAGAGGTAAGAATACATGAAACAGTGGTTTCAGCTGTAATGGTCAAAGTCAGCGTTGGTTGATTTTCTCCTGAAGGAGAACCATCAACAATCCATTGATAAACAGGAGTATCGCCACCATTGACAGCCAATGCATTAAAAGTAATTTCAGTGCCAAAACAAACATTGGTTTGACTGGCTTCAACCACAACTGCTGGCACGGATGGTGCATTGACCACCATTTCAATCAGTTGTGAAGCCACAGCACCATTGGCTGCGCAAATTGCATTGGAAGTGAGAAAGCATTGAACCTGACTGCCATTGGCCGGTGTTAAATTTAAAATGGGGCTGTTTCCGCCGACACTTACACCGTTGACAAACCAGCTGTAAACAGGCGCAGCGCCGCCATTTTGTGGAAAAGCTTCAAACATAATTTCAGTGCCGTCGCAAACATTGTTATCACTGGCTGAAATACTTACTTCCGGTTGCAAAATTGGTAAAACATTGACTGTAATAGGTTCTGAGTTAACTGT